>PBNJ01000016.1 GCA_002723075.1 Flavobacteriaceae bacterium | reverse complement strand
CAAGCACCAAGTCGGCTTCTTTGAGCTCGCGGGTTGTTGCATAACCAGCTTCTCCCAGAATCGATGCTACAATCTCACTGTCTGAAAAGTTCATCTGACATCCATAGCTTTCGATATATACCTTCTTATTGCGGGGTTTTTTTGATGTATTTACCTCATTATCAGTTAGTTGTGGCTCTAGACCATCATTCTTTTGTGGGGGTAAACCAGAGGAAATTAAAACATCACCATTATAGGAATATGGATTCTTCTGTTTGTTTTCTATTTCAGTTGAGTTCTCTTTCATTTTAACTAAATGTGCGGGTAATTTCGATAGCAATTTAACTTACCCTCATCACTATATTTTTTACCAATTTCATTCCCTTTAATTTTTTGAGAATGATTTAACTACAAATATAATAAATAACTGACAAAATGTCTCTTTAAGAACGGTATAACTCAATTAAGAAAGGTGATATTATAAGATGTAAGATTTCAGCTGATTGGAATCTTCAGACAAAAGATGGTTCTAAACCTAAAGTTGAAGTGGAACTACCAGTTACTGGTATTTCGAAAAAAGAAATAATTCTTCAATAGAACATTTAAAAAGCTTAGACATTTTAAATGCAGTGGGTAAACTTGGGTCAAATTTTTCTTTTTCAATTGCGTTTATAGCTTGACGTGATATTCCAATTAACTCTGCGAGTTCTTCTTGAGTTAATTTTTGATTTTTTCTAAATTCTCTAACTCTATTTTTCATCTATATCTTCTTGAGTTAATAACAAGAGAAGAGATATATGAAATGCAAATAAAAAATACTAAATATTCAAATTCAGGTTCAGATTTAATCAGTCCATAATCAAAGGAAGTCTCGTATGCAAGTCCAACAATTACTGTTAGTCCTAATGTAATGGCCATTGCTTCAAAATGAATTTTCTTTTGTAATTCATCATAATACTTAAATAAATTTTTATTTGCTATAATCATACCAACTCCTATAGCTAAATTTATTATTAAACCTATAGTAGTTATAATTAAACTATCCCACAAGAAGTTTACACCATAGGATAAAATTGCTGTACTTGCACACCAGGCGAATGTCCATCCTATCAAAATTTTTGTTTGTTGTTTTTGTTTTTTCATAATTTCATTTTGTAATGTTTACTTTACAAATATATAAAAATAATTTAATAATGTAATGTTTACTTTACTTTTTTATAAATGTTTACAAAATTTTCTTAGTTCATTTGATTTTTATTTATAATCCTCAGTTGAATTTCGGGTTTAATAATTAATTAGTTCAAACTTTGAACTAATTAAATTCCCAACGTCCTTTTTGTGTGGGTTAAATACCATAATTAAATTTAAAATTTAATTAACTAAAATCTGATGGTGGGGTTAAAGTGGGGTTAAATCAAAAAGCGGTATTTCTAAAACCTTTATTATGCTCTGTTAATAGTGGGTTTTGAGGATTTTACTCAACGACCATAACTATAAGTGTACATCTTTTTACCATGGTTTTTTAGATGTTGCACATCGAGAGTTTCACCATTGTAAAGGTTGGGATCTTTATAGTGTTGTTTTTTAGAATACAAAGCTGTTATTTTAATTGTAAATGCAAGCAAAAATACAAAAATACCGACATTTTGTCAGTATAAGTATTTGGCGATCCAATTATTGGCTAGTGTGGAAGTCGTTTTTTAAGCTTTCCGTTGTTGCTAAAAATATTGCAGCAGCAACCACCTCCCCAATTCCGCTCAAAGACAAAGCTCCCAAGGCAATGGCAACGACAAGGGAATCAAGAGCGACTGGTCCAACAGCCGGGTGGCGTGAGGTTCCCATAATTCCGTGGATGAACTGGGGGACAAGGGCTGCGTAAAGCCCATAAATTGGTGGCAGTCCTGCAATCATCGCATATGCCAACCCTTGCGGGATAACAATTACTGCAATAGAAAGCCCTGCTATCAAGTCGCTATAAAGAGTCGATTTATTATAGGTCAACAGGTCTTTGGTAATCGGAAATAGTCTTGCAATCACATCACAAAATTAATGGATTCTGTACAATGAATTGTAGTTGTTTTTTAAGAAAATTAGGGTAATGAAGAACAAAATTTTTGTTTGTTCAAAAATAATTCTACTACTTTTGTTTCCGTTTTTACGCAGACATATGGCGAAAAATCTTGTTATTGTTGAGTCACCAGCTAAGGCCAAAACCATTGAAAAATTCCTTGGACCAGACTTCAAGGTAGTGTCCAGTTATGGACATGTTTCGGATCTTCCCGACAAAGAATTAGGGGTTGATGTTGAGCGAAACTTTTTGCCAAAATACACCGTTTCAAGTGATAAGAAAAAGCTTGTTTCTGAATTGAAGAGCTTAGCAAAAAAGTCTAATACGGTTTGGCTTGCCAGTGATGAAGATCGGGAAGGGGAGGCCATTGCTTGGCATTTGTCCAATGTTTTGGAGTTGCAAAAAGAAAAGACAAAGCGAATCGTTTTCAATGAGATAACAAAGACTGCGATTAACCATGCGATTGAGCACCCGCGACAAATCGATCAAAATCTAGTTGACGCTCAACAAGCACGACGTGTGCTAGATCGACTCGTGGGATATGAGCTATCACCCATACTATGGCGTAAAGTTCAAGGCGGTTTATCAGCAGGACGTGTTCAGTCTGTTACCCTTCGCTTAGTTGTTGAGCGTGAGCGTGAAATCGAGAGTTTTGCACCAATTGAAACATTTAAAGTGCAGGCCGATTTTGTCTCTGTTGATCGGAAAGCTTTTAAAGCGGAGTTATCCACAACCTTTGGCAGCGAGCAAGAAGCATCATCGTTTTTAGAACAGAATATCGATGCTACCTTTCATGTTTCCTCTATCGAGAAAAAGCCCGCAACAAAATCTCCTGCTGCACCCTTTACCACCTCGACCTTACAACAAGAAGCATCGCGAAAACTCGGATTTTCTGTGAGTCGGACCATGCAAAATGCCCAACGCCTATATGAAGCAGGTTTGATTACCTATATGCGAACCGACAGTGTAAATCTTTCCAAACAGGCTTTGAGCCAAGCCGCATCGGTTATTGAAAGCAACTACGGAAAAGAATATGTTCGAATTAACCAATACAAAACGTCTAAAAAAGGTGCACAAGAAGCACATGAAGCCATTCGACCTACCGATTTGAGTCGAACGAGCGTGGATGTAGAGTTTGATCAGAAAAGACTCTATGAACTGATATGGAAGCGTACCTTGGCTTCACAGATGAGTCTGGCACAACTGGAAAGAACGGTTGCAAGGATTACGACAGACAAACACAACCATGACTTTGTCGCTCGTGGAGAGGTTGTGGTTTTTGATGGGTTTTTAAAATTGTATTTAGAAGGTGTTGATGACCCTTCAGAGGAGGATCAATCCCTATTACCAGCGATGAAGCAAGATGAGACTGTGCATGCAAAACGCGTTGTTGCCACCCAGCGTTATAGTCGCCCTCCCTACAGATATTCCGAGGCATCACTGGTCAAAAAATTAGAGGAGCTCGGGATTGGTAGACCATCTACCTATGCGCCGACCATATCTACCGTTCTCAATCGAAAGTATGTTGCCAAGGGAACCCATGAAGGTGAAGAGCGCTCCTACAAACAGCTTGTTTTGCAGGACAATAAACTCACCTCAGTGAATCAGTCCGAAAAAACAGGTTCACAAAAAGGAAAACTTGTACCAACAGATATTGGTTTTTTGGTCAACGACTTTTTGATCAACAACTTTAAAGATATTGTGGATTACGGATTCACGGCCAGTATTGAACAAGATTTTGACCAGGTTGCTACTGGAAATTCGGAATGGGAATCGATTATGAAGCAATTTTATGCCAATTTCCACCCAGTCGTAGAAGACGTTAAGAAAAATGCGACACGAGAGACAGGACAGCGAGTTTTGGGGACCGATCCAAAATCTGGTCGTCAACTGAGTGTTCGACTTGGAAAGTTTGGTCCCATGGCACAATTGGGAACTGTGGAGGACGAAGAAAAGCCCTTGTTTGCCAATATGCCAGACACGTATAGCTTATCTAAAATCACATACGAAGAAGCCTTAGACTTGTTTAAATTGCCTGCAACGCTAGGGGAGTATGAGGGAATGCCTGTACAAACTAATAATGGACGTTATGGGCCATATGTGTTGCACAACAAGGTATTTGTTTCCTTGCCCAAAGATGCAAACCCCTTGTCCGTTACCCTCGAAGAAGCGATTGCATGTATCGAACAGAAACGTAAAGACGATGCCCCGATCGCCACCTATGAAGGTCTAGGCGTTACGAAAGGAAAGGGCCGTTTTGGACCTTTTATCAAATGGAATGGGTGGTTTATCAATATATCCAAACAGTATGATTTTGATACGCTTTCTGAAG
This sequence comes from Flavobacteriaceae bacterium, assembly GCA_002723075.1. Lineage (GTDB taxonomy): Bacteria > Bacteroidota > Bacteroidia > Flavobacteriales > Flavobacteriaceae > UBA724. The sequence continues at coordinate 91,953 of PBNJ01000016.1, read as the reverse complement.
AAGACATCAAAGAATTGATCGAGGCAAAAAAGAAGAAAGAGGCCGAACGCGTTGTCCGTGTATGGGAAGAAGAGGGCATTCGTATTGAAAAGGCACGATGGGGTCGCCACAACCTCATCAAAGGAAAAACCAAAATTGAACTCAATAAAACCATCGCAGTAGCTGATTTATCTCTCAAAGAAGTACAAGCGATGTTGAGTAAAAGCAAGCCTAAAAAGAAGAAAACAAAAAAATAAGCGATGGCAATTGAGCTTCTTACCCCTGTTCCTGATGAAGTTTTGTCTATACGTTCGATAACAGAGTCTCAAACCATAGGAAATAAACTTAAAATACATTCTGAAAAGGCAGGTATCCCTAGTTTTAAAGGTGCACGAATTGCTATTGTTGGTATTCAAGAAACGAGATCAATTGGACAACCCCACCAGCGCAAACAAAACCTAAATGGTATTCGTAAAGCACTTTACAGTCTGTATATTGGAAATTGGAATAATAACATCATCGACTTGGGGGACATTCCGATTGGCGAAAAAGAGAAAGACTCACACAAGGCATTGCATGATATTGCCAAAGAAATGTATCAGCGTAACATTCTACTTATTGCTTTTGGTGGTAGTCAAGAAAACACTTTGGGCTTGTGTAGCGTTTTCAATGAGTTTGAGGTATACTACAACCTCACCTCGATCGACTATAAATTTGATTTTGGAGGAGATGGGAGTCTTATATCTCCAGATTCCTATATGTCAAAACTCATCGCTAATCGTCCAAACTACATGACCAATTTCTGTAATTTGGGATATCAAAGTTATAAGGTTGCTCAAGACGAAATTGATTTGATGGAACGCTTGTACTTCGAGTCCATTCGTCTAGGCACACTCACATCTGACCTCAAGGTTGTAGAGCCATTGATGCGAGACTCAGACATCGTTTCTATGGACATGACTGCAGTAAAATCTAATGAGCTTCAGGGTGGTTTGACCCAAGTAAATGGGTTTACCGCACAACAATTTTGTGCATTAGCTCGTTATGTTGGTATCAGTGATCGGGTTCGATTTGTCGGTTTGTGCAATATTCCAGAAAGCAGCGCATCCTCTAATTTGACAGCCCAATCCGTATGGTATATAATTGAAGGAATGCATTACAGAGTCAATGAACATCCGTTTTCAACAAAAGAAAATAGCGTTCGATACCTGGTATCGTGCGATGATCAGGAGTTAATTTTTTACCAAAGCTCTTTGAGTAAGCGTTGGTGGTTAGAAGTACAGCCTGAATACGACTCTAATCTGGAATCGGTGCTGATTTCTTGTTCGGAAAAGGATTTTTATTTGGCGGAAAAAGGGACGGTTCCGGAGCGTTGGTGGAAGGCCATTCGTAGGAGTATTATTTAAATTGCATATTTTTGTGAATAGTATTGTTAATAATTATCTTAATTTAGCATTCGTAATGAGAAGCACAAACGCATTACTTGCTTTGTTAATTATAGTCATGAGTTGTGGTAAACGCGACCAAGGCGAGTTAATAGGAGTTAAGACAAAAAAGTTTATTCGGGTAAACCCACATGGGATGGTTGAAGTTCCTGGTGGGTCTTTTATTATGGGATCATCTGATGAGGATATCGTCGATGCACAAAATGATATTACACGAACGATGACAATCCGAACTTTTTATATGGACGAAACCGAAATCACCAATCGGGAGTATATGCAATTCATCGAATGGGTAAAAGATTCGATTGTTCGTTCAAAACTTGCTGAAAAAGCCGTTATGGTTTTTGAAGGCATGTACGAGGATAATAACTATGAACGTGGAACTACTGCCATTCCCTCAGACGATGTTGATTTTTTCTACTCTATATTAAATGACCCCGATGAACTTGAAGAAGTGATGCCGGCTGACGAGCAACTTGAAGTTGCAGAAAATCAAAGTTTAGAAGATCTTTACAATACTTCTGGAGGTGAAATCCTTCGCTACTATCCAGCTATGCAAGACTTTATCGGCGATCCAGAGGAGGATTTGACAAGTCTGAATGGTTACCAACAACTCGTTCGCTTTCGAGCACAAAACCCAATAAAACTTTGGTTATCAACCAGAACTTCTCCTGATAGTGTTTTTCATCACTCACTCCCATTCAATCGTGACGAGCAAATTTTTTGGGAAAGAGAGGATTATCCAGACATACACTATGCTGAAGTCATGGAGGATTCGATTTATTTACCTGAAAATGAGTGGTACAATGGCGTGAAGTCGATTGACACAAAAAAATTAATTTATCGTTTCTCTGAATTACAAGTTGACGACTTTGTCAATGCAATGAAAAACTCAAATATCAACGAGCTTTCCCGAGCCGATTTTTTAATTTATGATGCAGTTCCAATATATCCTGATACAACGGTATGGATTCGAGATTTTAAGTACAGTTACAATGAACCGATGTTTAATGAGTATTTTTGGCATCCTGCCTATGCGGATTATCCAGTGGTAGGTGTGAGTTGGAAACAGGCCAAGGCATTTGCGAATTGGAGAACAAAATATAGAAACGATTATTTAAGGGGAGAAAAAAATAAAACGACAGTTGGGGAGTTTCGATTACCTACCGAAGGAGAATGGGAATATGCTGCCCGTGGAGGAAAGCAGTCCGCAATTTACCCATGGGGTGGACCATACTTGGTTGATAACCGTGGAGATTTTCTCGCTAATTTTAAGCCAAAACGAGGCGATTATGCAGCTGACAACATTGTATACACAGCGGAAGTAGACTCGTATGAACCAAACGATTTTGGCCTTTACAATATGTCTGGAAATGTGGCTGAATGGACATCTTCGCCCTATTACAACGAAAGTTATGAATTTAATACTACTTTTAATCCTGACGTGTATATGCCAGGAAACGAAAGAAAGGTGGTTCGTGGTGGTTCGTGGAAAGACATCGCTTACTTTTTAAAAGTAGGCAGTAGAGATTACGAGTATGCAGATAGTGCAAAAAGTTATATTGGTTTACGCTTGGTGCGTGACTATTTAGGGTCAAACAGTAGATAATTTAATAGTAATGAAGAAAAAGTTTTTTATACCAGAAAAATACCTCGAGCTCGTTTTTGGACTTGGGGCGTCAGTTGTAATTATTGGAGCACTACTAAAAATTACACACAAAGATTTTATTTTTAGTGGGAATACATGGTTAACAGCAGGATTAATCACTGAAGCTGTAATTTTTATGATTGCAGGTTTGAGAGGTTATGCCGTCACTGGAGATGACGACAACGGTGATGTAACCCCGGAAGCTGCTATCTCTGATGTTTCGAAAGAGGTTGATGCGCTTAAAGAAGCTTTTGTAGGTGCAACCAAACAAATTCAAAATCTTACAGGAAGTTTACAGTCTGCAACAATTGCAGCAGCTACCATCAAAATTCCAGAAAATTTCCAAGTTAATGTTGATGAACTCAATAATCGTATTGCTTCGGCCAGTGTAAGTGTTTCTCAAGTACAAGATGTTTATAACAATATTGAGAAGAGTCTCGACGGACAACCACAAGCACATAGAGATGTTGTTTCCGCAAGCGATAAACTTGTGGTCCAGTTGGAAGAAATGAATTCACTCGTAAAGCAGCTGAATGAAAAGTACTCTGCTATAGCGAAAGCAATGGGGAATTAAATACAAAACAACTAATGGCAGCAGGAAAACAAGATTCTCGACAAAAAATGATAAACATGATGTATCTCGTGTTTATTGCGATGTTGGCTTTGAATATTAGTAAGGAGGTATTGGCTACATTAGGAATTTTAAATGAGGAAATAGAAAACTCAATTAAATCAAAAAACGAAAAAAGTAATGAGCTATACAGGTTATTCGCTCAAAATACTGAAAATCCAACTTATGCATTCGCTAATGAATGGGCTCCTGTCATCAAAGAGGCTACTGATCAATATTATGATTTTGTTCAATCATTAAAAGACACTTTACTTCTTGACGAAACTGGTAAAAATAAATACAAGAAGCCTGTTGTAGTCAAAGACGGCCCAAATAGAAACGACACCCTGTTGATTACGAACTTTCAAACAATGGACAAATCAATCGAATTAGATGATATGTTCTTTGATGGTAATAATTATGACAGTTTAGGTTTGGTTTATGTAGATCAATTTAAAAATTATTCCGCTTTGATGAAGTCGATTATCGATTCAATCGTTTCAAAAGAAAATCGTTTATCTGTTAAGAGAACACCCCATGACTTTTCCATAAGCAATGATTTAATTTCAAGAAGCTTTACTTTCAAGGATTCAGTCGTCAACTCTGAGGGAACAATACAACCTTACCTTGATTATAATTTTAAAGGGTTTCCAAAGATTGCCTCTCTTTCCAAACTAACTAAACTTCAATCTGATATTCGTGAGCTTGAATTTCAAATGACGCAGGCTCTAACTGACAAGATTAAAAGTGATGGGAGTGCGGTTAACATCAACACTTCAAAAACATTATTTGATTCTCAGCCTTCATATTACGTTAACCAAAATATAGATGATGCTAAAATTATTGTCGGACGAATAGATGGTAACTTTAGACCTGACTCCGTATCCTTACGGATAGGAAATGAAAAATTAAGAGAAAATATTGATTACACGATTGGTGGTGGAGCAGTAAACATAACAAAGAGATTTAATATAGCTGGTGAAAAAAAGATTATTGGAAATCTTTACTTTCGAGAAGCGAATGGGAGTTTATCACCAATCCCAGTCGAGCAAAGTTTATTTATCAATAATCGAACTGATTTTTTTGTGGAGCTACCTAAGATGGACATCTTATATAGAGGTCTTCCTAATCTAGTTAGAATTTCAGATCCTGAAATACTCGCATCCAATTTAAGGGTTCGGTCTAATGGCGCCAGAACTTCAGCAATTGGTAATAGCACATGGAAAGTTTATCCCAACTCTCTAAACAATACAGAAATCATAATTACAGATGCCTCAAACCCCAAAATAAGAAAAACAAAATCTTTCAGGGTTAAAGACCTTCCTGAAATGGAAAGTGCAATCTTTTACAACAATAATTACTTTTTAGGATCTGATGGAATTTCGAGACGTGGACTGGTAAGAGGAAAAGTAACGGGAGAAAAGCCTAAAGATTTTGATTATGATTTAAAAATCAACGTAGAAAGTTTTGATTTTCAAGTTGGGTCCTCTCCCGTTCGATCTGTACGTGGAGATGAGTTGCGCGAACTTTCCGCACTGATTGAAACTCAAACCCCTGGACAAGTTGCTTTCTTTACAAATATTGTTTCAACTGCCTTTTCAGAGGGAGATCGCGAACCTATCCCTAACGTTAAAGTAAGAGATTTTAGTATTAGATTAAAATGATAATCATGAAAAAACATTTTTTGGTTTTTTGTTTTCTTTTTATTTCAAGTGAATTGATATCACAATCTAATTTGTTGAATGCTAATAAACCTTCTGATATTGGGAAAAAAACTGAAAAACAGATTTCTTTAGATTTTAACGAACCTCTAGAGCATCCATATGTCGACGATAAGGATGTTTTATGGAGTAAAATAGTTTACGAATATGTTGATGGATATGAACAATTTAACTATCCATTATTTTACCCATTAGATGATAGAGTGTATTTGTTTTCCAGTGATAGAAAGTCGTTGTGGCGCATAATTAGAGAATACATTTTTGAAAATACCTTAAGTGAAAATGGTACAGGTTCCAGGTTTGTTGAAAATTTGGCTACGAATGAAAATATTGAGGTTTCTGATACATTGTTGATCTATAATGAAGGATTCAGGAACTTTACAAGACTTGATGATGGTGATAGACTTCGACAAGCCCGTGAAGATTTACCAGATGACCAAAAAAATGAATTAGTAATCGTTGATGAAATTGAAAAGGAAGATATAAACGGTGATGGTCAAATTGACTGGAGAGATGTTGGCTATATGCCTTCATACCACATTGTTGGATACAATTTAAAAGGTCTTTGGTATTTCGATAAAAAATACGGTGAGCTAAGATATCGTTTGTTAGCTATTCAGCCTGTTGGATATCAATCTTTCGAATTTGCAGATGCTCCAGAGGGATCACCAGAAAAAAAACCAGTTTCTTTTTTCTGGATTTGGTATAAGGATATTCGAAGTGAGTTACATAAACACTATGTGTTCAGTGATAAAAACAATTCTAAACGAATTACTTTTGATCAGCTATTGTTATCTAGAAAATTTCATACCTATCTGTATAGAATTGATAATGTCATGGACGATAGGGATCTAATTAATACGCCTTACATTAAAGAAAACCCTTACCTCAGGATTACAGAATCTCAACGCTTGAAAAATATCATTCGAAATTTTGAGCATGACATGTGGAGCAACTAGTTGCGAATAATCGTGTCTTTTACATAAGTAATAGCCCTGACCCAATAAATTGATTGACTATATCGTTGTCGGCCTAGGATTATCTGGCATTTCTTTTTGTCAAAAACTCTCAAACGATCAAAAATCTTTTGTTGCTATAGACCATGGCAAGCAATCCGCGAGTCGGGTTGCCTCTGGGCTTTTCAATCCGATGGCCCTGAAACGAACCAAGCCCGCATGGAAGGGTCCACAACTGATGTCCATGGCAATTCCCTTTTATAAAGCTCTAGAAATCGATTTGGGGATTCAATGTGTACATCACGCTTCAATTCTAAAGATTATGCAGCAAACAGCGGATATTAACGACTGGCACCGTGCCAGTGCAATAGCCGATTGTAGGTCGTATCTAAACCATGACATCGTACAAAACTCAAACCCATTCATTGCGGCACCACTCGGCTTCGGAATTGTTAAGAAAACAGGTTGGGTAGATACTGCATTGCTTGTAGATCGATATTCTTTGTATTTGGAAAGTAAAAAAGCCTTAATCAAAACAGCTTTTGATTCTTTTGCCTTACAGCTTACGGAGAATGGGGTTCGATACGGAAAGATTAAAGCCAAACATATCGTATTTACACAAGGAGTTGGTCTGATTAACAATCCGTGGTTTTCGTTTATACCAATTCAAAAGACCAAAGGGGAGTTGATGGTTATTGAATGTGAAGATTTACAAGAAAAGTCCATTATACATGGAGGGGTATTTATGATTCCACTAGGCAATAACAGATATCGAGTTGGATCTACTTATAAATGGAAAGATCAAACGGAAGGCACAACGACAAATGCTCGTAGAAGCTTACAAAAAAAGTTGAATGATATTATCTCTGCCCCATATCGAATAATTAGCCAAACTGCAGGCTTCCGTCCTACGACTCCTGATAGAAGACCTGTCCTTGGAGTCCATCCCGAATTTCCCCAACTTGCTATATGTAATGGCATGGGATCTCGTGGAGTTTTACAAGCTCCCTTTTGTACAGGATTACTCTGTGATCACATCGAAAAAGGAATCCCGATTCCACATGAAATTAATATTAATCGGTTTGAATATTAGGTTTTTCCTTCGTAAAAAGGTGATTATTATTATTGATGTTAATTTCTTTTCTATTGATTTAAGGGCAAGTGATAGATCTACTTCACGGATATACCAAAAGAAAATTCATAGATATAATATCACATAAGAAACACATTATCAGCTATTTAACAATCAATATTTGCTCCAGATTCATCATTTTTTTCTAAAATCTAAGTTTATTGTCAAAATAACACTCTCTTAGAAAAGAGAAATCATATTTGATAATTTGTCAACAAAGGGGATATTCTGCAAAAAAATGTGTATTTTTATATAAAATTATTAATCATGGCTTATTCATTTGAAAATAGTAAAGGAAAAACGTATTACTTACACACCAAAGACGTAACGCTAAAAGGTGGTAGAAACCAAACAATTTATTACTTCGCAAAAGATCAACGCAGCAATGCTTGCGATCTACCTGCTGGTAAGAAAGTTGTAGAAAATGAAAGAACTGGACTTCCATTTGTAAAGTCAGTTTAAACGATACGTTTACCAAAACAAAGAAAACCCCGTGTTAACGGGGTTTTTTTGTGAAAATTAATCAACTTTTTTATCGTTTATAAACGAAACTGGTCACCATTCCAGTGGCCGCATAGGTTACGATTTAAAATATAGCATCCACTAGGTGTCCAGTTGTAGTGATTCGCATTTCTGTTCCGTACATGATAAGTCCTATACCTGCTCCAAAAAAGAGACCAATTAAGACGCCGTATTGAATACCATTGCGAATATTGTATGAACCCACACCCCATTTTTCATAAATTGATTAAAACATGTAAGCCATAATGAGGCAACCGATAGTAAGGGGTAAAAGAAGCATATCATCTCCTCTGGATACGTCTGTGATCATTTGACTTTCAAAAAAGTCAACTGCCAGATATGTGTAAAAAATCCAGGGGAAAAAGTAGATAACAACAAAAGATGCGAAAGTTGAAATGATTCTAGGTTTACTAAACATGATTTTAAGAATTTGGTTATAAACCTCTAATATAGTAAAACTCCATTCCGGTTAAATAGGACGTAATAAAATATCGGTGTTATCTTTGCGTATCTATGAAAGATAAAGCACAATTTGTACCTACAACAGGGGGGAACGAAATTTCCTCATTCCAAACAAAATGGTCAGCACCTAGCAATATTGCTTTGGTCAAGTATTGGGGGAAGAAAGAGCTGCAAATCCCTTGCAACCCTTCTGTTAGTCTTACACTGGACCAGTGCCGAACAACGACTTCGGTAAGATTTGAAAGACTCATCGACAAACAAGACCGTTTTTCATTAGCAATTCAGTATGATGGAAAGTCAACTCCCTCTTTTAAACCAAAAGTAAAAACCTTAATTGACAGAATCTTGCCATACGCCCCCTATCTAAATGAGTATCATCTCCAAATCGATACTGTAAATTCCTTTCCGCACAGCAGTGGAATTGCTTCCTCTGCTTCGGCTATGGCTGCACTCGCTGCTGCGATAATGGATCTTGAAAAGCAAATTTATCCCTCACTCACTGCAGAGGATCAAATAAAAAAATGTTCCTTTCTTGCACGATTGGGTTCAGGAAGTGCAGCTCGAAGTGTGGAGGGCCCTCTTGTACTTTGGGGAGAGCATGCGGCAACGCCCGTCAGCAGCGATTTATTTGGCGTTCGCTGGACAAAAGCAGCAGATGTATTTACAACCTATCGAGACACCATATTATTAGTAGACAAGGGGCAAAAAGAAGTCAGTAGTACAGTTGGTCACAACCTGATGCATAACCATCCCTTCGCGGAAACACGTTTTGCACAAGCCAAAGCTCACTATCAAGCCCTTTTAACGATTTTAGAAAAGGGAGATATGGATGGATTTAGTGATTTGGTTGAGCGAGAAGCATTGAGTTTACATGCGATGATGTTGACCTCTTCACCTTCTTATATTTTGATGCACCCAAACACCATTCAAATTATCCAAGAAGTAAGAACATTTCGTAAGACATCAGGGCTACATCTTACATTCACTCTTGATGCAGGAGCAAATGTGCACTTGTTGTATCCAGCACATGAAGCAGAGAAAATCGATCAATTTATCGCGTCCGATTTGCGCAAATATTGTCAAGACAATGAATTGATTTACGATCGAGTTGGCACAGGACTAAAAAAAGTGTAGTTTTAACACGTGAAAGGACCATTGTTTTATGCTAAAATTTTACTCTTTGGAGAGTATGGTATCATCAAAGATGCCAAAGGACTTTCGATACCTTATAATTTTTACAAGGGAGCGCTAAAAATCTCAGACACCAAAAACAAAAAGGCTCAATCATCGAATCAGAAGCTAAGTGAATTCGTTGATTTCCTCGAACAAATCAACAGTACCCTGGTTACTTTTAATATCAAACAACTCCGCGAAGACCTAGCAAAGGGCTTATATTTTGACAGTAGTATTCCACAAGGATATGGTATTGGAAGTAGTGGTGCATTGGTCGCAGCTATATATGACCGTTATGCGAACAATAGAATTACGATTTTGGAAAATCTCACCCGCGATAAGTTGCTCAAGCTCAAAGAAATTTTTGGACAGATGGAATCTTTTTTTCATGGAAAATCCTCTGGTTTAGATCCACTGAATAGTTTTTTGAGTTTACCCATCTTGATTCATTCAAAAGATGTTTTAGAACCAACTGGGATCCCATCTCAGCCACAAGCTGGGAAGGGAGCAGTCTTTTTAATCGACAGTGGATCTATGGGGGAAACGGCTCCGATGGTCAATCTTTTTATGCAAAACATGGAGTCCCCTTCTTTTAGAAAAATGATTAAAGAACAGTTTATCTCTTATTCTGATAACTGTGTAGAGCATTTTTTAAAGGGGGATGTCAAATCTTTATTTGGGGATTTAAAACGACTATCTAAAACCGTACTTACTCATTTTAAACCCATGATTCCAGAGCAGTTTCACTCTCTTTGGAAGACAGGTATTGACACCAACGCCTACTATCTCAAATTGTGTGGTTCTGGTGGAGGTGGTTACATACTTGGTTTTACGGAAGACATTTCTAAGGCTCAGTCTGTACTAAAAGACCATCGCCTGGAAGTCGTTTATACTTTCTAATTTTTTTGTTTTGCCTAGTCAAAATGGCGTATATTTAAAGCTGATTAGCTTACTTTCCTTGGTTCGCGGACAGAATCTTGCGGTTCTGGTAATTGCCCAACTCCTATCTTCAGCTTTTATCTTTTCGACTCAAGCTAGTCCAAGGGTAACCTTTTTGGACGTCAATTTGTGGTTGATTGTTTTGGCGACTGTACTCTCCGTTGCCGCTGGCTATATCATCAATGCGTTTTTTGATCAAGAAAAAGATTTGATTAACCGCCCGCAAAAGACCCTATTAGAGCAAAATATATCCGAACGCTCCAAGTTGATCGGATATTTTACCTTCAATGGGGTTGCGCTATTGGTTGCCAGCAGCGTTTCTCAGAAATCAGCTCTTTTCTTTTGCGCATACATTGTTAGTATGGCACTTTATTCTGGATTCCTAAAGCGATATTTATTTGTTGGAAACTTGGCTTCAGCAGCCTTAACCGTATTGCCATTTTTTGCGATAACCGTATATTTTAAAAATTTCACAATGGAAATTTTTACCCTAGCGTCTTATTTGCTATTGTTGATTTCCATTAAAGAACTCGTCAAAGATTTATGTAATATAAGAGGGGATCTATCCAACAATTACAAAACCATACCCACGGTGTATGGGGAAGTCCAAGTCAAAGGGCTTATTTCTCTGTTGGTATGTTTTTGTTTTGGTGTTTTTTTTCTCTTGCATTTCTTTTTTTCTTTACAAGGAATGCTATACTATTTCATTGCTAGCCTGGTGTTTTTGGTATTCTTTACCATTTTATTGTGGAGATTTTCAAAAACCAATCAATTGATTTTCCTTCTGTTTGGGATTAAGGCACTGATTTTGTTGGGTATAATCTGCTTGCCATTATTGAAAATCCCAATCTAGTTGTTATACCTTTGCCAAACTATGAATCGAAGAAAATCATCTGCAAAGAAATCAGGCTCCAAAAGCACCATTCGTCTTAATAAATACATTGCCCATGCAGGGATTTGTTCTCGTAGAGAAGCCGATATGCACATTGGGTTGGGTGTGGTAAAGGTCAACAATCAAATCGTTACAGAGCTTGGCTATCAAGTAAAGGAGGGAGATGTTGTTCATTTTGATGGCAAACGTATAACTCCAGAGAAAAAAGCCTATGTCCTTCTCAACAAGCCAAAGGGATTTATCACAACCACCAAAGACGAGCGCGGTCGAAAAACGGTAATGAATCTGGTTACAAAGGCAACACCCTCACGAATTGTACCTGTAGGTCGCCTTGATCGTCCAACAACGGGGTTATTGCTATTTACCAACGATGGCGACTTGGCCAAAAAACTCACGCACCCTTCATCTATGGTAAAGAAGCTTTATCACGTAGTACTTTCCAAAAGTTTAAAACCGCATGATTTAGTGCAAATTCGAAGAGGACTAACACTCGATGATGGTCCAGTTAAAGTCGACGAGGTAAGCTATGTGCAAGGTGCGAGTAAGCGAGAAGTTGGACTGGAAATCCATTCGGGTAGAAATAGAATTGTTAGGCGCATATTTGAACACTTGGGGCATGAAGTGATTGCTTTGGATCGAGTTGTTTTTGCCGGACTCACCAAAAAAGATCTCCCAAGGGGAACATGGCGGCACTTAACCAATCAAGAAATCGACTTTTTAAAGATGTTATAAATAAAAACTCCGAGCTTTTAATAAGCTCGGAGTTTGTGGTACCTCCAGGAATCGAACCAGGGACACAAGGATTTTCAGTCCTTTGCTCTACCAACTGAGCTAAGGTACCATGCGCTTAGGCAGATGCAAATATAAAACCCTTTATAGAATTGACAAGGGGCTAATAAAAATTCCAGTATTTTAGCACTTGCGAATTATTGTTTTGAACCTCACAATTGATATCGGGAATACACAGACAAAGCTCGGCTTTTTTGACGGCCTAAATCTAAAATCTGTACAGAAGCTTTCCAGTGTGGATAACATTCCATGGCAATCGATTATTGACACCAATAAAATTACACATTCCATTGTTTCGCAGGTCGGGAATGTTCAATCGGATTTGGAAACCCTTCACAACAACACCCAATATGTGGAAGTGCATCATCAGCTTCAACTTCCTTTTACATCAGATTATGATCCCTTCACAAATTTGGGGATCGATAGGGTGGTGGGCCTGGCAGCTGCAACGTATTTGTTTCCTCTTGAAAATATTTTGATTATCGATGCAGGTTCTTGTATCACATATGATTTGATAACTTCAAAAGCACACCACCTTGGCGGTGTTATCAGCCCGGGGTTAATGATGAGATATCAAGCCATGCATACGTTTACCCATCAACTCCCCAATTTGGAGATACAGCAGCCATCATCTTTTCCACCCACCAATACCGACGAGGCCATGCATCACGGGGTAATTTCGAGTGTAGTTGCTGAGATCGAGGCATTAATAGGTCGATTTAGAACATTTACACCAACATTTAGGATAATTTTAACAGGTGGTGACGCTGGTTTCTTGTCTAAACGGGTAAAAAATGGCATCTTAGCGGACGAAAATTTTTTAGCCATTGGACTAAACCTATTGCTTGAAACGAATAAGTCATAAATGACTCGCTTTTTTTTAATCACTTCTCTTCTAATCACTTCCCATTTGTTTGCTCAAAAAGGAACCCTTTCACCCTATTCTTTTTATGGACTGGGAGAGTCCTTGTTTTCAGGAACTGCTGATCAAAGATCTATGGGGGGACTTGTGGCACATGTTGATAGTATTCACCACAATGTTTCATCTCCGGCTTCTTTGGCTGAACTGAAGCTTGTCAACTACAATATCGGGGCAAATTATTCGAGGCGAAACTTTATTTCAGACGCCAATTCATCAAAAAATGAAACGGCAGGTATCGATTATATGACAGTGGCTATTCCGACAAAGTATTTCGGATTTGGTTTTGGACTTCTCCCAAAAACAGCAGTTGGCTATCGACTCAGTGTTTCCGATGAAATTAACGGTCTGAGTTCCAATTCGAATTATGAAGGAAATGGCGGGATCAATCAGGTTTTCTTTTCTCTAGGGTTTTCTCCTCTAAAAAATTTGGGGATTGGGGCGTCGGTTCACTACAATTTTGGATCGATTTTTAGGGTCCATACCCGACAAGAAGATGGAATTGATTTACTCTCACAGCTAAATAATGAATCTGAGTTGAGAGGTTTGGAATGGAATCTATCCTCATATTATAAGTTTCACCTTTCGAATCGGCTACAAATGCAATTGCACTATGCCTATCAACCGAAAGCCGATCTAAAATCCCTTAATGCTCGCTCCATATCCACATTCACCTCACTTGGTGAACAACGCGACACCCAAGAAGTAAATTTATCTCTTGAAGGACTCGATGAAACCAGAAGTGAGCTCCCCGCCAAACAAACCATAGGGGGTGGAATTGGAGAGCCCAAAAAATGGTATATTGGTGGACAGTGGTCAGAGACAGGCGGCTCTATTGACAACTCGTTTTACGCTGTTGGGAGTGTGCGATACGAACCAGCTTCTCAGCTATCAATTGGGGGCTATTTTATTCCAGAATACGACTCGTTTTCCAGTTACTGGAAACGCATCGTGTACCGTTTTGGGATTGTTTCTTCTAAAACAGGAATGATTTTAAACGACAAAGCGATTGAAAATACTGGCATTACTTTTGGAGTTGGATTACCAGTAGCCGGCTTTTCGAATGTCAATATGGGCTTTGAACTTGGAAAATTGGGAGCAGGAGATGACTCCCTTATTGAAGAAAATTATGTCAACATCCGCATTGGGTTTTCACTTAATGACCGTTGGTTTATAAAGCGTAAATACAATTAAAATGAAAAATCTAACCTTTTTAATTCTACTTTTATTCTCATTTGGAGTAATTCCTGCTCAATCTGCAGCAGACTGCCCTGCAAACCTCAGTATTTTTGCAGAGTTTGCAAAAGTGAAAAACTACGATTCCGCCTATGCACCCTGGTTGGAAGTAAAAACGCATTGCCCAGAACTAAACGAGGCTACATACATTTATGGGGAGCGGATTCTAGGTCATAAAATCAAGAACGAAGAGGATAATTCAGAATATATTTTAATGCTAAGTACTCTCTATGATGATTGGTTGAGTTATTTCCCCACAGACCGCAGAGGGAAATCACAGCGTGGAAAAATCATATCTGCCAAGGCACAGTCTATGTTGGAATATGAAACCGCATCGTTAGCCGAAATCTATTCTACCTTTGATCAGGCCTTTACTTCCGATATGGAAAGTTTTGCCAATCCAAAAGCACTCTATAATTATTTTAAAACCTTGTATACCATGTACAAAAACGGGGATGAGAATGTGACTATGGATGCCCTGTTTTCAAAGTATGAGGATGTATCTGAAAAGTTTACTCTTGAAAATCAAAAACTCTCCAGAACTTTTGATCGTATTTTAAAAAAAGAAGATGCAGGAGAAGCCTTAACGTCTCGTGACAAACGCAGCAAACGTGTTGCTGAAATCAATTCTCGAGCGAATTCGACTTATGCCAACAATTTGGATGCGATTATTTCTCAAGAAGCATCGTGTGAAAACCTGACCCCGCTATACAGATCAAACTTTGATGAAAATAAATCCGATGAAAAATGGCTCAAGCGCGCAGCAAGCCGGATGGATGCGAAAGAGTGTTCAGATGATCCATTGTTTGTTGAGCTTGTTGAGGCTTTACACAGTTTGAGTCCGTCTGCAGATTCGGCTTACTATTTAGGGATTTTGAAAGATAAAGCCGGAAATACAACTGAAGCAATCGCTTTTTACGAGGAATCACTTACTCTTGAGTCGGACGCTTACAGAAAAGCAGAAATCTTATATAAAATAGCGGCAAAACTCAAAAAGAGAGGATTGAAAAGTCAAGCTCGAAAATATGCAAACCAGGCTTTGTCCAACAAGCCCTCCATGGGAAAAGCTTATATCTTGATTGCTGGTTTGTATGCAGACAGTGCGAATGATTGTGGAAACAATCAGTTTGAGAAACAAGCCGTGTACTGGTTGGCCGCACAAACCGCACGAAGGGCAGCTATCGTAGACCCAGCGTTGAAGAAGACCTCACAGAAACTCGAAGCGAGCTACACGGGACGTGCGCCTTCCAAGACAGATATCTTTACCCAAGGGAAAGCGGGTGAAGTGATATCATTCGACTGTTGGATTCGATCTTCTGTAACGGTTCCTAATTTGTAAACAGATGATTCGCAAGGGATATCTTGCTTTATTGAGTGCAATCACGCTCACGAATTGTACCGATCAGTTTTCTGCAGTTCAGCAAATGAATAAGTTTGACGAGATCCCTGTTGGAATTACAGAAGAGCTCCATTTGATTTATTCTGACTCTGCACGAATAGAGTCAGAACTCATTGCACCGATCAATATTGATTTTACCAATCAAAAGTTTCCGTACTCCGAATTCCCGCAGGGCTTGGATGCAACTTTATATGGCAATCGAGGCGAAGTCACATTCGTCCGATCGGATTATGGCATCTATTATCCAAAAACAGAAATCATTGATCTGAGAGGGAATGTGGTGATTTCCGATACGACAGGAACAAGATTAAATACCTCTCAGTTGTACTGGGATGCTGGTCAGGAGTGGTTGTTCACAGAAAAAAACTTTACTTTTACCAATGCCTCGTATGACATTGAGGCAGTTCGACTGGATGCCAATCGATCCTTTCGAAAATTGATGACTGGGATGATTAGCGGAAATATTCAAGTCAAGGACGAAGACATAGACTAAATGAACAAGTTTCACAGATTTTCTGAAAAAATGTATCTCTTTTTTGGGTTTATATTTACCATTGAGGCCATCGCAAACATACAAAGTATAAACCAGCGATTTTATATATCATGTATATTGGGAGCCGCTGCATTCGGGATGTTTTTCTTTCGCAGAAAGTATCGCAAAAAATTTGAAAGTAGAAATCAATAATGACAAATGAACTGCTTGTCATTTTTGGTTGCTTGATGCTATCCGCTTTTTTTTCTGGAATGGAGATTGCTTTTGTATCTTCCAATCGCGTTCGTTTGGCACTGCAAATCAAACAACCGGGACTGGTTTCTACTGCTTTAGCAAAAATCACTGAAAACCCCTCAAAATTTATTGCAACTACGCTTGTCGGTAACAATATTGCCTTGGTTATATACGGCTTGTTTATGGGAGATTTTCTAATCCAAAAAATCTATCCACAATCGGTTGGGATTGACGATTTGGCCCTTTCTATTGTCTTTGTGCAAACTTTGATTTCTGCAGTCGTGATTATGATTACAGCCGAGTTTTTACCCAAAGTAGTATTTCAGATTTACGCAAATGCCCTATTGCAATTTTTTGCTATTCCAACCGTACTTTTCTACCATGTTTTGAGTCCGTTGACCAATTCATTTTTATGGTTCTCAAATGTGATTCTAAAGCGGTTTTTTAAGACAAGTGAAGACCATATCCCAACTGCATTTTCACGGGTTGACCTAGAAGAATATGTGACTGAGCAGGTTGAGTCAACTGATGATGAGGATTTGGACAGTGAGGTGCAAATTTTTCATAATGCTCTGACATTCAATGATCTAAAAGCAAGAGAGGTAATGGTTCCGCGAGCAGAAGTTACAGCTGTAGATCGGTACGTTTCTACCAAAGAGCTGATTAGTTTGTTTTCCAGTACAGGATTTTCAAAAATCTTAGTTTACAAAGGCAACCTAGATAATGTTGTTGGTTATATTCACGCTTTTGACTTGTTTAAAAAACCAAAAAATGTTCGTTCTATAACGCATCCTGTTGAATTTGTACCCGAATCCATGCTAATCAAAGATATATTGAACTCTCTTATTAAAAAGCGTAAAAGCATAGCCATTGTCCTCGACGAATATGGAGGTACTGCCGGGATGATAACCCTTGAAGATATAGTAGAAGAGTTGTTTGGAGAAATTGAAGACGAATATGATCAAGTTGATTTGACTGAGCTCAAGTTAGAATCGGGAGATTATGTGTTGTCTGCTCGACTTGAGGTGGATTATCTCAATGATAAATACAAGCTCGATTTGATTGAAAATGATCAGTATGAAACGCTCGGAGGTTATATTGTTCACCACACTGAAAATATTTCACGCAAAGGGGAAATTGTGAATATTGGGGATTACAATTTTGAAATTTTAAAGGTGACAGCTAGCAAAATCGAGATCGTTAAAATCCTCGCTCTATAACCCCTTGTTTCACATCTTTTTTTTCAGCTAAAGAAGTTGTATTTTCGCCTTTGTCAAAAAACAGCACGCATGGCCATATTAGGTAAAATTCGAGAAAAATCTATTGTTTTAATTCTAGTCATTGGTATGGCACTTTTTGCCTTTGTCATCTCAGGTGTATTCGATGGAGCAGGGGTAATGAGCCAAGAACCAGTTGCGATTATTGGTGATGAAAAAGTAAATATCGAACAATACAGTCGTCGTGTGGATGCGGTAGAAAGAAACACGGGAATGACCAATGTACGTGCTGTCAATACAGTATGGGATCAAATTGTAACGGAATATTCATTCAATCAATTGCAGGAAGAGCTGGGTCTTGATGTTGGGCGTAGTCATGTTGAAAATTTTATTGCCAACGCACCAGGTTTCAGGCAAGATAGCCGTTTTCAAAACGCTTTGGGCGAATTTGATGTGGTTGCGTTTACCGACTTTATTAATGATAGCAAAAGAAACAATCCAGAAATGTACCGCCAATGGCAACTACAAGAAGAGTCTATTCAGGGTAGCATCAGCAAACAACTTTATACAACGATGATACGTGCAGGGATTTATCACACAGCATTTGATGGAAAAGCAGCCCATGCGCTTGAGAATGACAAAATCAGCATATCGTACGTAAAAGTTCCTTACAGTTCAATTCCAGATAGTTTGGTAACCATAACAAATCGTGATATCAAAAAATATATCAACACACATTCCGCTGATTTTGAGGTGGAAGAAAGTCGAGCGATTCGATTTGTTGTGTTTAATGAAAATGCCTCTGTTGAAGATAACCTAGCCATTGAGAATGAGCTCAAAAAACTATTGGAACCACAAGTTATTTTTAATGAGGTCAGTAGATCCGAAGAGACTTTGGCATCTTTTTCCCAAACCGATAACGTTCAAGAGTTTATTGCCGAATACTCAGAAGTACCCTATACAGATACATATCAAACTAAAGCGCAACTGGGTACTTATGCAAATACTCTTTTTGAACTTAAAGAAGGCGAAGTGTTTGGCCCGTACAAAGACGGCTCTCAATTTAAGCTATCTCGTATGATGGATATTGACCGTGGCGGATCAGTCAAGGCACGCCATATTTTACTTGCTTACGCAGGTTCTCAGAGCGCATCTGGTGACGTGACCCGAACAAAGGCAGCAGCACGCCAAGAGGCTTATCGTGTGTTGCGCTTGGTACGTGCAAAAGGAGCAGATTTTGCTGAGTTGGCAAGAACCTATTCTGACGGACCATCAAAAAATCGAGGTGGGGATCTTGGATTTTTTAGACGTGGCGATATGGTAGAGGCGTTTAACGATTATGTATTCGCTAATCCAATTGGTGCTACTGGAGTTGTTGAGACCGACTTTGGCTTCCACATTATAGAGATTCAAGAAAAAGAAGATGTTGTTTTAGTCGCTTCTGTGGTAAAAAAAATTGTACCGTCAGAAGCCACGAGCAACGAGGTGTTTCGTACAGCCACCGAATTTGAAATTGAAAGCAAGAAAAATGGATTTATAACTGCAGCTGAATCATCTGGATTTGATCCACGGACTGCTGCTAACCTTTCACTAATGGAAGAGAGTATTCCAGGCCTAGGTACTCAACGTACCATTGTAAAGTGGGCATTTGAAGAAGAAACAAAATTAAACGACATTAAACGATTTGACCTTTTGGGCGGTGGATATGTGGTTGCAGAACTGACTGAGACAACAGCAGCGGGTACTTTGAGCGTAGAAGATGCCCGAAACCGGGTTCAGCCAATATTATTACATGACAAAAAACATGAGCTTCTCGTTTCTAATTACGGGGATAACGCGTCCTTAACAAATCTATCAGAGGATTACGGTCAGACCATTTCAACTTCATCTGCGATTAATGCCGCCGCAGGATCAATTGCTGGGGCAGGGACAGAGCCCTTTGTCGTTGGCTCAGGGTTTTCGTTACAAATGAATGAAACTTCTGGTTTGATAAAAGGAAAGCAAGGAGTTTTTGTATTGGAAGTAGACCTTTTTGAAGAAGCGACACCATTACGTTCATATGAGGGCTATTCCAGTTTGTTAAGCGAGGAAGTAATTAATCGCCTGCGCCCACTGATCGATGAGGTTATTCGCGATCAGTACGAGGTTGTTGACAATCGCTTCGATTATTTTTAATATTTTGACTACACTTTATTGCGTATCCTCACATTGAAGAGTTCTTTCTTAAGTATAGTATAGTGATTTGATAAGAACTGCCGATTGCCGGGGCTTTTTTAGAAAAAGAGTTCTTTGTGTTTCCAGAAAATATTGACAAATAAAATCAAGTACACCACAGCAAGTGTAAACTTCATCATTGTACCAGCTAAAAACCCTACCAAAGATCCAAAAGCCGCTCGGACTGCTTTTCTTAGGTTGGAGCTTTGTGTTAACTCTCCAGTCAATGCCCCCATAAAGGGACCTAATATCAGGCCAATTGGTCCAAAGAAAAAACCGATAAGCAAACCAATGCCCGAACCAATTGTACCCATACGTGTGCCTCCCAATTTTTTTGTTCCCCAAACAGGAAGTAAGGTATCCAACAGAAAAATCAGTAGCGCAATGGCAAATGTAATTGTCAAAAAGAAAGTGTTTTGCGGAACACTATCCGTAAGATGAAGAACCAACAAGCCCAACCAACTGCAAACTGGCCCTGGAATAATGGGTAAAAAGCTGCCTGCCACCCCTAACAATATGAGTAAGCCACCAGAAATCAAAAGAAAGATGTCCATCAATTATATTTAGGGATGCTAAATTAGCGAAGAGGTTACATAACGCAAATGATTCCACAAATTTTTTTGTACTTTTCAATACCAATGTTGAGGGCTTTTTTTATTGGAGCAATCCTTCTGGCGAATTCCTGTAACCAATCTGATGCAGAGCAAGTTCGCAAGCCCAACACGTCTTGGCAGTCTACTGATCAACCTCCCGTTTATCCAGGATGTGAAGACAGAGACTCAACCTCTGCACAATGGAGTTGTTTTCAAGCTTCGATTTCTAGAGCCGTTGGAGTGTTTTTTACTGACAACCCTTTTCCGCTCAACCCCAATGCACCCAAGGCGGTAGTTCTCCATTTGACAGTTGATCAAAGTGGTAAGGTGGTATTCAAAAGTATAGAGCCAGCTACTGACAATGCAACTCAAGAGGCGATGCAAAAAGCCATTGATAAACTCCCTATGGTAATTCCAGCGACCAAAACTAACCTGGGAGTTACTGCCCAGGTGCAGTTTCGCATTCCTATCCAACTGCAAAATTGATTTGACCTGACAATGAAAGAAACGACTCCTTCTTCAAAGCGTATTATTTTGGGTGTTGATCCAGGAACAACAGTTATGGGCTATGGCCTGATTGCAGTGAATGGAAAACAGATGAAACTTTTGCATATGGATGAGTTGGTGATGAACTCCAAAGAGAACCATTATTTACGCCTTCAAAAGATCTTTGAAAAGACCATTGCCATTATCGATGAGTTTCACCCTGATGAAATGGCTTTGGAAGCTCCATTTTTTGGAAAAAATGTGCAATCCATGCTTAAACTTGGGCGTGCGCAAGGGGTCGCCATGGCTGCTGGTCTTTCCAGAGAATTGGCGATTACCGAGTATTCTCCGAGAAAAATCAAAATGGCAATCACTGGCAATGGAAATGCTTCTAAAGAACAGGTTGCCAAAATGTTGCAACAACTTGTCAATCTGAAAACTTTACCAAAAAATCTTGACGCTACTGATGGCCTCGCTGCTGCCGTATGTCATTTTTTTAATCCTGGTCAGCAATCAGGGAAAAGTTACTCGAGTTGGGGTGCCTTTGTCAAACAAGAAGTACACCGTGTAAAAAAATAGCATGTCGGGTATATATCTTCATATCCCTTTTTGTAAAAAGGCATGTCACTACTGTAACTTTCATTTTTCGACATCGATGCGCTATGCAAACGATATGATCACTGCAATCCGACAAGAAATTCGACTCCGAAAGCAAGATGCCAAAGTTCCTGTAGAGACTATATACTTTGGCGGTGGAACACCTTCTGTTTTGAGTCCTACTCAACTCCGCCTTTTGCTCGATGAAGTCAACAGCTCCTTTTCGGTTGTGGCAGACCCTGAAATTACTCTTGAAGCCAACCCAGATGACTTAAGTCCTGAGTATATCAATGACCTCCAAAAGCTAGGTTTCAATCGTCTTTCGATTGGTGTGCAATCGTTTTTGGACGATGAGCTCACTCTTATGAACCGTGCTCACAACGGAATTGAGGCCCTATCATCAGTTGAGTATGCAAAAAAGAGGTTTGACAATGTATCAATTGATCTTCTTTTTGGAAATCCAAATACTACCCTTGGGGATTGGAAAAGAAATCTTGACTATGCCCTTCAACTCGAGGTGCCACATATATCGTCTTATGCCCTCACCCTAGAATCCAAAACAGCGCTAGAGCGGTTTGTGGATAAGGGAGTGGTTTCACTTCTCGACGAGGGTGTGGTGGAGGCGCAATTTCATCATTTGGTTGATACCCTAACGCTAGCGGGTTATGATCATTATGAATTATCTAGTTTTGGTAAACCGGGTTATCACTCTCAAAATAATACGGGCTATTGGCAA
Source organism: Flavobacteriaceae bacterium (assembly GCA_002723075.1). Classification (GTDB taxonomy): domain Bacteria; phylum Bacteroidota; class Bacteroidia; order Flavobacteriales; family Flavobacteriaceae; genus UBA724. The sequence goes on along the minus strand of PBNJ01000016.1, from coordinate 69,561 downwards.
GGCAAGACCTATTTGGGAATTGGCCCCTCTGCCCACGGATTTGATGGGGATCAGCGGTATTGGAATGTGAGTAACAATGCGAGTTATTTGAAGCAAATCGCAAAGGAAGAATTGCCGCAAACGATTGAAAAGCTAAGTGTTGTTGATCGCTACAATGAATCCATTATGATTGGACTTCGTGCATCATGGGGAGTATCGCTGCAAGCAATGGAAAACGACTTGGGGTTGCGTTATCGCCAGCATTTGGAAAAACAAGCCAAACGTTTTGTGGATGAGGGTCTTCTTCACATCGAAAACAATGCCCTAAAAACCACACGAAAAGGTGCGTTTTTAGCCGACGGGATATCTGCTGACTTGTTTCTTATCGACTTTCTTGGTGCATCGTCGTAAAGTGCTTGTAAAAATGCGGAATGGTTTCAATCCCCTTTAGAAAGTTAAACACCCCAAAATGCTCGTTGGGAGAGTGAATGGCATCGCTATCGAGACCAAAGCCCATCAAAACGGTTTTGCTTTGTAGGGTCTCTTCAAATAGGGCAACTATCGGGATACTCCCCCCATCACGAACCGGGATGGGTGCTTTGCCAAAGGTTTCAATGTATGCCTTTGAAGCTGCTTGAAACTCGAGTCCGTCAGGGTGCATTACATAGGCCTCACCCCCGTGATGCGGTGTGACTTTTACGTTTACCCCTTCGGGAGCGATAGACGTAAAATGATCTATAAATAATTTGGTGATTTCCTCCGACTTCTGATTTGGAACCAATCTCATAGAGATTTTGGCATAGGCTTTTGATGCGATGACTGTCTTTGCGCCTTCGCCCGTATAGCCGCCCCATATCCCATTGACATCTAGCGTAGGGCGAATCGATTTACGCTCGAGAGTCGAAAAACCTTCTTCTCCATAAACGGACTCAATATCTAGGGCATTTTGATAGTTTTCTAACGAAAATGGAATATTTTTAAATTGCTCACGTTCTGCAGCGCTTAGTTTTTCCACTTTATCGTAAAAACCAGGAATTGTGATTCGGTTATTCTTATCGTGTAGAGAAGCAATCATTTTTGTCAGGATATTGATGGGATTGGCAACGGCCCCACCATAGAGACCTGAGTGCAAATCGCGATTGGGTCCTGTGATTTCAACTTCCACATAGCTCATGCCTCGTAGACCTGTGGTGATTGAAGGAATGTCGTTGGCAAGCATGCCCGTATCGGATATCAAAATGACATCATTGGCGAGTTTTTTGGGGTTTGCACAAACAAAGGTTTCGAGGTTGTCACTGCCCACTTCTTCTTCACCCTCGATCATAAACTTTACATTACAAGGCGTACCACCGTTTTGTTCCATCACCTCGAGGGCCTTGATATGCATAAACATCTGCCCTTTGTCATCGCAGGCACCGCGTGCAAAAATAGCTCCTTCGGGGTGGAGGTCGGTTTTGCGGATTTCTGGTTCAAAGGGAGGGGTGTCCCACAAGTCTAGCGGGTCGGGTGGTTGGACGTCATAATGCCCATAAACGAGTACAGTGGGTAGGGCAGGATCAATCATTTTTTCACCATAAACAATGGGGTAGCCAGCGGTCGGACATAGTTCAGTGTGCGTACATCCAGCAGTTTTGAGCGCATCTGCCACCGCTTGTGCGGCGGTTTGCATGTGCGATGCATAGGCCGAATCGGCACTGATAGAGGGAATACGGATGAGTGAAAACAGTTCTTCTAGGAATCGATTTTTGTTTTTTTCGATGTAGGCGACTTGTGTTGACATAGCATTGAATTGGATACGAATATATCGTATAATTTACAGACTAAAAATCGGTAAATGTGTTTATATTTGCAAGCCATCACAAGCGGGTGTGGTGAAATTGGTAGACACGCTAGATTTAGGATCTAGTGCTTCACGGCGTGGGGGTTCGAGTCCCTTCACCCGCACAAAAAAACCTCAACAAAATGTTGAGGTTTTTTTATTTCAATGCTTTTGCAATAAACCTACCGCTTATTCGCTTGTGCGATATACTCATCAAGGGCTTTTGTCATCGATGGATTAGCGGGGGTAGGGGCCAAAATATCGATACGTAGATCGGCAGCTTCGGCAGCTTTTACGGTGCTATTGCCAAAGACGGCAATGCGGGTGTTGTTTTGCTGAAAGTCTGGAAAGTTGTGAAACAAAGACTCGATTCCCGATGGACTAAAAAACACAAGGATATCGTAGTACACATCACGCAAATCAGACAAGTCGCTGATTACCGTATTGTAAAACACCCCTTTTGTCCAATTTACGCCAAGGTTATTGAGTGCTTCAGGCACATTTGCTTTTAGTACGTCCGAGCAAGGGAGTAGATAGCTTTCGTTTTTGTGTTTGTTCATCAACTCAATCAAATCTGCAAAAGTCCGTGTGCCGACATAAACTTTTCGCTTGCGATAAACCACATATTTCTGCAGGTAGTAAGCGACTGCCTCTGATTGGCAAAAGTATTTGAGGGTAGAAGGAATGGGATAGCGCATTTCTTCAGCAAGTCTAAAAAAATGATCAACAGCATTACGGCTTGTTAAAATAATCGCCGAAAACGTACTGAGATCAATTTTTTGTTTGCGAACCTCTCTAGCTGGAACACCCTCTACATGAATAAATGGTCTAAAATCAATCGCAACTTTTCGCTTTTCTACAAGTTGGTTGTAAGGTGAATTTTCAATCGCTGGCTCGGGCTGTGAAACAAGTATCGTTTTTACTTTCATAGAAACGTATTATAATTTGGTTTGGCTGATGAGCTCGAACAAAACCCAAAGGGGTCCAATTTCGAGGGTGCAAATATACAAAATAAATAGTATAAGTTTAGTATGTATTATTTGTCGATAAGGGTTGGCAAAGAACAAATACCCAATGATATAATATACTAGATATATCCCCCCGGCAATGGCCCAATATATTTCGTTGTTTATCGGAGTGTACATTGAGATTAAGATAAAAATCAACAACAAAAATGCGGCCTTGGTTTTGAGTATGCCTCTTCGCACGATTACTTCGAGTAATAAGCGCCTCGACCGCCACAGCAATCCAATCATCATTTCTAGGATAAACTTAACTAGGGTGTAGCCGAGCCAAATTCCAATGATCAAATAGATTGGGACATTAAATTCATCGATGAGTTTCCAATGCAACAACAGAGATGAGGTAAAATATCCAAACACCAGTCCACGGAACATGAACGCCATGACATCTTGAGTTTTGATGTTTTCAGAGGGCGCATCAATTTTTTTGGTAGACGGGATATCCGTGTGACCGATTCGTGTGATGGAAAAAAATAAACGTTGGTCATTGAGCTTGATAAGCAATAAAATAGACAAGAGCATCAGGCAATACCACATGCCAGTCGAGTCATCAGAGGTGAGTCGTAATAATGCAATTTCGTTCACAGTACAAAAGTAAACAATGGCAGGGGAACAAGACCGTCGAATTCCCTACTTTTGTATCGAGAGTATCATGAAGAAAAATCTAGTTATTGTTCCGACCTTTAATGAGGCCGAAAATATCGAGGAGTTAGTCCCTGCTGTTATGGGTCTAGAGCACCTTTTCGACATGCTGGTTGTAGATGATAATTCACCTGATGGAACGGCTAGATTAGTAGAAGCATTACAGCCAAAATATCAAGCCCGTTTACACCTTCTCAAACGACCCAATAAGGAGGGCCTAGGCCCAGCCTATATGGAGGCCTTTCAATGGGCGTTGGATCGTGATTACGATTTTATTTTTGAAATGGACGCCGACTTTTCACATGATCCCTACGATTTGCTCAAATTGCAAGAGACACTACAAGACAACAAGGCAGACGTTGTGGTGGGTTCTCGATATGTACGCGGGATTCAAGTTGTCAACTGGCCTTTATCTCGAATTTTATTATCCTATTTTGCGTCTTTATATGTTCGTTTGATTACTAGAATGCCAATAAAAGACACGACGGCTGGTTTTGTGGGTTACAAAAAAGAGGTCATACGAGCTATGAAAGAAGAAAGTATCCGGTTTACAGGTTATGCCTTTCAGATTGAAATGAAATTTAAAGCATGGGTTAAGGGTTTTCGATTGACCGAAATTCCCATTGTGTTTACCGATCGCACTCGTGGCACTTCAAAAATGAATCGTTCGATTATCAGCGAAGCCATTTTTGGCATAATTTTGATGAAAATAAAAAGCTGGTATGCCAAATAAACAAACGCTCTTGATTCGACAAGCCAAAGTGGTCAACGAGGGACAAATCAAAACCCTTGATATTTTGGTTGATGGGGTCTTTATTGCAGAAATCGCTCCGCATATCGAGTCAAGCGCAGACATCGAAATTCATGCCGAAGGGAAGATACTCCTACCTGGGTTAATTGATGATCAAGTCCACTTTCGCGAGCCAGGCCTAACCCACAAGGGCACCATTGAGACCGAGAGTCGCGCTGCTGTAGCTGGTGGGATTACAACCTTCTTTGAAATGCCCAATACCAACCCACAAACCACCACTTGGGCAGAATTTGAAAACAAAATCGAAATTGCGAAACACAGTTCTTGGGCCAATTATGGATTTAAGTTTGGAGGCACCAATGACAACCTCAATGAGGTTCTCGCCGTTGATCCGCGCCGTGTTCCAGGTATTAAACTCTTTTTGGGATCTTCTACAGGGAATATGCTGGTTGATAACCCCGATGTGCTCCGCGATATTTTTTCAAATACCAAACTTCCGATATCTGTTCACTGCGAAGACGAGCAAACGATACGGCACAACATGGCGATTTTCGCTGAGAAATACGAAGAAGAGATTCCAATGTTTTGTCATCCACAAATTCGATCGGAGGAAGCATGTTATCAATCGTCCTCTACCGCTGTTGCATTGGCCAAAGAAACAGGGGCAAGACTCCATGTGTTCCACTTGTCAACGGCCAAAGAAACAGCGCTATTTGAAAGTGATCCCGCTGTGGAATCCAAAACAATCACCTCAGAAGTTTGTATTCATCACCTTTGGTTCTCCGATGCGGATTATGCCGATAAGGGTAGTTTAATCAAGTGGAATCCAGCGGTAAAAACCGCGCAAGATCGCGCGGGACTTTGGGAGGCGCTCAACGATGATCGTATCGATATTATTGCCACCGATCACGCCCCACACACCATAGACGAAAAAATGAATCCCTACCCCAAAGCACCGTCTGGAGGGCCGATGGTACAGCATGCTTTGTCTGTATTGTTGGAATGTCATTTGCAAGGAAAAATATCAATTGAGAAGATTGTCGAAAAAATGGCACACAATCCCGCAAAGTTATTTGATATTGACCGTCGTGGGTTTGTGCGGGAAGGATATTATGCCGACTTGGTTCTCGTGGATATGGATGCGCCATACACGGTTTCTAAAGACAATATCTTTTATAAATGTGGGTGGTCTCCGCTTGAGGGGCAAAGTTTTCGATCACAAGTAACCCATACAATTGTTAATGGGGCTTTGGTGTATGACCAAGGTAAATTTTTGAATCATAAAGCGGCAATGCCAGTAGCATTTACCAGATGAAAAAAACAATCCTTTTGGTATTATTGATCCTATCGTCCTGTGCGCAGGTGGAGGAAGTTCCACCCGAAAATTTGATTAGGGAAGAGAAAATGGCTGATTTAATTTTTGAGCTTGCTGTTTTGGATGCCACTAAAGGATTTGTTCCCAAAGACCAAAAGCAGAGAATCGATTTGGATGCAGATTCTTTTTATCAGTTTCACGAAATTGATAGCGCACAGTTTACAAGTAGTAATGCATACTACGCCAAACAGCCGAAAGCATACTTGCGTATTGTCAGTATGGCAAAGACAAAGCTCGAAGAATTTGAAAAAAATATGGAAGAGAGCGACAATGAGATACTTAAGATCGATTCGATAGATATCAAACCAAAACAGAGAAAAAATATCACCAAATAAAGGATCCTTTTTTAGATCATCAACTAGGTCTTATATTTGTGTAACAAAAAATAAATGGCAAAGAATTTTGTAGAGGAATTAGCGTGGAGAGGGATGATACATGATATCATGCCAGAAACGGAAAAGGTGTTAAACGAAAAACCAGCTTCTGGCTACATTGGTTTTGACCCCACCTCCGACTCTTTACATATTGGGAGTTTGGTGCAGATTATGATATTGATGCATTTTCAACGGGCTGGACATAGCCCGATTGCATTGATTGGCGGTGCGACGGGTATGATTGGGGACCCATCTGGAAAATCACAAGAGCGCAACTTGCTGGATAAAGCAACTCTTGAAAAAAACATCAAAGGGGTTGAAAGTCAGCTCAGTCGGTTTTTGGATTTTACAGAAAGCTCTCCCAATGCTGCCAAGCTGGTCAACAATTACGATTGGATGTCAAGTTTTTCTTTGATTGACTTCGCACGAGATATCGGAAAGCATTTGACGGTCAATTATATGATGTCCAAAGATTCGGTCAAAAAACGCTTGGGTAGCGACGCAAAAGAGGGCATGTCTTTTACCGAGTTTAGTTATCAACTTATACAGGGTTATGATTTCCTCCATCTCTATGAGCATCACAACTGCTTGTTGCAAATGGGGGGCAGTGACCAATGGGGAAATATTACCACAGGTACAGAGTTAGTTCGTCGAAAGCTTGGAGGAAAGGCTTACGCCCTGACTTGCCCTTTGATCACAAAGGCCGACGGAACCAAGTTTGGAAAAACTGAAGGTGGGAACGTTTGGTTGGATAAGACCAAAACCTCTCCGTATAAATTCTACCAATACTGGCTCAACACCTCTGATGAAGATGCAGAACGCTATATCAAAATCTTTACCTTTTTGGATCAAAATACGATTGCCGATCTGATTGCAAAACATAAAGAGGAGCCTCATATACGTCAACTTCAAAGAACCCTTGCAGACGAAGTGACACGTATGGTGCACTCCGAAGAAGAAAGAGTTTTGGCGGTTCAAGCTTCGGAAATCCTTTTTGGAAAGGCAACCTCATTGGCTTTAAAACAACTTGATGAAGCCACCTTTTTGGATGTTTTTGAGGGAGTTCCGCAAGCCAGTTTACCCAAATCAACACTTACAAAAGGAATCATAGCGATTGATTTACTTGCGTCGTCAACAGGGTTTTTGTCTTCCAACGGCGAAGCAAGACGTGCACTTAAAGAAAATTCGATTTCGGTAAATAAAGAAAAAATAAAGGAATCTTTCACTGCACAACCTACCGATTTGATATGCGATCGTTATTTGCTACTCCAACGAGGGAAAAAGAATTATTTTATGGTGGTGTTTAGCTAACCATCAGGTTACATCCACGGATATCACTGGCGTCTACCCTTCCCAGAATCTCAAAAGATCCGTCGGGATACACTTTTGCCAAGTCATCTGTGGCGATAAATGCACATGAATATTTGTTGGCAAGGTCAATAATATTCAAGCAGCCTGTTCCATGCTCTTGTACTTCCATGGGGTTGTTTGGATGGCTAACAAAGACCTCCATCCAAGGTGGGCAATGAAATCTTCCATCTGTTTTGGCGTAGGCTTGCGATAGAAGTTCTGTCATCCCATATTCTGATTGAATCTCTTTAACACCTAGATTGTGTTTGAGTTGTGCGTGTAGTTCGTTGCGCACCATCTCTTTTCGACGCCCCTTCATGCCTCCTGTTTCCATGACAATCGTATGAGATAGAGAGAAGGGAAATTCCTCTGCAAAATCCAATAAAGCATAACTTACACCCAACAGTAATGTTTTTTTGTGATTTTGCTCACGCCGTTTCAAAACCTCATGCAACTTTTGGTGGTCATCAAGATAAAAACCACTGTCTGTGCAATCGGATAATTCGATCAATTTTCGCATCATAAAGACCAAGGATGAATTGGGTTTTTCTAAATACCCTGGCAGTAAACCAATGATTGCAAACTGCTTTGGATTTCCGTAAAACAACTCAAAACAGCTTAGGAAACTCTGCTCATAGGTCTGGATGTCTGCTACGTAATGTGAACTTGTCGCCCCTCCCGTACCACTGCTTTCAAAAACATGGGAGCAGTGCGGAGTTCCTGTAAGAATCTTGTGTGTTTTAAAAAAAGAGATCGGCAAAAATGGAATTTGAACTAGCGATTCGCAATCGCTTGGATGACGATGCGTGAGGTCACAAAACGAACGATAGATCGGATTATGGGTAAACTGTTCTTCATAGCAATTGATTGCCTGTGTGTGAAACTCAATTGAAGATTGGTAAAACGGTAGTTTGTTCATAAATCGATTTCAAAGTTACATTATTAACATTAAGCTAATGTTTGACCACTTGATTCAACCATAATTTTTATACATTTGAGTTTTGGCAAAGCATGAATAAAAAAAATATTAAGATCTTACTTGTTGATGATGAACCAGACATCTTAGAATTCATGAGTTATAACCTTTCAAACGAAGGGTATAAAGTGTACACCGCAACCAATGGAGAAGAGGCCATTGAGAAAGCCAAAAGCAAATCTCCTCATTTAATATTACTCGACGTAATGATGCCTAAAATGGATGGGATTGAAGCGTGTGAGAATCTGCGTAAATTACCCAAGTTAGGCGAAAAGCTGATCATTGTTTTTTTAACGGCTCGAAGTGAGGATTATACCCAAGTTGCAGGTCTAGAAGCAGGTGCAGATGATTATATCACCAAGCCCGTAAAGATCAAAGTACTTGTCAGTAAGGTTAAGTCGCTTTTGCGTCGTTTGCAGGATGGCTCTGACAGTGATAGTCTAATTGAAGTAGGGAGTCTTGTGGTAAATCGCGAGGAGTACAAAATCATTTATAACGGTGAGGAAAAAATATTGCCGCGAAAAGAATTTGAACTTCTTTCTCTTTTGGCGAGTAAGCCAAACAAAGTTTTTGAACGCGAAGTCATACTCGATCGTGTTTGGGGAAATGAAGTCATTGTTGGTGGGCGAACTATAGATGTGCATATCCGCAAACTCAGAGAAAAAATTGGTGATCAGCACTTTAAGACCGTAAAAGGTGTTGGTTATAAATATGTCATTTAAACTGATAGCTTGTGCTCACAAAAAGAAGGAAGTCGCTTGCCATTGTCTATGCCATCGCATGCCTTTTTATTGTTGTATTCACCGTTTCATTGATCGGCTACATTTTATTTGAGAAAAACCCATTTTCAGCCAATATCTTGTTGATGTCAATCGGGTTGGGTGTTTTTTTTTCTCTTGCCTTGTACTTTTGGCTAAACAGGCAGATCAACCAATTGTTAGACGCCTACCTCAAAAATCTTTATGCAGATTTTGCGGCAGAGAATGAAGCACTACATTTTACAAGTCCATTATTTGATTTGGATGAGTTGGAGGAGAAAGTCAAAGAGATTGTGTCCAAACGTATTTCAGAAATCAATACGTTAAAAAGCCAAGATGCATTTCGAAAGGAGTTTCTAGGGAATGTAGCCCACGAACTCAAAACACCACTGTTTACCGTGCAAGGGTATATATCAACTCTTTTAGATGGCGCATTGTACGATGAAAAAGTCAATAAAAAATACCTTAATCGAGCCAACAAAGGGGTTGATCGACTTCTTTACATTGTCAAAGATCTGGATTTACTCACACAGCTCGAAACAGAAACGACTGCAATTGTGATGTCAAATTTTGATATCGTGGAGCACGTTCGAAACGTTTTTGAATTGTTGGAAATTCGAGCAGCGAAATCCAACATATCGCTTGAGTTTGATAAAGATTATCTTTTCCCAATCGAGGTATATGCAGATGAGGAACGAATCCAACAAGTCTTTACAAATTTGATTGTGAATTCCATCAAATATGGAAAGAAAAAGGGAACAACCGAAATTCGATTTGAAGATATCGATGAGGATACAATCAAAGTCCATATTGCTGACAACGGGTTGGGAATCTCTGAAGAGCACCTTCCACGCTTGTTTGAACGCTTTTATCGTGTTGATAAAAGCGGTAGCCGAAAAGAAGGGGGTACTGGTCTAGGACTCTCAATCGTCAAGCACATTGTCGAGGCTCATCAACAGGAACTGCTGGTGGAAAGTCGAGTTGACATCGGTTCTCAATTTTCCTTTACCTTAGACAAGGCAAACAAAAATGCCGATGGAATAGCCAAAATCGATGGGCAGTAAAAACAAATTGAAACGCTTTCAAGAGAATGAGACCTTACCCAATGTGATTCAGCCCACTAGGGAATCGCTTCTCCAGGGATCATTTGAACACATAGGGCATTGGAAAGAATATTTTAGAAACGACAACCCAATCATAGTCGAGCTGGGTTGTGGGAAGGGCGAATACACTGTGGCCTTAGCTCGACAAAATCCAGATTGTAATTACATTGGAATTGATATTAAAGGTGCTCGATTTTGGAGAGGTGCAAAAACAGCACATGAAGAACAGTTATCCAATGTAGTGTTTATCCGAACACAAATTGAGCTTGTCGAGCAGGTTTTTGCCCATGATGAGGTATCCGAAATTTGGTTGACGTTTCCTGATCCACAGCTGAAATTCAAACGGACAAAACATCGGCTTACAAACCCCTATTTTTTATTGAAATATCAACGAATTCTGGACTCCAAAGGAGTTGTACATCTCAAAACGGATAGTGCTTTCTTACACGGATATACTCTTGGGGTTTTGGGCGGCCTGGGCATCCGACCACAAATGGCGCATCACGATGTTTACAAATATGTACATGCGCCAGCGGAGGTGGTTTCCATTCAAACCTTTTATGAGCAACAGTATTTGGCAGAGCAAACCCCAATCACTTACCTAAAATTCAGTTATGAAAAATAATTCAGATAAAACTGATTTTTTTGATCGTGTATACGATGTTGTTCGTCAAATTCCAGAAGGAAGGGTCACGAGCTATGGTGCAATCGCAGGCCATTTGGGCATGCGCCGTTCGGCACGTATGGTTGGTTGGGCGATGAATGCAGCCCATTCAAAACCAGATGTCCCAGCACATCGCGTGGTGAATCGCAATGGTTTACTTACGGGAAAACATCACTTTGGCGGACCGAGAATCATGCAGCAGTTATTAGAAAACGAAGGTCATCAAATCGAGGATGACCAAATCGCCCATTTTGAGCAAGTCTTTTGGGATCCGGCAAACCCTATGTAAGTTACTGGCTTTGTGCTATATTTGCAATTTAGAATCATTTTAAAAAAGCAACTTTGAAAAAGTCCGCTGTTCAATCTATAGTCAAAGACATTTTACTTCCAGGGTTATCCCAAACCATAGGGAGTGCGAACGCGTTGACCAATTTACAGGTCATCGGCAAGGATATTGTTATTGACCTAGCCCTAGCAAGCCCAAGCTTACAGTTGCGCAAAAAAATTGAGGCGCACGTTGAGCAAGTATTACAAGACCAAATTGGAGAGAATTATAGCATTCAAGTGCATGTGACTCATCAGGCATCTCCTTCTGTGTCACAATCCAATCTCATCAAAGGCAAAGCTATGGACGGTCTTCAAAATATCGTTGCGATTGCCTCTGGAAAAGGCGGGGTAGGGAAATCTACAGTGACAGCTAATTTGGCGGTTACCCTTTCCAATATGGGTTTTAAAGTTGGGATATTGGATGCAGATATTTATGGGCCATCGATGCCACTGATGTTTGATGTGGCTTATGAACGCCCTTTGTCTGTTCAGGTTGAAGGCAAATCAAAGATGAAACCTGTGAGTAACTATGGCGTTCAACTCTTATCGATCGGATTTTTCACAAAACCAGATCAAGCTGTGATTTGGCGTGGACCAATGGCATCCAAGGCACTTAACCAGATGATTTTTGATGCGGACTGGGGTGAGCTCGATTTTTTATTGATTGACTTACCACCCGGTACTGGGGATATTCACTTGAGTATTTTACAAGCGCTTCCAGTGACTGGAGCTGTGGTGGTCAGTACACCACAAGCTATAGCTCTTGCCGATGCCAAAAAAGGGGTTGCCATGTTCCAACAAGATTCAATTCAGGTTCCTGTTTTGGGGATTGTGGAGAATATGTCCTACTTTATCCCAGAAGAATTACCTGATAATAAATATTACATTTTTGGAAAAGATGGCGCCAAATATCTTGCCGAGGATGTTGGGGTTCCTTTTTTAGGCGATTTGCCACTGGAGCAAAGTCTTCGTGAAGCTGGAGACGTAGGAAGACCAGCTGTGATGCAAGGGGGGGCTACCGAAGATGCATTTACGAGTATCACACAGTCACTCATTACAGAACTTGTACAACGAAACAAAGAATTACCTCCAACCGAAATTGTGAAGATCACAACCATGGCTGGATGTTCAGCAGTTTCCTAATAATTTGAGTATGGTAGAAGTCAAAGAACAAGTAGAACAAGCCCTAGATGAAATACGCCCCTTTCTAATTAACGATGGCGGAAACATTTCCTTAGTCGCTATTGAGGGAGATACGGTCATTGTTGAACTTGAAGGGAACTGTATTTCCTGTTCAGTCAATCAAATGACCCTGCAACTGGGCGTAGAGACAACCATTAAAAAGTATGCTCCTCAAATCAAAAAAGTAGTCAAGGTCAATTAACTTTTAGACAACTGGTTTTTGGTAAATGTATTTCTTAGAATTTTAAACAATTGTAAGAAATATAAATCTGTTTTAGAGCCATTTATAAGCTCATTCTTTTTGTTTCCTCGCTTTCTCGAATTTCCTTGACTTTGATATTATTATCGCCAAATCGATAGCTTAGAGATAATTTTACTTGAGGCGGTCTGAAACTCCAATTCATTTGTTGCCTGTAGTTGTCCTCAGGGTTTTCAGTTAGAAACTGCCAATCTTGCGTGTCTAATATATTTTCAGCCTGTAGTGAGAGGGTATAAGATTTGAATTTCTTTTGTAAACCTAGATTTAAGGATCCGTTTGGATCTAATGTGCTAATACCAAAAAATGATTTAGAATTATAATAACCCCAAACCTGTATAGAAAAGTCTTCGTTTAAGTTGATGGTATTATTGATATTCAATCTATAGTTTAAGGTCTGTAGGTCATACGTGCCCAAATCGTTGTCATTTTGGATATCGATATGGGAAACTGTAGTGAACAACCTCAAATTCCAATCTTGAATTGGAAAAAACGAATAACTCAAAATAGCAGTCATCGTTTTTTGCTTGTCAATATTTTGTGGTGTAATCGTGATGAATCCTGTTTGTTGATCTACTTTGGGTTGAAAACGAGCAATCAAGTCAGTTTCATTGGCATATTGAATGTTTAAATTAATTGATTTAAACCGATAATCTAGCTGGATATTATTTGTATATGATGGTTTTAACTCCACGTTCCCTTGAAAGGCCTGATCGAGATCTACAAAAAATAAAAAAGGAGCCATATCTGTGAAAGCAGGGCGATTAATCCTTCGATTTACAGAAAGGTTTAGATTATTAAAATCGTTGATTTTATAAGATAAAAACAGCGAAGGAAAAAAGTCTTTGTAGGTTCTGTTTACTAAATCTTCCTGTGTTAAATTTGAAAAAATTTCAGAATTAGCATATTCAAATCTTAATCCTGCTTGAACCTTGATGTTGTCGCTCAAATCAGCTTGTAATTGTGAATAGATGGCAGAGATGTCCTCATCCAATTGACTATCCGTTGAAAAGGATTCGTTTACTACAGAATTTTCAAATAAACTCGTTTTGTTTTGATATGAGTTTACAATATGTTTAATTCCGGAGCTGAAAGTCATTCTTTCATTCCAATTGGTTTCAAGATCAATGCTATTTGCGAGTATCTCAAAAGGAGAGTTTTTGGTGGTTTGTAGGCTTAAATCTTCTGATTCTGTAGGCTCATTAATGGAAATTGAATAATAAACTGGTTGGTCATTTGAATATTGCAAATAATCACTTGTAAAATCAATTTTCGTTTTTTTAAATCGGTAAGATGCACTAATACCCAATTGAGCATTTTTCCAAAAGTTGTCCTCAGTCGTGTAGTAGTTGTCATCAAGATTTAGCTCATCTAATTGAGAGACATATTTATCTTCTATCATTTCATACGAATTTTCATATCCCGAAACAGTCAAAGCTAGAGAGAGTTTTTCGGAATGTTCATAATCGTACCCAAATCTTACGTTTTGTACTAGTCTAGTGTTATCTCGTTTGGCTTCAAGATATGTTTGAGTAGTGACACCATTGATCTCCATGCTTCTTGTCATATCAAAGGCAATGGGCAATTTGCTGTTTATAATAGAATAGTTAAATGCGAGATTAGATTTTTTACTATTGACATTAAAACTCAAGTTAACGTCTTCGCTTGTTTTTCCTTTTGCTGTGCTTATGGAGGAGGCAATATTACCATTGTAACCATCATCTGCACTTTTCTTAAGTTCTATATTTATAAAACCTGCATTACCTTCAGCATCAAATTTTGAAGGCGGTGTAGTTATGAGCTCAATTGAAGTTGCATTTTCTGATCGTAATCCATTTAAATATTGTACAATCGCACTGGCTGGCATATAGCTCATTTTTCCATTAATCATGACATTAACTCCAGTTTTACCCAACATTGTAATCGATTCATTTTGCCGGTCTACAATAATACCAGGTGTTCGCTCTAAAACATCTAAAATAGAAGATCCAGAAGTAGAAGCATCATCTTCTAAATTAATAATAGCTCGGTCTATTTTTCTTGTAAATGAAATTTTTTTCGCAGTTACATTTACGTCATCAAGTGCATAAGCGGCCTCAAATAGAGTTATAATGCCAAGATCAATGGTGTTATTATCAAGTTCCAAGTCTGAAATCACCATTGGCTCGAAACCCATACTAATAATTTGTATTTCTGCAACTCCAGTTCGGCTTGTTTCAAGTAAAAACATTCCATTTTCATCTGTTATTGTTTGATCTGATGTTGTTTGTCCATCTGATTGAATTAATAGAATATCTGCATAAGGAACTGCCAATTTACTTTCATCATAAACTGTTCCTTTGATGAGTGATTGAGCAGACAGAAAACAGCATGACAATTGAAGTATAAAAAAAATAAATCTCATAAAAAATTAAAAAAAGTTCGTGTATAGAATTCCAGCAATGGATCCACCTACTAAAGGAGCGAATATGGGAATCCAGGCATAAGACCAATCTGGCTTTGCTTTTTTACCTCTGACCAAAGAGTATATAATCCGAGGTCCGAGATCTCTAGCAGGATTAATCGCATATCCTGTTGTCCCCCCAAGAGCCATGCCTATGAGCCAAACGAGTACACCAACAGGGAAAGCATCCATTGATCCGATTCCGTATTGCACCTGTTCTACACCATCGATTTCCAAAAAAGGACTGGCAATAAAAAATATCAGAAAAACAAGCATAAATGTACCAATACACTCACTGATAAAATTATTTGTAGTGTTTCTTATGGCAGGACCCGTAGAAAAACAACCTTTGATTACTCCTTCATCTTGCGTTAATTTAATATGATCTCTATAAAAGATATACGCCATAATAGCACCAGCCATGGCTCCTAAAAATTGAGCTAGAATATAGGCTGGTACTTGGGACCATGCAAATTTATTGGCAGCTGCTAAGCCAACGGTTACCGCGGGATTGAGGTGAGCACCGCTATACTCTCCCGAAACGACAACCCCAAAAAATACCGCAAACCCCCATGCAGTTGTGATTAAAATCCATTTTCCTGTTGCACTAGATCCAGATGCAAGGGTGTTTTGTAAAGAAACATTTGCTACAACGCCAATGCCCAAGAAGAGAAGTACAAAAGTTCCTAAAAATTCCGATAAAAAAGGTGTCATATGTTTTGATTTAGTTCATTATATATTTTTCAGCAGCCTGCTTAAAATCTCGTAACTCGTTGTCAACCCAACGTTGGTCATGCCCAAGCTCGTCTGCCATAATTTTTGCCACTACAGGGGCAACTTTAATCGTTTCTTTAGCATCTTGAAGAAGGCATCGGCTACGTCTAGCCAGTATGTCTTCTAATCGAATTGCCATTTCCTCTCTTATTCCCCATAAGATTTGATTTTCTGAAAGATAAAAATTCTTTCCCAATGAGCTATTACCGGTAGATGAATCTATTGTTGATATCTCTGTAGAAAAGCAACCATACATGTGTAATGGATTTTTATTTGTGATCGATGAGTCAAAGCCATCAAGTTTGATTTCCGCTGTTTTACTTCTATGATTTTCAATTCCCCCAACGGATTGTACAACATCAATTGCGTCTTCTGCCATTTTCCGATAAGTAGTCCATTTCCCTCCTGTTATCGAAACCAAACCGGATTGACTAACGGCAATAGAGTGATTTCTTGAAATGTCTTTTGTTTTGTCATTTTTTCTCGCAACTAAAGGTCTTAATCCGCTAAATACACTCAAAATATCTTTCCGTGTGGGCTGTTTTTTCAGATAGTCACCAATGATTTTCAAAATATAGTCGATTTCCTCAGAAAATGGGGTGGGGTTGTCATCAATGGAATCGACTATATAATCTGTCGTTCCAACCAATAGTTTATCGTGCCAAGGAATGGAAAACAGCACACGGCCATCCGATGTTTTTGGGATCAGAATGGCATGGTTTCCAAGCATGAACTTCAGATCTAAAACGATATGTGTGCCCTGGCTAGGTATGATATTACTTTTAATATCAGGCTGATCCATTTGCCGAATATGGTTCGAAAAAACACCAGTTGCATTCAAAACGACCTTCGCATCAATTTTGTATTCTTTCCCGCTAATGTGATCTTTGGCAATTACTCCACAGATTTCCCCTTTCTTCTTGAGGAGCGAACTGACAGAACAATAGTTGATTACAGTTGCCCCGTAAGCGACAGCCGAACGAGCAAGATTAATGGCAAGTCGCGCATCATTGAACTGAGCATCCCAGTACGCAATACCTCCCACTAGATGATCGTCCTTGAGATTCGGCAAAAGTGTTTGTGTTTTTTTCCGACTTAATATAGTAGTAGACTCAATACGTTTGTTGCCAGCCAACAGATCATAACAAATCAATCCGACACCATAAAATAGCAGGTTCCACCACGAATAAACGGGAATGATAAAGCTCATTTTGTGCACTAAATGCGGTGCATTTTTTAAAAGAATACCTCTCTCTTTGAGAGCTTGGAATACGAGCCGTAGGCTGCCCTGCTTCAAGTACCTCACACCTCCATGAATGAGTTTGGTACTTTTTGACGAAGTCCCTTGTGCAAAATCGCTTTTCTCAAGAAGTAGGGTTTTGTGTCCTCGACTGGCTCCATCAAGTGCAGCCCCCAAGCCCGTAGCGCCACCACCGATGATCACAATGTCCCACGGCTCTTTAGCAGTTTCGATTGCTTTGATTTGATCGACTCTAACCATCTTTACTTAAAACTACCTGAATTCTTTGATTCCAAAGTGAAACCATTTGATTTGTATAGGTCTTGTCTTGATCGGGATGGAATTGGGCATTTTCCTTCCATACAGTTTGAATTTCCTCTTGGCTTTTCCAAAACCCAACAGCTAGCCCAGCAAAAAAAGCAGCTCCCAAGGCAGTGGTTTCGGTGATTTCAGGTCGAACAACTTTTGTATTTAATACATTGGCTTGAATTTGTAGTAAAAGATTGTTTTGAGATGCGCCTCCATCTACTTTAAGAACTGAAAAATTTGTGTTTGCATCTTTTTGCATGGCATTGACCAATTCATGTGACCGTAAAGCAATCGCTTCCAAGGCCGCTCTAGCAATGTGACCCTTTTTAGTACCTCTTGTAATTCCAAGTATTCCGCCAGTTGCACTTGGCTCCCAATAGGGAGCTCCTAAGCCCGTTAGGGATGGTAAAAAAGTAATCCCACCATTGTCCGAAACGGTTTTTGCCAACGTTTCAATTTGGGAAGATTCACTAACCATACTCAATTCATCTCGCAACCATTGGATCAAAGCACCAGCAATAAACACACTTCCTTCAATTGCATAGGTGGTTTTACCTCCAATTTGATATCCGATGGTTGTCAGCATTTTATTCTTTGACACAATGGCTTTACTCCCCGTATTCATGATACAAAAACATCCTGTACCATAGGTGTTTTTAACATCACCAGACTCCCAGCACAACTGTCCAAAAAGAGCGGCTTGTTGGTCACCAGCAATTCCAGAAATCGTGATTTGCTGACCAATACTTTTTACACTGGTTTCTCCAACAACTTCTGAACAGCTGACAACCTTTGGTAAAATTGCTTTTGGAATATTCAGAATTTTTAGAAGCTCATCGTCCCAATCGAGAGTATGGATATTAAACAGTAGGGTTCTACTTGCATTTGTAACATCAGTAACATGCGTATTGCCACCGGTCAACTTCCAGATTAACCAACTGTCGACCGTTCCAAAAGCAAGCTTTCCTTCTGTGGCTTGTTTTTTCAATTTAGGGTCTTGGTCAAGAATCCATTTGATTTTTGTTCCTGAGAAATAAGGATCCAAGACCAGACCAGTTTTCGCAATAAAAGTCGCCTCGTGTTTTTGTTTTAACTCGGTACAAATCGAGGCGGTTCGGCGATCCTGCCAAACAATGGCGTTACCTACTGGCTCCCCAGTTTCTTTGTTCCAAATGATGGTTGTTTCCCGCTGGTTTGTGATGCCAATTGCTGCAATTTCTTCGTCCTGCACACCAGTTTGCTTTATCAAATCGTGAATTGCTTTTTTTTGAGATTCCCAAATTTCATTAGCATCGTGTTCAACCCATCCGTTTTGCGGAAAAAATTGGGTAAACTCATATTGAGCAACTCCGATTTGATGCCCTTTTTTATCAAACAAAATTGCACGTGAGCTTGTAGTCCCTGCGTCTATAGCGATGATGTATTTCATGTTTTATCTTCTTTACAATGTGACTGACTTCGAAAGTCTTATGACGTGAATTTATTTTAATTTTTCGAGTATAGCACCGAAACCACCTCCAGAAGCTAGATATACTTTAAGGGTGTCTGTTTGCTTAATCGTTTTGTTTTCTATTTCAATTGCATAAGGGTTTGTATTCCAATGTGCATCTTTACTGTCTCTGTATATGGTCATACGGTAAGACTTGTTTTTGTCAAGGAAACTCAAATCAATTTCTAGATCTCTCGGATTTTCATCATTGACAGCACCCAAATACCAATTTTCGTTTTCTTTTGGAGTTTTTGCCCAAACTACATAATCACCAACCTCACCTTGTATTGGGATGCTTTTTTGCCAATCAACAGCTACATCTTTTATAAACTGTAGCCAGTCTAGGTGTTGCTCATAATTTTCGGGGAGATCACACGCCATTTGAATGGGAGATGGTATCACTACATACTGCCCCAGTTGCTGAGCAATTGTTGATCGGGCTTTATTATCTCCGTTAGGGCCCAATTTTGTCTCAAGTTTAACCAGGCCGGGGGTATAATCCATTGGCCCACTCAAAAAACGAGTAAAAGCCATTGTGGCTAGGTGGTCAACAGAATTTCCTCCTTCAATACTCCAGGCGTTAAACTCTTGCCCTCTAGCTCCTTCACGAGAGATCCAATTTGGCCATGTACGCTCAAGCCCCGTGCCCTTTATCGGTTCGTGTGTATTGACAGCCACCTGATAATTAGCTGCTTTTTGAACAGCATTGTTGTAATGATTTACCATCCATTGCCCATGGTGATACTCTCCTTTTGGAATTAACGGACCAACATATCCTGATTTAACAACATGAATGTCTAGTGATTGCATTAGTGCATACGCTTTATCCATTTGTTTATCATATGTTCGAGGAGCGGCTGATGTCTCATGATGCATAACTAGACTCACTCCCTTACTTTTTGCATATGCTTGTAGCATTTCAATGTCATAATCTGGATAAGATGTTACAAAATCAAAAACACCTTCCCGATCCTCAAATCCAATCCAATATTCCCAACCGGTATTCCAACCTTCAACCAAAACACCATCAAATCCATGTTTTGCTGCAAAATCGATATATTTTTTTGTGTTTTTATTTGTTGCACCGTGCTGGCCATGAGCATTTCCACTATCTGTCCAAGTGCCCATATCTTGTGTCATTCCATAATCCCAAGTACTCTTTCCCATATGCATTTCCCACCATATCCCGATGTATTTATGAGGGGTGAACCAATCACGAATGTCTCCAAGTTCGTTGGGTTCATTGAGATCATACATAAGGTTTGAGCTCAATAAATCGGTTGCCTTTTTTCCAATAATACCCATTCTCCATGGGGTTTTGAAAGGGGTTGGGATCGTAGCTTTGTTGCCATCTGAACGACCAGTTAAAGAGCTGACAAAGGAAGTTTCTCCAGTCTTTTTTAATGTCATTCCGCTATAGTTTACTAAAGCAGCTTCATGTAAACTCAGGTGGGTGCCATCATCAAAAATAAAAGTTACAGGAGTAGCTACACTGTTTTCAACGATATGAGTTTGTGCTAAATTCGGGTGGTTTACCTTACTCAAGGCATTGATTTCACTTGTTCTTGTTTTGTTGTAAAGGTGCTCGTAGATTTCCCAATCTCCAGGAATCCAATATGACATCGGATCTTCAGCAAAATTAAATTCACTGTGCTCATTTGATACAATCAGCTCCTTTTCTTTTTGTTTAGGTATGACATATCGAAAGGCGAATCCGTCATCTGCAGCCCTAAAAACAACATCAATGAGACGACCGCTTTCAATATGCTTGAGATTTAGTGATAGTTGGTTGTGTTTAGAAGAAATAAACTGATTTAAACCCCACTGCATTTCATAATCCTGAACAATGGTTTCCTTTTTTGATGATATAATTTCGAATCCGCTCATCATGTTATCTGCGTTTGCAAATTCAAACCCCAGTTTAGAGGGTTTTATATAACTCTTGCCATTGAACAAAACTGAATAAAGAAGGTGTCCATTTTCATCTACTTTGAGTTTGACTTCTAAATCACCATTTGGACTTACTATTGAGTTTTGTTTTCCACACGATGTTAAAAGTAGACTGAGTGTAATAACGATATAATAAATAATTTTTTTCATTGTTTTACGATAAAAGTTGATTCTTCTTTTCCTATTCCAGTCAAACGAAGGCTTTTCCAATTCTTGGGGAGGCTTGTTTTTAGCTGCTGTACGCCATTTCCAGTAATGTCTAGACCGCCAATACCGAAAATAACAGCTTGTAACATACCTCCAGCACCTGTTGCAAAGTAAGGATTTGTACCACCTGCAGTTTCAGCAATTACATTGAATGGAGGTAATTCATTAGGCTGATAGCTGTCCTCAAAAAATTGAAATGATTTTTTGGGATCACCTAATCTTGCCATTAGTACTGAGAGAATGGCATTGCCCATTGCAGGGCCTCCTGGATCCAGTCTAGGTGCATAGTAGTTGACATCTTGCCGTATGTTATCCGAATCAGAGATGATTTTTAGCGGATATGCTAGCAGGTTTACATCTGCTTGTTTAATTAATTGCCCAGCATAAGTTTCGTTTTCTTTAGTAGTACCATCTTCAAATGTAAGAATAGGAATGCGCTGTGCTACATGCCTCCAGTCAGCAGGTGGGGTTTTTCCCAATGCTTCTGCCGCTAAACTAGCATATTCCATGACTGTTTTTACCATACCATTTGTGAAAGCATTGTTATCGATATTTTCTTCCCACTCGTTGGCACCAATTACATTATTTATTTCATAACGACCTTCATGCGCTCTCTCTACACGACTTGACCAAAATGTTGCGACTTCTTTAAGCACGGGGTAACCTCTACTTCTAAGCCATTCTAAATCTTTTGTAACTTCAAAATATTTCCAAAAAGCCCAACCTACAGTAGCCGTAATGTGTTGTTGAAAGGGGCCTGTTAGAGCCCAAACTGGAGTGTCCTCTGATCCATCCTCAGCAGACTCCCAAGGAAACATAGCTCCTTGGTAGCCATGTGCAAATGCATTTTCCTTAGCTGCTTGGAGTCGTTCGAACCTATACTCTAAAATGGATTTTGCAATTTCAGGCTGCAAGATTAGTAGAGGTGGATACATCCATAGCTCAGTATCCCAAAAAACATGGCCATTGTAACCAAGTCCAGAAAGCCCCATGGGTGATAACGAATATGATGTTCCTTCTCTTGCAAACGAATACAAATGATAAAGTGCTGACCTAACAGCTCTTTGTGAACGTAAATCGCCTTCAATAATGATATCGCTTTCCCATAATTTTTTCCATGCTTGAACATGAGAGGAATATAGACGGGCAATTCCTTCTAATTTTGCATATAATGTTAGTCTTTCTGCCTCATTATGTGGGTCGTTGTTGTGAACAGAAGAAATGACCGAACCGACTAATGCAAACTGGTAAGTTTCTCCTTTTACTAACCGTTTTTTAAATTTCATTAAATGCATATTGTAATCCCAGTCTTCATGTATGATCTTTGGTTCCTCATCGTGTTTTTCTGGAAAAATAAATGAGGTTGAAGCAGCAATTGTTTTCTTTCCTGGGCTGAATCCAACGGATGTCATTAACGGAATAAGCACGTGTGGACGATCGATTTCTGCATATAGATTTCTTACATCTGAAATATGATTTGGGGATTCTATATAATTAATGGGCGTGATAAGTACATCATCTAGAGCAGTGATCTCAACAATACTCATTGCAGTATAAGGAAGGTTGCGGAGCGAAACGAGCTTATGAATCACATTAACTTTATTTTTAACAGAAAAGGTTGTAATAAATTCAGCCCTCTTCATATTAACATGCTGCTGAAAATCATCAACATTATTTTGTTCCACTCTGACACCATCAACCTCTAAATGCATATTCATATGACTAAAGGTTTTGAGAATGTTGCTGACACGTCCACGTTGATAATAATCATATACACCATTCAGAATTACTTCTTCAACTTTTAGTGGTTGCGGAGATGAAACCATCCCCACAACCCCATTTGCGACAGTTATCCCATAGTAATTATTCGTGTCAATATTTTTTGCAGTAATATGCCATGGAGAATTTTCATGGCTTTGACCATGAACAGAAACACAGAATACCGGCACTAAAAAAATTTTATAAAATAGTGATTTCATGATTTAATTTTGAATTATTTTAATGCCAAACCCACCACCAGAAGCAGTAAATATTTTCAATTTAGTCTCATAACTGATTTGCTGTTTCTCAATTCGATATGCTTGTGGATTGGTTTTGTAGTGTGCATCGTCAGCATCAACATACATGGTAGCCGTATACGACTTTCCTTTTTCCAAAAAATGACAATCCACAGACGCTTCTCTTGGATTTGCGCCATTACTGTTGCCAACATACCAGCTACTTCCGTCCTTTTCTTGCCTAGCAATTGTTATATATTCACCGGGCTCGGCTTCTAAATACACAGATTGCTCCCAATCGATTGGGACATCTTTGATAAATTGAAAGGCATCCATAAACCGTTTGTAGTTTTCGATTATATCTGCTGCCATTTGAAGAGGAGAGTACATCACCACATAAAGCCCCAGTTGGTTTGCTAAGGTTGTGTTTACGCGTGAGTTGTTGTTTGGATTTAATTTGCTGATGTCCATTTCGAAAACACCTGGGGTATAGTCCATAGGACCTCCAATCTGACGAGTAAATGGTAATATGGTTGTATGATTAACGTTATTCCCGCCAAATGCTTGAAACTCAGTTCCTCTTGCCGATTCATTTGCAACTAAGTTTGGATAGGTTCGGCTGACACCAGTAGGTCGAGACGCCTCATGGGCATTGACCATAATTCTATAGTCAGCAGCTTTTTGAACTGCATATAAAAAGTGGTTGTTTGTAAATTGACTGTAATGGTGGTATCCAAATGGTAAGATGTCCCCAACGTAGCCACTTTTTACGGCATGATATCCATATTTGTTCATAAAAGCATATGCTTTATCCATATGCCTTTCATAATTTCGAGTTGACCCTGAAGTTTCGTGATGCATGATTAATTCTACTTGTTTTTCACGAGCATATGAATTGACTTCTTCGACATCAAAGTCAGGATATGGTGTTAAAAAATCAAAGACATAATCTTTTCGTTTATCAAACCAATCTTCCCATCCAACGTTCCATCCTTCGACAAGAACGGCATCAAATCCGTGTTCAGAGGCAAAATCAATGTATTCTTTAACGTGAGCTGTTGTTGCCCCATGCCTGTGATTTGGTTTTGTTTTGGTGTAGTCAGTTTTTCCAATTTGAACACTACTCAACTCATCTGTGTAGTTCCATGAGGACATTCCAGTTATCATTTCCCACCAAACTCCGATATACTTAATGGGCCGAATCCAGCTTGTGTCTTCTATGATATTAGGCTCGTTTAGGTTATAGGTGATTCTTGACGCTAGAATATCTCTTGGATCGTTGCTGACAATAATAGTTCTCCAAGGGGTCGGTCTTGGACTCGTCATGAATGCCTTATTTCCTAAAGGATCTGGTGTGAGATGAGTAGAAAAGGTAAATGTACCTTCTTTTAAATCTAGGTGCATTGTTGGAAAATCTACACATGCAGCCTCGTGAATATTGATGTATAAACCACCTTCGGTTTTCATTTGTAAAGCTGTTTGTACCCCAGTTTCAGAAAATGTTTGCTGTGAGACATTGTATGTTGCTGCTTTTTTAAATAAGCTTTTAATTTCAGAGAGCTTACTGGTCGTATAGTTATACTCTTGCGTTCTGTAGTCACCAGGAATCCAATGCGCAATGTGATCACCGGCCATTGCAAATTCGGTAATTTCATCAATTATGACGAAATTACCGAGATTAGGTTGCTCAGGGAATTCATAACGAAAACCCAAGCCATAGTTAAAAAGTCGAAATCGTATATCTAAAAGTCTTTTTGTAGATACTTGCTCTAGTTTAATAAGTAGTTCGTTATGTTCATTATTAATATATCTCTCTTCACCCCATACGGTCTCCCATTGTTCATTTTTCGAATGAGTCTCTTGTGAGACTATCTTAAAGTCATCGACGAGTGAGCTCCCATCTTTAAGATGAAAACCTAAATGACTTTCTTTAAGCACAACATGATTAGAAAATTGTAATGAGTAGGTTGGCTTTCCTGAAACCAATTCAAAATGGAGTTCTAATAATTTATCGGGTGATAAAAGAGTGGATTGCCCAATGAATTCCAATGGTGTGAGTAACATAATTAGAAAATATAAAATTGATAATTTTTGTTTTTTTGATTTCAAGGTTAATCAGTTTTAATTGGAAACGAATTTGTAATTATTGTTTGGGTCTTATCAATTATCCAATTGGCTTGCTGACAAAACTCTTTTATAATCCTGTGTTCTATATCTAGAATTTTAGGACTAATTTCTTTGTCAATGCTGTCGCGATTACGAGAGTTTCGTTTTTTCAACGTATCCTTATAATTTATGTTTAAAAAGACTTTCATGTCTTCATCAGTTGCAATTGAAAAGGTATAAGTTCCTTCGACTATAACAAAATCAAAGGCATCAACTTCAACATTACATTCATCAAACCTGTCAAAAATTCTGTTGAGTTGGGGGACTTTAATTTCCGATTTGTTTTTTTGAGTTAATGTATTAAGATGTTCTTTCATAAGTTCTAAATTGATCTCATTAATTCCTACCCAACTCAAATCATTTATTCTCTTACTATGGTTTTGGTTGGGTGGAAGATGAAAGTAGTTATCTTGATTCATCACATAACTCTTTTTACCGGCTAGTTGTAAGAAGCTTGATATCTCATTAGCTAAAGTTGTTTTCCCCGAACCAGATTCCCCTGAAATAAAAAGAACACAGGGCTTATTTTCACATTTACTGATTAGATTTACTATTTGTTGTACGTTGTCTTTAATATGAACATGATCTATCAAATTGGTCTGACGTCCAAACAGTTGACAAAGCCTTTTTTCAGATGCTTGACTTAACAAATGTCCTGCAGCAGAGAAGCAAAGATTTTTTGTTCCATAAGCCTCGTAATTGTTTGCGTCAAAATATTCACTAAAGTTTTTAAAGTAAGGAAATTTGCCTCTAAGTTGATGGAAATCAGCATCTAATTTTTCATACAAAGTTGATTCCCTTTTTGTTAAAGATAAGCATGCCAGTGTCCATCCATTTACCATTGGCCATATTCCACCATTGTGAAAATGTCCGGCTTTGTTTTTAAATGAATAGGCATAATTTGATAAAAGCTGTTGATATTCCTTGTCTTCTTTAGTGATGATGGGATGAAAACTCGGTAAGCCAATGTGTCCTTGGGATGCTTTATTAAGCAAATATTCCAGTCGCTCTTCAGTTTCTAAGGTGCCAATTCCAAGTCCAATTGCCAACGAGTAAGCTAGACTATCAATTCTTTTGTTGATTCCACCAGGATTGAATGAACTCATTATTCGGTGTACCCCCCACAGTGTTGAAAGTTCCTGATCTTGTATTTCAGTGAATAATGTTTGCTTACATTGACCTTCTCCGAAAAAATGATAACTTATGGCATCTTTAATTGCATTACTTTTTACAGTAAATAAATCACTTTCATAAAACCCTCCTACTTTTTTAAATGCCCAAAACCGAAGAATTTGGTTGAGCAAAACATAGCCCTCCATAGGATATTCGTCTGCCCAATTTGAACTTGTAGGACAATACATTAATTCTTTTCCATTAAACTCCCAAGAAGTTGTTAATTTTAATTGTTTGTCAGCAAGTTTGTACAACGAATCTTTCAAAGACATGTCACCGCTTATTTCCATGAAGTAGATTCCTCCAATAAGAAGCCAAAATACATTATCGACACGTCCAACGGGCCCACCATAACTTACAATTGGGTTGCTGCCATCATCGCCAAAACAAATGTTGGATGGCACCCATCCATCTTGATGAATTTGTGAGATGATAGTCTTAATACTTTTTTTAACGACGGGGTATAATGATTTTTTTTCTTGACACAATACAGCTATTGACGTTATCATAGCATCCCTGGTCCATATTCGATTGTAATTATCGTTATCATCTAAACTGGCGACAAAGCCGTTTGGTGAAGCAGCTTTTTCAATAATGGATAGGCTTAATTGAATCGGATGACTTTGGGTGTTAACTTTCATTTTTGATTAATCCTTAAAGAAGATAGCCCACCTAAAATAAGAAAAACGCCACCCAATAAAACTACGTTTATGGGGTTTCCTCCCAACAAATCATAAACACCAAACTGAATAGTAATGATTTGTATAATCATAGGAATGACAATAAACATATTAAAAATACCCATATAAACCCCCATTTTATTTTTTGGGATTGAGCTCGCAACAATTTGATATGGCATTGACATCATGGATGCCCAGGTTATCCCTAAAGCAATCGCATATAGATATATCTGCGAAATGATAATTCTCCCACTTCCAAAAGGGTTTGTAATCGATAATATCTCGACTTGATCACTTAAGCTTGGAATACTCAAAAGCCCAATTCCTCCAATAACTAGACTGATGCAATGCAGAACTTTTGCTCTGAGAAAACGCGCAATAGGTATCATTGCAAAAGCAACAAAAACACAAACAATATTATAAGTCCCGTTTAGGTTTCCAGTTAGTAGCTGGGCTTGTGCGTAATATGGGGATGCTTGATCTGTAGTATTGTATAGAGATAAAGATAAACATGAAGTGAGGTATTGCCAATAGCAAAACATTGCATACCATGAAAAAAACATGACAGGTATAAGTTGTTTCATAGGGGTTGGCATTTCATATAATGCACCCACAATATCATTCCATGTACGTTGAATAATTCTACCTTCTTTTTTTTGTTCTTTCAATTGCTTTTCTTCAGCTTCACTAGGGGGTATTTCTGAGGTGGTAAGAACTGTAATTAAAATCGTAATTAGAGATGCTGCTGCACCAACAAAAAAAGCATAGTAAGTGACAAGAGGAATTCCATTTTCTAACTTATCATTCATTGTTAAGAAACCAAGCATCACAAGAATAGCGGGAGTAAAGTTAGCAAGGGTGATTCCTAGCCCTGTAAAAAAACTTTGTATAAGAAAGCCAAATGAATACTGTTTTTCAGGAAGCTTGTCTGAGACAAAAGCTCGATATGGTTCTAAAGCGATATTATTTGCAGCATCTAAAATCCAGAGTAATCCAGCTGCCATCCATATCGTAGAGGAAAAGGGCATTAGAACAAGGGAGATACTTGCAACAATAGCTCCAATTAAAAAGAATGGTTTTCGCCGACCCCACTTTGGACTCCAAGTGCCATCGCTGATTGCTCCTATAATTGGCTGAACAATAAGTCCTGTTACTGGTCCAGCTAGCCAAAGAATTGGCAATTCTGACTCCTCTGCCCCTAAATATTTATAAATGGGGCTCATATTGCTTTGTTGCAAACCAAAACTAAATTGGATTCCAAAAAATCCAATATTCATATTAATGATTTGCCAAAAATTCAATGATTTTTTCACGAATTCAAGATAGGCAAACTATTAAATAACTATGTTTAGGAAACCCTAAACACAAAAAAAAATAAACTAAAACGTTTTCGTAATAACTTGATTTTTACAAAAAAAGTATGCGTTTGAGTTTAGATTTTTTCTGTAATAATATTTTGGTTGATATACTGACCAACTTTTCTGCCTTGAACCACACCTTGATCAATCGCCATGCGGTAATGAATTCCACCATAAAGCCTAGAAATGGCAGCTTCGTCTGCAGCTTGTAAAAAAGATTTAAAGTGCCTTGCGGGTAAACCGTATCGAACTTCGGTTGTATCTAAAAATGGAAATGAATTTCCAAAGCGTTTTGTCAAAACTTCAGCAGATGCTGTTGATATTACGGAATGACCACTTGTATACTCTGGAAAGGGGGGTGTTTGTAGGACAGGCAGCCAATCCTCATCATAGTATTTATTAATGAGTGTTTCTGGACGAACAACCAAGGTTTTCCATTTTTCATCCCAGCAGCTGATAAAGGCATCAAACAGTGCGATACTGACTTCAGCAAATGCAGCCACAGTTTCTGTAAAGTCACTGTTAGCTTTTTTTGAAGCAATTGAAGTGATTCCAATCCAATGTCCTCCGGGAGTAATTTTTTTTGTTGCAAACATCGCATGTCCTTTATGGTAAGTCACATAAGGGTTACAATCCCAGAAATTCGCAATATCACGCTGTTGTGTACTTAATGTTTTTCCCACTTCATAAACTTCAAATAATTGTTTTTGAAAAGGACTTCCTTTGCTGAGATCAAATTTCAGAGGAGGTTTTGGACTGAATTGGGAAGAACTGTCGATTGCCAAGGTTCTGATTTGATCCCAATTCGGTTCGATTCCATCCATGTAATCGGGTGGGGTGGGTTTCCAATAATTGTCCTCTTCAAGTACGGTGTATTTTGGAAAGGTTCTTGTCTGGTGGTAATTGTCCGTTTTTGACCATTTCAAAATATGTGAAGATACTTTTTCAGCATATCTCATAGAATTTTTTCGAATTCGACGTGGAATTGATAAATCGATTAAACGTTGCTCAAACTGATTTTGAAAATCAGTCATTTTGTCTTCGGAAAAAATTAATGTTTTACCAACAATATTGTAAGCGTATATCGCTGCCAAATACGGGTTTACGTTCACTGAGATTTCAGGACTTTCAGTCAACCCGTTCAACTGCCCAGCTAAGGATTGATATCGATCAGGATAGGCGCTTGCAATCACTTCATATGCTGCAATACTTGGATAGACATAAACCCTGGATGCAACAGGGGGGGAAAAAATATCATATACCGAAATATCTGTGAGGTTTTGTACAGCCTCACGAAAAAAATCAGGGTTTTCTAGTTGCTTATATTCTGTAGTTTTGGGATTACAAGAAAATAATAAACAAACTATTGAGATTTTAAATAAAATAAAAGTTAGCTTAGGTATAGTACTGTGAAGCATAGCTGTTTTAAAAATATAATTTAGATTTCCATTCCTTGTCATCTTTCCCTGAAAAAGGGCTGTCTAAAAACTCTTCAACCACGGGATAATCTATTTTATCATTTTCAAGTCTTAAAGAATCATAAAGTTTGGCCCAAAAACGCTGAGTTGCAGCAAAGTTACCATAAAAATCTATTGAATGTGAAGTACTCACAATTTGTTTTTTAATGTAGAATTCCTCGGGTAATGGCTTATAAACACCACTTTTTCCAATTGGAAAACAAAATTCGTACGAAAACTTTTGATTAATAAAATCAATATCGTTTATATATAATTTTGGAGGAAGCTTTGACTTATTTTGTGAATGATACGCAAGCAAGTCAACATTTTGATTCATTAATTTTGGTTTTTCTCTAATTTTGGAGTCTAATTGAACGCACAAACAATTAATTTCAGGTAATTTATTTTTTAATGGCGTGGTCCAACTAAATGATTTAAAGTCATCACTCATTGACTTATACATTTTTTTGATACGTTTTAATATTTTCTCCAATAAAGAGGACCTAAAAGTTAAAATTCGAATCTTTTCTTTTAAGTTAGATTCATTAAATACAATCTTTATTTGAACATCGGACCCTTTATTACCAGATTCAACTCTCCAGTGAAGTTGTGTATCCTCATTTTTCAAAATTTGGGTAAAATAAATTCCTTTTTCATTTTCATAAATATCTAATGTGTTTTCGTGAACAAAACTATATACAGAAATTGGTGATTGACTTGTTTTAAAATTTACAACATATGCATATGGCATAAAAAAAAGATATATAAAAATAGCCAAGCCAACAGAAAAACAAATAATAGAAATAATTGATTTTATTCTTAATTTTTTCATTCTGTTTTATTGTAGTTATAAAATTCTATTTTTTCATTCGAAATACCAGTCATTAAAAAACTTCTTTTATTAATTGTCATAGTCTCTATATCTGTCAATTCCTTGTGAATAATTTCTAATCCATTTTCATGTAATTGACTATACTTATCAAGACTTTCTATTAAAAAACCTTTTTGAGATATCCAAAGCCCTTGATATGGTGGTAAGTCAGATTTAGAACCTGTAATAATAATATGTGGGATACCTCTAATAAGTAGTTTTTTAATATTTGATATTGGTCCCCATTGAAATTCAGATGGAAATGGGAAAAATTTATATTTATTATCAATCATTTTAAAATATCCACTTTGCAACTCATTCACTAGATGTAAATCAGCTTTATTTAATATAGAATATCCAAAAATATCAGAAACTGTTTTTCCTGAAATATCATTATATGAGTTAAACTTTTTTCTTATAAGTTCAGGCATTTGACTTTGCAACTTATCTTTTGAGTCAATTGTGTAATAATTATCTTCTTTAGCTACAGCTACAATACTTTCTGTTTGTCCATTTTCATCAAAGTCAAATACATACATCTTTAAGGGATTTAAATCAGAGGCAGAGAATTTTGAATTTAATCCAACATTCCCAACCACAATTTCATTAATCCCATCTTTGTCTATATCAAATATTTCAACAGATTGCCAAAGACCTTTTGGAGTATCAGAAAAAATATTTTTTGTATAGTTTACGAAAGTCCCATTATTGTTTATATACGCCTTTACTTCCGACCATTCGCTTACAACAATCAGATCCTTATCATTATCATTGTCAAAATCAAATAGAAGTGCGTCAGTCACCATACCACAATCACTAAGTGGTTGATCTGAATCAATTGTTAGACGGCCGTTTTCGTTAACTAAAAGGTATGACTCTGGCATTTTACCAAATGAATTTGTTACAGATCTTGAGCCCACAAAAAAATCCTCATCTCCATCATTATCAAAATCATCAGAAACTACAACTGAACCGTTATGATAGTATTGAGGTAATACTTCAGTATTTTTAGAAAAGCTTCCTTCACCATCGTTCAAGTATACTCTATCACGACTATACTTCGAATTACCTTGATATTCACCACCTCCAGAAACAATAAACAAATCCAAATCTCCATCATTATCAATATCTCTAAATATGGCATCTACATCCTCATATTGTTTTTCAGATTCAAAAAGAGTTCTCGAACTTTTAGTAAAATTATTTTTTGAACTAATAAATAATGATGCGGCTATACCTTTACTAGCACCAAAAAACACATCGTCTTTACCATCATTATTTACATCTGCAACTGCAATAGGTGACCCCTCTTGTGTGACTCCGTATGGCATTAGTTTTTCTCGATTAAATTCTGGAAAGCTTTTTTCAGTGTTCAAGTGAGAAAGTTTATTAAAATAATGTTTTGTAAATAATTGAGATTTTTTTGAATGAGGTTTTGTTAAGGCTGTGGTAGCATTTTTGTAATCTAATAATAACATATTATTTTGTGGAAATTCATACAAATGTTGTTCTTTTTTATCAGGCCATACTATTAACAAAGAATCTAATTTAGATTGCCCTAATCCTATATTAATTTCATGTGGAAAACTTGATAAAAACCCTCGTGTAGTGTGAAGTTGTTCGTAAAACAGTTTTCCGTTATTCGCGTATGCATAAATTTTTGTACCAATTCCAAAATGATTTTTATCATCTCCAATGAGCTCAATTTTCAAAAAATTATTGTTATTAGAATTATTCTTCAAAACGGTAGCAGAAGAGTTGAAATTGTTAAATACTAAATCTTGATCACCATCATTATCTAAATCAGCGCTAACAACGCCATTGCTAAGTCCAGGCTTTTGATTTACCCATACATCACTAACATTATCAAAAAGGAGGTCTTTGTTCCCTTTGAAAAAATAATTACTTACATCACCTCGGGGCATTTTTTCTAACGCTAGATTATCAACTAGCCGTGTGTTATTTATTTTAGTTCTTATTTGTTCAGAGGAGACGTATTTAATGTAGTCTGCATCATTTGGTCTTCGATAAATTCCATTAGAAATGACCAAATCTTTGTATCCATCGTTATCAAAATCCGCAAAAACAGGAGCCCAACTCCAATCAGTGGCTGATATTCCTGAAAAAAGACCAATTTCAAAAAACTTATCAACTCCAGTATTAATTTGTAGATGATTCCTAGGAAATTGATAATTATATCCTAATGATTTTCTTCTGACTAGGGAATTATAATTGATTTCACCAAGTGAGTTTTTTAATACTTTTTCATCTTCTGGAAGCATATCCAGAGTGATAATATCAACCAACCCGTCATGATTGATATCAGATATGTCATTTCCCATTGAAAACTGACTTGTTTGGCTCAAATACTTATGAGATTGTTCTTTAAAAGACCCATTTTTTTGGTTTATATATAAATAATCATCTTCAAAAAAATCATTTGACACGTAAATATCATCCCACCCATCTGAGTTAATATCATTTATGCACACAGCTAGTCCATAGCCTACCTCTCCACCAAAAAGATTAGTTTCCATGGTAACATCTATAAATTGCCCATTTTCATTCTTGTAGAATTTATCAGAGCTCATTTCATTATAGCTATCTCTACGTTCAACTCCAAAAAAGTTACTAGTATTGTGAATTCCGTGATTAAGAAGGTACATATCTAAATCTCCATCTTTGTCATAGTCAAAAAAGGCTGATGATGTTGAGTAATTTTGTATAGCTAGTCCATATGATGATGCTTGCTCTTTGAAAGTACCATCTTGTTGATTGATATATAACTCATTGTGTCCTACAAAACCATGAATACCAACAACAGAACAGACATAAATATCTAGCCAACCATCATTATTAATATCAACCATGCTAACGCCTGTATTCCAGCTTGACTTTCCTTTAATTTTGGCTTTTTCACTAATATCATGAAATTTAAAATCCCCCTTATTTAAGTAAAGTTTATTTTCCTCAAGATTTGATACAAAAAAAAGGTCAATTAGGCCATCATTATTAATGTCACCTGCAGCGACACCACCTCCGTTGTAGAAATATAAATAGTCAAGAATGTTTACCTTTTCATTATCTTCAACTACATTTATAAAATCAATTCCTGATTTAAGAGGATCAATTTCAGTAAACAAAGGAGTTTTTAGATTACATGAAGTAATCATTGTTAAAAAAAATATGCAGAATGCTTTATTTTGGAGCATATAATATTGGATTTTCATCATTGATTCCAAATAAGTAACCTAGGCTATCTCCCATATTAATTTTTTCAAGGGATCTTACAGAACCTTTAATTTGTAAACCTGATTTTTCAACCGTTATAAATTTAAATGTCCCATCTCCATTACCCAAAAGTAACGAAGCAAAACCACTGTCTAATTTCGCAAATTGTGGCTTTAGGTTATTCTCGCCACCAGCAAGTATCATATCAATATTTCCATCAGCATTAAAATCATCTACAATTCCAGTATTTACAGAACTCCATTGGACTTCGCTTGGAAGTGGTGATAAGGCAAAATTCAAATCTCCTTCGTTCAAAGCAATAATACTTTTTGTCTCATTTACTTCCTTAATGATTGATTCGTTTACTTTATCTTTTGAGAATAAACTGGATATATCTTTTTTTGCATATTCTGAAAACTTAAGATTTGTCTTCTTTAAATATGTCAGTTGTGATATCAATTCATTTTTAACATGTATTGGCTTATCAAAACCATTAATTTCTCTTGTATGAATTTGATCAAGAGTACCATTATTGTCAAAATCATTTATGTACATGCGTGCAGGTGAGTCATTCGAACCGATGTATATTGAATTAAGTCCTTTGTTTCCAAATACCAAATCATTTGTACCGTCATTGTTGAAATCACTGCTCAAAACTTCATCCCACCACCCACTTACATCATCTAGGGAGGATGAAACTTTTTCAAAATAAACCCCATTGTAAGCAAAGACAACAGGTGACATCCAGGTTCCTACAATTACTAGTTCTCTACGCGCATCACCAGTTAAGTTAACCCATTCAGCATCAGTGACCATTCCTAATTCGTTGAGACCGTATGCTTTAAGGTTTGTTACATTATTAAATGAGCCTTGTCCATTATTTTCTAGAAGGATTGAGCTGGGATTAATTCCGTAAACCCCTGTTACAGATCTATTTCCAATAAATAAATCTATTGCTCCGTCATTATTATAGTCATAAGGTGAAACTACAGATGAATTTGAAATGTAAGGCGGTAAAGCATCTTTGTCATGCAAAAATTCACCATCCCCATTATTGATATAAAGTCGGTCTTGATAATTGATTTTTGCTTTTGTTGGATTGTTACCGCCAGATCCTACAAATAAGTCTTTATCCCCATCTCCGTCAACATCGATAAATTTTGCACTTGTATCCTCAAATAAAGAAGTGTCATCTATAAATGGCTGATTTGAACTGATAAATTTACCCTTACTTGTTTGTAATAAAAGTTGTGATTTTTGACCAAAAGCACTTCCGATATAGATGTCGTCTAAGCCATTGTTGTCAATATCAGAAATAGCAATTGCTGGACCCTCACGTGATAACATTTTGGTTACCAATTGCTCGTAGTTATAATCAACAAAAACGTCTTCTTTGTGTTTTTCAGCATTCAAAAACTTGTTCTTGAAAAAGGTTTCGTTATCCTGATTTTCAGGTTCTGAAAAATTAAACGAATTTTCTTTAGAAATAATTTGAAGTTTATTTACTGATATAGATTTTTTTATGGTAGTTGATTGATCAGGCCAAATTACTGATATTGAGTCAATCATTTTAGCATCCCCAATTCCAATGCTCAATGTGTATTCGATTGAAGATTGAAATCCTTTTGTTGGTATGAGTTCATTATAAACGTGTTTATTGCTGTAGTATACACTAACTTTTGCTCCAATAGCATTAATATTTCCTTCATCTCCTTCAAGTCTTACTTTAACATAATTTTTCCCCCTTTCAGATGACTTGTTCTTATAAACCATTATGGGTTCATTTACATTATTTATTACTAAATCTAAATCTCCGTCATTATCCAGATCTCCGTATGCTGCTCCATTTGAGAAGGTTGGCTTTTCAAACCCCCACTCTTTTGATTGATTCGTGAAGGTAAGATCATGATTGTTTTTAAACGCATAATTAGGGATTGGCCTTGAGGGCATTCGGTTTACAATATTTTCAACCTCTTCTTTTTGTCCAGAATAAACCATTTTTTGAACAACATCATTGGCGAAAAAGTTCATAAAGTCCTGGTTTGTAAGCTCATGATAAATTCCATTGCAGACAAAAATATCTTTGTATCCATCATTATCCATGTCGAATAGTAATGCGCCCCAGCTCCAATCGGTAGCTTCAACACCAGCATAGGTAGAGATTTCTGAAAATGAACCTCCATTGTTATTATATTGTAATGTATTTTGCATAAACTGGTGATAGAAGTTTTTCCCTAGTTTAAGCTTATAAATGTCAAACCCTTCAAATTCTGTTGTTTCTTTCAGCCTTTGATCTCCTTCAGGTAGCATATCCGTAACATAAATTTCAACAAAACCATCGTTGTTTAAATCTGCCATATCTGCCCCCATGGATGAATGACTCATATGATTTACCAATTGCTGGATTTTCTCTTTAAATGTACCATCACCCTGGTTCATGTATAGGTAATCCCTTTCATAGAAATCGTTCGATACGTATATATCTATATGACCATCTTTATTGACATCCCCTAAAGTAACACCAAGGCCAAATCCGATTAGACTTCCAAAAATACCGGCCTCTTCTGAAACATCTGTGAAATAGTTATTATCATTGCGCAATAACTTGTCCCCACCTCCTTTTAAATGAGGTGGAACATCCCAATTCGAATCTCTAAGATCTCTCTTATCATTATATCCTAAAGTTGTAACTGGTATAAAACTATTATTAAGTATGTATACATCTAAATCCCCATCTTGATCATAATCAAAAAAAGCTGCATGAGTAGTTATTCCACTTTCAGCCAAATTATAATCCGAGGCCTTTTCATTAAATGTCCCATCACCATTATTTATAAATAGTTCATTGTCTTGTTCATCTCCACTTTTTATTCCAGCATTACAAACATATATATCTAACCAACCATCATTATTTATATCTATCATGACGACACCTGTTGACCATGGCTTTGTTCCTGCTACTCCAGCAATTGAAGTTATATCTTCAAATTCAAAATTGCCTTTATTTAAATATAGTTTATTTGGACCTCTATTTATTGTCAAGTACAAGTCTGGCAACCCATCATTGTTTACATCTCCAATGCTAACACCACCTCCATTGTAAAAGTTTCTATATTTAAATACATTTAAGTCACGAGTTGTTTCAATGTTGTTTATGACATCAATTCCTGTTGTGGTATTTTCCACTAAGCTAAAGAGAGCGTCTACTTTATTTTCTTCGAATGAACATGAATAAAATATTAAAGATAATCCGGCTAAAAAGTACTTAGCTTGTTTAAAATATAGGGCTAACATTACAATTTTTCTTTTTTAAAATTAGCAGCTTTAGAAAGAGAAATAAAAAAAGGCAAATTAATATTAATTTGCCTTTTTAAGAAATTTAAATTAACCTAATTAATACCCAGGATTTTGGTTCATATTAGGGTTAATTAATGCATCAGCTGGAATTGGGAACAGTAGATATTTAGAATCTGATTCAGCTGGCTTAAGTTCCTTTGATGAAAGGAATGTACCCCATCTAACCATATCAGTTCTACGATGACCTTCCCACCATAGCTCACGTGCTCTTTCAGCATAAACATTATCTAGACTTGCTGAAATTGAGCCAAGTCCAACTCTTGCACGAACAGCATCTAAATCAGCTTGAGCATTACCTCCTGAACCGCCTAATAAAGCTGCTTCTGCACGCATCAACATAGCATCTGCCATTCTGTAAATAGCATAGTCAGCATTAGCGTTATCAAAATCATCGGGAATATATTTAATTGTTCTAAATCCAGCTGATTCAATTGCTACAGGATCTAATACAACAAGTGGAACTTCTTTAGTGTAAATTAGTTTATTACCCTTACGGTCTTCAACATCTTCAGTTCCACCAGGCTTTTTAATTTGACCTCTTTGAACACCAACATTATTACCCATCATAGAGATAATTTCAGGAGTTGACCATGTTGCTCTTGGATCATCGCCATCAGCTACTCCATTTTCTAAAAAGTAGTCATAGTATTCTCCAACCATAACAGGTCCATTCCATCCACCAGGAGTTTGGTTGTAATGTTGCCCCATTCTCCAGTAATAGCCGGTAAAGCCTTTTGAGTCAGAAGCACCTGGTTCAACTTTGAGAGCCCAAATAAGTTCATTAGAACCATCATTGTCTTTATCAAAATTAGCCCAATATCCGGTACCATCTGCTGTACCATTCCCTTGATTTAAAGATGATGTCATATCATTGACATAATCAATTACAGCAGTCATATCAGCAGCATCATGTGTAAATGAAGTTGCTCCCGCCTCTCCTGTAAAAACAGCTCTATTTAGGTGTAATTTAGCAAGCAACATTCTGGCTGCATCTTTATTTGGCGTATCAGCACCTCCAGATGCTTTTTCTGGTAATCCAGAAAGCGCATCAGTAGCTAAACTTACGGCAATTGCAAATGCTTCTGCTCTAGTGTAAACCTGAGCATCTAAAGTCATATCATCATATGAGTCTCTGTATGGTACTTGACCAAACTTATCCATCATATGAAAATAGAAATATGCTTTTAAAAGCTTAGCAGCATGGTGATCAGATGATTGAGAACTATCATTGAGGATTAAATCCGCATTGTAGATTCCAGTCATTAACACATTAAATGTAGCACCAATCCAAGGATGGTCAGGTGCCCATGTGTGAGCGTGGATTTGACGAAGAGCAGCGTTATCATCCCAGTCACCACCTCTAGTTGGACCAGCCATAGCATCTCCAGGCATTTCTTGAACACCTAGATTTCTATTCCACTCATTATGAAGTGCAGCTACATCACCAACCAAACCTGAAAGATCAGCACTTGTACCACTTCCTCCAGCTCCCTCAGGAATAACACCATCAAGTGCCTGTTCCTCTAAATCTGTACAGGAAACTACAGCAAGAGCTATAACTGAACAATAAATAAATTTTATTAAAGATTTCATTTAAAATAGTTTAAAAATTAAAATGTCAAATTAACTCCAAGAGTAAACGTTCTGGATTTTGGGTATGCTAAATAATCCATACCGGCAGAAGGTACACCACCCATAGACTTATCGATAGCTACTTCAGGATCAAATCCAGTGTAATCAGTAAATGTTGCAAGGTTATCAGCGTTTAGATAGACTCTTGCATTTGTAACTCCGAATGAACTTAAAATAGAGTCTCCTAAATCATAGCCAATATTCAAACTTGACCATCTCAGGAAATCACCCTTTTCAAGGAATTTCGTCGATGGGGAGTTTGGATCAGCAATTGCTTGACCAGAGGATAAAACTGAACCAGGTACGTTACGTGTTTCATATGCCCCTCTGAAAAAATAAGCATTAGCCGTGTTGTTGTACACATAGTGACCGAAAGCACCATAAAAAGAAGTACTCATAGTCCAATCTCCAAATGCAACACTTGTTGAAAAACCAACATTTGTTTTTGGAAGAGCTTGCTTGTCAAGAACTTTTGATGCGCTCCCTAATGGGCCAGCACTTCCATCCGGTTGTGTATACAAAGAAGCACCATCACTATCATATCCTTGGAATTCAAATATATAGTAGCTGTAAAGTGGTTGATTGTTTGTCAAAACCTGAGCATAAGCTCCTGAAAGACCTTGACCGTGGATTCTACCAGTTTGGACAAATCCAGCAAAATTTTGAATTTCATTCGAAAGGAATGATGCATTTGCAGAAACGTCCCAGGTTAAATCACTTGAATCAACCAAGTTATAGTTTAATCCAACTTCAACTCCAGTATTTACAAGCTCACCATCAAGATTGATAAATCTAGGCGAGGCAGGACCTGGCTTTGTAGCAGCTTCAGGAACCGGGAAAATTAAATTTTCTGTTGATCTTTGGAAATAGTCCAATGAACCAGTTGCTTTTCCATCAAGAATTTCAAAATCAACCCCTACACCAGTAGAAGTAGTTGTTTCCCACTCAAGGTTAGGGTTAGCATTAGTAACAACGGAAATAGAAGCATTGCTATATCTCGATTTTGATATTGCTGAGTTTACAGCAAATTCTTGATTACCTGTTACACCCCAGCTACCTCTAACTTTAAGGTTGTTTATTAAACCACTCTCATTTTCAAAAAGTTTGTATCCTAAACCAACAGCAGGGAAACTACCATACTTATTATCCTCACCAAATTTGGAAGAACCATCAACACGATATGTCAAAGTTGCTAGTAATTTGTCATACGTTAATGATGCACGTGCAAAAAATGATTGCAACTCAGTTTCATTTTTGTATGATCCAATTGAATAAGCTTCAGCAACGTCAACAACACCTCCAATGTTATC
This sequence comes from Flavobacteriaceae bacterium, assembly GCA_002723075.1. Classification (GTDB taxonomy): domain Bacteria; phylum Bacteroidota; class Bacteroidia; order Flavobacteriales; family Flavobacteriaceae; genus UBA724. Next base: position 29,339 of record PBNJ01000016.1, on the reverse strand, counting down.
AATAAGATTTACTTGATCAGCATTGAACCCTTTAGCATGAAGTACACTTCCTTCACTTACATAACTATAATAAGAGTAACCAGCCAATAAATTAACATCAACTCCGTTAAGATTACTTACATAATTCAAAGTGTTTTCAAATGTTCTGTTTAAGCGGTCATCATTATAAATAGATGCTTGCCCTCTCTTGCCATCTGCCCTTGCAGTATCTCTGATATCCATAGATGGAGACAACTGAGCTTCTCTAGCTGAAGTAGAGCTATCAACTCCATAAATGGTTCTAAAAGTAACATTGTCATTTAATGCAAAAGAAACATTTACATTAGCTAAAAGCCTTTTAGTGAAAGTATTGTCATCATAAGCATCAAGAAGTTCTTGAGGGTTAAGATAATCATCACTTACATTAGTATAAGCCCCAGTAGCATCCACAACATCCAACGTTGGTCTCCAGTACAGAGCGGTACCAATTAAGTTACCTACATAACCTGCAGTGTTTGTATTTAGGTGAGATTCATCTTCAATATCTGAATAAATCACTCTAGTTTGAACATTAACTTTATTATCTAGTAGATTATAAGAGTTGTATAAACTAACATTGTATTTATCCATTCCTGTTTTGTTCACTACACCGTCTTGTAAATTAGCTCCAATTGACAGGCGAGTTGAAGAATTTTGCCCTCCTGCAGTAACAGTTATGTCATGATTGGTACTAGTTGCATTACGAAGAAGAACATCTTGCCATTTGTAAGACCCTGATTCAGAGGCTACAGCAGAACCTGAAGGTAAATTGCTGATATACTCTGATCTACTCATTACATCATTAAATGAGCTGTTTTCTGCAAATGATGAAAAACTCACAGATCCAGAATAAGTCACGTTAGGAGCTGATTCAACAACAGTGCCTCTTTTGGTTGTAATCACAATCACTCCATTTGCACCTCTAGAACCGTAAATAGCTGTAGATGATGCGTCTTTTAAAACACTTATACTTTCAATATCATTTTGATTTAGGAAGTTAAGCGGGTTTTTTGCACTACCAGAACCTAGAATTTCATCACCAAGTCCTGAAGAAGTATTACCACCAGCTAACGGAACTCCATCAACTACTATTAGAGGTTCATTTCCAGAACGAACAGATGAGTTTCCTCTAACTCTGATTGCAACCCCAGCTCCAGGTTCACCAGTTGAACTAGTAATTTGAACACCCGCAACCTTACCTCTAAGTAATTGAGCAGGAGAGTCCGCGGATACTTGGTCGAAATCACCAGCAGAAACAGCATCAACTGCACCCGTAGCGTCTCGCTTTGTCACAGAGCCATAACCAGTGATTATGACCTCGTCAAGTTCATTACTCGAACTTAGCACAACCGAAATACTGGTTTGGTTTGACACTCCAACTTCTTGTGATTCAAACCCGACATACGAAACGACTAGAACGTCATCTCCAGCAGCTTGAATAGAAAAGTTACCATCAAAATCAGTGGTAACTCCAGTGTTGGTTCCTTTGACTACAACAGTTGCACCAGGTAGCGGACCGTCGGCGTCTGAAACCGTTCCCGACACATTACTTGATTGAGCAAAACTTAGCCCAACAATACAAATAGTCAAGAAAAAACTAAAAAATGTTTTTTGGTTTTTCATATTTATAATTTAGTTAAAGTTAATTTTATGACATTGTGAATTACAATGCCAAGCGATATAATATTAATCGCTAATTTAATGATCATTAATTATAATAGTTGCTATAAAACCTATACAAAAACTATTCAAATTGTATAATAACACCTATAAAATTGATAATTTACTAATAAACATACTAAAAACATAACATCTTGTGTTTTACAATTTCAAAAAAAATTAAATATTTGTTATCGAAATCGTTTTAGTTTATTTATAAAAGATTTATAATCTCTACTATTATTTAAATTATGAGTTTAAAAAAAACATCAATAAAATATCTAGCTAATGTTTTAGGAGTTTCAGTAGCAACAGTCTCAAAAGCATTAAACGGCTATCCTGATGTTAAACGATCAACTAGAGATAAGGTAATAAAGCTTGCTAAAGAGCTGCAGTATTTTCCAAATCAACAAGCAGTAAATTTTAGAAAAAAATCCACAAAATTTATTGGCTTGGTTTTGCCTCAAATCAATCATTTTTATTTTTCTAAAATTGTTGAATCGATAATAGAATTAGCTTCCGAAGATAATATCAGTGTAATCGTAAAGCCAACATTTGAAAATTTGGAAAAAGAAAAAATGGCTTTGCTTGATTTGGTAAAACTAAATGTTGATGGCATATTGATTAGCCTTTCAGATGAGACGCGTTTCCCAGACCATTTAATTGAGATTTCAAACCTCGGAATTCCTATTGTTGAGTTTGATAAAATCTCTAAGCTTAGTCCGTTTGATAAAGTTGTAACAAGTGATCGTGATGCTGCCAAAAAAGCAGTTGAGCATCTCATAACTAGAGGAAAAAAAACAATTGCTCACCTTAGAGGACCTTTACTTTCACAAAACTCCATCGATCGATTTTTGGGTTACAAATCAGCAATCACTGACTCGGGTTTGACTTTTGAAGAGGAGTTGGTGATTCAAGTTCCTCCCAATAATATTAATGAGTCTCAGCGTTTTTTTTCTAGGCTTTTTAACAAGCGAAAAGATATCGATGGTGTTTTTGCCATAACAGATATTTCTGCTATCGCTGCAATTAGAGAGTTGAAATTACAATCAATCGATGTACCAGATCAGGTTTCAGTTGTAGGGTTTAGTAACTGGCAAATATCAAGCCTGACAACCCCGCGTTTGACAACAATTGATCAAAATGCATTCGAAATGGCAAAGGCTTCTTATAAAAAATTGTCAGATAACATAAAGACAAAAAATAATATTACAAGTAGAGAACAAGAAACAATATTTATCAAGACGGACTTGATTATAAGGGAATCATCGTAGAAAAACCAAAATGCTTACTCCTCAAAAGCATGGAGTTTTCCATTTGTCGCCTCTTCTAAGGAAACACATCCCAGTTGCTGTCCAGGGATGGGTGCGTAGTGCAAAAACTCTTTTCCAATCGTACTGTTAATCCGAAACGCATACACAGCGAATCCTCTAAAAGATTGAAAAACCATAAAATGTAAAGCATTTGTGGAGATGGATTCTTTGTCTAGTTTCCCTTCCAAAAGTGTGTTAAGTTCTTCATTCCAAGCATTTTCTTTACTATCACCAGCAGCAAAGTATTTATCTGCCTGAGTTTCCCAATACGAACGTTTGTTAATTGGGTCAGTTGTGGATTGCAATTTTGCAGATGAAATTATTGAACTCACTCCAAACTTTAGTAAACTGAGTTGGTATTCACTTACAACTCCATCTAAGTAACCATCAATAAATTTCAACAACCCAAGTTCTGATGCACCTGGAATGCCATCATCCGTGGAGGGTAAAATGACATCGAGTAAAATTTGCATATCATTCAATTGGTTTTTCAAAAAAAACTTTGGGGAAAAGTCGTAAGCTGCACTAGCACAACTTTTAAGCATCCCAATCATGGTTGGTGTAACGGCTAGAGCTCCAAAGGATAACCCTAAATTTTTTATAGCATTTCTCCTATTCATGAGATTATAAATTTCGTTTATTGAGTTGCTCAACAGCGTAGTTTGCTGCTCGTGCAGTTAATGCCATGTAGGTGAGAGATGGGTTTTGATTTCCACCAGAAGTCATACATGCACCATCAGTAATAAACACATTGGGTACCTCGTGGAGTTGATTATAGGAATTTAGGACCGATGTTTTGGGGTCACGACCCATACGAGCAGTACCCATTTCGTGGATACCCAATCCCATTGAATAATGATCTTCCCAAGCTTTAACATTTTTAAATCCAGCTTTTTCTAACATTTCTACTGCTTGTGATTGCATGTCTTTACGCATTGCAAGTTCATTCTCTTTTATCTCTGCATCAAAAGTTACAGTTGGGAGCCCCCACTCATCCGTTTTATCGTAATCTAAATACATTTTGTTTTCATGGTAAGGCAAAATCTCACCAAAACCATTCATATCGATTGTCCATGTTCCTGGTTTAACCAGTGAACGTGTAAATTCAGGACCATATCCTACTTCTTTTGCAGATTTTGCCCAAGAACCTCGGCTGCTATCGCCCTGGTATCCATACCCCCTAATAAAATCTTTATGATTTGTATCACCACCCAAATTTCGAAAACGAGGGATATAAAAGCCACCTGGACGATTTCCGATATAATACTGATCTTTAAATTCGTCAGTTTCTGCAATTGCACCGGCTTTAAAATGGTGATCCATAATATTATGTCCGAGCTCCCCTGATTGGTTACCCATTCCTTCTGGAAAGTATCTCGATTTTGATTGCATCAAAATTGATGTAGATGCTACTGCAGAGGCACATAAAAAGATCACTTTGGCTTTAAAAGTGTATGTCATTTTGGTTTCTCGATCTATTACTCTTACACCAGATGCTTTTTTGGTCTCTGGGTTGTATATAACTTCATGAACAATCGAGTTTGGTCGTAGTGTCATATTTCCCGTGGCTTCGGCCATAGGAAGTGTGGATGACTGGCTACTGAAATAGGCACCAAATGGGCAACCTCTCCTACATCGATTTCGGTACTGACAGCTTATGCGACCAGCCCCAGGTTTTGTTCCTTCAGAGATATGGGCTAGTCTTCCCATTGTAAGGATTCGATTGGAGTAATTTTTTTGTAAAGACTTACGTAAATGCTTTTCAGTGCACTTGAGTTCCATTGGTTTTAAAAACTCACTATCTGGGAGATGAGGCAGACCTAGTTTTTCACCTGAAATACCAATATGTTTTTCCACATAAGAATACCATGGCGCAATGTCTTTGTAACGAATCGGCCAGTCAACTGCGATTCCATCTTTTAAATTTGCTTCAAAGTCGAAATCACTCAACCGGTAACTGTGTCTACCCCAAAGAAGTGATCGACCACCCACATGATATCCTCTAATCCAATCAAAGGATTTGTCTTCATTATATGGATGGGTTACGTCGTCAACAAAAAAATGTTTTGACTCTTCTTTTGAAACATAGCCTGTTCTACTTTGTTTAGCTTGACGTTTTAAAGTTTCTTTTGTAATTATATTTCCGAACTCAAAATCCCATGGGTCCATATTCATAGTCGGATAATCCTCAATGTGACGAACCATAGGTCCTCTTTCAAGAACTAGAGTTTTTAATCCTTTTTCAGTTAATTCTTTTGCTGCCCAGCCACCACTTATACCCGTACCGACAACTATGGCATCAAAGTTTACTTCTTTACCTAAATCCATTATAATGTTTTACGAAACAATAATTTTTACTTAACAAATTTAAACATACAATAATAATTTAAACTATTTTTTGTCGAAACTTTAAAGACATGGTCTTTCTCTAACTGCTTCTAAAAGAAAAAACCAGTCTTCTTCATTAAGTTGAATTTGAAGTGCTTGTTGAGCTTCAATTAATCGATTTGGATTAGTTGTTCCAAGTATTGGATGAATTTTGGCCGGGTGCTTTAATAACCATGCAAGTGCGATGGAAGCAAATCCGCAATCGTATTTTTTAGTCAGTTTAAATATGGCATGTTGTAACTTTGAAGGCCATTGGCTTTGCGGTTTTTTCAGTATTCCGAGTGGACTCCAGCTCATTGGGAGAATATGTTTTCGTTGACAATAGTCAAGCTGCCCATCAAACATGGTTTCATTATGAGTTAATGAAATTTCGATTTGATTCACATGAATCGGAATGTAGTTAGCCAATAAGTCAATTTGAGTGCTGGTAAAATTTGATACACCAAAGGATAAAATTTTACCTGAATCCAATAAAAAATTAATGGCTTTGGCAACTTCTTCTGGATTAAGCAAGGGACTCGGCCTGTGCAATAACAGCAGGTCTAAATATTCCGTTTTTAAATTTCGTAAAGAATTATGAACAGAATCAATAATATAATTTGAACTGTAATTGTAATGCTTGGTTTTATAAGGTTTGTTTTCGCAAACCATGGCAATCCCACATTTTGAGATGAATTGTACGTTATCTCGAGATAGTCCTGACTCAGAAAAGGCATTACCAAAATCGTTTTCTGTCGTATAATTCCCATAAATATCTGCATGATCATAACTGCTAATCCCCACATCATAGGCGGTTTCTATGAGCTCAATTCGCTTTGCTTTTGTCATTTCTTTACCCCAGGACCCCCACAACATTGTTCCTGCAATTAGCTTTGAATAAGATAGTTCTATCGATTTGTGTTTTTGGTTTTTCATCAATTACAAAATAAGACTAAAATTACATTATATCAATTCACTTAAAAAAACTTTATTAAATTGTGAATGATAAATTCATATTCTACAATCTTATATTTCGTTAATTCAATTGTAAAACAACTTAAACCATGAAAAGAAGAGCATTTATTAAACAACTTGGACAAGGTGCTGCGACATTTACTATTGTTCCATCCTTTGTTTTAGGTGGAAATCACACAGCACCGAGTGATTTATTATACATTGCTTGCTTTGGCGTAGGAGGCAGAGGTGAAGGTGTTATTTCAAATCTTGAATCTACAACTAAAGTTCGGATTGTTTCTCTTTGCGATGTTGATCGTAATCGAGCATTTAATACTATTAAAGCTTATCCTAATGTAAATTACTATCAAGACTTTAGAGATGTTTATGATAAGCATATCAATGAAATTGATGCGATCATGGTTGCTACTCCAGATCACACGCATGCATGTATTTCACTTCCATTTATGCGTGCTAAAAAACATGCTTATGTGGAAAAGCCATTAACCCATAATATCTATGAAGCAAGAATAATGGCTGATACCGCAAAAAAAGAAAAGATCGTCACGCAAATGGGAAACCAAGGAGTTTCAGGTGGCGGTTCTACAATCATTAAACGTTGGATTGAAAAAGGTGAAATTGGTAAAGTCACAAAAATTGATTGCTGGACAAATCGCCCTGTATGGCCGCAAGGTTTTACTGAAATCCCTACTGAACAAGCTATTCCAAAAAACCTAGAATGGGATCAATGGTTGGGGCCAGCGGCTTATCGTTCTTATAGCTCGTCCTATCTACCATTCAAATGGAGAAGTTATTGGGACTTTGGAACTGGTGCTCTTGGCGATATGGGTTGCCATATTATCGAAACGCCTTTCAATGCTCTCAATTTAAATTATCCATTAAGTGCCGAAGCGAGTTGCTCCACATTTTGGATTGATGATTTTGTTCGCGCGAAAAAATCGGTTTCCTTTCCAGCTAGTTCAAAAGTTAAAATGGAATTTGAAATTGAAAAGCATGGTATTATAGATCTCAATTGGTATGACGGTGGCATCCTTCCCGATCAACCGGAAGGTCTTGCCCTTACAGAGCCATTAGGTGCTTCAGGTGGCGGCACAATCATTTTCGGAGAAAAAGGAATTATCATTGCTGATGTATACTCAGCAAATCCAAGACTTTTTCTCTATAATGGTGCAAATAATAGTTTACAAAGAAAAAAAGAAAGTAAAACAGAAATTTTGAATGGACATGCCGAAGAGTTTGTTAATGCTTGTATTCAGGGTGGTAAAACGAAATCAAATTTTTCACTTGCAGGTAAACTCACAGAAATCGTATTGATGGGGAATCTTGCAGTTTTCAATGCCCAAAATAAACAAAGTGGTTTGGGCGAATCTCCAGCAAGGAAATTATATTGGGATGGAAAAAATATGCAAGTTAAAAGTCGACCTGACCTTGACTACATTATACGTGGAATGTATAGAGATGGTTGGAAATTAGATGACAATAATGGATAGAAGAACATTTTTGAATTATGGAATTGGAGCAGGGGTATTTCTAACAGGTTGCTTAGGGATTGACGGGAACAAATCAAATCATAATCGAAAGCTGAAGGGAAATATTAAACACAGTGTTTCGCGTTGGTGTTTTGATGATATCCCTTTGGATAGCTTTTTGAAACAAATCAAAAAATTTGGCATCAATGCAATCGATCTCGTAGGTCCAGACGACTGGTCGATTTTACAGAAACACAACATCGACTGCTCGATGTGTAATGGGGCCGAAATAAGTTTGACTGAGGGCTGGAATGATCCGAAATATCATGAAGAGCTTATCGATAGATACTTGAAAATGATTCCACTGGTAGCAGAAAATGGGTATAAAAATTTGATTTGCTTTAGTGGAAACCGACGAGAAATGGACGATCAAACTGGACTGAAAAACTGTGTGGATGGGCTCCGTCAGATTATGCCAACAGCAGAAAAACATGGGGTTATCGTTCAAATGGAATTGTTTAATCAGCAAGACCACCCAGACTATATGTGTGACTCCACGGCATGGGGCATTGCTTTATGCAAAGCGATTGGTTCTGATCATTTTAAGTTGCTATATGACATCTATCATATGCAAATCCAAGAAGGTAATATAATCGATACCATTCGAAAATACCACACGTACTTTGGGCACTACCACACTGCTGGTGTTCCAGGAAGGGGTGAAATCGACGAAACGCAAGAACTCAATTACAGTGCAATTGCAAAGGCCGTAGCAGAAACAGGTTTTAATGGGTATTTATCTCAAGAATTTGTTCCAAAATCAGAAAATAAAATGGCCTCTTTGAAAGAGGCCATAATGATTTGTGATGTCTAAAAGTTGATCTATTCACCTAAAACCCTTTTAATAAGTTGGTAAATAATAATGTCAGAGAATCCGTTGGGATCGTATTCACTCATTTTAGATTGCTCCAAGGTAGCAGAGTCTACATTGCTGTCTAAATAGCTAGTTTCAAGTGCTTTCAGCGCATGACTTAATGAAGAATAACCGTCGTACGTAAAGACAGTATGATTAGTATTTGATCCAAGTGGATAAATTGTTGTACGGACACCCCAAGAAATTAGTCCAGTTTCTTCACTCTCAATCAATCCTTGGAATAGCGGCTTCCATAGATTTCGATTTTCCTCAACAAATCCGTTAAGATTATCAGGCTTACCAAAATTAACAACATATGTTTCTGCCAATCCACCTATGCTTTCTTCAGCTCTTACAATATACATCCCAACAGAATAATCTGGATTTGCCATTTCATCGATGCTGGCGTCTATGCCTTTCATCATATCAGGATCTGAATACATGGCAAACATATTATTGAGTTGATCAAGTGAAGAATAATTTTTCACAAATACAATATTGCCAAGTTTATCAGGATTGGTTGTTTTTCCGAAAGTTTGATAGAGTGCCCAACTTGAAAGATAACCTTTGTCAATACCGTTTTTGTGATAAACAGACCAATATTTAACTTCCTTTTCTATAAAACTCGCCAACTGATCTGATGGCACATGGTAGTAATGATGCACTTGGTATTGAGCCATTATACCAATCGATATAATGGAAAATAAAATCGTAAAAATTGTTTTTTTCATTGTTTCGTCTTTAGTTTCTTGTAATTTACAAAAAAAACTAAATATGACTCACCACAAATCGCTTATCGCATTTGGAGAATTATAAATCACGAAAATATTCCGCCAGCGCTCTCGCCTCATCGAAAGTTAAGTTTTGGTTATACATAACGACATTGTTGTAATCTTTAAGCAGTTGAATTGCTATGGGGTCTTTCTTTATCATTTCTGTCGGATTTAGCATGATATTCATAACCCAAGCAGGATTTCGTCTGTCATAGATTCCTTTGAGTGATGGTCCGATGTAGCGTGCATCTGTCTTGTGACATGCAGTACATTTTTGACCAAAGAGATCTTTTCCAGTAGCAGCCAAATCCTGATTGTAATCTGTAAAAGTTAAACTTTCAACCGGACCAATTCCTACAGCTGACAAATCAATAAATGGTGTTTTGTTTTCGTCTACCGTTTTGGTTTCTACTGTGCTTTTTTGTCCGTAAGTTATTTTTTTCTTTGGTGTTGAGTCGCCGCCACATGAAATCAGTAGCAATGACATTAAAAGGATCAACTGTCTCATGGTTTATTCGAGTTCTTTGATTTTGATGTTTCGATACCAAACGGTGTTTCCATGGTCTTGCAAGCCGATTTTACCCACTTTTGAGATGCCAAATTCCTTCCATTCACTAAATTTTGATTCGGAGATCATTTTTTCCCAGGTCTCTCCATGGACGGGAAACTCAACAATCTTGACATCATTAAGCACGACATGACCATGATTGTTATTATGGTCAATATGTAATAGAACATGGTTCCACATACCAGCAGGCTTAGCCACTTGTTGAGATGGCTTAACTAGGTCGTATAGCGCACCAGCTTCATAATATTCTTTTTCTTTTTCTGCAGCAGGATCATATTTTGGATCTCCCATATCTAGAACTTGAATTTCGGGACCTGTGTAATAGGGTTCGGAATAATCAGGTGTTTCGATTACCCCCCAAAAAATTCCACTGTTACCGGCTTCTGAAATCTTCCACTCCAACGAAAGTTCAAAATTTGAGAAAGATTTATCAGACACGAGGTTCATAACAGGGTCGCCTTCTTTTTTGTTATTGGGTGAAAACTTCATGGCTTGGTCTTCAATGGACCAAGCTCCATAAGGGCTACCACCATTATATATGTGCCATCCATCAAAAGACTCACCATTGAACAGGGAGACCCATTGATTGGATGCTTTTGTTTCTTTTTTCTTATTGGAGTTTGTTTGACAAGCAAACAAGCAAATTATGATAAATAACGCAATTAGGTTTTTCATGGTTTAAGGTTTAGAATAGATTTAAGCTTATGTTGATCAATGTCGCCACCTGCAAAGTCATCAAACTTTTTGTCCGTGGTTTCAATGATGTGTTTTTGAATAAAAGACGCCCCTTCTCGTGCACCTTGCTCGGGACTTTTGATGCAGCATTCCCATTCCATAACTGCCCAGACATCACAACCATACTCAGTTAGTTTTGAGAAAATGGTTTTAAAATCGATTTGTCCGTCACCTGGTGAACGATATCTACCTGCTCTGTGTTGCCAATCTTCATAGCCGCCGAATGCCCCTTTCTTGCCAGTAGGATTGAATTCGGAGTCTTTGACATGAAAGGCCTTGATAAACTCGTGATAGTGATCGATATAGGAAATATAATCCAATTGCTGCAGTACAAAATGACTCGGGTCATATAAAATTTTAACTCGATTGTGCTTGTTAGTGGCTTCGTAGAATCGTTCAAACGTAACTCCGTCATGTAAATCTTCACCAGGATGAATTTCATAACAAACGTCCACACCATTTTTCTCAAAAATATCAAGGATGGGCATCCATCGTTTCGCCAATTCTGCAAAGCCCATTTCCACCAAACCAGGGGGTCTTTGCGGCCAAGGATGCCAAGTATGCCATAGCAAAGCACCTGAAAAAGTCGCATGTGCAGTCAACCCGAGTCTACGGCTCGCGATAGCTGCTTTTTTCACAGTTTCTATCGCCCATTCTGTTCTAGCTTTGGGTTTACCTTTTAAATGTTCTGGCGCAAAGTTGTCAAACATCAGATCATAGGCCGGATGAACAGCTACGAGTTGACCTTGCAAATGGGTAGACAGCTCGGTGATCTCCAGACCAAAAGAGTTTACAGTTCCTTTGAGCTGGTCACAATAGTCTTGACTTTCCGCTGCCTTGTCCAAGTCAATTAAAAAGGACTCCCAAGTTGGGATTTGAATACCTACATAACCTATATCAGATGCCCATTTACAAATTCCCTCTAGAGTGTTAAACGGCGCCTTGTCATCTACAAATTGCGCAAGAAAAATAGCAGGTCCTTTGATTGTTTTCATATCGCTTTATTTCATTTCTATCCATGTATTACCAGATTGATGCGACTGAACAACGGCCTCAATAAATTGCATCCCTCTAACGCCGTCGTACAAATCTGGATAAGAACCATCAACTGCTTTTTTAGCGATGGCATTTGCAACCCCGTTGTAAATGTTACCCATAGCATCAAAAATACCCTCTGGGTGGCCTGGTGGTAGTTTTGTTGCATCGTTTGCAGAATTTGTATTGTATTCATGCCCTGGTTTGAGAACCTGTAAGGGGGTATTTTCTAAACCAAAGTATAAATAGTTGGGGTTTTCTTGCGCCCACTTCAGATGACCTTTGGTTCCATATATTGCAATGGTAAAATTGTTTTCTTCAGCTGTTGCAATTTGACTTGCTCGCAGTACACCTTTGGCGTTTCCGCTCATGCGCAATAAAATAGTACCATCAATGTCCATAAAATTGTCTTCATATAAATAATTTAAATCGGCCAAAATGGTTTTGATTTTTTGTCCCATCACATATTCGAGCATTTGGAAAGCATGGGTTCCAACGTCTCCAATGCAACAGCTCTGCCCAGATTTTTCGGGTTGAAGACGCCAAACGGACTTTCGACTTTCTGGGCTATGAATGACTGGATTGATCCAACCTTGATAGTACTGGGCATCAATTTTCTGGATTTCTCCAATATCACCGTTTTGAATCATGCTTCGCATTTGTCGAATCATTGGATAGCCAGTGTAGGTATAGGTGACCGCAAAAATCGATTGTTTCTCCTCTCTGATTTTTTTCAATTCCAAGGCTTCACGATAACTTGTAGTCAACGGTTTTTCACAAATCACATGAAAGCCCTCTTCAAGCAATCGTTTGGCCATTGGAAAATGTAAAAAGTTGGGAGTGAGAACAGAAACAACTTGCACTCTCTGGTCAGTAGGCAAAGCGGTCTCATTGCCAATAAAATCCTCAAGGTCTTTGTATATGCGGCTTTTAGGTAAGCCAAGTTTTTTTGCAAACCCGATATTCTCTTCCCAAATTGGGTTGAAAACCCCTCCAATGAGTTCATACCGATCAAACATCGATGCCGCAATGCGATGTACTGGCCCGATCAACGAATCGCCACCACCGCCGAGAATCCCAAGACGTATTTTATTCATTCACCTCTATTTTTTCATTTTTGAATACAAGTAGAAATAGAATAAGTATTAAGAAGGCAAATCCAGCAGGAGCCAACCAAATATCTTTCCACTGATGCACTCCTTCGATTGTGTAGGCATCATAAATTTTCCCTGCTGACCAGAACCCGATCAGCATTCCAATTCCGTAGGTTGCTAAAGTGATGAGACCTTGCGCAGCACTCTTGATTTTAGGACCTGCTTTCGCATCGGTATAAATCTGCCCTGTCACGAAAAAGAAGTCATAACAAATACCGTGTAAAAGAATTCCAACAATCAACATAGCAGTTTTTTCATCTGCATTGCCGTAAGCGAAAAGTAGATATCGAAGCACCCATGCCAACATCCCAATTAACAGTGTTTTTTTCAGGCCGAGTCGAATCAAAAAGTAGGGGAGTAAAAGCATGAATATCACTTCTGACACTTGGCCCCAAGCCATCTTTCCTGTTGGATTGCTCAATCCAATTTCTGTTAAAAAAGGATTTGCGTTTTGGTAATAAAAAGCCAAAGGAATACATAACAAGATGGATGAGATGAAAAAAATCAGGTAATTTTTATCATTGAAAAGTTTTAGCGCGTCTAAACCCAAAATTTGGCGCACACTCACCTTATCACCTGTCCTACTGGAGGGAGGTGTTTTGGGCAAGAAAAAACTAAAAGCTCCTAAGGCAAAGGATGCATAAGCAGCCATCAAAAAGGTGTTTTTTAGCATTCCATCAGCAACAGATGACGAACTGTCCCATGAAAAGTAGTAGCTAATTAGTGTTCCGGCAATGATCCAACCCACAGTGCCAAATACACGGATCAAGGAAAACTCTTTTGCAGCATCTTTCATTTGATAAAATGAAACCGAGTTGACAAGAGCGAGTGTAGGCATATAGAGAATCATATATCCAAGCACAAAAGGATAAAAATTATCAAAGCTTTCAGCTCTGAACATCATTAACATTAATCCGCCACCAGCCAAGTGAAGAACGCCGAGTATTTTTTCTGCATTAAAAAAACGATCGGCAATCAGACCAATAATAAAGGGTGCAATAATTGCACCCCAAGATTGGGTGGAGTATGCCATCGCAGTTTCTGCACCCGTTGCGGTGAGGTTTTGTGATAAAAATGTTCCCATGGTTACAAACCATGCTCCCCAAATAAAAAATTGGAGAAACATCATTATCGACAATTGTATTTTGATAGATAATTTCATAATGGATCTGTTGTTAGATAAATCTCTCAATCAATTTTTTGGTGAATAAAATCCCCTCTTTTTCAGAAAGGCGATTTCCTTCATATTCCACGCCAATATATCCAGTGTATCCAGCCTTTTTGACCAAACCTAACATTTTTTGAAAGTCAATTGTTGTCTCGTTTCCTTGACTGTCAAAGTCATAAGATTTGGCACTCACAGCACCTGCTTTTGACAAAAGCTCTTCAACGCCCACATATTTGTCATATTCGTAAATACATTCATCCCCTCTTTTTTCAATACAAAAATTACCAAAATCAGGAAGTGTGCGACAATTGGGGAGGTTAATGTCGTTAATGACTTCCATTAGTAATTTAGCATTAGACGATAAGCCACCATGATTTTCAACAAGAATATTAATTTTAGAAGACGACGCATACTCTGAAAGCTTAAGTAGACTTTCTTTAGAAACCTCTTTCCAACGTTCTATTTTCGTAGTTCCATATAAATTTATGCGAATCGAATGACAACCCATTTCTGCTGCAGCATCAACCCAACGTTTATGGTTTTCGATTGACAATAAACGCTCAGATTGATTTTCGATTGATAAATCACCTTCCTCATCAACCATGATTAAAACATTTTTTAAACCAAATTTTTGGGACTCATACAAACTTTTTTTCACAAAAGTCCCTATGGCTTTAGTCTTATCTGTTTTACTATAAATTTCTTTGTAAAGCTGGGTTACATATTCAAGGCCAGAAAACCCATATTCACTAGCGACTTTAGCAAAGTCATAAGGATCTAAAATACCTTCATTTATCGATTTATTTAATGACCACTGTGCCAAAGACAACTTTATTGTTTTTTTGTTGACGTTTTTAGATTTTAATTGATTTTTTTTCATGTTTTGACCAGCGAAGCCCAAAGTTGAAATTCCAAAAACCGCCATGGATAGGTTTTGTAAGAATTGGATTCTTTTCATTTTGGTTAATGTTATTTTAAAATTTATATTTTTGGAAGAGGACTTATAATTTTTTTTATGTCTTCAAATCTAGTGCACCAAAGACTTATACTTAATCAAATTTTAAACAGTATGTCGAATATTAAATGTACTGCAAAATTTTATTATAATCCAACACACTTTTAATCTTTAAATATAAAAATATTTTATTTAAAGTCTTTTTTTATGAATGGAGCCAAAAAATTATTACAAGAAAAAATTAGAAATATATCGGTAATCAAATAGCTGCAGTTAGGCAAAAAAATCTTTGGTGAATATGCCTCAACAAATAATTAAAAACAATGAAACATCAGGAAAAATCATTCCAAACTTTAATAACCAAAAAATCATACAGATGAATCAATCAAAAAACAACTACAGAACGGCTTTTATTTTTTTAACCTCTTTGTTTTTTTTATGGGGCTTTATAACAGTTCTTGTCGATAGCTTAATCCCACGGATTCGAGACTTATTTACACTGACTTATTTTCAAGCTGGCTTGGTACAGTTTGCCTTTTTTGGAGCTTATTTTATTCTTTCCATTCCTGCAGGTTTTTTACTTTCGAAAATTGGATACAAAAAAGGGATTGTTGTTGGGCTAATCACCATGGCGTTAGGTTGTTTTTTGTTTTATCCTGCAGCATCATTTCGAGAGTTTAACATCTTTTTACTGGCTTATTTTATACTCGCCGGCGGTATTACGGTTCTTCAGGTTGCTGCCAATCCTTACGTTGCCGTACTGGGGCCCGAAGCGGGTGCTGCAAGTAGACTCAATCTATCACAAGCATTTAATTCATTAGGTACCTCTATCGCTCCGATTTTAGGAGCATCTTTTTTGTTAAGTGACAAAGTCAAGTCGAGTGATGAGATTTCTGAACTGACGGCTACAGCTCGTGAGGCTTATTTAGTCACTGAAGCAACTGCAGTTCAAACCCCATTTTTGGTTATCACATCTTTTATCATTCTTCTGGCTTTGGTTTTTGTGTTTGTCAAATTACCAAAAATGCTTTCATCGGCTCCAAAAGGTGGCTACAATTTACTTTTCAGAAAACAATCTTTACTTCTTGGTGCGCTAGGGATTTTTATTTACGTAGGAGCTGAGGTAGCTATAGGCAGTTATTTGGTCAATTATTTTTATGATATGGGATTGACAGCTGTGGTTAAGCAAAATGAAACTCTCTCTTCGATTGCTTCTACGCTATTGGGTAAAGATTTAGAAGTCGTTAGTGACTATGGTATATTGGGTGCTTTTGTTACCTTTTATTGGAGTGGCGCCATGATTGGTCGTTTTGTTGGCTCTTACCTTACCAAGATCATTCGTCCTTCACGTGTGCTTTCCTTTTTTGCTACTGGGGCTGTTATCATGATATTGATTTCTTCTCAGACGATGGGTATCGTATCTATGGTTTCCATCTTGGCAGTTGGCCTTTTTAATTCCATAATGTTTCCCACTATTTTCAGTTTATCCTTGGAAGGTTTAGACAATTTAAAGCCCCAAGCATCTGGGATTCTGTGTACCATGATTGTTGGTGGAGCGATTATTCCGCCACTGTATGGTTATATGACAGATTTATATGGGTTTAAAATGGCTCTTATATTACTGATCGGTTGCTATGGTTACATCGTTTGGTATGGATTTAGACAGGGAAAGGAAAGTATTGGAGTCTAATCCCAGTTTTTTTTTCATAATCCAAATTTATACTCTCTGGGCGGTTAGTGAGGATTAACTAGTGCTGCATTTTGACTGCAATCTAAAATTACAGCGAATTTATTGCGATTTTTATATAATTCTATCATTAATTTGGTAAATCTGAAATAATCATCAATATTTTAGCCAATCAAAAAGTAATTTATATTGATTTAGATTCTTTACGTATGGCAATATTACAGATGATTTATCTATATTGAAAAAAACAAAAAATGAATACCAATTCAAACAACAAAACTGCGATTGCTATCATCGCAGGACTTTTTTTCATTTTCGGATTTATCACTTGGGTAAATGGAGCATTAATTCCATTTATGAAGACCATCAATGAGCTTACAGAAGCACAGTCCTATCTTGTTGCCTCTGCGTCCTATATATCATTTGTAGTTATGGCTCTTCCTGCATCATATCTACTGCAAAAAGTGGGTTATAAAATGGGCATGTCTATCGGACTCTTCATTATGGCTATCGGTGCACTGGTATTTATTCCAGCTGCTGAAGCCCGTACCTATTGGATGTTTTTGACTGGTATTTTTATACAAGGTACGGGGATGACCATTTTGCAAACGGCTGCTAATCCATATATCACCATACTTGGCCCCATAGAAAGCGGTGCTCAACGCATTGCGATTATGGGGATTGCGAATAAGGTTGCGGGTGCTTTGGGATCACTTATATTCGGGGCGATTCTCCTCAAAGGGATTGATGAAGTCAAGGCCCAACTCGACAACGTTTCCCTTAGCGAAAAAGCAACGCTTTTAGATCAAATGGCCGATAGTGTTTTCACCCCTTATGTGATCATGGTTGTTGTCTTATTTGTGCTGGGTCTTTTGATGCGGAAAGCACCATTACCCAATGTAGAGGCAGCCATAGACACCAATACACAGTCAGATGAGGAAACTCATAAAATAATTTTTCAATACCCACACTTATGGCTTGGGATGCTAACCTTATTTGTGTATGTTGGTGCTGAAGTTATTGCTGGAGATTCTATCATTGCTTACGGAATCGCTCTCGGTATTTCAGCCTCAACTGCCAAGTTTTTTACCACGTTTACACTCATGGCTATGGTAGCAACCTATGCCCTTGGAGTAGTTTTGATTCCAAAGTACATCAGCCAACAAAAAGCATTACAAATCAGTGCTCTTTTGGGTATCGTTTTTAGTGTCTTGATCTTAATGACAGATGGCTTTACATCTGTTTTGTTTGTTGCTGCTTTGGGAATTGCCAATGCTTTAGTTTGGCCTGCAGTTTGGCCACTTACTCTTGAGGGTCTTGGTAAACACACCAAAACGGCATCTGCTTTACTGATCATGGCAATCGCTGGAGGAGCGATTATCCCACCGCTTTACGGACGATTGGTAGACCAAGGCAAGGAAACGCTAATGCAGTCAGGGCTTTCATCATCTGATGCCTTGGCCACCTCTGCACAAGAGAGCTATTATATTCTGATTCCGTGCTATCTCATCATTTTTGGCTTTGCGATTTTTGCAAAACGATTACGAAACTAATTCACCACTTCACTTATGAAAAACACTTATTGGCAGAAAAATATTCGTTACATCAGTATCCTTTTGAGTTTATGGTTTATCGTCTCCTTTGGCTGCGGGATATTATTTGTAGAGCAGTTAAACACCATTCAAATCGGTGGCTTTAAACTCGGCTTTTGGTTTGCCCAGCAGGGATCTATTTTTGGCTTTGTAGCCATTATTTTCACTTACATCTACCTGATGAATAAACTCGATCAAACTCAAAACAAATAAGCGATGGAACTTCAATATTGGATTTGGATTGCGGTTGGACTGAGTTTTTCCTTGTATATCGGCATTGCGATTTGGTCGCGTGCTGGCTCCACAAAAGAGTTTTATGTGGCAGGCGGAGGGGTTCACCCCATTGCCAATGGCATGGCAACGGCAGCTGACTGGATGTCGGCAGCCTCGTTTATCTCCATGGCAGGGATCATCTCCTTTGGCGGCTATGATGGGTCAGTGTACCTTATGGGCTGGACAGGCGGTTATGTACTATTGGCCTTACTGCTCGCGCCATACCTTAGAAAATTTGGCAAGTTTACCGTACCTGACTTTATAGGGGATAGGTATTACTCCAACACCGCCCGATCGGTAGCTGTGTTTTGTGCACTGATTGTTTCCTTTACCTATATCGCTGGACAGATGCGTGGGGTAGGAGTTGTGTTCTCTAGATACCTAGAAGTAGACATTGTAACAGGCGTTCTAATCGGCATGGGGATTGTGTTGTTCTATGCAGTACTGGGAGGCATGAAAGGCATCACCTACACCCAAGTGGCTCAATATTGTGTACTGATCTTTGCCTTTATGGTACCAGCGATCTATATCTCCTTTTTAGTCACAGGCAATGTGATTCCACAACTCGGTTTTGGATCAAGTGGTGCAGATGGGGTATACCTTTTGGACAAGCTCGACGGCTTACATAGAGAACTCGGCTTTCACGAATACACCTCAGGGAGTAAATCCATGCTAGATGTGTTTTGCATCACCATGGCACTGATGGTCGGAACTGCAGGACT
The DNA here is from genome assembly GCA_002723075.1 of Flavobacteriaceae bacterium. GTDB lineage: Bacteria > Bacteroidota > Bacteroidia > Flavobacteriales > Flavobacteriaceae > UBA724. The sequence continues at coordinate 9,963 of PBNJ01000016.1, read as the reverse complement.
ACCACACGTGATTGTACGCTTCTTCACTGTTAAGAAAGTCAGTGATGCACGAAAGTCAGCTGGCTGGGCACTGTTGTTTATTGCCATTCTCTACACCACAGCACCTGCGATTGCCGTGTTTTCAAGAACCAACCTTATTGAGACAGTAAGCAACCAACCCTATAAGGACATGCCAGAGTGGTTTGACAAATGGGAGACCACAGGCCTACTTGGCTTTACGGACAAAAACGAAGATGGCCTAATTCAATACACGGCCGACACCACAACCAACGAGCTGACAGTTGATGCAGACATCATGGTACTTGCCAACCCAGAGATCGCACAGCTTCCCAACTGGGTGATTGCTCTATTGGCAGCAGGGGCATTGGCAGCAGCACTGTCCACAGCAGCAGGACTCCTATTAGTGATCTCATCGGCAGTATCACACGATCTTCTTAAAAAAATGGTGATGCCCAGGATCTCTGAAAAAGGAGAACTCATTGCTGCACGTATCGCTGCAACAGGAGCAGTGTGTCTGGCAGGCTACTTTGGCATCAACCCACCAGGCTTTGTAGCAGCAACAGTAGCCTTGGCATTTGGGCTGGCAGCCTCATCGTTCTTCCCAGCCATATTACTTGGAATATTCTCCAAACGCATCAATAAAGAAGGTGCGATTAGTGGTATGCTGGTGGGGGTAACACTGATGCTGTTCTATATGCTCAAGTTTAAGTTTGGATGGTTTGGGGGAGGCACTAAGGCCGATTGGTGGTTTGGGATATCGCCTGAGGGCTTTGGAAGCATCGCGATGATTGCCAATTTTGTTGTCACCCTTATCATCAGCAGCGGAACCCCAGCACCGAGTAAAGACATACAGGAACTGGTGGCGAATATTCGGAAGCCTTAAAAAATTTATTTTCTATTGAGCAAGTAATACCCTACACAAATCGAAAGGATTGACAAACCAAAATAGAGAATGTCAGTTGTAGATGAAAAGCTCTCGGAGTACTTCAATATTTTCTCAAAAAACTTTACGATTAAAACAATAATGATGACCTTGATAATTTTGTTTTTTAATTGATCTAAATCTCGAATTATTAAAGTCGACTCTTTAAACTTCGAATGAGTAAAATCAATTTCACTGACAAAAAGTTCATAAATTCCAAATCCAAAAATTAACAACACGATTGCAATTAAAAATAAATCTATAGAAGAAATTATTTTAAAAAGAAGTTCGTTGTTTTCAGAGATAGAGGAGTTAATCAGCGGATTGTAAAATAGAATAGCTTCAATAATCTCCCAACTCCCAAGAATCATAAGGTAAATAGAAGAGATAATTGAAAGTATAACGGCTAATAATGTCACATAACGGACATTCCATAAAAGTCTTTCTAATCGATTATTCATGAACTAAAGGTATGTTATTTTTCAATAGTTTCATTTTACTTAACAAATACAGTAAGAATGATACCTATCTAAAAAAGTTATTTTAGAAAATGAAGCTTTTATTCTATGCTAATGATTGCTTGAATTTATCTTTGTTTAATCTTCTTCAATAACAAATTATTCATCAAACACTAATATCTTCTTTATTCCTTTTACTGACAATCAAATTTTTGTCAAAGGAAAGCCTCTCTGAAAACTTGCTATTGGGGTCTATGATTCTCCAAAATGGGCAGATATCAACACGCTTTTGGTTCAATTTTTCATAATTATATTCAGCTACAATTTTCAAAAAAATTCCAGTAGTCATTGGGCAAGTAAAATCTGCACCATTTTCAATAGCTAAGTCATTTCTCATGGTTTCAATTTTTGAAACCTTTCCTGATTCAATTTGATTTATATATTCTTGAATCATTAAAGGAGTGGGTATTAACATTTTCGAACCAGCAACATGACCCCAAAAATTCTTTTGAATCGTCTTTATTTCAAAATTCTCTTTTGAAAAAAATTTTTCTTTCCATGATTTAGCCATACTCAAAAATAAAAAAACGATTTACTATATAATAGCATAACTGTTTTATTGTATTAGTAGTCCCAATTGATCTGTTTTGAAACAAAACTTAAGATTTGTAAAGAGTTTTAAGGCCTCAAACTGATACAATTCAAATATTGAAATATAATTAAATTTAGTTTGTGGAAGCTTCGCCATAATTATTTGGTCCATCATTACCTTTCTTTATTTCTAAATAAAGTACATAAGGGATTCCAATTATTGTAAATACCCATAAAAGGTTCCAACCGCTTTTATTTACATCGTGTAACCTTCTGATTGTTACAGAAAAGCTTGGTATAAAGGAAATAAGCGAATAAATCCCACCAATTAATCCACTTTCTGTCATAGATGTACCTAAAACTTGATTATCAATAAATAAACATATGATATAAATGATAGTAGAAAAAAGGGTAAAATACCAAAACTCTGGCCTGTTAGCCCTACCTTTAAAATTGAATGCTTGTTTAAATGCTAAGATGAAATACTTCATAATTTTTAGTTAATTTTAAGAATCAAAAATAATATAAGTCTGCGATACATGAATTTATCCATAAAAAACCTTTCTAAGACCTACAGAAATGGTGTTAAAGCATTAGATAGAGTGAATCTTGAAATTGGAACCGGAATGTTTGGGCTATTAGGTCCTAATGGTGCTGGTAAATCTTCTTTAATGAGAACCATAGCTACAATTCAAAGTCCTGACGATGGTGAAATTTTCTTTAATGACATTAATGTGCTGGAGGATAATATTTCATTGAGAAAAATTTTAGGTTACCTCCCACAAACATTTGGCGTTTATCCAAAAATGACTGCGGATAGGTTACTTAATTATTTTGCAACATTAAAGGGTGTCTCCAGTAAAAAGGAAAGAAAAGAATTGATTGATAATCTTCTTGAAATCACTAACCTAGAAGATGCCAGATGGAAAAATGTAAGCGGTTTTTCAGGAGGTATGAAACAAAGGTTTGGAATTGCCCAGCTTCTTATAAATAATCCCAAACTAATTATTGTCGATGAACCTACCGCAGGACTTGATCCCGCAGAAAGACAGCGATTTTTAAATGTATTAAGGGAAATCGGTTCAAATTCTACTGTTATATTTTCTACACACATTGTTGAGGATGTAAAAGAACTTTGTAATAATATGGCAATTATGAATAATGGTAGAATTCTAAAACAAATAAAACCCACGGACTCAACCAAAGAGCTAAAAGGAAAAATTTGGACAAAAATCGTTGGCAAAAATCAAATCGATGAATTAAATAAGAACCTAAATATTTTATCAACTAGTTTTAATCCAGATAATTCAATTAATATTCGGATTTACTCTGAGAGTAAGACAAATAAAGGATTTAAAAAAGTTGATCCAAATCTGGAGGACGTATACTTTATCACATTAAAAGAAAATTCTTAGTAGTGTTATATAATATTTTTTCTAATGAGTTAAGTTATTGGTTCAAAAGACCTGCATTCTATATTTATGCGATCATTTTTTTTGCAATTGGTTTATTTAGCTCAGGGGCTTCAGCAGGTCTTTTCGACTCGGTTTCTGTGACGNTAGGCTCCTCTAGGATTGTTAATTCCCCCTACGCAATCGCAATGTTATTTGGAGGGCTTAGCTCATTAATTATTTTCTTATACCCTTCAATAATNGGAGTAGGAATATATAGAGACTATAANTCTGAAGCNCATTTCATTCTTTATTCATATCCATTTACAAAGCTACAATACCTGTTTGCCAAGCTTTTGAGTGGGGTTTTTATGGTACACCTCATCGTACTGATTATTGCTTTAGGAATTGGTTTAGGTTTTATTTTACCGGGGACAAACCCAGATCTTTTAAAATCTTTTGAATTAAGACCATACTTTGATATATATATTATATACATTCTTCCTAATCTGATTTTTACTGGATTACTTGTTTTTGGAGTTGTAACATTTACAAGAAATATTTCGGCTGGCTTTATTTTTGTCTTGGTTTTACTGATTTTACAGGGCTTCTTGGTTGGGTTTTCTGAGGAGGCTGAAAACAGGCTTTTTTCTGCTCTTATTGATCCCTTTGGGGATTTAGCCCTACAATATTACACTCAATATTGGACAGTTGCTGAACAAAATGAACTTTACATTCCGATTAAAGGGGTATTTATTTATAATCGGCTAATATGGTTGGGATTATCTGCTATATTGTTTGCCGCCATTTATCGTTCTTTTTCATTTAGTCAGAATCCTATTAGTTTTTCTTTTAAAAAGAAGGCGATAAACAAGATAAAACCCCATAACTTTTTAGGAATAGTCAATATAAATTTACCGAAAGTCAATTTAGACTTTAAACTGTCTTCGCAATTAAAGCTTCTCAACAAACTATCAAATATTGACTTTCTTTACATTGTAAAAAGTCTTCCGTTTGTTTGTATTGTTTTATTTGGATTACTAATAAATGTATTAACTCTTTTTGAAGTTGGAGATATTCTTGGAACTCCAACACTTCCTAGAACTTGGAGAATGCTTGAAGCAGGCGAAACGCTAACTCTCTCAATAAATATTTGCACTTTTTTGTACGCAGGAATGTTAATCCATCGATCTAGGATTTTCAAATCTAACGAGCTTATAGATACAACCCCAGTCAAAAATTGGATTCTTTTCGGGTCTAAGTTTTTAGCAATAATTAAGATGCAAATTTTATTGCTTTCATTAGTTTTGGTTTCAGGACTAATTTTTCAAATTAGCCAAGGTTTTTATGACTTTGAGCTAAACCTTTACATTTACGAACTCCTGTTTTTAAGCCTTATATACTTTGTTATTTGGGCATTCCTTTCATTTTTAGTTCAAACATTAATCCCAAACCCATATTTAGGACTTTTTATAATGATTGTACTATTAATTGTAATTCCACTTACAAGTCTAGCAGGTGTAGAGCAGTCGATATATAAATACAGTCAAGGACCTGGCTATAGCTACTCNGATATGAATGGATATGGCTCTAGNGTTGAAAGNTATTTTATATANAANATTTACTGGACATNTCTTGGTATNGTATTCTATATACTAACATTATTGTTTTACTACAGGGGGGTTGTCAGTAGTTTTAAAGAACGGTTTTATTTAGCAAAACAAAGATTCAATGGACTTCACCGTATATCCATTTCATTTTTTACAATTTTGTTTCTATCTATTGGTGGATATATTTATTATGAAAATAATATTCTAAATATTCGAAAATCTTCTAAAGAAAGAGAAGTTTCGACGGTCGAATGGGAGAAAAAGTATAAAAAATATGAAAATTATGTTCAACCAAGAATAACATCGGTAAATGTTAATCTAGATCTTTTCCCTGAAAAAAGAGATTTTAAAGCCTCTGGGACTTATTTAATGGTAAATAAATCTNATGAAGCAATTGATAGTTTATTTTTAGACCANTCAAGCAGAATAAGTACATTTAAATTTGACAAGCCAAATGATTTAATTTTAGAGGACACGGTATATAATTTCGATATTTATCANTTTAAAGACCCNATCCTCCCTGGGGATACNATACAACTTACATTCACAGTTAAAAATAAAAACAANACATTATTACGAAATAATTCACCTGTTTTATATAACGGTACATTTATCAATAATTCTGTTTTTCCATCTATAGGGTATCCTGGTGGTGAGCTAAGAGATGATAAGACTAGAGAAAAATATGGGCTTCCGCCAAATAACCTTAAACCCTTCCCCTCTGATAGTACAGCTCATGGGAATACCTATATCTCAAGAGATGCTGATTGGATTGATTTTGAAGCAATTGTAAGTACTTCTATGGATCAAATTGCTATTTCTCCTGGTTACTTACAGCGTGAATGGGTTGAAGAAGATCGTAGGTATTTCCATTACAAAATGGACAGTAAAATTTTAAATTTTTATGCATTTAATTCTGCCAAATATTTAGTAAAAAAGGATAAATGGAAAAATGTAGATTTAGAAATTTATTACCATCAAGGTCATGATTATAACCTGGACCGAATGATGAAAGGAATGAAATCTGCTTTGGAATATTGTTCTACACAATTCAGTCCTTATCAACACAGACAATTGCGTATCGTTGAGTTTCCAAAAATATTGGGATCATTTGCTCAGTCATTTCCGAACACTGTTCCTTTTTCAGAAGGGGTTGGCTTTATAGCCGATGTTGATGATTCAAGTAAGGGAGGAAACGATTATCCTTTTTACATCACAGCACATGAGGTTGCTCACCAATGGTTTGCTCATCAAGTGATCGGAGCTGATGTCTTAGGAGCAACTGTTATGTCAGAAAGCTTATCTGAATATGTTGGATTAAAAATTATTGAGAGTGTTAATGGGAAACATAAAATGAGAAAATTTTTGAAAAAGGCTCTCGATAATTATTTAACAGGTCGAACTTTTGAAACAAAGAGAGAAAATGCTCTAATGTATAACGATGGACAAGGGTATATTCACTATCAAAAAGGTTCTCTTGTTTTCTATGCGCTAAGTGATTATTTAGGAGAGAAAAAATTAAACAAAACGATTTCTAAATATATCAATAGCGTTGCTTTTCAAGAGCCTCCATATACAACAANATTAGAACTTCTAAGTTATTTAAAAGAAGATACTCCAGATTCTCTTCAGTACGTTCTGAANGATATGTTTGAAACAATTACGCTGTATGATAATAAAGCTGTTTCTGCTACATCTTCAAAACTTGAAAATGGTAAATATAAAGTTGATTTTGAATTCAATGTTAGTAAATACAGAAACGACGAAAAAGGGAAAATTAACTTTGGTGATCGTGAAATTGATTCAATATCTTTTCAAGGAAGTGATATGGAAAAGCCCTCTTATTCAGTCTATTTAGAGGATTATATTGACGTTGGAATTTTTGGTGTTGAACAAGATGAGGAGTTAGAATTATATCTAAAAAAACATAAAATTTCAGCAATTCATAACACCGTTTCAATCATAGTTGACAAAGAGCCAATCGAAGTCGGTATAGATCCTTACAATAAGCTAATTGATACAGACTCAGGTGACAATAGAAAAAAAGTAAAAGAAATTAAGTAACACCATCACTTAACTTTTAAAGTCTAAATTTTTCATTTTTTTCTGAAATAATAGTATCCCAATAAGCAGATCATTAAAAAAACAATAAAAATCCACCACTTATAAATTCCACCATAGTGTAGTATCAAAATAACGCTCCCACTACTTAAGGCAGCAATTATTGGGTTTGAATAATTTTTATTTCCAAATTTAATCATCCTCCTTTTAGAGCCCTAGGAGAAGATAAGCCTCAGCAAAGTTACTGTTGGTATAAAACTGTTTAGCGCTCAATTATATTACTTTATTAATATGTTATAATTGAGTTTAAAGCAAAAAAAAGAGTCACCATTTATGATGACTCGATTGTAGTCCCAATTGATGTGTTTTTGAAATAAAAGTTATTATTAACAGCTAGATTAAATAACAAATTAAGGGTTTATTTTTTTTTGCTGTTATCGTGTGCTGAAAATTTGGTTTATTCTCATACCCTTAGATGAATATTTTCTTCTTAGTTTTTCTTCATTACGTGTGGGTTTTTAATTTTTCGAAATAATTTTTTGGAATTTAAATAAAGTGCGATTTTTGTGGCGAATAAAGTTTATGCGATCCCTATTTATAATTTTTGTTGTAATCACCAACGCTTTTTCTCAAAGCATTCCTGAAGCAACCTACTCTGAAGAAGACTCTATTGTCAATCTTGAAGATATTGTTGTGACAGCCACAAAAACTCAAAAAAGAAAGACCAACTCACCGATTATTATTAATGTCATTAACAGCGAATCGATCCGTAATGTTCAGGCATGTAATCTTTCTGAAAGCCTTTCATTTCAAACAGGTTTGAGGGTTGAAACGGACTGTCAAACCTGTAACTACACCCAATTGAGAATCAATGGAATGAGTGGCGGATTTTCTCAAATCCTTATAAATGGGAGGCCTACATTCAGTCCGCTAATGGGTTTATATGCATTGGAGCAATTTCCCTCCAACATGATTGAAAAAATTGAGGTCATGAAAGGGGGTGGGTCTACACTATACGGGGCGAGTGCGATCGGAGGAACCGTGAACATCATTACTAAAATTCCCAAGGAAAATAGTTCACTTATAGAGTTTAACACTCTTTCAATTGATCGGCAATCCAATGATTATTCTATTGTTGGAAATTCGAGCATTGTTTCTGAGTCTAGAAAAGCAGGGGTTTCTTTGTTTGTAAACAAAAGGGAGCGCGAAGTCTATGATAACAATCAAGATGGCTTTTCCGAACTCCCTTATTTAAACAATATTTCCTTTGGCGCCAATATGTATTATATGCCTAAGGAAAATCAAAAACTGGATGTCAATTTTAGTTCCATCCATGAATATCGTTACGGAGGTAGAATAAAAGAGCGAGGTCCTGCACATCTTGCAGAGCAATCCGAAGAAAGAACGCACAACATTTTCGTGGGTGGTATTGATTATCAAATCAACTTCAATAATTTCGATTCCTCATTGATCACGTATTTGGCCTATCAAAATACAGATCGAGAGCACTTTACAGGTATTAAACCCGATGAGGATGCTATTGAATTGGATGCGTTTCTAAAGAACCCTCCATACGGGAATTCCTATATCAAAACCCTCAATATAGGTTTACAGTTAAACCATATGATAAGTCCATTTTTTGTTGGAGATAATGTGTTGACATTAGGGGTCGATTATTTGCACGACCGTGTTTTTGATGAGATAACATCCTACAATTATTTAGTAGATCAAGAGTCAAAGGACCTAGGCATTTTCCTTCAAAGCGATTGGGAGATCAATCAAAAGCTGAGTTTACTGACAGGTTTAAGAGCCGATTTTCACAACTATGTTGACAAGACAATCTATAGTCCTAGAGCCTCATTGCTTTACAAGGCGAGTGATGATGTACAGTTTAGGTTTGGATATGGAACAGGTTTTAGAGCTCCCCAAGCATTAGATACTGATCTTCACATCTCTTTTGCAGGAGGAGGAGTTTCAAGAGTGAGCTTGTCACCAAAATTGAAAGAAGAAAAATCTGAAAGTTTGAATCTTTCAGTCAATTACGACAAAGCGAAAGAAAATTGGATTGCGGGCTTTACGGTAGACTTGTTTTACAACCAACTGCAGAATGCATTCATACTTCAACCCATTGGTCAAGACGAGTTTGGGGAGGTTTTTGAAAAACAAAATGGTCAAGGCGCCATGATTAAGGGAATAAACCTCGAAGCAAGAGCCAATTTTAATAGAATAATTCAAGTCGAAGGAGGCTATACAGTTCAGTCAAGTAAGTTTGACAATGCAATTGAGTATATAGATGGCATTCCTGGCATTAAAGAATTTATAAGAACACCCGACAATTATGGTTTTGCCGTTCTGACTTACTCCAATAACAACATCTCAAGCACCCTAAACTATGTTTATACAGCAAGTATGAAAGTTCCCCATTTCGCTGGAGCACCCAATCAACTCGTTGATGAAATTGTAACTACGGATTCATTTTCCGAGCTTAGCCTGAAATTTAACTACAACATTCCAACTGGTTTGGGTTCTTTAGACTTATATGTTGGAATTAAAAATATCTTTAACCAGTATCAAAGTGATTTTGATATCGGCAAAAGCCGAGACAGTAATTACATTTATGGACCTGCTCAGCCCCGAACTACCTATTTTGGTATTAGACTAAATTTTTAAAAAATATCCCCAAAAACAAAAATTTATTTTTGAGGATAATTGTAGATAACTCATTAGAAATATCAAACATAAGTCTAACTCCAAGAGATTTAATTGATACTCACAGTTTGATGATTCTAATTATGAAGAGTTGAGTTAATATGATTTTGATTTCCCCTATAATTCAAAGTTGCAGCTTCCATGATCCTAATCTAAACTTTTTTTGATAATTAGGGTCTAAATAATTAAAACAACTAAAATGAAAATTGTTTTAAGATTAT
>PBNJ01000015.1 GCA_002723075.1 Flavobacteriaceae bacterium | reverse complement strand
GAAACAAGTCTCAAACTTTATGTCGTCTCCTGTCAATACAATTGAGCATGACCGCACCATTTTTGACGCGGCTTTGTGTTTTCACACCAACAGTCGTCGTCGCCTGCCGGTACTCAACAATGGACGTTTGGTTGGTCAAATCAGTCGTCGTGATATTGTTGTGGCGGCCTTACAGTTGCGTAGTCAGCGTTGGCGTTAGACCCAGTCTTGACACTAATATATACCAGTCATTGTACATCGTACCTACCAAGCCAAAGTCGTTGAGAAACGCTATGTCATTTAAGTGAATTGTGACGAGCTGATGATGCTTTAGTCCTAAAAATAGATGTCCTTCGCCAATCGAAACGTATTGGCGTGGGCTTCTATTAAAATCGAAAGATCAGGAATATACCCACCACCCATACTACACTGCACAGGCAATGCATTTCGATGGCACCACTGCAATACCATCTCATCGCGCTGCTTACAACCCGCCACCGACAAACCTAATCTTCCCAACTTGTCCTGCGCTATCACATCCACACCACACAAATAGAATACAAAGTCTGGCTGTACTTTTTGATGTAAATCATCCAGTACACCTGCCAAAATCTTTAAATAGGTTGCATCATCGGTTTGGTCAGCTAATCCAATGTCCCAATCGCTCGTTTCCTTGTGGAAAGGATAGTTTTTTTCCCCATGCATAGAAAACGTAAACACATCCTTATGTTTCAAAAAAATATCTGCCGTTCCATTGCCCTGATGCACATCCAAGTCGAGAATCAACACCTTCTTTGCTTTTCCATTATCGAGGAGCCATTGAGCTCCGATAGCCTGATCGTTTAGCATACAAAAGGCCTCAGGCCGGTTGGCAAAAGCATGGTGTGTCCCCCCAGCTATGTTCATCGCAATCCCATGTGTCAAAGCATGTTCAGCACCGTCAATGGTTCCTTGGGCAATGACATGTTCACGGTGCACTAGCGCCTTAGAAAGCGGAAAGCCTAAACCTCTGACTTCTGCCTTGGATAGAGTGAGGGCACACAATTGCTCATAATATTCAGGATCGTGAACTCGTAATACTGTGTTTTTGGCAATGGGTTTTGGACTGAAAAATTGTTCGGGAGTACAAGTCCCCTCGTGTAGGAGTTGCTTGGGTAACAATTCGTATTTGATCATTGGAAAACGATGTCTTTCGGGCAGTGGATGCGCATAGCATGCATCAAAAGCAATATAAAGCATGGACTTAGACGCTCTGGGTTTTCAGTTTGTCTAATTGGGCTTGGATATCGCCATCCTCTACTTTTGAAAATAACAATTCACTGGGGGCGAGGACTGTTCGGGGGGAAACGAATTCGGTTTGTGCCAAGTCATCCCATTTGGATTTGAGAGGAAGACCCAAAACTTGTTTGAGCTTGTCAGCCGTTTGTGGTAAAAAGGGCGTGCTAGCAATCGCCAAAACAGCGGCAATCTGCAGACCATTGTACATGATGGTCTTTACGCGGTCTGGATCTGTTTTTTGCTGTTTCCAGGGCTCTTCATCAGCAAGATATTTATTGCCCAAGCGCGCAATTTTTAACATAAACTGACTGGCTTCTCGAAAGCGATAGCTCTCCACTGCGGCGGCGATTTGCGTTGGCAAAGTGAACAACTCTGCTAAGGTTTCCTCATCGACTTGCGTATTTGTATTTGGTTCTGGTACAACACCATCATAATATTTATGGGTCAGCACCACAATTCGGTTGATAAAGTTCCCGTAGATGGCAACGAGTTCGTTATCATTTCGGGCTTGAAAGTCATGCCATGTAAAGTCATTGTCTTTATTTTCGGGCGCATTGGCAGTCAGGACATAGCGTAATACATCTTGTTTTCCTGGGAAATCTTTCAAAAATTCATGCAGCCAAACGGCCCAGTTTTTTGAGGTGGATAGTTTTTGTCCCTCTAAGTTTAAAAATTCGTTGGCAGGAACATTGGTTGGCAACACAAAAGACCCCTCCGCATGGAGCATGGCGGGGAAGATAATACAGTGAAACACGATATTGTCTTTGCCAATAAAGTGGATGAGCTTGGTGTTTTTATCTTTCCAATAAGGTTTCCAGTCTATGTTATTTTTTTTAGCCCATTCTTTGGTTGCGGAGATATATCCAATTGGCGCGTCAAACCATACATACAGGACTTTGTTTTCACCTCCTGGCACAGGTACAGGAATCCCCCAATCGAGATCTCGTGTCACTGCTCGTGCCTTGAGTCCATCGTCGAGCCAAGATTTGACTTGGCCATAGACGTTGGGTTTCCAGTCATCAGCGTGTCCTTTCAGGATCCAATTTTCCAAAAAGGTCTGGTGTCGATCCAAAGGTAAAAACCAATGTTTGGTAGCTTTTGTCACGGGAACACTGCCAGAAAGCGTGGATGTTGGATTGATCAAATCAGTTGCATTGAGCGAGCGCCCACAGGATTCACATTGATCGCCATAGGCCTCTTGATTGCCGCAATGCGGACAAGTACCTACGACAAATCGATCTGCTAAAAATTGCTCAGCTTCCTCGTCATAGAGTTGTTCGGTAGTTTCTTCAATAAAGTCGCCGTTGTCGTGTAGCTTTTTAAAAAAGTTACTGGCAGTTTGATGATGAATGGGATCAGAGGTTCTTCCATAGTGGTCAAAAGAAATGCCAAAGTCATGAAAGGACGACATGATCATACTGTGATAGTGATCAATGAGCTCTTTTGGAGATTTCCCCTCTCTTTTTGCTCGAATGGAAATCGCCACCCCGTGTTCATCACTACCACAAACAAAAAATACATCCTCACCTTTCATACGCATGTAACGAGCATAAATGTCTGCTGGAACATAAACCCCAGCAAGGTGTCCGATATGAATTGGCCCATTGGTGTAAGGAAGTGCTGCGGTAATCGTGTAGCGGTTTTTTAACATGAAGGAATCTCTATTAACCGCAAAAATAAACAATAATCTCCCCTCTCATTGTTTTTTATATCTTCAAATTTTAATCAACCCCAATGAACACTACCATTCGTGGCCGAATAGGCGAAGGGGTAGCCGCAGAAAGCTTTCAAAAACAAGGGTTTATTATCTTAAAACGCAATTACCGTTTTGGCAGGGCAGAAGTGGACATCATTGCCCAAAAAGGCAATATACTTGCAATCGTAGAGGTCAAACGGCGCAGCAACACCTACTTTGGAGATCCACAATCTTTTGTTTACAAAAAACAACAACGATCCCTCATCACGGCAGCAAATCATTATGTTAACTCTAATCATTTAGATGTAAATGTTAGGTTTGATGTTGTAAGCATTGTTGGTGAGCAACCCAAAATCGACATTCAAATTATCGAAAATGCTTTCTATCCATTTCTCTAGGTGTGTTATTTGTAACAAATTGTTTAATTATTTACTATTTTAGCGATGGATTTATTAGGACAAATGAAAACGATTTCTTCTGCTGTTGAAGATTATATCAAAAACAAACCCTTTTTGGTCAGTGCATTGACCCAAGGAATTATCAACCTGACGTCTTTAGCTCGTATGATGAACAAAGATATCAGTAGTGTAATGAACAAAGATGTGCGAAATGGCGCGATCGTGATGGCGCTTAAACGCCTCTCCTCGGATTTTGAATTTCGTTCTTCTTTAAAAATTTTACGTACCCTGCGCAATATTGGTGATATCACAGTTCGCTCTTCTCTCATCGACTATAACTTTAAAACATCGCCAACCCTTATGACTTCTCAAGCAAAATTGATGTCCGAGATCTCTGATGATAAAAATAATTTTTACACCTCATCTAGAGGAGTCAATGAGTGTAACGTTGTGGTCAGTGGTAACCTTGCAGAATTTGTTGAAAGTTGTTTTTCCAATGAGACTTGTATTCATAAGGAAACAGAATTGTCTTCCATTTCGGTGAAGCTACCAATTGAGAATGTTTCGGTTCCAGGGATTTACTATTTTGTTTTTCAACGCCTGTCGTGGGAGGGAATCAATATCTATGAGGTTATTTCCACTTCAAATGAGTTTACGATTCTGGTCAATGAGGAACAAGTCGACAAGGCCTTTCGAATTATTAAGGATCTCAAACAACTTTAGGTCGTAACTCGCCCAAATAGCGCAGCGCTTCCTCAATTGTATTTACCCCCTCAAAAGACAATAACAAACGGGTATTTTCGCCTTGTTTTCGCTCTTTCAAAATCCCTTTCTTTGCGTTTGATTGGAGTTTCCTCATCATATTGCTAAAATCATCGGATTGAAAAAAGTTATCCGTGCTTGTGGTGTCAAAATAGCCAATGAGTTTATTTTTTTTCAAAACGACCTTTTCAAAGTGTAGCTCATTTGCCAACCATTTGAGTTTTACACTTTGTATAAGAGCTTTGGAAGTAGAAGGCAAAGGACCAAAGCGATCTTTAAGTTCAAGGACAAATTGATCGAGCCCAGTTTGATTGGTCACTTCGTTTAAACTTTGATAACAACTCAATCGTTCCTGTACGTTGTTGATGTAGGTGTCTGGGAAAAGAATTTCGAGGTCAGTGTCGATTTGCACTTCTTTTCGGGTTGGTTCATGATCGGGATAGAGTTCTTGAAAATCCTCAATTTTTAACTCTTCAATCGCCTCTTTTAAGATTTTCTGATAGGTGTCAAAACCAATATCATTGATAAACCCACTTTGTTCTCCACCGAGTAAATCCCCTGCTCCACGAATTTCCAAATCACGCATAGCGATTTGAAAGCCAGAACCCAGAGCGGTATGCTCGGCAAGTGCTCGCATTCGTTTTCGTGCCTCATCGGTCAAGGTAGACAAAGGTGCAGACAAAAAATAACAAAAGGCCTTTTTATTGCTTCTTCCGACCCGACCGCGCATTTGGTGCAGATCACTCAACCCAAATTGATGTGCATTGTTAATGAATATCGTATTGGCGTTTGGCACATCAAGTCCATTCTCTATGATGGTTGTTGCGACCAGGATATCAGTCTGCCCCTCAATAAAATTTCGCATTCGACTCTCAATAGAGGAGCCCTCCATCTGACCGTGAATGCTTGTAACTTTTGCATCGGGAACCAGACGTTGTATCATCCCAGAAAACTCAGCTAAATTCTCAACCCGATTGTGTACAAAAAACACCTGACCTCCACGTTGCAATTCATAGATGATGGCATCGCGAATCAAGGGTTCACTAAAGCCTACAACTTGGCTATCGATTGGGTGTCTGTTGGGTGGCGGGGTATTGATGATTGATAAATCGCGAGCTGCCATCAAGCTAAATTGAAGGGTACGAGGGATTGGTGTAGCTGTGAGTGTGAGCACGTCCACATTATTTTTTAATGCTCTGAGCTTTTCTTTTATGCCCACACCGAATTTTTGCTCTTCATCCACGATAAGTAATCCGAGATTTTTAAAGTGGGTACTCTTGTTGACCAGTTGGTGCGTTCCAATAACAATATCGATCGTACCGTCTTGTAGACCTACCAGAATTTGCTTTCTGTCTTTAGCAGATCGAAAGCGGTTGAGATAATTAATTTGAACTGGAAAGTCGTGCAATCGTTTTGAAAATGTATTGTGATGCTGAAAAGCAAGGATCGTGGTAGGAACAAGAACTGCCACTTGTTTCCCGTTATCAACGGCTTTAAAAGCAGCACGAATTGCCACTTCCGTTTTTCCAAAACCAACATCTCCACAAATCAACCGATCCATGGGTTGTTCACTTTCCATGTCTTGCTTAACCGCTTCTGTTGCACTTCGCTGATCAGGAGTGTCTTCATATACAAAAGAGGCCTCCAACTCATGCTGCAAATAGCTGTCCGAGTGGTGCTGAAAGCCCTTTTTGAGCTTGCGTTTAGCATAAACTTGGATGAGGTCAAAAGCAATTTCTTTTACCCGCTTTTTAGTTTTTGTCTTTAGTTTTTTCCACGCTGCTGATCCAAGTTTATAGACTTTAGGAACTGCACCGTCTTTCCCTGAATACTTTGCGATTTTGTGGAGAGAATGAATGCTGACATAAAGAATATCGCGTTCCCCATAGATCAGTTTGATCGCTTCTTGTTGTTTTCCTTCAACCTCTATCCGTTGGAGTCCTCCAAACCGACCAACTCCGTGATCGATATGGGTCACATAATCCCCAACACTGAGTTTGTTAAACGCTTTAAGACTAATCGCTTGCTTTTTGGCATAGCCATTTTTGAGCCTAAACTTATGATGACGCTCAAAAAACTGATGGTCAGTGTAACAAGCCACTTGGTTTTGCCTATCGATAAACCCGCGAAAAAGAGGCATAATATGAACGTCAAATACATCTTCGGATGCCAACTCATCAGCAATTCGAAGAAAACGGTCTGCTTGCGGTTGTGAACTGAAGAAAATATGATTGCGAATGCCCTGGGATTGGTTTTCGATCAGGTGCTCAATAATATGTTCAAAATTTCGATGAAAACTCGGTTGCGGCTGACAGTCAAAAGCGATGTGGTTTAACGTTTTCTCTCCTCCAAAATGAACGGTGGTTCGGTTGACAAGTGCTTTTTCAAAATCTTGACCACGCACAAACAAATCTTCAGGTTTGGCGTGCGCTATTGAGCTATCCAAGTCTGCATGCGCCTTTATTGACTTTTCATAAAGCTTGTCCAAAACAGAACAAACGTTTGATATACGCGGGACTAGATAGGTAGTTGATTCGTGTAAAAATGACCAGAGGGGTTGACGTTCTTCACTTTGTAATTTGTGTTCCAAATGTGCCACAACATCAACAGTTTGCAGTGACTTGGTGGACAGTTGGGTTTCTATATCAAAGCAATTGATTCGATCGATTTCGTCTCCAAAAAATTCGATGCGATAGGGCTCATCTTTATCAAATGAAAAGATATCGATGATCCCACCACGAACCGAAAACTCACCAGGTTGGGACACAAAATCAACTCTTTGAAAATCGTATTCGAACAAGGCCTCATTGACAAGGTCTCGACCTAGACTTTCACCAACTTTGATCGTCAGGGTTTTTTTCTGCAGCTCTTTTTTTGTGATGACTTGTTCAAATAAGGCATCGGGATAGCTGACAAGAAGGATTGGTTGTTTGGCATGACTACACCATTTGAGGGCTTCAGCACGCATCATCACATTGGCATTATCTACTTCTTCGATCTCATAAGGGCGACGATAGCTAGCAGGATAAAACAGCACCTGATGATTGGGCAACAATCGCTCGAGATCGTTGTGCATATATGCTGCCTCCTCTTTGTCCTCAAGTACCCAAAGCAGATGCTTTGTACTTTGTTCAAAAAGAGTAGCGACTAAAAAGGCATAGGAAGAGCCCGCGAGACCTGAAATACTGACTTTTTCGCTCGCCTCAATGTGGTTGTAAAGCTGTTGAGTTTGTGCACTTGTCAGCGCACTACTCAATTTGCCAAATGGATTCAATCCAATTTTTTTTGCAATGATACAAACTCTTACGATAGCCCAAATACAAATCCCAAAAAGATTCCATCCTGCATTTGTAGCCATATTCTGCTTATTGTTACCTTTGCGCCCATGAAAAATCAGGTTTGTATTCGCCAAGCTACTGTTGAGGATACAGAAGCGATTTTATCGCTTATTCAGGAGCTTGCTACTTTTGAGCGCGAGCCCGAAGCAGTAGTACTCACCAAAGAGGAGCTTGTTCGGGATGGCTTTGGCGAGCAGCCGGCTTTTGTGTGTTTTGTAGCTGAGGAAGACAAACAAATTATTGGAATGGCATTGGGTTACCCACGCTATTCAACTTGGAAAGGCAAAACCATGCATCTTGAGGACTTAATCGTACAAGAACAGCATCGCGGCAAAGGAGTTGGATTTGCCTTATACAAACGATTTATCCATTATGCCGCTTCCCTTCGTGTGAAACGAATTGAGTGGGCAGTCTTGGATTGGAACCAACCTGCAATCGATTTTTACGAACAAACAGGTGCCAAAGTATTGTCCGATTGGCGCACGGCGCAAATGGGCGAAAACGAAATTTCTCATTTTATAAATCAATACCCTGATGCGGATATTTAAATTTGGAGGAGCGTCGGTCAAAGATGCCGATGGGATACACAATATGTATCGTGTACTGGAACAAACGGGTCATGAAAATACCCTGATTGTGGTGTCAGCCATGGGAAAAACCACCAATGCCCTCGAAAAACTAATCGAAGTCTATTTTGAAGATTCCCAGAAGACTGAGTCGCAACTCAACGAAGTTATCGATTATCATTTGGGAATTATGAATGAAATTTTTGACCATCCCAAGCACGAAGTATATGATGAGGTCAAGGGGCGTTTTGATTATTTGCGCACCTTTTTAAAAAACAACAAGTCTCCGCACTACTCTTTTGTCTATGATCAGGTTGTGAGTACAGGTGAACTGGTGTCAACGACAATCGTCACACACTATCTCAATTCAAAAGGCATTTCTGCTGATTGGCTTGATGCGAGAGAATGCATCCAAACTGATGCAAGCTATCGAGATGCGAACGTGGACTGGACGCGGACAGAGGTCGCTATCAATGAGCAAGTCAGCCCAAACCGATTGTATATCACGCAAGGGTTTATTGGAAGCGATGATAACAATTTTACGACTACGCTTGGCCGTGAAGGGTCTGATTATACAGCAGCGATTTTTGCGTATTGTCTCAATGGAAATTCTGTTACCATTTGGAAGGATGTGCCTGGTGTTCTCAATGCCGATCCACGTCATTTCGAATCTACCCAGCTCCTTCATCATATCTCTTACCAAGAAGCTATCGAGCTCGCTTTTTATGGGGCATCCGTAATTCACCCCAAAACCCTTCAGCCATTGCAACGCAAAGAGATTCCACTTCACGTAAAATCGTTTATTAATCCCAATAACGAAGGAACCAAAGTGAGTAAAGGGATTGCGATCGATCCACATGTCCCATGTTTCATTGTCAAAAATAACTTGGCACTAATCCGCCTATCATCACTCGACTTTTCCTTTATCATTGAAAAAAACATCAGCGATATTTTTGCGATGTTGCACAAGCATAAAATGAAAGTTGATTTGATTCAAAATTCAGCGATTAGCTTTTCAGTTTGTGTCTTTGATAAGTTCAATAAAATGGAGGAACTTCTCCACGAGCTTCGCGGCCGATTTCAAGTGGATCATATGGCAGGTGTTTCTCTCTACACAATTCGACATTTTCAAGCTGAAAGCGCAGATTTTTTGCTGCATAAATACGAACTGTTACTCGAGCAACGCACCCAAGAGACTATGCAATTGGTGATGCGCTAACCCCCGATTTGATGTTGCTCCACAAAGGCATGAGTAAACCTTTTGATTTCGTCTCTAGTCGCAGCAAATGCAGCTTTGATTTCTTCCGCGTTTTCTGAAACCAACTTGGAGGGATCTGTAAAGTTATGATGAATCCGAAGGGCTGTCTGACTCGGAATAAAGGGACAGTTTTCTTGTGCGTGATCGCATACTGTTAAAATGTAATCAAACGGAATGTGGAGATACTCATCGACGTGATTTGACGTATACCCAGAAATGTCTATTCCGTCATCCGCCATTGTTGCAATTGCCTTAGGGTTGACACCATGCGTTTCGATACCCGCGGAATATACCTTTAGATTTTGCTTCCCAAAATGAGCAAAATAGCCATGAGCGATTTGACTTCGACAAGAATTACCTGTGCATAAAATAAGGATGTTTTTCATTGGCATAAAAATAATAACTGATAGAATTTTGCTTGTAAAGACGAGGTTAAGTTACTCGGTTTTAATTTCGTTTAAAAAAACGTTCTTTTACCTTATCGACAATAACTTGCGCAAGTCGTTCTTTACTTTGATGCGTCCATCCTGCAACGTGCGGACTGAGTAATATATGCGGGTTGTCGATGAGTTGTTGTAGTTGAGGGTTGTGGTCGATTTGTTCAAAAGATGATTTTTCATAGGGGAGCACGTCCAAACCTGCCCCTTTAATTTTTTTATTTTCCATTGCTTCCAATAGGTCATCAATAACTACTTGGTTTCCTCTTGAAGTATTGATCAGCCAAAAGGGTTTTGCCATATGATTGATAAAATCCATATCGATAAATGCTTCGGTTTCCGGTGTTTGTGGCAGATGCAAACTCACAATATCAGCTTCCGATTGTAAGACTGCTAAGGAAACTTGCCTCGCATTATCATCACCTTTATTGGGTAGGATATCATGACACAATACTTTGGCATCAAATCCCTGAAGTTTTTTGGCAAAATGACTTCCAGTATGACCATAGCCAATGAGTCCAATTGTTTTCCCGTCGAGTTCTTCTCCTCGATTGCCTTCTCGTTCCCACTTACCATTGGCGATATCATTAGCGCCTTGTGGAAGATTATTTAGCAGTCCCAACAACATCGCCAGTGCGTGGTTACCAACTGCATTGGCATTGCCCTCTGGAGAGGAAATGATCTCAATCCCTATAGACTTTGCGTATGTCACATCGATATTTTCAAGACCCGACCCCACACGAGCGATAAAACGAAGATGATGAGCTGTATCCAAAAACGCTTTGTCGATTGGAAAACGACTGCGAATAACAATGGCATCATGGTTTTCAATGCTGGCCATGATGTCTTCCTTGTTGCTTTTGAAATTAAACACATTGGTACAACCGAGTTTGCTCAATCCTTGCGCTAGGATATCATGGTTACTGTCTAGATGGAGAACACGCATGACTGTTGATATTTGGAATTAAACCAATAACCACTTGGCGATATAAAAAAAGAGAAAGATTCCAAAGATGTCATTGCTTGTGGTGATAAATGGTCCTGTCGCAATTGCTGGATCGATTCCCCTTCGATTTAATACGATAGGCACGAAGGTGCCGATCAGCGCGGAGACAATAATCACACAAAGCATCGACAATGCGATTGTCAAACTGACATCGATGGGTTGTTGCGTGGCAACTCCAAACAAGATGACGAGTAGTGAGAGTGCACCTCCGTTGATGAGTCCGAGACCAACTTCTTTGAGTAAGCGGTTGAGAAGACTACCTTTGACCACATCGTTCGCAAGACCCTGAACAATGATTGCAGATGATTGAACGCCAACATTGCCAGCCATGGCTGCAATCAGGGGTGTAAAAAAGAATAGTGCTTTATAGGATGGGTGATTCATAAAACTTTCAAACCCCTCTAGGATAAACACACTTCCAAGACCTCCAATCAAACCTAAAACCAACCACGGGAGTCTTGCTTTAGTCAGTTGAAGAATGGAATCGTCGGCTTCAACATCAGAGGAAATTCCCGCTGCGAGCTGATAGTCTTTTTCTGCTTCATCTTTGATCAAATCAACAATATCGTCGATTGTAATCCTTCCAACGAGCTGTTTGTTTTCATTGACAACTGGGATTGCCTCCAAGTCATATTTTGACATGATTTTTGCTACTTCCTCTCCGTCCGCATCAACTTGTACATAATCGACCTTTGGAATATAAATGCTTGCGATTTTACTTTTCTCATTTGCGGTAAGTAAATCTTTTAAGGACAACCGTCCAAGCAATACATTTTCATTATCAATGACATAAATAGAATGAACTCGAGTGACCTCTTGTGCTTGTATGCGCATTTCGCGCACACAGCGTGTAACTGTCCAGTTTTGATTGACACAGACCAATTCTTTGGCCATCAATCCACCCGCAGAATTCTCATCGTAAGCAAGGAGCTCACGGATATCATCAGCGTGTTCTGTGTCTGAGATTTGGTCGATTACCTCTTTCCGGATTTCCACGGGGAGTTCCGCTACGATATCTACTGCATCATCGGTATCAAGTTCATTGATTTCGGTTGCAATCTCCTCTGAAGAGAGCGCATCCAAAATACTTTCTCGGACATCTTCATCAAGCTCGGTAAGCATGTCTGCTGTTTTTTCAGAGTCAATCAACTTGAACAAATACACCGCTTGTTCGACTTGGAGGGCGTCAAAAATTTCCGCTAAATCTGCGTAGTGATATTCTTTGAAAAGAGTTTGAAGTGCCTTGTCATTTTCAGAGGCAATATCTCCGATGACTTGTTCTAGAAGTTCTTCGCTAAGCTGAAAAGGCGTCATGAGCAATCAAATTTGTGATGCGAACAAAATCCGAAACGCCCAATTGTTCAGGACGCTGTCCAAAGATAGTGTCTTCTTTTAAATTGGCAGGTAAAGAAAAGGTTTTTAAACTGTTTCGCAGGGTTTTACGCCTTTGCTGAAAGGCAGTTTTGACCAGTTGGAAGTATAAGCGTTCATCACAATCCAATTTGATATTCTCTTTTCTTTTCAGTCGCAAAACAGCTGATGCAACTTTCGGTGGAGGGTTAAATACAAAACGGTTGACATTAAATAAATATTCTGTTTCGTAAAAACTCTGCGTCAATACAGACAGTATGCCGTAGGCTTTTGATCCAGGCGGTTCACAAATACGCTCGGCAACTTCTTTTTGAAACATGCCGACAAATTCAGGAATTCGCTCTCGATTTTCTATGGTTTTAAATAAGATTTGAGACGAGATATTATATGGAAAATTACCAATAATTGCGAGGGGACTCGGAAATTGATTGACCAAATCTGATTTCAGAAAATCTCCAAAAACAAGATTGGATTTCAATTTGGGATAGTTGTTTTGTAAGTAATCAATGGATTCTTCATCAACTTCAATGGCATGAATGGTGTAATCCTTTTGGAGTAGATACTGGGTGAGTACGCCCATGC
The DNA here is from genome assembly GCA_002723075.1 of Flavobacteriaceae bacterium. Classification (GTDB taxonomy): domain Bacteria; phylum Bacteroidota; class Bacteroidia; order Flavobacteriales; family Flavobacteriaceae; genus UBA724. The sequence goes on along the minus strand of PBNJ01000015.1, from coordinate 10,438 downwards.
CAGGTCCAACCTCCAAAACGTCTTTGTAGCCCACCCCAGTGAGAGCTCCCGCAATATTTTGTGCGATATTCAGATCGGTCAAAAAGTGCTGACCGAGATGCTTTTTTGGTCGAACACTCAAGGGGTTAGTTTTTCGAGTTCTGTATCAAAGCTTACCCACTTATTGGGAAATGAAGTTTGGAGTTGTTGGTAGATGCTGTCCAATGCGGTGCNTTTGAAATCGTGGATTGCTGTTACGGATTCAAACTCGATTTGAAGTCCAAATGTCGGATGGGTGTTGGCATCACTATGTATGCGCAATAATGAACTCTTGTGGTCTAGTTTGGGAATAATTTGCTGTTGAACAGCGGAAACAAAACCCTCTTCAACAGATGGGTCAACACTAAAGGTGATATTGAGAATATGCATACAACCGATTAGCGAATCAAGTCAAAGCCAGTATATGAAACCAGCGCATTTGGAATGCGAATGCCGTTTTCAGATTGATGGTTTTCTAGAAGTCCAGCCATGATGCGCGGAAGGGCAAGCGCACTACCGTTTAGGGTGTGTACCCATTTCCGATTACCGTCACTATCTTTAAAACGAAGCTTTAGGCGCGTGGATTGATAACTCTCAAAGTTGGATACAGAGCTCACTTCAAGCCATCGTTCTTGCGCAGTAGAATAGATTTCAAAATCGTAAGTTAATGCAGAAGTAAACCCAAGATCGCCCCCACACAAACGAAGGATTCGATAGGGTAGTTCGAGCTGTTCGAGAATCCCTTTGATATGCTCAACCATCTGATCGAGTGCTTCATAGGCCTTTTCAGGATGTTCGAGACGTACAATCTCGACTTTGTCGAACTGGTGCAAACGGTTGAGCCCACGAACGTGAGACCCGTAACTTCCCGCTTCGCGACGGAAACAGGGAGTATAGCCAGTTTTTGTGATGGGTAAATCATTTGCATTGACAATTTCATCTCGAAACAAATTGGTGATGGGTACTTCAGCAGTGGGGATCAGATAGAGGTTGTCCGCACCAACATGATACATTTGCCCCTCTTTGTCGGGAAGTTGTCCAGTCCCAAATCCAGATTGTTCGTTGACAAGATGAGGAACCTGTACTTCTTCATAACCTGCAGCGGTATTTTGATCGAGAAAAAAACTAATCAAAGCACGTTGTAGTTTAGCTCCTTTTCCTGTATAGACAGGAAAACCGGCTCCTGTGATTTTATTACCAAGCTCGAAATTGATCAATCCGTATTTGGCAGCCAACTCCCAATGAGGAAGTGNATTTTTGTTGAGGGTAGGAACTTCACCTGCTCGAAAAACCTCTTCATTATCGTCCTCACTTTGCCCATCAGGTACTAAGGAGTTGGGGACATTTGGAATACTACACAATAACTTGTGCAGGGCGCTTTCCGACTCTGCGAGTTGAGTTTGTAATGTTTTGGTTTCCGTTTTGAGGGCAACGGATTCTTCCTTTTTATGACTGGCCTGTTGCGGGTTTCCACTTTTGTACAACTCACCAATTTCTTTGGCTAAAGAATTCGCCAAAGCGAGTTTTTGATCAAGTGTACTTTGGAGTCCACGACGCTTCTCATCCGCCACAAGGGCATTATCGATTAGAGTACGGGCATCGATTCCTCGCTTTTCAAGCGCAGCAATGACTTGCTTTTTCTGTGTACGGACTACCGAAAGGTCGAGCATTGGAAAATGATTTTATGCAAAAGTAAAACTTTATTTATTGCTTACATGCTAAGTGGGAATGGATGAACGGCAATATTGCTCATCTGCTTGAATTTGTGTCTGTAATTCTTCGACTGAGCTAAATTTTCTCTCCTCTCTAACCCATTTGAGCAACTCCACTTGAACCGCTTGCCCATAGAGATTGCCATTCCAATCCAAAAAGTGTACTTCGATGCTTGGCATCGTTGTGTCAAAAGTGGGTTTCGTTCCGATATTCATCATGCCATAAACCACACGGCCTTTCAATTTCGATTTGACTAGATAAACGCCTTGCTTAGGCACGATTTTATGTTGGTTTTGCAAATCGATATTTGCAGTGGGATAAGACAGTTCACGACCTCTTTTATCCCCATCAATCACCATGCCTTCAATGGTAAACGAATGACCGAGGTAGGTGTTGGCAAGTTCGATGTTTCCTTCGTCGATTGCTTTTCGTATTTTGGTCGAACTCACGGCTGTTGATTCAATTTTTTCGGCATTTATTTCGATAACTTCAAATTCATGTATATCAGCGTAATGATACATGTCTTCCAAGCTTGCTGTTCGATTGCGTCCAAAACGATGATCATAACCCACAACTACTTTTCGCACATTGAGTTGTTCAACAAGAATTTGCTTGACATAATCATCGGCACTTAGTCTTGAAAATTCTGTGGAAAACGGATGAATGACTAAATAGTCTAATCCTGTTTTTTGAAGGGCTTTTTCACGCTCTTGAATCGTCTGAATAAGGCACATGGAAATATCGGGTTGTAGGACCATTCTGGGATGTGGAAAAAAGGTCAGCAAAACACTTTTTAATTTTGATTTCCGACTTGTATCAATCAACTGTTTGAGAATTTGTTGATGACCCAAATGAACTCCGTCAAAAGTGCCAATTGTCACAATTGACGCTTCATCAGCAGGAAAATTCTCTATGCCGTGAATGGTTTTCATTCGCTTTTAGTTAATTTGTCCATTATGAAGGTTCATTGTTTTTTCAAGACCTTGGGTTGCAAAGTCAACCACTGCCTTTGTCGCTCGGTCAACAATTGTCGGAAGCATGCGTTTTTCATAAGTATTCCAGGGGGATAGTACAAAATCTGCCTGACGCCCTTTGCTAAAGTTTGCTCCAATCCCAACACGAAGTCTAGGGTACTGATTGGATCCCAATTTGTCCTGTATGTCTCGAAGTCCGTTATGCCCACCATCCGAGCCTTGTTTGCGGATACGCAAATAGCCAAAATCCAAATGGACATCATCAGTAATGACAAGAATATTTTGGCAATTAACCTTGCGCTGTTTCATCCAGTATCGTACAGCATTGCCACTTCTGTTCATGAGCGTACTCGGTTTGAGCAAGACAAGCCTTTTTCCTTTGTGATTCATTTCTGCCACATCGCCATAGCGCAGGGTTGAAAATGAAATATCAACTTGTTTTGTCAATGCGTCCAGTACAGTAAATCCAATATTGTGACGGGTGTTTTGATAATCGATACCAATATTACCTAAACCAACGATAAGGAATGTATTCATTGACTGTTGTTGATTTCGCTTAAAAGGCCAAAAGGGCATCTTTTTTTTGTAAAAATAAAAAAAGCATCCCAAGCAGAAGCCTGCTGGGATGCTTATCATATAAGTTGATCGAATTAAGCGTCTTCTCCGCCTTCTGCTGGAGTGCTTGCGCCATCAGCTGCTGGAGCAGTTTCACCTTCAGCTGCTTCATCACCTTCTTCTCCTTCGACTACTTCCTCTTCAGTTTTGAGGGAAACACGTGAATTGCGCACTTGGCAAACAACGGTATTATCGGGATGAAGAAAAGTGTACTTCTCGTCAGCAACATCGGTCACATACAACTTATTTCCGATTTCTAAATTCGAAATATCAGCAGTTATGCTATCTGGTAAGTAGGAGGGTAATGCACGCACACGAAGCTTCCGCTTGTTTTTACTGAGTACCCCACCACTTAATTTAACGCCAGGGGCTTGTCCAACAAAATCAACAGGGATGTCCATGGAAATTTCTTTATCCTCAAAAAGCTGATAAAAGTCTACATGGAGAATTTTATCGGAAACGGGGTGAAATTGAATATCCTGTAGAATGGCATTAAAACTCTCATCTTCAAGTTCAATCACAACGGTATGTGCTTTGCTTGTATACACGAGTTTGGAAAATGACAATTCATCAGCTGAGAAATGTATGGCATTGCCTCCTCCGTAGAGCACGCAAGGAACCTTCTCAGCATTACGTAGGGCTTTGGTCGATGCCTTGCCNACGCTTTCTCTTTTAGATCCTTTGATCGTAATTGACTTCATAGTTTATATTTAAAATAGATTACATGATAAATTTTTTCGCAATCGATTTGTTGTGATGAACATTGTGCATCACTTGTGCGAATAGCTCAGCACAGCTGAGCACTTTCACTTTTTTAGATTCTTTTCTCAGCGGAATAGTATCCGTTGTTATTAATTCGGTCAGTGCTGATTGTTCGATTCTCTCATAGGCCTCTCCAGAAAGGAGTGGGTGTGTGCATACAGCTCGAACGCTAAGTGCTCCACGCTCGATCATCATATCTGCTGCCTTGGTTAGCGTTCCAGCAGTATCGACCATATCATCGACTAGGACTACGTTTTTCCCTTTGACATCTCCAATGAGCTCCATGTGAGAAATTACATTTGCCTTTTTACGTTGTTTGTAACAAATCACAACATCACTTTCCAAAAACTTTGCATAGGCATAAGCACGCTTAGCACCACCCATATCCGGAGAAGCGAGGGTAAGGTTGTCAATGTTCAGAGATTTGATATGAGGCAAAAACAAAGAGGAAGCGAATAGATGATCTACAGGCTTTTCAAAAAACCCTTGAATTTGATCAGCATGAAGATCCATGGTGATGATACGTGTTGCCCCCGCCGACTCTAAAAGTTTGGCAATTAGCTTAGCACCAATAGGCACTCTTGGCTTGTCTTTACGATCTTGTCTTGCCCAACCGAAATACGGCATAACAGCGGTAATATGTCTTGCGGAAGCACGCTTGGCAGCGTCTAGCATCAATAACATTTCCATCAGGTTTTCTGCACTTGGGTGCGTGGAGCCAATGATAAAAATTCGACTTCCACGTATAGANTCTTCAAAGGAGGGCTGGAATTCACCATCGCTGTAACGAGAGAAAATCACATTCCCCAGTTTGGCACCAAACTCATCAGCAATGCGCTCTGCGAGTTTCATGCTTTGGGAACACCCAAAAATTTTCGCTTCTATTTTTACTTTTGCCATTTTGGCTAATCTNTTATTTTACAGGGGTGCAAATGTATGATTTTTTTGTGTGCTTGTGTAAATTCTAACTTACTTTTTGTTTTCTAGGGGGCAAATAAATTCCTACATTTGCGGTCGCAATTTGCCTTGGTGGCGGAACTGGTAGACGCGCTGGATTCAAAATCCAGTTTCTTCGGAAGTGTGGGTTCGATTCCCACCCAAGGTACGATTTTATTCCCAAGAATGATTTTTTATACTTGGAGATATTTTTAATCAGTTACTATCTTTCAATAATCTTCTTCATCATAGACTTTAGCTCATCTAGTTCAGATTGTTGCACTGATAGAATCCTCTGCTGTTCCTTCATAAAAACATCTTGCTCTTTAAGTGCGTTTATAAGCACAGGCACTAACCCTTGATAGTTTACAGATTTTATTCCATTACTTTCTGATACAAGCTCAGGAAAAACTTTTTCTATATCTTGAGCAAGAAGACCTATCTTTTGTTTCTCCCTCTTGTCCTTTTTCATTGTGTAGCTCTTACCATCTATTTGTAAAAGTTTAGACAATGTAGCTCCAAGAGACACAATGTTTGCTTTTAAACGGGCATCTGAGTTAATACTTAAATCACCAGCTATAGTAGTAGTTCCGTCAACTAAAACTTTTAGAGCATTAGACCTACTTTCTTCAGTGCCAAGGTAGTTTTCTCTTGAAGCATCCCATCCTCCATTACCAATTACAAATAGAGTTTGTTCATCAGCTTCATTAAGTTCATTCCATGTTCCAATCACCAAAGACGATGGAGACTCAGAAACTGTGTGAAGACCCATTGCAGTTGACGAAGTTCCAGATGCTTTAGAGTAAAGTCCCAATGCAGTTGATCTATTTCCCTCTGCAATAGAGCCATATCNAGCAGCTATGGATTGCTCAGCACTTGAGGTTGTATTTTTCCCCAAAGCCAATGAAACATACCCAGATGCTGTGGTGCTTTCTCCCATTGCAGTAGCAGTTACTCCACTTGCCGTAGTTGAGTCTCCAATTGATGTCGAAGAATTACCAGAGGCTTTTGTTGATTTTCCCATTGATGTTGCATGCTGACCATCTGATTCATTAAAAAAACCTAATGCAACAGAATTATCTCCATTAGCTTTACTTAAATGTCCAATTGAATAAGAATAAGTACCAGCTGCCTGTGCACCGTTTCCAAGAGCAACACTTGCATCACCGGAAGCAATAGTTAAATATCCTCCTGAAATCGAGCTAGCACCTGAAGCTGTTGAATCAAGGCCAACCGCAAAAGAGGATTGACCCGTAGCGCCTGTTGTTGAGCTTGCAGAACTTTGAAAACTTAAATCAACAGCAGTATTACCAATATCTCCATGATTAGCAGTATTTGAAGAAGAAAGTCTTACACCAGTATTATCTCCTTCAGTGACATACTTAAGACCACTGTCGGTTATTCCATATCCGGCTAATGTTGTTGGTGTTCCAGAGAGACTATTAAAACTACCATCAAAGCCCCCAAAAGTATTACCAATTTGATTCATTATCGATGCTATTTCAAAAATATCATTTCTTATATTACTGTTTAAAGAATTTTCAATCATATCAAATCTCGATGCAGCTTCATGAAGTTTCAATCTAACTTCTTGATCTAAACGATATTCAATCAAACTAAAACGGGACGCTATTTGTGACCACCAACTAGACACATCTGAGCTGTAATGTCCTGCCATATTCATACTTAAAGATTCCAAGTCATTAAATTCATTTCCGGTCATATCAAAATACACTCCTACATCAAAAAATTTTGATCCCAAGTCATCGAAATTATTTGAAACCAAGTCAAATTCCGTACCTAAATCAGAAAATTTTAAATTCAGATCATTGAAATAACTATTCATTGTTTGTGAATACCCCTGAATAGTAATAATAAGTGTAAAAAACGCAAAAAGTATATTTCTCATTTCTTGATAATTTTAAATGATTTTGTATTGTTATTGTCTGTTGTGACTTTGAGGATAAACGATCCGCTTCCTATGTCACTCATATCTATTTGTTTTTGATTTGTGGCTTTTACTTTTCTACCTCTTAGGTCAAAGAGTTCCGCTTGTAAAATGTTTTCACCTTGTATGTAGATTCTATTGGCTGTAGGGTTTGGATATACCGAGATACCACTTTGGGGTTGTAATATATCTTCTATTGTTAGAGTAGCCCCAGAAGCACTAGCTGTTACAGCTTTAAAGGATACGGCTTCTGTAAATGTATAACTGACAGTATTATTAGCTTCATCAACAGTCCCCACATATGTAGACCAGCTGTCATCATCTGCTTGAAGCTCCATAACTAAGTCTCCCTCAGTAATTCCGTTAAGCTCTTCATCTAAATAATAAAAAGTAAGGGTTCCTGTAAATCCAGATAGTAAAGCAGAAGTGCTGTAAACTCGTAAAACAGAATTATTACCTCCAGCTGTTGCTGCAGTGATGGAACGGGACACATCGTTGGCTCCGCTTATAACATAAGTATCAGAAGGAGTAATTTCTAATCCATCAAGATTTATGGAACTACCAGATGCAACTGAAACAGATGCTCCTGTATTAACAGTTAATATTTGACTAAACAGAAACGGACAAGCTAAGAGTCCAACCAAATAGAGTACATGTGTTTTCATGACTTAAAAGTAAAAAAATAAGAGAACCCCCACATGATTAAAAAAGAAAAAGAAATAAAAGGGCTGATTAAAAAACAGTTTTTAGCGACAAAATGAGTTGTCTTCCTGCAGCAGGTTCGTAAAACCGCCCACCAAATGCATTGATCCGAACATTGTCAAAATATCTCGTGTTTGTCAGATTAAAAACAGAGCACCCAAGCGTAATGGCGATAGATTTAAGATGAAATTCTTTCTGGATTTCAAAATTAGCTAGACCATAGTGATCAATACGAACGGTATTGGCATTATCTGCAAAAAAATTTCCTACAAAACGGCCATCAATCGAAAGTTCCCAACCATCGTTGCTGTACATCCAACCAAGGTTGGCAGTATTGGCGGGGACCCCAGGAAGGGTTTTGGCAGTTCCATCATCTAAAAATCGATAGGAAGCAAGTGATATTCCGCCTTGTAACATGTGATTTTTATAGGCAATCAACGACGCATCAACCTCGATTCCATAACGCGTGGATTCTCCTAGATTTCGATAAAAATTTTGATCAGGAAAGTCTTCCAGTTCATAACGGATCAACTCGTTTGTTGCTTTTGTATAAAAGGCAACCACCTCCCAACGATATGACGGTCTTTTTTTTCTAAATCCAAAATCGAGGCCGATGAACTCCATTGGATTGATGTCTGGATTAAAGCCGCTACCATAGGGGTTAGCGGATAGTTCGCTCAGGGCAGGAACCTCAAAACCTGATCCCAAAGAAACAAACCATACTGCAGTAGGGCTTGACTTCCACAAAAGGCCAAGATGAGGTGACCATCGGCTAAACTGACGCTTATGTTTTTGCTCAGTTATCACAAAGCGATCATCTAACGAAACCAGATTATTGTCATACCGAAGACCGAGGTCAATAATAGAATTTCCAACAGGAATTGACCAAATTGCAAATCCACTGGCAGAGGAAAAGCGTTCAATCTGATTCATGGTTTGTTCTCCTTTCTGTCCTGAGAGGTTTGCATATCGCCTGCGATGGTCTCGCTGACTTTGAAAATCAAGACCCACAATTCCTTGGCCCAAACGGTTCTTTTCAGAAATCCGGTACAGCATCGTTCCGCCATAAAAACCTCTTTCAAGTTTGACGATGCCCCCATTTTCAAAGGGAAGTTTTCCATCAAAGATTCTCGGGCTAAAGTGTACAGTGGTTTCTAGCGCCCCACCACGGTAGGGGGTTTTATACTGCCATGCAATTTGAGACTGACGAACGCTCTCTCCAGCATCATAGGCAATATTTCTTTCTCGTCCTTGCGATCGATTGCGCTTGACCTCTTCTAGTGTGAGACCACCTGGATCAAATGCATAGGGGCTATCGAAGTGGAGAATTGATAGATTGTGGGAAACTTCGTTCTTATGGTGTGTAAACTTCACAAAGGCGCTTTTGTTTTCAAAACGAGCATGCTTGCGATAACCATCAAATGTGTGGTAGTTCAAAGACCCCATGATTTTTGAATTGTCAGACAGAGGATGATGGATGTTTGCATCTGTAGAATACAAACCAAAGCTGCCCTGTTGCAGGCGAAGTATGGATTGATTTTGACTTGTATTTTGCGTAAAAAATGAAAGCACACCACCCGCAGCATTCCCGTGTCGAGAACCAGCGGGACTTCGAATGACCTCACTTTGTTGGATNAGNTGNAGGGGTAAGTGATCNATTTGACTTTGTCCGTCNGGGGTTGTTTGGGGAATCCCATCCAAGAGAATCCGAATCCCACGTATACCAAAGGATGCCCGTGATCCAAAGCCACGTATTGAAACTCGATAGTCTTGTGCTGCATTACTATTATTAGTCAACCATACACCAGGCACATTGTTGAGTTCTTGCTCGATAGAACGAAAGTGGCCATTTTTGGACCAGATATTTATTGTTACAGGAAGTGAATTCTGATCGGCAAGTAGCAAGGAGGATTTTACAACAACCTCTTTCATTTCAAGAGTATCTTGTGCGGAGGTACTCACAACGCAAATCACAATGAAAAATAATGTTCTCAACATCCTTTTAGGAATTTAAATCTAGTAAGCCCTCTGGGATGGTAAGATAAAGTTGTTTTTGTTGTTTGTCAAGTTGTTGGATTAGCTCTTCTACCAATGGGATAAGAATTTGTCGATGGTTGTATTCGACTTCCAACAAAACTTGTGAAGAACGATCATTAACGCCTGTGATTGTTCCGATTGAACCTTGTTGGGAGTCGATGACTTCAAAACCAATGATTTCGTGATAATAGAACTGGTCATCAGCAAGTTTAGGAAGTTGATCGAGGGGCAGATACACCGATTTTCCAATCAGGATATTTGCTTCATGCTCCGAACTGATGTCTTCGATTGAGACCCGAAGGAGTTGTGTTTTATGTAGCTGGACTTTGGTTGTGAAATAGGGAATAAGACGTGAGTCATCTTCCACAAGAAAAGATTGTAAGGAGAGATAAGCTTCTGGATCATCTGTTTCGAGTTTGATCAACACCTCTCCTTTGAAGCTGTATTTAGCGACTACTGTTCCTAGAAAGAAGCAGTCTTCTTTTCGCATTTTGAATTTTAGTCTTGGCTATCCGCTTCAGTATCTTCTGAGGCTGGAGTTTCTTCAGGAGCAGCTTCTTCAGCTGGCACTTCTTCAGCTGCTGGTGCTTCTTGTGCTTCGGCTTCAGGAGCAGCTTCATCAGCTGGTGCTTCCTCGGCAACTGGTGCCTCCTCTTGCGCTTCAGCTTCAGGAGTAGCCTCTTCAGCTGACGCTTCCTCAGCGGCTGGTGTCTCTTCTTGCGATTCAGCTTCA
>PBNJ01000014.1 GCA_002723075.1 Flavobacteriaceae bacterium | reverse complement strand
TTCCATCTCCATCAGCATCATACATTGCATCTCCTTGTACTATAGCAAAGTTTGAGATGAATGCAGCGTTTGAGGAAGAATTCAGGATGATGTATTCAACACTATAAACTAATGTGTCTCCTGCAGCTATTTCTCCATCAAATGTACTTGAGTCAATACTTACACCAGCATCAGTAAGAAGGTCTGGGATTAATGCCTGCTGGTTGTTTCCATTGGAGTCAATAATTGTATCAACAACTTGAACGTTTACAAGCGGCCAGTTACCCGTGTTGGTAGCTGATATGTGATATACTATTTTATCTCCAACTTGAACATTGCCTTCAGTTACATCAATTGTGTAAACTCCATTAGTGTCTTCTCTTTTAATTTCAGCAACTGTTTTAGTCACTTCAATTACTGGAAGTGGAGTCATAAAGACTTTAGTTGGATCATCGCCAGTGTCACCAGCTCCGGTATCTCCATCATCTGAAATGTCTGAGATTGTTTCAAGATATTCACTTGTACCATCCCCATCTAAATCAGTCATCACATCTGCTTCAACAACAGCAGAGTTTAAAAGTTCAGGAGTTATATCAGCACTTGTCGGGACAGTGTAATATGTTGTATAAACCAAGGAATCCCCAGCTGCTAGTTCTCCATCAAATGGTGTGTCTGACACAAGCACCCCATCATCAGAGATAAGTGTCAGAGGTAAACTCACCTTTATATCACCTCTTGCATGTGTGATAGTATCTACAGCTTGAATATTTACAAGTGGCCAGTTACCTGTGTTTGTAGCTACGATTTCAAAAAATACTTTATCCCCAACATTTACATCTCCTTGAGCAACATCATCAGTAAAACCAGGTCCCTGTTTAATTGAACTTATAGTCTTTATAACTTCAATTATTGGATTAGGAGCTAGATAAACTTTTGTTGGGTCATCTCCAGTATCATCGGCTCCTGTGTCACCATCATCAGAAATATCTGTAGTAGTTCCAAATAGTTCATCTGTACCATCACCATCCAAATCTGTCATGGCATCACCACTTACAGTAGCGGAGTTGAGAATTATTGGAGCAATTGATGAGGATTCCAAGACAGTATACTGAACTTGGTAAACTACTGTCTCATCGACTGCTAGCTCACCATCAAATGTACTAGAGTCAACTACAACCCCATTGTCCGAAACAATTGTAACAAGTGATGTTAAAGCCTGTTCATTATTACCTCTAGAATCAATTATAGTATCTGTAACTTGAAGGTTTATAAGTGGCCAGTTACCAGTGTTTGTTGCAGAAATATTAAATGTGATTTTATCGCCAACTACTACTTCATCTTGCTGAACATCTACTGTAAAGTCTCCGTTAGTGTCCTGACGTTTAATATTGTCAACTGTTTTAAGAACTGTAATATCTGGGAATATTAATTCCACATCTGTAGAATCGTCAACTTCTGTTGTAGACGGGTCGTCACTCAATACATCAAAAGATACTCCATCAGGTCCAGTAAAGTTGACAGTAGCTTGATTTTTAACTCCACCCGCATCAACAGCCTGGTCATCGATTATAAACTTCACTGAGTAAATCATTGACTCTCCAGGAGCTAAAGTGGTCTGCCCAGATCCAATCCAGTCAATATCATTACTCTCGTACTCTATTACATAGTATAGCTGATTGTCAACATCAATATCATTCCATCCGTATGGTTCTGTAAGGGCCCACCCAAGCGCATCCTGCTCGCCCAGATTATTCTCAGGCATAGTTGTTCCGTTCTCATCATCTTGTTGAGCGGCTGTAAAGTTTATGTTTAAAGAATCCCAAGAAACTTTAGTTCCATCAAACTCGATGTGATTCCATTCACCTTCCTGGTCTATATCTTCACCATTGATCCATAAGTAGTTTTTAGGAGTTGTTGACGTTGGGTCATTCTCTGTGATTACGGATGTTGAAATATCTAATTGACGATAATCAAGAGTATCAAGAATATGCTGGATCAATATATCTTTTTCTGTTGAATCACCAACTGGTGTAAGCTTGAGTCGATATAATTTTCCACCTCGTTTTTGAGCAAGCGCTTTAGCTTCTAAATAGGTCTTTTTCTCTCTTATGAGCTCAAACCACTTACCGCCAACTTCAAACCTATCTATTTTAGATGCATCAATACCATTTGTGCCGCTAAACAAGTAAGTCGGACCTTCTGTGATAGTTAGGTCTTGCGCTGGATCTGCAAAGTCTTTAAGCTCATCGGTGAGAGTAATATTTGTAAGTGTTACATCACCTGTGTTTTTAATCTCAATCTCGTACTGAAGTATATCGTCAAGTCCATTAAAAGTATCTCCATTATCAACAATAGTTACTGACTTTGTTACATCAGCAGATGGGGATTGAGTGAACGAGTCATCGGTTGGGGTATCCCCGCCATTTGTGTCATCTCCATCATTATCACTGACATCAGAAATTATATCACCAGCGTCATTTTCAAGTGAAACAGTCAAGGAATTAGAAACTCCACCTGAATCAAAAGCAGCTTGAGAAATTGTGTAAGTGGCTGTATAAGTTTCTGTCTCTCCGGGTGCTAATATGCCCGCGTCATTAGACTCTGTAGAGGATGAGTAAATTATTCCTGAATCTGTTACACCTTCCATAATTACCCATGGGACATATCTTGAATGATAACTTTGTGCAGTGCCAGATACTGCATTTAAATCTATTGGACTATTTGATCCAAGCACAAGCGTTTTATAATTAACAGCATCTCCGAGGTTTCTTAATTCAAAATTCTTACTTGATGCTTGAGCTCCACCCTCGTTGTCTCTAACTGCAATTACAAGATTCTTACTTGGATCTCTAACAAATGGGGTGTCAAGCTCAACAATGAGTTGTTTATGCTGCCCCGTTCCTACTCCATAATATTCTGTTGAGAATCTGACATCTCCATGGAATACTTTAGTAAACTCTGAGGGAGAAATCCAACCACCGCTTTCGAGTGAATTAGAGTCAGTTTCTGCTAAATATATTTCCCACTGATCATTGGTTTGATTCAAATTGATATTAGCGTCTGCAAACCATGTTATTTTACTTATAGATTTTAAATCTCCCAGTACACTTACAGGATATAATGATTGAGAATAACTGTATGAAGTTGAAGTATCATGCAGAGGAGCTTTTTGATTTGAAACTAACCCAATGTCAGAATTACCCTCTGATGAATAATCACGTAAAAACCTAACTGCAAATCCCGTTTTTTTAGGAAAGCTACTATCAAAAAGAGCGGAGGAGTCATGCTTGTAATAGACCGCCAAAGGATTATTACTATTGTTTATTTCGGATGTCCATATGTAAGATCTCTGATTTAAATATTCTCTGTTCCCTACGCTATGGCTTATCCACCCATTTGGCATTATACCGAGTCCGGTTCTATTTAAATTTGGATCATTTCCTAGGTGCATTGAGTATCCTGGACAATTACACCCACTCGCATTATAGCTCTGCCAGTAGTCATCAAAACCAACTGTCTGTGCAATAGGAGTATACCCATATTCATTAAGATAAGTGTGAAGAGTTGAAGTGAAATCATTTTTTGTTGGAAGTCTCCAACCATCAGGGATGAATTGTTTGTTAGGGGTATTAGGATCATTGTCGTGAATACCCTCAATTGCAAAATAATTGTAAAACTTTCCTCTTGCTTGGTCGGAAGAGTCGACCCATCTCCACGCACCAGTAGTTAAATTTATCCAAGTATTAGCGTCATTAACCTCCGGGATTGGTGTTCCATCTGTGTAAGTAGTAGGTCCATAGTTTGAGGTCATCCACTGCTGACTACCTAAAGTAATGTAATCATAGCTAGTACTCTCATGATCAAACACTGCCCCTGTTTTTGGAGAAATATTACTTGAGTCATAAACCAGCACATTACCATCTGCATCAACAAAGGTGTCTTCAAATGAAATATTACTAAGAGTGTCACCCCCCAAGTTTTCGACTGTGATTGTGTAATCTATCGTGTCTCCTGCATTGGTGCCGCTTTGTCCATTGTCATCGTTAACAACAGATGTTTTTGTTACTTTAATTCTTGGAAGTGATATTACTGTCGGGTCGTTCTCAAAGTCTCCATCATCATCACCATCAACATCAGCTGTATCCCCATCTGAGATATCTTGAACGTCATAAGTTGTTGTGCCTTGATTTGCAGACGAATTTGCTTCAGCCAAAACTGTATTTTCAATAAATCCTCCACCATCAGTTACTGCATCCTCCTGAATTACATAACTAGCCGTATAATTTGCTATCTCACCAGGGTTTAATATTCCATCGTTAGTCGTAACTAATTCAAATTGATCTTCAAAATAGAAGGCAAAATTGTCCGCAGTTTCTGTGCTAGCCCCCACTGTGGTGTCGTGGTTAGCTGGATCATAAGCATTGACTGCACCAGTTGAATTATCTTTACCAGCCCAGAACCAACCATTATTTAGTATTTGATCTCTCTTTTGCCATAACCCAATCCAAAGATAACCACCAATATTATTTTCATAGAGCATGTCCCTTACAGCCTGCCACTCATCAACAGAATCAATAATCAGCATGTAAACGGAATTAGCTGTTGCATGCGCAGCTTGGTTAGTCCAATTTGCTGTTGTATTTCTACTAAAATAACTATGCCCGTTATAAACACCTAAGTGCGTGTACCCTGAAATTGAAGATAAATTTGGATCATCGCTCTCAGCTATATATTTATAACCACTAGTAGCTCCTAAGTCTCTAAGATGAAATCCATCATTATAGCTAAATGCTGCAGCAATATCAGAATTAGTGACAGATTGCATTGGGGAATTTTCATAAGGCGACCAAATTGATGCTAAAGATTCTGCTCCAGGAACCGATTTGCTTTGGAATGTCGGGGTTGGATCTGTGGGATCAAATGTTCCTCTAGTTGTTAATTCATCCTCTAAAGTAACATCATATAAAGTAACTGTACCTGTATTTTTAACTGTAATTGTGTAATTGATAGTATCATCTACATCGTTGTAGGTGTTCGTGTTTCCATCGCTATCAGTACTATCAACTACATCGGCTGTTTTAATAACTTCAATATCTTTTACAATATCAAAGTTCACAACTGTAGGGTCATCCTCTTGCGTTGTAGTTGGGTCATCACTAACCTGAGAAATATCGTTATCAGCTGTTACTGTAACGCTATTGGAGTAACCACCTAAATCCATCTCAGAATCCAGAATAGTTTTTGTAAATGTTAGTGTAAGTGTCTGTCCCGGATCTAATGAGCCAAAATTAAATTCATTTTTGAATTCTGCCTGTTCACTTGTCTGATCTTGCTCAGATAACTTATAGCCTGGATTTCCGTCCGTATTATATTCAACCCCAATAAATGCCTGATCCATATATTCATTCGAATTTGTGTTGTCTTGATGAATGTTATAAGGAACTGCCCAGTGCTTCGTTGATAAGAGGTTGTCTTTTATAAAATTGTATTCTTCTTGAGTATCTGGATTATATAAATATGCTCCTAAACTATTTGCATATGTTTTATGCTGAGCTGGAGTTTTTAAGTGTCTTATAAAAAAGTAGGAATGACCATCGTGATGCCCAAGTAGTATTGGTTTATCGTGGGGCCCAAGCCATCTTAGATCAATAATATTATTTGATTTATCTCTTTCTTTTACTAAGCCAATCCAATGGTTTCTACTATTACCATCCCACTGACGAAATGCATTATATTCTCCTTCAGTCTCAAATTGTGTAAAAAATGCATCAGGACTTCGTGCATATGTGGAATTTGGTTGTTCTGTGTAATCAATTAATCTATCATAAAAATATTCAAAATGTTGATTCTGGTTTTGTGACCACCAATAATAAGCAGTCCTATAACCATTATTATAACTACTATAAGCGCCTTCATTCCAACTAGAGTTAACAAACCTATAAGTAGACCAATAGGACCATTTAGATGTTTCAATTTCCCAAGACAAATAACGACTGCTTTGCTCGGAACCGTAAGAATATATTAGATCATTTGACATATTCATACTGAAATAATCTTGGCTATCAGTAGCTTGAGCAGGGCTTTGTAATTTATTATATACCCAGTCTTGAGCACTTAAACTTTCTTTTGAGGGCCCACCGCCAAGTGAATTAATTATTCCAGGATATTCGAAAATCGCTGGAGCTTTATGATTTGCAGGCCTAGGTAAATATTTTTCTGCATATGCACCACTACTTCTACCTGAAGTTAACCCTAAACTTATATTTGGATAAATACTGGGGGTAGTCCAATTAGAATCATACCAAGAAATATAATTTGAAGGACTATCAGATAAATTGACTTCCTCTTTAGGGTTATCATAATTATCTGTTCCATCATTTAAAACATAAGTTGTGGCTCTTGGTGATTTTTCAAGTTGAAGACCCCATATATTTATAGTCCCAGTTGTAGGATCACTAATTGCTTTAGGTAAAACAATTCCAAACCGTGGGTTAGCTATAGTTCCTGGATTACTATTGCCATTAAGATCTGTAGTATTAGAAGGATCATAAGTAACATCACTAGTAGTAAAGGTGAATTGATATCTTTTGAATTGATCACTATCAACAATTAGGTTGTCAGACTTAAATGAATTATTAATTATATCATCTGTGCTTCCATGAGTAATTTGGGCATTCCCGTCATAAGCGAATAAATTAAAGTTTGAATCTTCATCTGACGAATTTGGTTTTCTTGCGTACACTGAAAGAGTATATGTGGTATTTGGTTCTAATTTATANCCTCCATTATTCAAATCATTTCCAGTAGAAGAATTAAAAAATANGTGATCTTCAATNTTNNNTGCNTTTACTCTATNTAAANTAAGACCATGAACTGCAGCANTGTTTGCAGNCGCTCCCCAAACTGAATACCCTTTGCCAGTTGATATTAGGCCAACTCCTTTTTCGCTGTGCGTGTTTTCGGGACTAACATAAACTGAAACATTTTCAGGATAATTGTAGGCAATTGTCCCATAGCTACTAAGACCATAAGATTGATGGATTTCTGTAAGATGGTCTGAGTGGTAAACATANTTTGTNTTNATTGGNACTTGAGAGAGTTCNGGATTTGAAATTANATCTCCANTNGCATCTGAAAGAGTATCTTGAATATCAAGNCCTGTGATTGTCTGNGTACCAGTGTTTGTAATATCAATTGTAAATGTTACCTCATCACCAGAATTTGTATATCCATCACCATCCTTATCACTAACATCTGCCACTTTTGTCACATCAATTGAGCTTGTGCTATTTAGTGGTGTTTCAACTGGATTTTCTAATGTTTCAGTGATTGTAATATCTCCTACAGAAACACTTGTTTCAGGTTTAACCATAGTGGCTGTTACTGTAACCTGGTTAGACAAAAGGTCACCAGCATCAATATCTGCTTGAGTAACTGTATGTTGAGCGGTGTATACAGCAGTATTATCTTGTTTGAGCACTCCATACTCCATAGTGGTTTGATCAGCACCGATAAGGTCTGCTTCTACCCAATCAATCACATTATTTTTAACTGAATAATAAATTATCGCTCCCTCTTTATAAAGGGTGGTAGTAGTATAATGAAATCGATCATTCTTGTAATCAGTTTCGTAATGTGGGTTTGAGCTATCATTAGTAGAACTGTTATATGTAAAATTGTTACTCGACTTTGTATACTCACCATTCCCTTTTTCTGAGACCTCAACACTTTTTGGAATGAAATACATGTGCATGTCGTAATTACTTCCATAATAATAATTTTGATTATGATAATATCTAATTACTCCCCAATCAGTTGATTCAGATTTATGAAGTTGTTGCTGATAACTATTATTCATATAATTATATGTATAGACTTTAAACTCCTTGTTAGGATCACTCGAATCAATATCAATTCTATATATTCCTTGTACAGCCCAGCCGTGTGTAACAGTGTATGTAACCCCTTCGAGTGTGAATGTCTCTGTTGACATTACCCCATCAGCTTTATTCCTTTGAGAAAAATTAAGACCTACATATTGTCCTGAAGGAGACTCAACACTACCCACACTTGACGTATTAGGATGATAAATTCTAAAATAACCACAACCACTACACGGGTAATTACTTCCAAAAGATTGCCAATAAGACCCAGCAGTGTTCGATTTCATGTCATCACCACTCCTTCTGGAGGTGCCAATAGTATAATTATTTGGATTTGTTGTGTTACCTAATGAACTAATTGAAACTTGTCCTTCCTCGTGATTCCCAGTATTTAACTCCTCTACATATGTCGTTTGTAGCTCAAAGCTTAATGCTTGATTTGAAAGAGTATCCTTAACAACTATATCTTTCAAAGGCTCCAAAGAATTATTTACAACCGTAATCTCGTAATTGATTACATCCCCAACATCAACAGTGGTGTTGCCATCGTTTTGAGTTATTGTAGCTGTTTTTGTAACAAGCATAGATGGATTAAAACAACCTGCATCATACTCATCTTCTCTGTAGTCTAATATGCCATTATTATCAAAGTCCAAAGGAACAGTATATCCATCTGTACCGCTACTAATTTTACCAAAACTATCTACAGTGTAAGGAGCATCGCCCAAAATTCCATCTCTATCAGCTACGAGTGCACTGTCTGTGTATCCTGCTTCACCCGTATCAAAACATCCATCACCATCTGAGTCAAGTTGAAAAGCATCAATAACTCCATCGCCGTCTGAATCAATCATCGTAGCTCCAAATACAGGATCGTGAACTGTATCAAAATCTGTATCAACAAATGCTGAATCATTGAAATCCAACATCCCATCTAAGTTTGTATCAATAGCCTCAAAGCCTGCTTCAACAACATCATAAATTCCGTCGTTATCAGAGTCTAGGTCTAAATGATTTGGAACCCCATCTTCATCGATGTCACCATTACAGCTTTCCTGATAATCAAATACAATAGCGTCTAAGTGAATTGAAACAGGATTGTCAGCATCATAAGCAGAAAACAAGATTGCTAACTGGGTTGTTTCAGAATCTGTGGTAAAATTAAATGACTCTTCACTCCATGATGAGCCTGGTGTGAATGTCTGGCTTATTTCAAAGTCAGAGTTCATTGACTGTAACTGCAATAGAGTTTCACCTCCAGGCTGATAACCTCCATTTACATCAAAATAAATTACCCCTGCTCTTTGGACAAAACTTACTGTATAATCTGTGTTTGGTGTTACGTTCTCAATAACAACAATTCTATCAAAACTAGTTGTTGCGTCGTGAGAAGACTCATCCCAATAACTCAAATCATTTTCTCCTGCTCCTTGTAGAAGCTGAATAAATTTCCCATAGTTTTTACCTTGACTATCGACATAAGGTTGATATAAGTTTGTACCTGACCATATTTCACCATCACTATTTACTGAAGAAAATGGAGGAGCAATACTTGGTTCCTGAAACTTATTCATACTGTTATCAGGGAAATAATTATTTCCTGTATAATTGTCAAATGAGTCTCCATCTAAGCTAAACGAGAAGCAAGCTTCTATCTCATCTAAAATTCCATCATTATCGTCATCTAAATCCAATGTATCAGGAATTCCATCACCATCTGTGTCAATAGAGAGAGGAACAAATGCTGGATCATCTACCTCCGGGGTATTCGGGTCATCACTCAAATCTCCTAAATCTGGTCTTGAAGTATCTGGATTTCTTTCAGAGTTTCCAATAAATGAAATACTGTTATAAATACCTCCTGAATTAATATCCCCAGTGGTGATAGTATGTTCCATTATATGGGTTTCTACCTCTCCAACATTTAAGACATATGGCTGAGCAGTATTTACATTATTCCCTGTTTGAGATTCAAGTACTAAAGATGGAGGAGTAATAGGGACATTAAATCCATTATACATAACGTCTGTATAATTAGAATCTAATGTTATTACATCTGCCCCAGTATTTATAATTTTTATTGTAAACTTAACTGTGTCTCCTTCGTTTAATCCCGCGGTTCCGTTATCATCAATATACTCCCCTGTTTTTTCAACTTTAAATGATGGTAAATCACCGATGTATAATACTGTTGGGTCATCAGTTGTATTACCATCGTTGTCATCACCATCATCACTTACATCACTAGTAACTTCATTTCCTCCATAATCTTCAGAAATTGCAGTTAATGAATTAGAGAGTCCCTTGGAAGTAACATCAGCCGCAGTAATAGTATATTTTGCTTGATAAATGGCAAGATCACCATACTCCAAATAATTTTCAAAAGAAGTAGTAGATGTATTCCCGTCTTTATCTAGAGTTTCAATATATTCAATGTACTTAATTGGGTTTGTATTTGGTACAGCATCGTATTGAAGATCAGAGCTTGAATCGAAGTTTTGGAATGAGTCTTCAAACTTAAAATTAACAAGAGAAATGTTACCGGTGTTTTCTAATACTATTTTATAAGTTAAGATTTCTCCCGCATCATACTTCCCGTCATTTGCTTTTGAAGGGTCTCCTCCACCATCGTCTTGATGATCAATAATTGTTTTTGTAACCTCAATAAGTGGGTTAGGAACGATTATTATCTCTGTTGGATTCTGGCCTGTATCACCTGGGCCTGTATCTCCATCATCAGAAATATCTGAAATTAATGTCCCTGCTCCCACTGCATCTACTGTGACACTATTTACAAGCCCCCCAGTATCAATTGTAACTTGGTCAACTTCATAGGTAGCTGTATATAAAATTGACTCCCCTGGACCAATTGATTCAGGAGTAACCGTTGTAGATGGTCCAACTAAATCCGAGGTCAAATCTCTCGGATTTACTGGGTTTTTGTCATTAAAAGTTTCGTCAAAAGTGAAGCTATCAACAGTTACATCACCAGTGTTATTAATCGTGATATTAAAGGTGATCACCTCACCTCTATCAACATAACCGTTGTTGTTATCGTCGGCCCACTCCCATTCCTTAATAACCTCAATTGAGGGGTTTTGTGGAATTATAACTTTTGTAACATCACTATCATCCCCATCAGTATTATCTCCATCATTACTCGTTTTCGAAACATCTGTGCCTATAGTAGATTGTGCATCCAGTGATGCAGAGTTAGATATTTCACCTCCATCTACAGCATCTTGAGAAACTGTATATCTAGCTTCCCAAACCACAATATCTCCAGGGGCTAAAACAAGCTCGCTAGAGTTAGACGTTTCTGTGAATTTTCTCAAAAATTGTGGGTATCCACTATCTAAGGATAGAGGATTTCCAGAACTAGTGATTGTATCAGTTGGTGGGTTAGGAATGTTTAAAATTGTGTTTCCTGTATTTTCAATTTTAATGTAATAAACAAGCTCATCACCTAAGACAGGAACGATACTTGGTTGAGAAATTTCAAATAATGTACCCATGCCAAGTTGACTTGGACTATATGTATATAGGCTTGAAACTGGTGCATGAGTAATTTGTCCAGAGCTAACTAGTGCATCTACAGTAATTTGAGTGTATGAATTAACACTGCCATTTCCTGGTGCCCCGGAAGTTGTTACCAAATAATCGTATTCATTACCGTCCTCTGTTTGACTAAACCTAAGTGGGAATCCTGAATTTGAGGGATCTGATTGTTTGAACTGATAAGTCTTACCTCTTTCAAATGTTATGTTTGATTTTACTTGTCCTTCCTGACTGTATATAAATTTACCTGCGGAAACTGTTACATCATAAACAATCGGAGTAGGGCTTGACTCTTGATCAACCATGAGATATTTTGTAATCTCAAAATCAGCATTTTCATCAATTGTAAAAGTGGTATAATCCTCATTTTCTGGCTCATTGTCAAAAAGATCACTATCGGTACTTCTTGCTGTTTTTGACTCATCTAACAAATCAACATAAGCAACATCTAAGATGTTTTTCACACCCCCATAGTCTTTAATTTCTTGAGTAATAGTTAATACTGCCTGGTAAACTGCGGTATACCCAGGAAGTATTTTAGTGTTATCAATGATTTCATTTCCGCTGATATTTACATCTTTTATATATACAATTTCATTATTATTATCATACTCTAAATCTGTACATATTGACGAATCAGGGCAGTTAATAAAATCTAAAGTGTCCGTAAAGAAGTTAACTCCAACGGGCTTATATATTGAAACGTTTCCTGTGTTTTCAAGTTTAATTGAATAAATAAGTGTTTCACCAACATCTGGTTGACCATTGTTATTTGCATCTAAATGGGAAACGTCTTTTTTAACCTCAAGGTTTAAAGTTTTAGCTATAGGAACTTCTGTTGGATTTTTAGCAGGAGATGCCAATTTGTTTACATCATCAGATTGATAAGTAACATTATCATATTCAACAGTAAATGTATTTGAAACCCCTCCCGCATCAACTGCATCTTGAGTAACAGTGTAACTAACTGAATAACTCGACTTTTCGCCAACTTCTAATGTCCCCTCTGGGGAAGTGGACCCAGTTGCAGGTGTGATTATACCATTATAAGTAACATTGCCTATTGGTAAACTTGTAGGAGTTTCAAGACCAGAAAGAATGTCATTTGTTATTATGTTTTCTACTTTACTGTTTCCAGTGTTTTCAACAGTTATTGTAAAAGTGATTATTTCACCCACGCCAGGGTTGGAGACGCTAGTAGCTGATTTTACAATATTTAAATCATTTTGAGATGTAATGTAAACTTTGGTTTTATCCCCTGAGGTATCTCCATCAAGATCATTTCCGTCATCACTAAGTTCAACAGATATTGATTTTGTTGTAGCTCCATCAAGGTAATCCCCTGTAACAGTTATTTGATTTTCAATAAATCTCACTGATAAGCTACCCTCTATAATTTCATCTGAGAGTGTGTAATCATCTGATGTTATTGTATGAGTTGCTGAGAAAGTTAAAATCTCACCTACTAATAATGTATATTTTGTTGCGTCGTTTGGATCAATAATTTCTGTAGAGGTTCGATTTATGTTTGATGATACAAAAGACATTGTAGGTGATGTCAACGGGTCACCTCCAGAGTAATTCATAGCATCAGTAATATCCATATTAAATACACTAACGTTTCCAGTATTTTCTATGGTAATGGTATATTCAATCGTATCTCCCGGATCAGGGCTTCCCACAACCCCTGATGTTGTATTATCTACATATCTTCCGATTTTTGTTGCCTCTACAGCACCGTCAATTTCAAATGAATAATCTGTGCGATCACCAAGAACTCCACCAGGCTTATCACTAAATTGTTCCACATCTCTAACAAAGTTTCCTAGGCTTTTAGCTGAAACTTTTGCACTGTTATAAAGAGTTGCTATACTTTGGTCAAAAACGGATTGTTGAATAGTATATTCAACTGTGAATACTTTTTCCTCTCCAACAGCTAAACTTATTGGGGTTGAATATGAGTGTGAAACTGAAGGTTCGGCAATAATATTAGATGCATCTGAATCAGACTCATGATCATATATTGTATCCTCAACAAGTAGATCACTTAATGATACTTGCCCATTATTGGTAACAGTTATTGTATAGACAAGTTTATCCCCAACACCAATTTCACCATCGCTATCGATATCTTGGGGGACCACAGTTTTGAAAACACTCATTGACCTAACAGCTGATAAAGTAGTTACTGTAAAATTATCCTGATCTAAATCTGCATCATAATCTGTATCGTCTGGATCCTCAGAAAGATCAGTAACAATTATACCGCCTTCTCCCCCGCTTCCTGTGGGACTTGTTCCTGAAACTGTAATCTGATTTTGTACTTCCCCTGAGCTTGCTGCCAGTTCGGAAATTGTATACGAAACTTCGAAAATCGCTCTATTTCCAGGGGCTAAAGTTCCAGCTGTTGCTGTGTTTTGATCTTGTGAACCAACTAAAGTAATGTCTGAAAGATCATTAACAAGAGAGTTTCCATATCCATCATTAAAGTTTTCAGTAAACTCCCACTCAATTGGAACTCCATTGGCATCTTTTGATTTTGATATATCTAAAGTTACATTTCCTGTGTTTTCTACTTCAATAGTATATAAAATTTGATCCCCTATACTATTACCCCCTGTTGGCAAGCTTGCATTTTTCTTGACTCTAAT
This sequence comes from Flavobacteriaceae bacterium, assembly GCA_002723075.1. GTDB lineage: Bacteria > Bacteroidota > Bacteroidia > Flavobacteriales > Flavobacteriaceae > UBA724. The sequence continues at coordinate 94,148 of PBNJ01000014.1, read as the reverse complement.
TGAAGGGTCTTGAACAGTTTCAGATTCAACACATAAATCAGATAAAGTGTTTTCAGAAATAACCACACTTGTATCGTTTGCATTGGAAGCTTGCACTTCCCCTAGACAGTTTTTAACTCCACCACCATCGATTGATTCTTGATCAACAATAATGTAAGCGGTATATGTTGCTGTTTCACCAACTAATAAAACTCCTTGTTCAGAGCCCTGATCGCTTATTACATGGACAGGAAGTCTAGGAGTAGAGTTTTGTATGTTTAATATTGTAAGTCTATCCGTGGAGCCGTATAAACTCGTAATCTCGTCATCAAACATTGTAATGTTTGTAAGATCTGCAGATCCATCATTGTAAACCTCAACAGTCCAACTCCATATTTCTCCAACTACTGGCTCACCTTGATACCAATTTGGATCCTCATCTCCATTTGGAAAAGGTGGGTACAAACGTTGTGAAGGAACATCAGGGACTTTTGATACTGCCATTGAAGTGATTTCATCGCCAATGGTGGTCACGTTCGGATCTCTAGTTGTATCTCCATGAGTATTTCCATCTGAATCATCTCCATTGTCACTATAATCCAGCTCATTATCTGTTTGCCCTCCCGAACTTCCGACTGCTTCTATATATAACTGAACTGTTCCAGCTGTTGCAGCAGAATCAAAAGTATATGTCGCGGTGTACTCAGCAGTTTCACCAACACTTAAAATCCCTTCAGCTGATCCCCCTGTGTCTACAAAAGTTAGTGTTGCACCATTTTCTGTATAGGATGATTCCCCAATGTCTTGGAAATAGCTTGTTAATGTTAAACCAGAAATTGGGCTCGTTGAAATATTCTCAACTTCAATTGTATATTCAATAGTGTCTCCTGCATTAACAGTCTCGGAACTATCATTATCTAGCGTGTTGCTATGTGAGGTAACTTCAATAGATGCAGGAAAACTAAAAGCTGCCCCCATTTCAGAATGGTTGTCGCAATAATAATAAAGCTCTGTAAGGGATGCATCTACTGTAATTTCGGTGTAAGATCCTGAAGATCCTTCAGTCCCTTCTACAATCACTCCTGTTTCGTATTTGCTACCACCATTATGAGTACCATCCGAGGTTGTACTAAAAAAGAATGGATGAAAGAACATACTTGAGTCCGAAGTATCAAACCTGTATGTTTTACCGTATTCAAGCCTCAGTTCTGCTTTCTCAATGCCATCGATATAGTATTTACCACCAGAAGCAGTAACTGCAAAAGTCTGGTCTTGTGAGAATAAAGTAAATGAGAAAAGAAAGAAAAATGTGACTGAAATTAGGAAATGTAAAAGGGTCGCTATCCCTGTAGTCAATACCGAGTAATGCGGTTTTAACAATTTTAATAATGTAACCTTCTGTGTAGAATCTATTTGATTTCTCAAATTGCTTTTCTGGTTCAATTACTATACATGTAAAGTTATGTATGTAAGAAACAATATTTTCTCTATGTAGTATTTAGGTTATTAACAATGTTATTAAAAAACAATAGAATAACTAAGCTAGAAAATTGTTAATAACGCAAAAACCTCGTTTTTATATCTATAAAATCCCAAATCAAAAGCTCCTTATTGAGATAATATATATTAATAATGATTTATCTGAAGATCAATAAATTTTATCCTTAAAGTAAAATATTGGAAGTGTCATATATCATTCGTTATCTATTAAATCTAATAAATTATGTCATTTTCATATCCTGAAATGAGAAATGAAAAATAAATCAGCATAATGCAATAACTCAGTGGTAATTTGGATGTAGATAATTCTTTTCACTGTGCAAAGCCACTTTGAAAGAAGTAAAAAATCGCAAACTACCACAACTTAAATGCAAAAAAAACACCCCGAAGGGTGTTTTGATTTTGGAGTGTTGTAAAGAATTCTTATTCAGCAGCAGCCTCCTCCTCACGAGCTGGTGGAGTAGCAGCATACACAAAAAATCGCTCGACTTTACCATCTTTGATTTCGCCATCGATCATTTGTAAAGTCACTTTCTCTTCCCCCTCAATGGTTTCTGTAACCGTGTGACCTGCAATAATCCAGTCTGCGCCACTAGGTACGGACTTGTAAGGCATGGCCCAATAAGCTTCCCATTTGGGATTAGCCGCATCAAACCAACCCTCAAGCAGGGCAGCTTGTTCTTCTTTGGTGCGAAGTTGAGTTCCGTCAGGTCCCAATACATAAATTGAATCTGCACTCATTGACTTGATCGCCTCAATGTCTCCATTGTTGTGTGCCTCCAAATACTTGTTCCAAATCTCTGTAATCTCATCTGAGCCCGCGATAAAAGTTTCTCCAGGAAGTGGCGTAAAGAATCCCACACCGTTTACTTCTGATTCTTCTGCAGGCATAACGCAACTTACAAAAGCAAGAGAAATCGCAAATAAAAATAGTTTTTTCATTATTTTCTTGATTAATTATTAAGATTTAAATATAAACATAAATTTTGAGCTTTTTTTGCTTTATAATCTTAAGAAATGATTAAGAATAGAACTTGATTTTATAAGATTAAACTTCAGACTCACAGAGTGCTATGCGACCAACAAACCTACATTCCATTTCTATTAATTTTATTGGTTTTCTTTTTGTAGGGGTGGCATTAAATACGAATCTCTTCTCTCTAGCTTTGATTGAGGTCCCCCCCCGCAAAGGGTTGGTTTTTTAAGCAACATTGATAAGAAAAAACGATATCGAAAAAACAAATAAATCCGAGCCAGACCTCATATTAGAAAAGTTTATTTTATCTTTAAAATCCATATCTACAAAACTCAACCCATGAAAATCATATCACTGTTCATAATTTTTCTAGGTGCCACAAAGCTCGTGTTTACCCAAACCATCGTTTTTGGCTCGTGCCACAAGGTTAATGACCCCAACAGCGATCTCATTCTGACGAGTATCGCCAATCAAAGCCCAGATGCTTTTATTTGGCTTGGTGATGTGGTCTATGGAAAAGATGGGGACCCCGAACATCTAAGTAAACGATTTGACCAACTCAAATCAAAATCCAGCTATCAGAACCTCCTACAGTCCACTACCGTTTATGGTACTTGGGACGACCACGATTATGGCCTGAACAATGCCGGACGTGACTATCAACACAAAGATCGCAGTCGAGCCGATTTATTCGACTTTTTGAATGTTCCTAAAGACAACCCCGCTTATAAGCGAAATGGTGCCTACCAGTCCTATGATCTCAGTCCAAAAGTTAAACTTATCCTTCTCGACAACCGATATTTCAAGTCAGAATATGCCCCCAAATCCTACAATGATCCTTATTCCCCAGACTACGAAGGAACCATCCTCGGAGAGCAACAATGGAACTGGCTGGAAAACCTCCTCAAAAGCTCTGCCGCCGAAGTTCATCTTATCGCTTCGGGCATACAGGTTTTATCACCAAACCATCGCTTTGAAAAATGGCAGAATTATCCCGAGGAGTACAAGCGTTTGATCGAATTGCTGCAAACCTATGCCATCAAAAATCCAATCGTACTTTCTGGTGATCGCCATATGTCAGAACTCTCCCAAAAAGACATTGGTTATACCGTCTTATACGACGCCACCGCCAGCGGCATGACAGAAGCCTTGACAAATAATCTATCCGAAAGTAATCCCTACCGAATCGGACAAGCCATCGGGGTCAATAATTACGGAATGATTGCGTTGGATTGGGAAAATCGAAGTCTGGAATTTTCATTCCATGATGTCCATGGGAAAACCTTGTTTGCCTACGGTGTAAACTTAAAGAACTAGTCCAGCCAAGTAACCTCTCCCGAGTCGAGCTGGTAAACTCCACCGACCACATCAATTGTTCCTCCCCTTTGGAGATCTTTTAATATGCTGCTTTTCTCCAAAATTCGACCCATCGTTAGACGAACATTCTCTGCTATGGTTGCGTTCACGAAGTCCGCATCTTTACTTGTTGGAGTGCTTTGCGTAGCCGCTTGCACCTTGTCCACTGCGGGCTGAATTGACGCCAATAAGTCGGTAATATGCCCCAGTTCAACTCCGTCGCAAGCTGCCTTGATAGCCCCGCAACCCGCATGACCCAACACCACGATAAGCTTACTACCTGCTACGGCACAGGCATATTCCATACTACCCAAAATGTCTGGGTTTTCAAAATTACCCGCCACCCGAGCCACAAAAATATCTCCGATATACTGATCAAAAATCATCTCAACAGGAACGCGAGAATCGATACACGACAACACAACCGCCTGTGGATGTTGTCCATCAACGGTTTCGCTACGAAGAGCAGAAGCATCCATTTGATTGGGGGTTCCATTGACATAGCGTAAATTACCTGCTTGCAATTGTTCAAAAACTGCTTGTGGGCTACGAGCTTGTTGTTCGGCAGATGTGAGTGCAGTTTTGCGGTTCTTCATTGTGTGGTTTTACAGTACATTAATAAACAAGTCGGAAAACGATAAGAAAGCGTATTACATGAAATTAAAACTTGAGGTACTTTGGCAAAGTAACGGATTTTTACATCTCGTTCAAATCCTTTTTTTAATCCTCTAAAACTTTTTACAACTTTGAGGGTCTAATTGATTAAATCTGCCACACTGAGAGATGTAGAAAAACATATCACCAATTGTCTTCGTCAAAATGACATCCATACAGGGTTACGGCTAATTGTAGACCATTTCCACGAACCCCTGTATTGGGCCATTCGAAAATGGGTGTTGGTACACGAAGACGCCGACGACGTCCTTCAACTCACCTATGTGCGAATCTACAAAGGGCTTGGCAAGTTTGCTTTTAAAAGTACAGTGAAAACTTGGTGTTATCGCATCGCCTACAACGAGGCCATGCGCTTTTTGGAATCCAACAAAAAACGAGTTCGTCTCAAAGAAGAGATCATCGCATATCGATTGGAAAATCTGTATGCTGACCCCTATTTTGACGCCGAAGCAGCCGATACGTCTCTACAACAGATTATCGCTGAACTCGATGACAATCAACGAGAAGTGTTCTGTATGAAATATTATGACGAACTCATGTTTTCCGAAATTGCTGAAATCACCAATCGAAATGAAAATTCGGTCAAAACCCTTTACTACAAAGCAAAAGAAATCCTGTCCAACCAAATTGTTCTATCATGAGTCAAAAAACAAATTCCCATAAAAAACTGGGCTTTTCCGTACCAGAAAACTATTTTTCAACTTCTAAAACGCAAATCTTCGATGTAATCCGGAATGAGAAAAGTACCGCTCCTTCTGTACTGCATTTCAAACCCTGGCTATTACAATTGGCAGCCGTGTTTGTTCTCGCATTGGCAACCACTTGGTTTTTGCGCCAAAGCAATGAGAAATTCAACAGCTTTGATGCCCTCCTACTCGACTCACTCGTCATTGAAGACGATGATTATCCAGATTGGTATGAAGAAAATTACGTATTAAATGACATCGACTAAAACTTTTTGACCAAACAACGGTCTAAATGGTAGAATCAAAACTTAAAATAATATGAAATCCTTACAACCCCTATTCCTTGTCATCGCATTTGTGTGTAATGGGATGATCTTTGCACAGGATATCGATGATGTCCAACAAGCACACAGAAACGGAAATAATGGCATGGAAAAAATTCTGACGCCTGACCAGCTTGCCTTGTTGCAAGAACAAAACGAATTGGTCAGAAACCAACGCGAGGCCTTTAAAAACTCCTTGTCAGACGATCAGTTGGCCATTCTTGACAACGAAGACCTCAATCGAAAAGAAAGACGCGAAGCCCTTAGCGCTACCTTCACACAAGACCAGCTCGATCTGTTGGAAACCCATAAAGCCAATGTCCAAGCCCTCAAAGATTCTTTCCGAGAGTCGCTGTCCGATGAACAAAAGCAAAAACTCAGAAAACGCAGACAACGATTGAAAGAGAAAAAGCAGCAGCTCAATCAAAAAAAGGAGCAAATCAAGAAGAGAATTAAGAAAAAGAAAAACATGAAAAATTAATTCCTTTTTTCTCCAACGATAAAAGCGCCCAACTCACGGGTGCTTTTTTTATCTTTACCTATGCGCCTTTTTTCCTTTATTATTTTGCTTGTTTGTTGGTCTTCGCTATCTCATGCACAAAACCAAGAATCTAAAGAACTGTCAGGCATCGACGAACTCCTCGACGAACTTTTTGTTGTCGATACCCTTGCTGTTCTACAGGCCTATGATGATCTCAAAGGCGGGTTTTTATACGCCTCTATCAGCTTTGACGAACAGGCCTATTTTTCTGGCCGGGACTTTGATGTTGACCAGTTTGGGCTTGCTCCGAGTTTGACCTATCTCAGCAGTGGTGGGACATATCTGTTTGCCGGTGGGTCTTTTTATAGTGAGCTCGATCCAGTATGGGATTTGTTTGCCCTAGGAGCTGGACAATTTTGGTCAATCGGAACAGAAAAACAATGGTCGATTAGTGCGAGCTATACCTATTCTTTTCTCGGCGAAGACAGTGGGGGACTCAACACCCATCGATTGTCGTCGAGTGTGAGTTATAAGCTCAACCCCCTACAGTTCAATGTAGCAGGGGGTTATCTCTTTGGCGCCGACCCAAGCTACTACCTGACCTCCTCGGTTACCTATGAAACGACACTCGCTCAAATCGGCGATTTTGAACTTATTTTTGAACCCAATTTGTATTTGCTATTTAGCCAGCAAAACATCATCGAACAAGTATCCTTTTTTCGATTTACAGAATCAACCGTATTTGATCGTATCAATAGCCAACTCGAGCTGCCATTTATCCTTGACAACAATACCTTAGATATTACCTTAAGCTATACCTGCAACTTCCCAAACAATCTTTTTGAAGATGAAGATCTCTCCTCTTCTGGCTATGTGTCCATCAGTTTGGGCTGGTTGATTCCCCTATAAGTCCGCATTACATTTACTGGTTTATGTATCTTCGTTTGATAAATACTCGCCATGGGCCACACAAATATCGACGAACTCCTTGTCAAAATCCCTGGTAGCCTTACCTACCTAGAGGCACAAAGCCGTTTTTCACACATTTGGAAAACCGACGAACCCCTGCAATGTAAAGGTGTTTGCTTTCCCAAGACCACCCAGGACGTTTCCACCATAATGAAATGGTGCAACAAAAACCAACAAAAAGTCTTGGTACATGGCGGACTCACAAACCTTGTTGGGGGCACACAAACCAAAGCAGACCAGCTCGTGATTTCCCTTGAAAAAATGAATGGAATAGACCCCGTTGATCCCCAAAACCGAACTGTTACTGCAGAGGCAGGTGCTATACTGGAAAACGTCCTTGAAGCTGCTGAAAATCAAGACCTTTTTCTCCCCCTGAGCTTTGGAGCAAGGGGCTCTGCGCAAGTCGGTGGAATCATTTCCACAAACGCTGGTGGACTTCGTGTTTTTCGATATGGTATGACTCGAAGCTGGGTCTTGGGACTCGAAGTTGTACTCCCCGACGGAACCATCATCGAAAATCTCAAAACCCTACGCAAAGACAATTCAGGTATTGATCTCAAACAACTTTTTATCGGAGCCGAAGGAATCCTTGGCATTGTGACCAAAGCCGTGTTTCGACTTATCGAAAAACCACAGACCCGACACTCCGCCATATTCACCATTAACGACTTTAGTAAACTACTACAAACCCTTCGCTATTTTGACCAAACTCTCGGTGCACGACTCACGGGCTTTGAACTCCTATGGAAAAATACCTTCCTTACTATGACTGCAGTAGACACCCCCTACCAATCGCCGTTGCAAACGGTTGAAAACTATGTCGTTTTTGTCGAGGTCCTCGGCAAAGACAGCAGCCGAGACGTGCAAGACCTTCAAGATGCTTGTGCACATGGCTTTGATCAAAAATGGATTTCCGATGCGAGCTTTTTTGATACCGCACCTGCACAAGAGGAATGTTGGAAAATCAGAGAAGATGTGGCCGCACTCGAAGCCCATGCCCCACACAACCAACACTTTGATATCAGTATTCCCATCGACCAAATCGGAACCATTGTCAATCAAATCATCCAAAAACTCCAATCCCTAAATGGGGTTTTAGGTGTTTATCCCTTTGGACATGTCGCAGACGGCAATATGCATCTCATCGTGGGAAAACAAAACGATGGTCATGAACTCAGCAAACAAATCAACGAAATCGTCTATCAACCCCTTGCAGCGGTTAAGGGTTCCATTTCTGCAGAACACGGAATCGGACTCGATAAAAAACCCTATCTCCATCTATCACGTGCACAGGACGAAATCCACATTATGAAAGGACTCAAGCAGCTCTTTGACCCCAAAAATATCCTAAATACTGGTCGAATTGTTGACAATATAACCAAAAACGGTATACAATTAACTAACAACCGTTAACCAATAACGATTAACTGTTAACTATCAACACTTCCCATACGGAATCAGTTTGTTTGAGGTTGTTCCCGTTTGGTCACCAGATACACCCCGACTAACACAAACCCGACGGCGAGCCATTTGGTGGCATTCATTTGATCGGCACCCACAGCAAGGGCAAATAAAATCCCGATAATGGGCTGAACATAGGTAAAGACCGAGAGGGTAGTAGCCCGTAAATGCCGTATGGCATACATCATCAATAAATAAGTCATAAAGGTTGTGCCGAGAACCACAAAGCCAATGCGCCACCAAATCGACAAGGGAATCTGTTGCCAGTCCACCGCCAAAAACTCGGGCAAGGCCAAGGGGCTGCTGATTACCAGTCCAATCAAAAAGAGCCATTTAAGCAAATGAATGGTATTGTATTTTTCACTTAAGGGTTTGACAAAAATCATATACAAGCCATAGGCGCTGGCATTGACCACAAATAAAAAGTTGCCCAAGGCGATACTAGGTGCATTAGGGGGAGCGTGTTGATTAAATAAAATCAGGGACAACGCACCTAAAAACCCGAGGAGAACACCAATCACGCGATAACGTGTCATTTGTTCTTTGAGCAGTAGGGCAGAAAACAAAAACACCATGATGGGAGTGGTGGTAATAATCACCGTACTATTAATGGGGGTGGAATATTCAAGTCCTTTAAAAAAGGCGAGCATATTGATGGCCATGCCCAAGAAAGCAGCGCGAAAAAAATGCCTGAAATCCGCACGGGCAATGGGCTGTTTGGGCAAAAACAAACTCACTGCCCAAAAAAGTACTGTTCCACCAATTAGCCGAATCATGATAAAGCCAAATCCCTGTACATGGGTGGGCATGACATCTTTAGCAATGGTGTGGTTGAGAGCATAAATGGTGGTGCCACCCAAAGCGGCCAATATGGCGAGGAATCGCTTATCCATGAATGGCCAGTTGCATGGCAGCAACCGTTTTTTTGGCATTACCCAAATAAAAGTTGTTTTCCCAGTGAAGAATTGGGCGTTTTAGACAACTGTATTCAGTTTCTAAAAGCTGTTTGTAGCCATTTTCGTCTAGAGTTTTCCCCGCTTTGTTAATGGCTTGTAGCACCCGAGAGCGTTTGTTGATGAGTTGCTCATAAGAATGGGTCACGGCATAAAGGGCCTCGAGTTGTGCCTGACTAATGGGGTCGTGTTTGACATCCTGCAATTTGGTGCCTTCGGGCAGGTTGAGATCCTTCAGAATGCGCATACAAGTGTTGCAAGTCGATAAGTAGATGTAGGTGTTCATTGTGCTTTTATTTCTAACTCAAAGATGATGAATTTTTTGTGAAAAGTGGGTGTGGTTGCGCAAACATCAATACATTTGTTGCCAAATCATATTGAGATGGGAAAAGACAACCTCCAGTTCAATTCAAAAACCATTCATGGCGGACAACAGCCCGACAAGGGCTATGGCGCTGTGATGCCCCCGGTTTATCTGACCTCCACTTATGCCCAAAGCACGCCTGGAGGGCATCAGGGCTATGAATACAGTCGAACACACAATCCCACTCGTACGGCACTCGAAGCTGCTTTGGCAAGTATCGAAGATGGCGCGCATGGATTCTGTTTTGGCTCGGGCATGGCCGCCATCGATGCGGTCGTCAAGCTCCTCTCTCCTGGAGACGAGGTGATTTCGACCAATGACCTCTATGGCGGAAGTTACCGGATATTTACCAAGATTTTTGAAGACTTTGGGATAGCGTTTCATTTTGTCGATATGCAAGATCCCGCCAATGTGGCTGCAAAAATCAATGCAAAAACCAAGCTGATCTGGGTCGAAACCCCCACCAATCCGATGATGAATGTAGTGGATATAGAAGCCATACACAAGCTGGTGGCAGACAAAGATATTTTACTTGCCGTTGATAATACCTTTGCTTCGCCTTATCTGCAACAACCCCTCACAATGGGTGCTGATATTGTGATGCACTCCGCAACCAAATACCTTGGGGGACACTCCGATGTGATTTTAGGTGCCTTGGTGGTACGCGATGCCGCATTGGCAGAGCGTTTGTCGTTTATCCAAAACGCCAGCGGTGCGGTTTGTGGTCCTCTAGATGCCTTTTTAGTGTTACGAGGAATCAAGACCTTGCATGTCCGTATGCAACGTCATTGTGAAAACGGTGAAAAAATCGCCCATTTTCTAGCCGACCATCCCAAGGTCGCCAAGGTGTATTGGCCTGGCTTTCCGACTCATCCCAATCACGAGGTGGCCAAACGACAAATGAATGGATTTGGAGGTATGATTTCGTTTGTACTTGCAGATGATTCTATAGAAAAAGCCACCCAAATGGTAGAGCAACTTCAACTCTTTACCCTAGCCGAATCGCTCGGAGGCGTGGAGAGTTTGGCTGGACACCCTGCGAGCATGACCCACGCATCGATTCCCAAAGTAGAACGGGAAAAGTCAGGTGTGGTCGATGGCTTGATTCGCTTGAGTGTGGGCATCGAGGACAGCGATGATTTGATCGAAGACCTCAAACAAGCAATTGGCTAGCTGATTGAAATTAATCCGTATTTTTATAAGATAAAACTTAACCATGAAACAAATCATTGAGCAGTTTATCGCTGATGTCGAAAAACGAAATCTGCATGAGCCAGAGTTCATGCAAGCGGTTCGTGAGGTCGCCGAAAGTGTGATACCCTATATCGTTCAGCATGACATCTATCACGGTAAAAACATCTTAATGCGGATGGCCGAACCCGAGCGAGTCGTAAGCTTTCGCGTACCGTGGATTGATGATACCGGAGAAATTCGGGTCAACCGTGGTTTTCGGATCGAAATGAACTCTGCCATTGGCCCTTACAAGGGTGGATTGCGGTTTCACGAATCCGTCAACCTGAGTATTCTCAAGTTTTTGGCATTCGAACAGGTGTTTAAAAATGCACTTACTACTTTGCCCATGGGTGGTGGTAAAGGGGGTGCTGACTTTGATCCCAAAGGCAAATCAGATGGCGAAGTGATGCGTTTTTGCCAGAGTTTTATGACCGAGCTGTTTCGGCACATCGGCCCCAATCGTGATATTCCTGCTGGGGATATTGGGGTGGGTGGACGAGAAATTGGCTATATGTTTGGCCAATACAAGCGATTGAAAAACGAATTTACCGGTGTCCTAACTGGAAAAGGGATCAGTTGGGGTGGTTCGATGATCCGCCCTGAAGCCACGGGATACGGCGCCGTTTATTTTGCTGAAAATATGCTTTCTACCAAATCCGATAGTCTGCAAGGAAAAAGCGTAGTGATTTCTGGTTCGGGGAATGTAGCTCAATACGCTGCCGAAAAATGTATTCAGTTGGGTGCTAAGGTACTCACGCTTTCCGATTCATCGGGTTATGTGATGGATCCCGACGGGATTGATGCCGATAAATTGAAGTTTGTGATGGATCTAAAAAACAACAAACGCGAACGAATCAGCAAATATGTCGATACCTATGGACATGCAAGCTTCCACGCAGGGGAGCGGCCGTGGGCGGTACCTTGCGATGTGGCTTTACCTTGCGCTACGCAAAACGAGCTCCATGAAAACGATGCCAAACAGCTCGCTAACAATGGCTGTATTTGTGTGAGTGAGGGCGCTAATATGCCTTCCATTCCTCAAGCGATTCAGGTATTCCACGCCAACAAGATGCTCTATGCCCCTGGCAAAGCTTCGAATGCAGGTGGCGTAGCGGTTTCTGGTTTGGAAATGGCGCAAAACTCTCTGCGCTACAGTTGGACTCGAGATGAAGTAGATGAACGTTTGCAGGCGATTATGTCTGATATACACAAAAGCTGTATGGCCTATGGCCAAAATGGCGATCATGTCAACTATGAAAAAGGGGCCAATATCGCTGGCTTTGTCAAAGTTGCCGATGCAATGCTTGCGCAAGGAGTGGTCTAGGTATACGTTTTGAAGAAGATTTCCGTTTGCTATCATATGAAAGCCCTACAAATTTTATTTTTGTTCTGTACCGCTGTCCTATACGGGCAGTATGCCGGATGGTCTTCCTTCTATTCTTTTGATCAAATAACAGCTGTGCATTATGGTGATAATGGGCAGATTTATGGCGTTGCGCAAAATAGTTTGTTTTCCTATGACTCCACTACCAATGAAGTGGTTCCGATTACAACGGTCAATGGCTTACTCGGCGATGAAATCGATGCACTTCAGGTAACCGACGATTTTATGATCGTAGGCTATAGCAATGGCATTTTGGGAATCCACACCCTAATGGATGGATCTGTGATTCTCGATAATTCGATTCAGAGAAACTTATCAATTGAAGCCAAAGACAAAACCATCTATTCTTTTTTGGTCGATGACCAAACGCTATATCTGTCTGCAGGCTATGGCATCTCCATGTATGACTTGTCGACCAATCGCTTTATCGATTCTTATTTTTTTGGGACTAATAACAGCGCAATTCAAGTCAATCAAACGACACTGGCAGGAGAGTTTCTGTATGCCGCCACGGAGGAGGGGTTATACAAAGCAAACTCAGGTGATCCGAATCTCGTTTTGGAAAGCGCTTGGAATAAGATTGCTGATGGACAGTGGAAATCCGTCGGCCTGGTCAACAACGTCATTTTGGGTGTGGTTCAGTCCGGATCACAAGTGATTTGTTATGGACTAACTGATGACGTTGTCACAGAATATCATCGGGATAATGGAATGCTTTTAGGGGTTGAGGTGACCGAATCAGAGCTCGTCCTCAGTTTTTCCAACACCATTCTCGCTTTCGACGATTCGCTATCGATTCGCTCCCTTGCCTCTGCATCTGGATCATTGAATGGGCAACGCTTCACATCGGCCACTACGCTTGGTAATGAGCTGTTTGTAGGGACTTCGGGTGGTGGCTTGTTGTTGCACAATCCGTCCGAAACACGGGTCGTTAGCCCGAATGGCCCCTTGATGAACAACATTTTTGAAATCTCTGTTCTACCAAACGAAGAACTCTGGATTGCCCATGGGGCCTTTAGCCGATATTACAATCCATATCCACTTAATGCCTATGGTGTGAGTCACCGAATGGGAGGGAATTGGCAAAATCTTCCCTACAGTTCACTACTCGGAGCAAGAAACATAGTGAGTGTGGTGCCAAACCCCACCAATCCAANTCAAGTNTTTGCTTGCGCCATGCATCACGGTTTGTTGGAAATCAATGATGGTTTGGTCACCAATTTGTGGAACCAAACCAATAGTGGATTGGAGTCTTTAGACCCGATTGAACTCAACGAAAACCCAAACTACCGCAGTGTGCGTATTCGGGATGTGGCCTTTGACAGTGAAGGTTCAATGTGGTCGATTACCTCTTTTGTGGGCAAGGGGCTAAAAAAACGAACCGTCAACGGCGATTGGGAAAGTATTGATCTTTCTGGTTTGATACCGGTCAATCAAGCCAGTGGATACTCCAAGTTGGTGATTTCTCCCAATGATGAAGTCTATTTCGGAAGTGCCCTTTTTGGCCTGATTGGCTATGCAGAGATCAACGGTACTCCGGTATTGCGGTCGATTGATGTGGCAGACAATTTGCCGACTGTAGATGTAAGAAGTGTCGCCCTTGACTTTGATGACAACCTGTGGATCGGCACAACAGAGGGTTTGCGGGTTCTCTACAATGCGAGTCGGTTGTTTACCCAATCGGACATTTCTGCAAGCACCCTGATCCTCGATGAAGGTGGAAACGTTGGGGAACTCCTCGCCAACCAGTTTATCAACGCAATTGAGGTGGATGGAAACAACCAAAAATGGGTAGCGACAGATGGGGCTGGCATATTTCTCTTTGCAGAAGACGGAAAAAGAACCCTGCAGCATTTTACCAAAGACAACAGTCCATTACCGACAAACTCCATTCGCAGTTTGGCCTATGAACCCCAGTCTGGGAAAATCTATATGGGAACGCCAAATGGGCTTGTTGCGTTTCAAGGAAATGCTTACGCACCCTCAGAAAACCTAAAAGAAGTCGAAGTCTACCCAAACCCGATTCGTCCCAACTATACGGGCTTGTTAACTGTTCGTGGACTCCAAAGCGATTGTGTGGTGAAAATCACAGATATCGTAGGTAATACGGTTTTTGAAACTACAACTACTGGCGGAAGTATACAATGGGATTTACGTTCGTTTTCGGGTGAGCGCGTGCGTTCGGGAGTATATCTTATTTTTGTGACCACCAATGACGGCCTAGAAAGTGCCGTTGAGAAAGTAATGATTATCAATTGATGCTTGTCACAACCGAAGCGCTCGTTTTATCAAAAACCAACTATAGCGAAACCAGCCTAATTGTGCGCTGCTATACCCAGACTGATGGCATCAAATCCTATATTATTAAAGGGGGGAAACAGGGCCGAAACGGTAAAAAAAACATTGCACTCTTTCAGCCACTCCATCAGCTCGAAATCACTGCCCACCACAAGAGCAGTTCTGGGCTTTCAATTCCAAAGTCAATCAAGCTGAGTAAGCCCTACCAAACAATTCCATATGCAATGGATAAAATTGCAGTAGTGCTGTTTTTGAGCGAGGTACTATCCTCTGCCCTGCGGGAAGAAGAAGCAAACACCTCGTTGTTTCAATATCTGACCAACAGTTTGTCTTGGTTTGATATGCAAGACAATCTGGCAAACTTTCACATCCTCTTTTTGCTATCACTTACCAAACATTTAGGGTTTTATCCAGATGTTCGTGACAAAGAGCAGCCCTACTTTGATATGGAAAATGGCTGCTTTACATCTAGAAAATCCTCCCATATCCAAGATGATATTACAACAATTTCTGTGTTTAAAGCATTTTTAGGCACAAATTTTGATACTGTGAGCGAGGTTTTGGTTTCAAGCAAAGAGCGTAAACAACTGCTCGAGCTACTGATGCAATACTATCAAATCCATTTACAAGGGTTTTCGAGGCCAAAATCATTGAATATATTACATGAAATTTATTCATAGCTTATTACTTCTTTTTTTTGGGCTTTGGTTCGTGGATCTCAGTGGGCAAAGTCTACGCATTATTGATGCAATCACAGGATATCCTGTCCAAGACGTCATTGCTTATGATACCCAAGCCAAGGTCAATACCACAAGTGATATTTATGGCCACATTGACTTGTCCGTTTTTTCACCTGAAGACCAAGTTCATTTCGAGCATATTGGCTATGAAAGCTTATTGTTTCGCATTTCAGAACTCCAATCGTCAACCCAACTGGCACTCTATCCAGACACCCAACGACTCGGAGAAATTGTGCTTTCCGTCAGCAGAACAAGAGATGAGAAAAAACGCGTCTCTAAACAGGTCGCCATCCTTTCCGATCGGGATATTGCATCTGTCGTTCCCAATACCAGTGCCGAATTGCTTCGAGAGGCTCCTGGGGTTCGAGTTCAGCAATCGCAAGGGGGTGGCGGAAGCCCAGTGATTCGTGGCTTTGAGGCCAATCGTATTTTACTTGTGGTAGATGGAGTACGCATGAACAATGCCATATATCGTTCGGGGCATCTACACAATGCCATTTCAATTGATCCATTTTCCCTTTCTCGTGCCGAAGTCATTTATGGCCCCTCATCAGTCGGGTACGGATCAGACGCCCTTGGCGGGGTGGTGCATTACTTCACCAAAGAACCCCGACCTGGCGATGCCCAGCCTTGGCGCTTTTTTATCGCCAATAACTATGACNCCCGCCATGAACATACTATCAATCACATCGATATNACCCACAGTAAAGACAGCTGGGCAAGTTTGACCAGTATGAGCTATTCTTTTTTTGGCGATATTTATATGGGACGCAAACGCAATCATGGGTATACCGATTGGGGATTGGTGCCAGAATTTTCAAAAAACAACCGCGATTTTTATCAAGCCCAAGACAGTGCAAACCCCAACCCCAACCGCCAACGCAATACTGGCTATGACCAAGTCGATTTGATGCAAAAATTTGTTTTTCAACCAAATCCTGAAAACAAATGGGTTCTCAATCTCCAATACTCTAGTTCTTCAGATATCCCGCGTTTTGACAAATTGGTGGAACGCCGCGATGGTGAACTGCGATATGCCACCTGGTTTTATGGCCCCCAAAAACGCCTGCTGATTTCTCCGAAATATAGCTTTACAAGCGATAAAAAATGGCTAAGAGAAGGTGTGATTACCTTGGCCTATCAACAACTTGAAGAGTCGAGAGTGCAACGCAAATTTGGCAGTTTGCTTCGGGAAAATCAGATTGAAGATTTGGATGTGTTTAGTGCCAATGCGGACTTTAATNTGNCGCTCGATCAGTCCAAAAAACTCNCCTATGGNTTTGAATTTACCCACAACGAACTCCAATCCATTGGTTTTAGCCAAAATCTGGTTGTTGAAGGCAACGATGTTGTTGATCTTGTAAATTATATGCTTATCCCTTCGCGATATCCAAGCAAAGGCGGCTTCTATACCACCATGGCCGCCTATATCGATTACAAATTGAATCTCGATCAAAAAAACACCATAAATGCAGGGGTTCGGATTACCAACACGAGACTCAAAGCAGCGTGGAACGAGCAAGCATTGATCGACGCAAGATTAGGGAAAACGACAAATAGAAGCAATGCTCTCAATCTCTCCTTGGGTTATGTGTTTCGTCCTAATGATTTATGGGAGCTGCGCTCGGTTCTCGCCAGTGGTTTCCGGGCACCCAACATTGACGACATGGGGAAAATCCGTGAAAAACAAGGCAAACTCACTGTGCCTAATCCATTTTTAAAACCCGAATATGCATACACCGCTGATTTCGGTGTGAGCCGGTATTTTGATCAGCGGACTTCTTTTGTACAGCTCAACTTGTTTTACACGCTTTTATACAACTATATCGCTCGACAACCCTATATGCTTCCCTTTGATGATTCATCAAGTAGCTTTGAAACTGTAACGCACCTCGGAGACGAATTGGAAACTTGGGCCAATACCAATGTAGGGGAAGCAACCCTCCGCGGCGCCAGTCTGCAGTGGAACACCAAAGTGAATAAAAATTTGACGTATGGGGGGCATGTCAATTATACCTATGGGATTACTCGTGAAGATCAAATTCCAGTGCCTTCGATCCTTCCTTGGCAAGGTGCCCAGCATATATCAATCTCTAATCGACGCCTAAATGGGCAGTTGTCGTTTGTCTTTGCTGGACAAAAACTTCCTGAAGACTATAGCAATGGTGGCGAAGATGGGCTTGAAGAAACGCCAGTTATTGGAGTATCTTCCGAAACAGGTGAAAACGAATATGCTGGAACCCCATCCTGGAACCGATTTGATTTTCGCCTAACCTATAATGTGAATACCAATACCAAAGTCGGAGCCGACCTCCATAACCTCTTTGATGTTCACTACAAAGAGTTTGCGTCTGGAATCTCCGCACCAGGTCGGAGTTTGCGCCTGCGTTTACAGTATAGGTTCTAGCCTACGAAGCCCTAAACTTTTGGGGAAATTGGTTACTTTCGCAACTTATTACAGCATATGGCTTTTCCGTCGTATAAAAATTTGAATCTCGTTGCGGTTTCCAAGGATATCCAAACCTATTGGGAAAATGCGATGACCTTTGAGGCGAGTGTGAGTACACGTGAAGGACGGCCCCCCTATATTTTCTTTGAAGGACCTCCCTCTGCTAATGGTTTGCCAGGTATTCATCACGTGATGGGACGGGCCATCAAAGACATTTTCTGTCGCTATAAAACCCAAAAAGGGTTTCAAGTCAAACGAAAAGCTGGCTGGGATACCCACGGGTTGCCTGTTGAACTCGGGGTAGAAAAAGAACTCGGGATTTCCAAAGAAGATATCGGAACAACCATTAGCGTAGATCAATACAATGCCGCATGCCGAGAAGCCGTCATGCGCTACACCGACGTGTGGAGCGATTTGACGAAAAAAATGGGGTATTGGGTCGATATGGACGAGGCTTATATCACCTATACTCCTAAATATATGGAGTCGGTATGGTGGCTGCTCAAACAGCTCTATGACAAGAATTTGATTTACAAAGGATATACGATTCAACCCTATTCTCCCAAAGCGGGAACAGGACTTTCGTCTCACGAGCTCAATCAGCCCGGCTGTTATCAAGATGTGACCGACACCACGGTTACTGCCCAATTTGAAACTCTTAAAGAAACGCTCCCAAAACAACTGCAAGATGTACTACCTCTACACATTTTGGCATGGACAACCACACCTTGGACCCTACCCTCAAACACCGCTCTAACTGTTGGTCCATCGATAGAATATATGGTAATCCATACGTTTAACAGATATACACATCTGCCCATTCGCGTATTACTAGCCAAAGACTTGGTGACAAAAGTATTTGGAAAGGTTTTTCAGCAAGTTGAAGCCCTTGATGACTTGCAGTCTTACGAAAAAAATGGAAAGAACGTCCCCTATCTAATCACTGACTGTATTTTGGGTGCTGACTTGGTCGGTATTCGCTATAAACAATTGTGGACCGATGCACCCCTACCACACAACAATCCCAAAAATGCGTTTCGCGTAATCGCTGGGGACTTTGTCACAACAGATGATGGAACGGGAATCGTCCATACTGCTCCGACCTTTGGTGCGGATGATGCCATGGTCGCCAAACAAGCAACCCCTGAAGTTCCACCTATGCTCGTTCTGGACGAGAATGAACAATTGGTTCCCTTAGTTGATTTACAAGGGCGCTTTCGGAAGGAGCTCGGCCCTCTCGGTGGAAAATATGTCAAAAACGAATATTATGAGGACGGTCAAGCTCCTGATAAATCAGTAGATGTTGAAATCGCTATCCGACTCAAAGAGGAAAATAAGGCATTTACCGTTGAGAAGTACGTGCACAGCTATCCCAATTGTTGGCGAACAGACAAGCCTGTACTTTACTATCCGCTCGACTCTTGGTTTGTGAAAGTCAGTGACAAAAAAGAACAACTGGTAGCCCTGAACAACTCCATCAATTGGAAACCGAAATCGA
Organism: Flavobacteriaceae bacterium; assembly: GCA_002723075.1. Classification (GTDB taxonomy): domain Bacteria; phylum Bacteroidota; class Bacteroidia; order Flavobacteriales; family Flavobacteriaceae; genus UBA724. The sequence goes on along the minus strand of PBNJ01000014.1, from coordinate 74,823 downwards.
CCGGCGAAGGTCGTTTTGGAAATTGGCTTGCCAATGCCAACGACTGGAACTTGTCACGCTCTCGCTTTTGGGGAATCCCTCTGCCGATCTGGCGCACCGAAGACAAATCAGAAACCAAAGTGATTGGCTCCATCGAGGAGCTTAAAGTGGAGGTTGACCGTGCTGTAGAAGCTGGACTCATCGATATCAATCCGTTTGCAGATTTTGTGCCCGGTGATATGAGACCTGAAAACTATGATACCCTGGATCTTCATAAAAACGTCGTCGATAAATTGATCCTTGTCGGTCAACACGGAGAGGCCATGTACAGAGAAAATGACCTAATCGATGTCTGGTTTGACTCTGGCTCGATGCCCTATGCACAATGGCATTATCCCTTTGAATACAAAGAAAAAATTGATAAAGGGCTTGATTTCCCCGCAGACTTTATCGCCGAAGGTGTCGATCAAACTCGTGGGTGGTTTTATACCCTCCACGTCATTGGCGGGCTGGTGTTTGACAATATCGCCTTTAAAAATGTGGTCTCGAATGGGCTCGTACTCGACAAAAACGGACAAAAAATGTCAAAGCGTTTAGGAAACGCTGTAGATCCGTTTGAAACCCTGGAAACCTATGGTGCAGATGCCACACGCTGGTATATGATTAGCAATGCCAATCCCTGGGACAACCTCAAGTTTGATGTGGAGGGGATNGGCGAAGTTCGACGCAAGTTTTTTGGAACCCTCTACAACACCTATTCCTTTTTTAGTTTGTATGCCAATATCGATGATTTCACCTATGCGGAAGACGATATCCCATTGGATAAAAGACCCGAAATTGATCGATGGATCTTGTCAGAACTCCATACGCTAATTGAAAAAGTAGATGCCCAATATCATAACTACGAACCCACAAAAGCTGCTCGAATGATCTCTTCTTTTGTGATTGAAGACCTGAGCAATTGGTATGTTCGCTTGTCGAGAAGACGCTTTTGGAAAGGGACTTACGAAGCGGATAAAATCGCTGCATATCAAACACTGTACACCTGTTTGATATCCGTTGCCAAACTCATGGCGCCCATCGCACCGTTTTACGCCGATCGTTTATATCAGGATTTGGATAAAACCACCTCCAAAGAACAATATGCTTCAGTTCATCTGGCCTATTTTCCAGATGCTCACAAGGATTTTATCGATTCTGATCTCGAGCAGAAAATGCAACGTGCACAGCGTATTGTGTCCTTAATACTATCGATTCGTAAAAAAGAAAAAATCAAAGTACGGCAACCCCTTCAGCGGGTGTTAATTCCCGCTTTGGATCACAATGAAAAGCAAGCCATCGAAGAGGTTTCGGATTTGATTGCTGCAGAAGTCAATGTCAAAACCATCGAAATCCTTGACGATGCCTCCTCAATTTTGGTCAAAGAAATCAAACCAAACTTTAAGACTCTTGGTCCACGGTTTGGCAAAGAAATGAAAGCCGTTTCAGAAGTCATTGTTGGGCTTAGTGAAGTTCAAATCCAAACCATTGAAAGGGAAGGATCGCTCCCCATTGAAATTAATGGGAAAAATACTATTTTAGACGCTTCAGACTTGATTATCCAATCCAAAGATATTGCGGGTTGGTCAGTCGCGTCTGAACAAGGGGTAACGGTCGCTTTAGACTGTAGCTTGACAGAAGATTTACTCCTCGAAGGCATTGCTAGAGAATTTGTCAATCGCGTTCAAAATCTTCGAAAAGACATGGACTTTGAAGTCACCGATACCATCAACCTTACACTGAAGCATGACAAACGGTTAGTAGACGCAATACAAGCCAATAAAAGCTATGTGACAAGTGAAGTGTTGGCCAAAAACATCGTGTTTGTTGAATCAAACTCAGATGGAGAGCCCCTATCATTTGATGATATCAAAACTGTGATTCGCCTAGAAAAAGCCAAATGAAAAACAAATGAAGACTAACGAAATGAATCGATACCCAGATAAGGATCTTGAGAAGTTCCGGGTGTTAATTGAAGAAAAAATCGCCAAAGCACAACATGATTTAGAACTCATTCGCAGTGCATATATGAATGATGGAAATAATGGTACTGACGACACCTCTCCGACGTTTAAGGCCTTTGAAGAAGGGTCTGAAACCATGTCGAAAGAGGCAAATACACAACTCGCAATTCGTCAGGAAAAATTTATTCGCGATCTCAAAAATGCGTTGATTCGCATCGAAAATAAAACCTATGGGGTCTGTCGAGTGACTGGAAAGCTCATCAATGTCGAACGCCTAAAGTTGGTTCCACACGCGACCTTAAGTATCGAGGCAAAAAACATGCAGAAGTCACATAGATGACCCTTAAAAAATCCCTGTTTTTAATTTTTGCTGTTCTTTTACTAGACCAGTGCTCGAAGTTCTACATCAAGCTCTCTTTCCCGTTGAGCATTTACAGTTCTGATGCCATTGTAGATTGGGGTTGGTTTCGATTGCTATTCATTGAAAATAAAGGGATGGCGTGGGGTACGCGCTTTAGCGATTTTATCCCATTCATTTCGGAAGATACTGGTAAACTCTTGTTGTCACTCATTCGCATTGTTGCCGTAAGTTTTATTGGGTTTATGCTTTGGGATGCGATCAAAAAACAGCAACACAAACTGTTGCTCATTGCGGGTTGCCTGATCTTTGCAGGTGCCCTTGGCAATATCATAGACTCCTTGTTTTACGGACTCCTTTTTTCACATAGCTATGGGCAGATTGCAACCTTATTCCCTGAAGACGGTGGTTATGCACCCTTGTTTTTTGGACATGTAGTCGATATGTTACAATTTCCGATGTTGACTTGGGTGTGGCCCTCTTGGATGCCTTGGATTGGTGGACAATCCTTTACTTTTTTTGAACCTGTTTTTAACTTGGCGGATACCGCCATCAGCACTGGTGTTGGAATTATACTGGTGTTTAACAAACGTATTTTTCCAAAAAGCTAAAAGCAAACNATTCCCTCAGAGTGGATACAGTGGTGGAGGCGAATGTCTGTCGGTTCGCAATCGGATATTTCAGCCTCTGGTGGAAAATACGACAACCCCACAAAAACGGTATGCGGAGCACATGCCGATAGGAATCGGTCGTAAAATCCTTGACCATACCCCACGCGCTGCCCCTTGGTATCATAGCCTAACAAAGGCACAAAAACCAAGTCAATCGAACTTGGGGAGACAGGCGTTCCTTTGACCGGTTCGGGGATTCCGTAGCGATTGGTTTGCCAAAAGCTTTCAGGGGAAACTGCCCAATGTGTCATTTGTTTGGTCGTGAAATCCGATTGAGAAACAGCCACTGTTTTTCCTAAAGAAAACAAATTCTCCATTATGGNCTGGGTGTTGGGTTCCCGCTGCTTTTGAATCGATAAAAACAAATGAACAACCGCATAAGATGACAAATCAAACAAAGCAACATACTTCATCAGTCCCTGCTGCTTGTTTTCCATCTCTTTTGGGCTGAGCTGCTTTCGTTTATTGAGATAAAGTTGTCGAATCTCTGCTTTAGTCATTTGCTTGGATTGAACACAAATAAAATAATTAATTTCGTCACATGTCGAAAGATGCGCTAAAACTTCATGTTCAAGCCCTACCGAGTCAGCCTGGGGTGTATCAATTTTACGACAGTCAAGAGCGTATCATTTATGTGGGGAAGGCGAAAAATTTAAAAAATCGCGTTTCGTCCTATTTTAGAAAGCAAGTCGATTCGAGAAAAACCAAAAGACTGGTCAAAAACATCACTTTGATCAAACATATCGTCGTACCCACCGAATCCGACGCGCTGATCTTGGAAAACACCTTAATCAAAGAGCATCAACCACGTTACAATATTTTACTACGTGACGATAAAACCTACCCGTGGATCTGTATTAAAAAAGAAGCATTCCCTCGGGTATTTACCACGCGTAAGATTCAGAAAGACGGATCGGAGTATTTTGGGCCATTCACCAATTTTAAGACTGTAAGGCTGTTGATGAATCTCATTCAAGATCTCTACCCCCTTCGAAATTGCTCCTATGACTTACGGCCAAAATCGATTGAAACCAAAAACTATAAAGTGTGCTTAGAATATCATATCGGAAACTGCTTGGGGGCTTGTGTGGGGGAACAACGTGAATCCGACTATGACCATCAAATCCGTGAGATCCGTGCGCTACTCCGCGGAAACTTAGGCGAGGCCATTCGGGGGTTTCAACAAAAAATGAGTATCGCCGCTGATCGGCTCGATTTTGAAGAAGCGCAAAAACAGAAAAGTAAGATCGAAATCCTCACCAATTATCAATCCAAATCTGCTGTGGTGAGTGCAACGATCAGCAATGTGGATGTGTGTTCGGTCATCAGCGACGAGCAAACCGCTTATATCAACTACCTCCACGTGGCCTATGGGTCGATTGTTCGTTTTCACAATATGGAGATCAAAAAGAAACTGGAAGAAAGTGATGAGGACGTCCTGCGGGTGGTNGTGGTNGAATTGCGCCGTCGGTTTGCGTCCACNTCNAAAGATGTGATTTTACCTGTTTCNATTGACTTGGGCGATGATATTCGTGTGACTGTTCCCAAAAAAGGAGAGAAAAAAAAGTTGTTGGATTTGTCGTTGCGCAATGCCAAACAAGGTCGATTGGAACAGATCAAGCAAATCAAAATTTCGGACCCCCAGCAACACAGTATGCGTTTGCTAAATCAGATGAAAAAAGATCTCCGCTTACAAGTCCTCCCAGAACATATCGAATGCTTTGACAATTCCAATATCCAAGGCAGTAACCCCGTTGCTGCATGTGTGGTTTTTCGTCAGGCCAAGCCTGCCAAAAAAGAGTATCGACACTATATTATCAAAACCGTAACAGGAGCCAATGACTATGCCTCGATGGAGGAAGTGATTTACCGACGATACAAACGGCTACTGGAAGAGAAACAATCTCTTCCACAACTGATTGTAATTGATGGCGGAAAAGGCCAGTTGAGCTCGGCACTACTGAGCATCGACGCCCTGGGTTTACGCCAAAAAATTGCAGTGATTGGTATTGCCAAGCGACTTGAAGAAATCTATTACCCAAATGACCCCATCCCCCTTTACCTCGACAAGCGGTCTGAGACCCTAAAAATCATTCAACAATTGCGGAACGAAGCCCACCGTTTTGGGGTGCGCCTTCATCGAAACCGAAGAAGTAAAAGCGCGGTGTCTTCCTCGCTCGATAACATTCCAGGGATTGGAGAAAAAACCATCGTTAAACTGCTCAAAAATTTTAAATCTGTTAAACGCATCAAAGAAGCCAAACTTGCGGAACTCGCAACGGCCATAGGAACCGCCAAAGCCAAGGAAATTTATCAACATTTTCACCCAGAAAAGGAGAAATTGGGTTGAGGTCTCAATTTTTACCGCCCTCTAAAAGCTCGTCTCAAGGGATTTTTTTACTTTTACAATCGATGTATTTGATTCAAAATCTCATCTGTTTCCTCATGATTTTATTCGGGGCTATGGCCTACCCCCAACCAACGACTGGCGATAATATACAGTCTAATTCTATATTATCCGATCGCAAAGTGAATGATGCCTTTCAAGATGGCGAATGGTTTCGTCTTCGGATGCGCTATGGCATCTTAAATACCAGTTATGCAACGGTCATGCTCCGCGAAACAACATTTAGAGACCAAGCGGTATATCATGTTGCGGCCACTGGAAAAACAACGGGATTTGCCCGCTGGTTTTTTAAGGTGGATGATTACTTTGACAGTTACTTTGAAAAAGACGTTATTCGTCCTATTCATTTTGTGCGTAATATCTCTGAAGGGAATTACAGACGACATGTCGAAATTGATTTTGATTACAGTACCCAAACTGGATTGATGCACGACTTGCTCAAAGAAACCAAAACTGAAATTACTTACGCCCCCAACCTACAAGACTTGGTTTCTACTTATTATTATTTGAGAAACCACTTGGATTTGGACGAGATTCAAGTTGGAGAAACTGCATCCGTGAATTTAATTTATGACAAAGAACCCTTTGCATTTCGGTTTCGGTTTTTGGGATATGAAAACCTTAAAACCAAGTTTGGAATTGTTCCTTGTATCAAATTTCGACCCTATGTAGACGAAGGACGAATCTTTCGCGAAAATGGTGGGCTATCGCTTTGGGTGAGTAACGACAAGAACCGAATCCCAATTCGTGTCGTTGCAGATTTGCGTGTGGGCTCAATCGATGTTGATTTGGAAAGTTTTGGAGGGTTAAAACATCCATTTAAAATAATCGTAAATGAATAAATTCTATTTTATTATTATCGCAATGTTCGGTTTGCTCTCAAGTTGTGGGTCAAATGCAGAACGCGAACCCGCAAAGCCCGTGGTGCCAGAAGTATATGAGTTTGGGTTTTTGCTCAACGATTATCATGTGGTCAGAGATACGGTTGTCCGTGGAGATAGCTTTGGAGGAATTTTGGAAAAATACGGAATCTATTATCCGCAGATCTATAACATCAACAGCGTTGCCAAAAAAGCATACAACTTCCGGAAAATCCGCACCGGTAGACCCTACACGATTCTGTGTAAAAAAGATTCGTTGCAAACCCCAGAGTTTTTGATTTATCAGCCTAGTGCAATTGACTATGTAACGGTCAAGCTCACGGACTCTCTCTGGGCAAAACAAGATCAAAAAGAAGTCAAACTCCTCGAACGACAGGCCTGGGGAGTCATCAATAGCTCGCTATACGAAACCCTAGACGAGCAAGGGCTAAGTCCGCTTGTGGCCTATGATATGTCGGACATCTATGCCTGGACAATCGATTTCTTCCGCTTGGAAAAAGGAGATCGATTCAAAGTCCTCTACACCGAAAAATATGTAAACGATTCTGTTTTTGTGGGTCACAACCGAGTTCATGCTGCCTATTTTGAACATCGCGGCAAACCGATCTACGCCATCGAATTTGAATCGGACTCTGTCCGCAATATTTCCGAATTTTTTGATGAAAAAGGAAAAAATCTACGCCGTGCCTTTTTACGTGCACCAGTCAATTTTTCACGGATTTCGTCACGCTATAACACCAAACGTCGCATTGCCTATTACGGTCGTGTTAAGCCCCATTTGGGGACAGACTTTGCCGCACCTGTAGGCACCCCTATTCGCTCTACAGCAGCAGGGACCGTGACCAAATCGGGCTATACCCGAGGGAATGGTAACTATGTAACTATCCGCCACAATGCTACCTATTCTACGCAGTACCTCCACATGAAAAAAAGAGGGGTTCGCGGGGGGCAATACGTCAATCAAGGAGATTATATCGGCACAGTCGGGATGACTGGATACACTTCTGGCCCTCATGTGTGCTATCGTTTTTGGAAAAACGGAAAACAAGTCGATCCGTTTAAAACCAAATTACCCGACGCCAAACCCATTGCAAGTGAACTGAAAGATGCATATTTGCAGCACATGATTCCGTGGAAGGATAAACTCGACTGCATTTATTTTGAAGAACAAAAAACAAATACCAATGCCATTACCAACAATCAATCCAACGAAAACAGCAGCTTGGAGCAAACTTCAGAAACACTATAAAGAAACGCAAAACCAAAGCTTGCAAGACCTTTTTGAAGGGGATGCCAAACGTGGAGAACAGTTTCGCATTTGCTGGGATGACTTTTATGTCGATTTTTCCAAAAACCACCTGACGCAAGAGACCCTTGTCTTATTGACTGAACTCGCAGAAGAATGCCAACTCAACGAAGCGATGAGTCATTACTTTGGCGGGTCGAAAATCAACGCCACGGAAGGGAGAGCAGTGCTCCACACTGCCCTTCGTACACCAAAGAATCAGGACGTTCGTGTGGATGGTGAAAATATCATCCCGGGTGTTCATGCGGTTATCGATCAAATCAAAAGCTTTAGTCAAGGCGTGATTGACGGAACCATCACCAGCAGCAGTGGACAGCCCTTTACCGACGTTGTTAACATCGGCATTGGTGGATCGGATTTGGGTCCTGTGATGATTACAGAAGCCCTGGCACATTACAAAACCCATCTCAACTTGCACTTTATGTCCAACGTAGATGGGGACCATGTGATGGAAGTGCTTCAAAAAGTAAAGCCAGAAACGACGCTGTTTGTGGTGGTGTCCAAATCCTTTACCACCCAAGAAACCCTGAGCAATGCCACCACTGCTAAACAGTGGCTGGTGGATGCGCAGGGAGAACAAGCCGTTGCCGATCACTTTGTCGCGGTATCGACCAACTTAACAATGATCAACGACTTTGGAATTGATCCCCAAAATGTATTCCCAATGAAGGATTGGGTGGGGGGACGATTTTCCTTGTGGAGTGCCGTTGGCCTATCGATTGCATTGGGCATTGGCCCCGATCAATTTGAGGAACTGCTTGAAGGGGCTCATGCCATGGACACACATTTTGCAAACACGCCTTTGCAGGAAAACATTCCTGTCGTGCTTGCGCTGATCACCTTGTGGTACAATAACTTTTACGGCGCAGAAAGCGAAGCAATTATCCCTTACACTCAGTACCTCCACCGTTTGCCTGCCTACTTGCAACAAGGTATTATGGAGAGCAATGGGAAAAGTGTTGATCGCGAAGGAAATGCGGTTGACTATCAAACTGGAAATCTGATTTGGGGGGAGCCAGGTACCAATTCCCAACACGCCTTTTTCCAATTGATTCACCAGGGAACCAAGCTAATTCCTGCGCATTTTATCGGATTTAAAACCCCCCTGCACGGTAAGCAAGATCACCACGACAAATTGATGGCAAACTTTTTTGCACAAACCGAAGCCCTGATGAAAGGAAAATCAGAAGAAATGGTTCGTAATGAGGGAGTCGAAGATTCCTTAGTACCCTTTAAAGTCTTTACTGGAAACAAGCCTACAACGACCCTGCTAATTGACAAGCTAACGCCTTCTAGTTTGGGAAAACTCATCGCCATGTATGAGCACAAAATTTTTGTGGAAGGTATTCTTTGGAATATTTATAGTTACGACCAATGGGGTGTGGAACTGGGCAAGCAATTGGCAAATACAATACTTAAAGAAATTGTCAACAATAAAGAAGGCACACACGATAGTTCTACTTCGAGCCTACTTCGAGCATACAAGCGTTAATGAATTGTTGAGAAATCCATAGCAATTTATTAACAACTGGACTGGTGTTTTTTGTAAATTTGTTTAACTAATATAACTATTTAATTTTATGAAAAAACTAATTTATAGTTTGTGCTTCAGCTTTGTAGCTGTTGCTGCATTTGCTCAAGAGGAAGAGCAAGAAAAAGAAATCGTTACAACAGATCTTGAAGAGGTTGTTGTTTCCTCTGGTGTAATTGATGTTGCAAAAGAGCGCCAAACTCCAGTTGCACTATCTACAGTATCTGCAGAATTAATATCCGATCGGGTTGGAAATCAAGAATTTCCTGAGATCATGAATAATACTCCTGGTGTATATGCTACGAAACAAGGTGGTGGATATGGAGATTCTAGAATTACTGTTCGTGGTTTTTCTCAGAGAAATACTGCTTTTCTGATTAACGGACAGCCTGTTAATGACATGGAAAATGGCTGGGTATATTGGTCAAACTGGCAAGGTTTGACAGATGTCGCCTCAGGAATTCAAATACAGAGAGGCCTTGGTTCATCTAGCCTTGCAGTGCCTTCTGTTGGAGGGACGGTTTCTATTTTTACCAAATCTGCTGAAAAGTCAGAGGGAGGCAAGTTTTCAGTTACAATGGGTAACGATAACTATTTAAAAACAAGTGTTTCCTATAACACTGGTCAAAATGATAGAGGGTGGTCAAGTAGTTTCTTACTTTCTAAGTGGTCAGGAGATGGGTATATCTACAACACAAGTGGTGCTGGTACTACATATTTTGCATCTGTTGGATACAGTCCTGAAGATTCAGATCACAGCATGAATTTCACAGTTCTTGGGGCTGGTCAGTGGCATCACCAAAGGGATGTTTGGGTATCAATTCGTGACTACCAAAACTTTGGTAAAGATCATAAAGATGGGATTGATCGTCGTTGGAACTCTAACGGCGGTGTTCTCAATGGGGAAGAGTTTTCCATGCGTAGAAACTTTTACAATAAACCATTAGCAACATTTAATTGGGACTGGGAAGTCAATGACTTTATGACTTTATCTACCTCACTATATGGCTCTGCTGGTCGAGGTGGTGGAACAGGTCCACGTGGAAAAAACTATTACAATGATGAAACTGATATTCTTCCATACCGTAAAGACTTGACAGAACACTACACAGAAGGTGGAAATGGATTGAGAAATACAGATGGATTTATCGATTTTGATGGCATTCTAAATTATTACAAAGCAAATACTCAGCCCTACAATGGAGATCTTCCTTATGATGGTAAACTTGTTGCTTCAAATGGTTTCAGTGATGACAACGTAAATAATGCTGGTCTTATCCGTAGAGCTTCCATGAACTCTCATGACTGGGTTGGTGGTATAATGAAGTTAAAAATTGACAAAGGAGGTCCTCTTCGTTATGAGCTCGGTATAGATTTAAGAGATTATACTGGATATCACTACCGTGCACTCAATGATTTAATGGCCTTTGATGCCTATTATAGCACTGGTAACAAAAATAGTGCTGGTATGATTATAAATAGTGAGCAAACAATTAAAGCAGACCCGTTTAACAATACTGGCTTAACAGGGACTCCGAAAATTGATTACTTCAATGTCGGATATGTTAAATGGACAGGTTTCAATGCGCTGGTTGAATACTCAAATGATTCTGACTTTAGTGCTGTTCTTCAACTTGGTTCTTCTAACCAAAAATATCAAAGAGAGGATCTGTTTGATCAGCCTGCCAATTCATTGAGTGATGAAAAATCAATGACTGGTGGATACATCAAAGGTGGTGCTAACTATAATATTAGTGATAGTTCAAATATCTTTTTTAATGCTGGTTTGATTGAAACACAACCAAATTTTGATGCAATTTTCCCGAATTATGCCAATACCATCAATAACGATGCTGAAAACGAAGAAATTAGTTCTTTCGAGCTTGGATATGGATATCGAAGTAGTAATTTTAAGTTAAATGTAAACGTCTATAATACGGTATGGGGTAACAGATTTATCTCTCGTGGATATGACTTTGCAGATGGTAGTGAGGGTACAGTGAACTTCTCAGGGATTGAGTCTGTACACCAGGGGTTGGAGTTAGAAACCACCTATTATGTAAATAGTGACTTAAAATTAAAAGGTATGATTTCTGCTGGAGACTGGTCGTATACAAAAGATTTCACAGCTACTGTTTTTGATGAAAATCAAAATCCAACAGGTCAAGAAGACACTCTTTATGTAAAAGATGCTAAGGTTGGTGATGCTGGGCAATTTGTTGCCTATTTTGAACTTGATTACAATATTTTTGATAACCTTTCAATTGACTTAGGATACAGAATGGTTGACGAGTTGTATGCTGACTACAGCATAGAAGACGGTGCGTTTGCAAATGCAGATAATCTCGGAGCCCTAAAGCTCCCTAGTTATGCACTTGCTGATCTAGGGTTAACATATTCAGGAAACTTGTTTGGAAATGGATTCCGAGCTAGACTCAATGTAAACAATTTACTAGATGAGGTATATATCGCAGAATCTAACTCTAATTATCATGCAGAAAGTGATTCGCAGCTTTGGAATGGAGTTGATACTTCAAACTATGTTTGGTTTGGTTTTGGAAGAACAATGAACTTAAGTCTTAGTTACTCTTTCTAATCAAATCCATATTTTATGTTATAAAAACCCTCCAACTTGTGGAGGGTTTTTTTCATTATTTGAATAAATTAAAAGTTGATAGTAGTTTTTGAAAATTATAAACTAAAAATTATGAGGCCTTGGACCTTATTTCTTTTAATTGGATTTATCAGTTGTAAAAAAGAATCTGATCAGATAAACATATATGCAAATAATGATAATGTTCTATCGGTTGAAAACTTTGAACGAACTTTTGAAAACCTTACAAATAATGATGGTTTTGTTGGAATTATTTCAGTTCATGTTGATACAAAATCATCAACTAAAGCGGCCGAAAACTTTTGGGAGTAAGTTCGTTATTGTTTTTGAAGCCCCTTGAGGTTTAACTGCAAACTCGTTTTGCCATTCCATTCATTTTCATCAACTACATAGGCAATGTCACAAGTCGAAGATTGGACGATTTCTAAGTCATCTCCCAATCCAAATCCGATGGCATCAATCGATTGAACACCCGCCACAAACGAACACTTGAGATGGGTCTCATCAGAACCAACTCGCTTGGCATAACCGCGATCTACAACTCCTTTTGACAAGAACACCGGTCGCATATTGCCCGGGCCAAATGGTGCCATCTGATTGATGATTCGATAAAACTTGGGCGTGATTTCCGCAATGGGGATTTCCATATCGATTGACAAAGTACGCTCTTGTTGTTCGGGTTTTATTTGTTTGGATACCACCTCTTCAAACCGCTGACAAAAACCATCGTATTGTTCGGGGCGAATCGTTAAGCCCGCCGCATATTTATGACCCCCAAACTGAATGATATGGTCTTGGCATGCGGATAGGGCGGCATACAAATCAAAGCCCCGAACCGAACGTGCTGAGGCGGTGAGTACATCCCCAGAACGCGTAAAAACCACCGTGGGTTTATAATGCGTTTCGATTAGTCGTGAAGCCACAATCCCAATCACACCCTTATGCCAATCTGGGTCATAAACAACGGTACTTGCCTTGTCGGTTTGTCCGCTCTCTTCGATTTGTGCTAGGGCCTGTTCGGTAATCTCTCTATCCAATGTTTTTCGATCCTCGTTAAACACCTCAATCGCTTCAGCGCATTTGGTCGCTTCTTCTATGCTGTCGCTCAATAGTAGCTCCACGGCATAGGTTCCATGCTTCATGCGACCCGCTGCATTAATACGAGGCGCCACCCGAAAAACCAGATCGGTAACGGAAACTGCTCGTTGTTTTCGTCCACCCAATAAAGCCATCAAGCCCGGGCGTGGAGACTGCTGATAGACTTGCATCCCAAAATAGGTAAGCACCCGATTCTCGTCGAGAATGGGCACAATATCTGCCGCTGATGCTGTGGCAACCAAATCTAAATACGGCTGCAATTCTTGTACCTCAATTCCCATTGTACTTGCATGGGCTTGGATGAGTTTAAACACCACCCCACAACCGCAAAGCCCATCAAAGGGGTAGTTGCAATCGGGTCGCTTCGGGTCCAAAACCGCATGCGCAGCAGGGAGTTGTTCCCCTGGCGTGTGGTGGTCACAGACAATCACATCAATCCCCTTTTGGTTGGCATCCGCAATCAGGTCAACCGCTTTAATCCCACAATCCAAAGTGAACAACAACTTCACCCCTTCCGCAACGGCCTTGTCAATCCCTTGTTGTGAAAGTCCATAGCCCTCCGCATAGCGATCGGGGATATATGAAATGACCTCCATCTTTTGATGTTGTAAATAATGCACGAGTAATGCCACTGCACTTGTTCCATCGACATCGTAATCGCCAAAGACCATGACGGTTTCTTTTTTGTCGATGGCCTGTTGTAAACGAGCAACTGCCACATCCATGTCTTTCATCAAAAACGGATCGTGTAGATGATGCCAGTCGGGACGAAAAAATTGCTTGGCTGCATCAAAATTGGTAACCCCCCTTTGCACCAAAAGTTGAGCCACAACCGTGGGCACGGCCAGTGCCTTGGCGAGTGATTGCACCGTCTCTGATTTGGGTTTGGGTTGAACAAGCCAGCGCATCTCAGTTTTTTCCTTGAATGACAAGCACAAATTCGCCTTTGGGCGGATGATCCGTAAAATGTGCTTCGAGTTCCTCCAATGTCCCTCGTAACGTTTCCTCAAAAGCTTTGGTCAACTCTCTGGATATTGATGCAGGTCTGTCTGGCCCCATCACTTCAGCACACTGTGCCAAGGTTTTTACAATGCGGTGAGGAGACTCATACAACACTATGGTTTTGGTTTCTTCTGCAAGTTGAGAAAGTCTGGACTTTCGCCCTTTTTTATGGGGTAAAAATCCCTCAAAAACAAAACGGTCTGTAGGAAATCCACTTTGCACCAAAGCGGGAATAAAGGCAGTTGGCCCCGGTAGGGTGATCACCCGAAGACCCGCTTGTAAACACGCCCTGACCAATAAAAATCCTGGATCGGAAATCGCAGGGGTACCTGCATCCGAAATCAACGCCATGGATATTCCTTGTTGGAGTTGCTCGACCAAACTGTCAACCGTGCGATGCTCGTTGTGCATATGATATGACTTGATTGGTGTATGAATATCATAATGGTTGAGCAACTTGCGACTGACCCGGGTGTCCTCACACAAAATCAGCTCCACTTCCGACAAAACGGAAAGGGAGCGATGGGTGATATCTGCCAAATTGCCTATGGGCGTTGGAACGACATAAAGTGTGGATGGCTCAATTTGCAATCTCTTGTATTTAGTGGGCTTATATATGTTGAGGATTAAAGATAAGTCATTTCTTTGGCAAATAAACTCTCGCAAAACAGATTGTCATAATTTATCCTCAGCTTCATCATTTGGTGAGTTGATTTTAATACCTTTGTTAGGCGGGTGAATCCAATAAACAATTCCTATGTTTCTCGAAAATACGGTAAATCAAAAAGAGCAATTCGGCTGGATCGAAGTGATTTGTGGTTCGATGTTTTCTGGAAAAACAGAAGAGTTGATTCGACGGCTTAAACGCGCGCAGTTTGCCAAACAGAAAGTCGAAATTTTTAAACCGACTGTTGACAATCGCTATGATGATGACAAAGTGGTTTCGCACGATGCCAATGAAATCCGCTCAACCCCCGTGCCTGCTGCGGCAAATATTCGCATTCTCGCCGACGATTGTGATGTGGTGGGGATTGATGAAGCTCAGTTTTTTGACGACGAAATCGTTTCGGTTTGCAATGACCTTGCCAATAAAGGGATTCGCGTGATTGTCGCTGGCTTGGACATGGACTACAAAGGAAACCCTTTTGGTCCCATGCCCAACTTGATGGCTACCGCAGAATATGTCACGAAAGTACATGCTGTATGTACGCATACTGGCAATCTCGCTCAATATAGTTTCCGTAAATCCGATGACGACAATTTGGTTTTTCTGGGACAAACTGGCGAATATGAACCCTTGAGCCGAGCCGCCTACTACCATGCGATGGGTATGGACAAAACAACCCCCAAGAAAACCGACAAGCGGAAAGACAACAAAAGAAAGAAAAGTGGCTGAAGGAACGCGATTTGAAATTCATCTGCCCGCCCTGAGACACAACTTCCAGCAGATTAAAAAACAATTACAAAACGACACCAAAATCTTGGTGGTGCTCAAAGCATTTGCCTATGGATCCGATGCCACAGCCATTGGACGTTTTTTGGAAAAAGAAGGGGCAGACTACCTCGGGGTTGCCTATGTACGGGAAGGGATTGCCTTGCGAAACGCTGGAATTCAAATTCCAATTTTGGTTCTTCACCCCCAAATTCATGAGCTGTCAAACTTGATTGCGCATCAACTCGAACCCTGTGTGTATTCTTGGCGAATCCTCCATGCCCTTGAAAAGGTTTTAGCAGTACAAAAAACAAAAACATATCCGATTCATCTCAAATTCAATACGGGACTACACCGATTGGGTTTTTCAATTGATGATAGGCACACCCTTCTACAACATCTCAAATCGTCATCTGCTCATGTACAGGGTGTATTGTCCCATCTCGCTGCAACTGAAGACCCCGCTGAAAGAACATTTACCCTTGGCCAACTTGAACAATTCGATTTGCTCAAGCCCGTCTTTGGAGACCATCCAATCTATCATGTTCTCAATACCTCAGGCGTATTTAACTACCCCGAAGCACATCACGATATGGTGCGCTGTGGGATTGGGTTGTATGGCTATGGCAATCAAAAGGAAGTCAGTGAGCTCCTTCATCCTGTGGGGATATTGAAAACTGTAATTTCTCAAATCCACGAGGTCAAGGTGGGAGATGCCGTGGGTTATAACCGTGGCTTTGTCGCCGACAAACCAACACGGTCTGCAACCCTCCCGATTGGTCATGCCGATGGGATTGGGCGGCTCTATGGCAAAGGAAAAGGAGCTGTTGTGATCCACGGACATAAAGTGCCAATTTTGGGCAATGTGTGTATGGATATGATTATGGTTGATGTCACAAACATCGACTGCCAAGAAGGAGATGAGGTCATTCTTTTTGGAGACACACAAACCAGCGCAGAAGAGGTTGCCGAACACGCCCAAACAATTTCTTATGAACTCCTCACTGCCATTTCGCAACGCGTTCCCAGAGTGATTGTTTCTTAATTGTTATATTTATAACATCTTGTTATTTTTTTGAGTTTTCAAAATCTTTTCGCTAAGGGTGTTGGTTTTATCTTTATTTTTGCTCACCTAAATTCAAACTAATGAAAGTTGCACTTGTTGGCGCCACCGGAATGGTTGGTGAAATCATGCGAAGTGTTCTCGAAGAACGAAATTTTCCCATTACAGAATTCCTCCCTGTCGCTTCGGCGCGTTCGGTTGGAAAAACGATTTCCTTTCAGGGAAAAGACTATACCGTAATTGGACTAGAAGAAGCTGTAGAGCATGCGCCAGACCTTGCGTTGTTTTCTGCTGGGGGGCAAACTTCTCTGGATTGGGCACCCAAATTTGCTGCCGTGGGAACAACGGTGATTGACAATTCCTCTGCCTGGCGGATGCATCCCGATCACAAACTCATTGTTCCCGAAATCAACGCAGATCAATTAACTCCTGATGACAAAATCATTGCCAATCCTAATTGCTCTACAATTCAAATGGTGATGGCACTTGCGCCACTTCACAAGCGATACGGAATTGAGCGCGTTGTCGTTTCAACCTATCAGTCGATTACGGGTACAGGAGTCAAAGCCGTACAACAACTGGAAGACGAGTACAACGGAACGGATGGTGAAAAAGCCTATCCACATCCGATTCATCGCAACGCCTTGCCGCACTGTGATGTGTTTATGGACAACGGCTATACCAAAGAGGAAATGAAATTGGTCAATGAAACCCATAAAATTTTGGATCCCAATATCAAGGTCACAGCTACAGCAGTACGTATTCCTGTGGTAGGGGGTCATAGCGAATCGGTAAATTTGACGCTGTCCCAAGAGGCAAACTTAGACGAGGTTCGTGAACTGCTCAACAACACCCCAGGTGTGGTAGTCGTTGATGATTTGGTAAATAATAACTATCCTATGCCTCTCGATGCGGAAGGCAAAGACGAGGTATTTGTGGGACGTATTCGCAAAGACGAATCCCAAGAAAAAGGCCTGAACCTATGGATTGTTGCCGATAACCTCCGTAAAGGGGCTGCGACCAATACGGTTCAAATCGCTGAATATCTGATTCTGAACCACAATTAAAAAGTCTCCCCAAAAGCAGTCCATACTGCCTTCGCTAGAAAATAAAGCGTTTCGAGGGCCCATGGATCAATATCTGTAAACCATCCATATTTCCCTATCGGAATCAGGAAAAAGGAATTCGGTGAAGTCGATAAAAGTTGTACCTTTCATCATGCGATATCCCGTTTACCAAATCAATGCATTTAGTGACCAGCCCTTTGGGGGTAATTCGGCCTGTGTGGTTCCCCTGACTGCTTGGCTCCCTGACGATTTGATGCTAGCCATTGCCAAACAGAATGCAGTAGCCGAAACGGCCTTTTTTATCGAGCAAGGCACCAGTGTTGCGCTGCGTTGGTTTACGCCTGATCACGAGATCGATTTGTGTGGACATGCCACCCTCGCCACCGCCCACTGCCTGATCGAACATCGCAACTATACCACCAAACCCATTCATTTTACCACCCAAAGTGGGTCGCTCTATGTCACGGTTCAACACGGGCGTTATCAGCTCGATATGCCCGCTCGCCCTGGAGTAGTAAGCGAGTTGCCTCAAGTCATTATCCAGGCCCTGTCCTTACAACCCAAAGAAGTCTATAAAGCCCGCGATTATTTATTGGTGTATGACACCCAAGCCGAAATCGAATCCCTACACATCGACCAGCCAGTGTTTGACCAAATCAACCTGAGCCCAGGCGGAGTGATTGTGACTGCTCTCGGATACAAGCACGATTTTGTCTCTCGCTTTTTTACCCCTCAAGCTACGATATTGGAAGATCCCGTTACAGGTTCAGCACATTGTACACTTGTGCCATACTGGGCCAAGCGACTCAACAAATCTACTCTCCATGCCCGCCAATGTTCTGCCCGTGGGGGTGAGCTTTGGTGTGAAGACCAAGGCGAGCGTGTACAGGTGAGTGGATTGGCGCGGACCTTCTCTGCAGGAACCTTCTCGATTACAGACAGTACATGAAACCAACACCTGCTATTGATGCCTTTTGGAAACGATTTTTAAAGTCCCATGGGATAAGCAACCACCCTTGCCCAGTCGTCTTTTATTTTTGTGACAATCGACATGACGCTGACACTTGTGCAGCACTGGTGGTTGCTGGCATCAAACAAGCCACCGCCCCTTCACAATGGTGGTTTGACAAACACAAAGAAGCACTCCCGCGTATCGGTGAATATTCTGTAATAACCAACTGGAGCGGTGAGCCCCAAGCGGTGATTCAAACCGCGGCTGTTATGGTCGTTCCTTTTGGTCAAGTCGATGCTGCTTTTGCCTATGCCGAAGGTGAAGGTGATCGCTCATTGGCCGAATGGCAACGGGTACATCGCAGTTATTATGCCCGCGAAATAGGGTGTAATGAAAGCAAAATCACTAATGAATTTAAAGTGGTGTGTCATCGTTTTCGTTGTATATTTTCTGACTAGACTAACTTATTTTCTGCTTATATTTGTAGCCTAAAATGATTTGCTATGTATCCAGCTGAATTGGTTCAACCGATGAGAGACGAGCTCACTGCCGTAGGTTTTGATCAACTTGCCGATGCCCCAGCAGTTGATGCTGCCCTTGCCAAAGAAGGAACAACCCTAGTCGTTGTCAATTCGGTTTGTGGCTGTGCCGCTGCCAATGCGCGTCCAGGTGTTCGGTTGTCACTTGCCAATGAAAAAAATCCTGATCATCTCACAACCGTTTTTGCTGGGGTTGATCGTGAAGCCACAGACGCTGCTCGCCAGCAAATGGTTCCATTTCCTCCCTCTTCACCAAGCATTGCCTTGTTTAAAGATGGAGAATTGGTGCATATGCTGGAACGGCATCATATTGAGGGACGCCCCGCTGAACTCATTGCCGAAAACCTCATAGAGGCCTACAACACCCATTGCTAAACTCCCATGCGCAAAGCGCTGGCTTTTCCGCTAACAGCCATCTATTACTTGGCTTTTCTCAAGACATTGCTTGTGTTCCACGCCATACAATGGATTTGCCACTATGGTTTTGGCTATATTGCCCACAAACGAAGTGTAGACATCCTCAACGCAACCCTCATCGGTTGTTTGGGTTTACTCGGAACACGGGTTCGTTTTTCCAACCCCCACATACTCAAAAACAGCCAGCCTCATATCATTGTGTGTAATCACCAAAGCTTATACGATATCCCGCCCCTTATCTGGTATTTGCGACACTTGCACCCCAAATTTATAAGTAAAAAAGAACTCGGTCGAGGGATTCCCTCGGTCTCTTTTAATCTCCGTCACGGCGGGTCATTGTTGATCGATCGTGCCAAAGCCAAAGATGCCCTTGTTGCCATAGAAGACTATGCCAATACACTCAACCATACCAAGCACAGTACCATCATTTTTCCGGAAGGCACCCGCTCCGGCTCAGCGACACCCCGACGATTTCGGTTGGGTGGGCTAGTGACTCTCTTCGAAAATATGCCTGAAGCCGTGGTGCTTCCTGTGAGCATCAGCCACTCTTGGAAGTTGATGAAATGGGGAAACTTTCCGATGATGCCTGGCGTTACAATGCGGTTTACCGTACATGAGCCCATCCCTGTAAAGGAGCAAAAAGCAAGTGAGTTGGCAGCCCGTGTTGAGCAAATTATTGTCGGGGGAATCGAAGACTAAAATTTTGGTTTTCTTTTTTGTAAAAAAGCACTTGTGCCGTGCCTAAAATTGTCGGTACCAAAACACGCCCCAAACGCCTCTGTTTCTGCTGCATAACCATCAGACTGAGGATCATAGCCCGCACAAACCGCTGCCAAAAGTTGTTGCTGAGCTTCTGGTGCATTTTTTAGAATGGCTGCTGCAAGTTCTAAAACCTTGGATTCAAGTTCCTTAGGAGAACAAACTGCATTGGTAAGTCCAATCTCATAAGCATGTTGAGCATCGATCATATCTCCCGTCAAAAGCAGTTCCATTGCACGGCCTCTCCCAACAAGCTGTGGCAAACGCTGGGTACCCCCATAGCCTGGAATTAATCCTAAACTTGTTTCAGGCATGCCCACTTTTGCTGTATCGGCAAACACCCGTAAATGACAAGCCATCGCCAATTCCAATCCACCACCCAAAGCATAGCCATTGACTGCAGCAATTACAGGCTTATTGTAGTGTTCGATATAGTCAAATACTTGTTGATTCCCAAGCTGAGCAAGGGCTGCCCCTTCACGGGGCGAAAGTCCAGCTAGCTCCCGAATGTCGGCCCCTGCCACAAAAGCAGTAGTTCCTGCTCCACGAATCACCAGCAAGCAAACCTTATCGTCTTCTTCCAAAATCGCTAAAGCGTGGTGCAGTTCGGTGAGGGTTTCCCGATTGAGGGCGTTCAATTTTTTTGGTCGGTTGATCGTGATCCAACAAAGCCGCTTTTGAATGTTAATTTTCAATGTTTTGTATTTCATGCCGTAGAATTTACCAAGGGTAACCAAACGTGAAAGCTCGTTCCTTTCGGAGTGCTTGACTCCACTTCAACTTGTCCGTCATAAGTCTGCACAATATTTTTGACCATAGCCAATCCAAGACCCATTCCGCTTGTTTTGGTGGTGAATTTGGGTTCAAAAATTTTATCGATATGTTCTTTTGTGATGCCATGACCATTATCGGTCACACTCAAACAGAGCTTTTCATTTTTCTTTTGCACGCTCACAATAATAGATGGTTCGGTGACTTCTTCGCAAGCCTGAATTGCATTTTTGACAAGATTGGTCAAGATGCGAATGAGCTGGGTTCTGTCGAGACGTGCAAACAAGGGTTCATTTGGGGCTTCAAAAACGATGTATTTCTCCGTAAAAATATCCATGCCAAGCCGAGTGATTTTGACCACATCCAATAATTCGGACTCTTGTACAGGCATTTCTGCAAAATTGGAAAAGGCAGAGGCAATGGTACTCAGGGTGTCGATTTGATGGATCAGAGTGGAGGAAAACTCTTCAATTTTTTTGGACACCGAAGGGTCTGTGGGGTCAAACTGCTGCTCGAAACTCTGCACACTCAAACGCATGGGCGTTAATGGGTTTTTGATTTCATGCGCCACTTGTTTGGCCATCTCGCGCCATGCTTGTTCGCGTTCGCTCTTGGCAAGGCGCACCGCACTTTCGGCGAGTTGATCGACCATGTCATTGTAAGCGTTTATCAGTTTGGAGAGTTCTTTTCCTGGGGGATTAAGATCAATTTTTTGATTGGCCGTGCCCAAAGCGGTTTGGGTGATTTTGTCGCTGATTTCCTCCAAAGATTTAGTGATAAAACGAGACACCACATAGGCCAGTATGATCGCCACGCCGAGGATAAACAAATACACCTGCATCAAGCGAGAAAGGAAGTTTTGTAGCTCCATTGCGCTAAGCGAATCATCATCGACATAGGACAAGTTGAGTACCCCAATCGCCACACCGCTTTCATTGCTGATAAAGGAATAAGAGGAACGGTTTTGACTTTGCCCATCTTCCGTGATTTCTACATAGTTTGTCGTTGGATTTTGACGAAGTATGGCGAGTGTTGACTCTGTAATCGATGCGTTTCCATCTGTAGGAGGAAGCTGGGTGTTGGTGATGAGTGTTCCTTCAGTGTTGTAGATGCGAAAGTTGACATTTTGTTCATCCGCAATTTGAAACACCACTTCCCCAAAAATAGAGTCCAAGAATTGCTCTCGATTGGGAAAAGGCGACTGGCTGAGAATATACTCGATTCTGGTTTGCAACTGGGCTTCTTTGCGCTGAAGTCGTTGTTCGTGATATTGGTTGGACTGCTCTCGGTATTGATAGATGGTTACCCCCGCAATAAGAATGGATGCGATGAGCACCAAAGAGATCATTGCTGTGAAAATACGTGCGCGTAAGGACAGTTTTGGTCGCATATCAATCTTGATTACGCATCCGCTTGTAAAGTCGGATGCCAAGCATCAAAAGGATTCCCAAAGCGAGAAGTCCAACAAGTCCGTACACCCAGTCAAAACTCGTTTTGAGAATCGCTAGGAAAACAATGGCAAACAACAAAATGGTTGCCCCTTCATTCCACAGACGCATAAAGTTGGAAGTATACAGAATCTGATCTCGTTGGAGTGCGCGATACATCTGGTGGGTGATGAGGTGATAGACCAACAGCAGCCCCACAAATCCGAGCTTGATTAACATCCACTGCACAAGTAGTAAGCCGGGGTTGAGCACCAAAAGCCAAATGGCAAAGCCCGTGGCGAGGATGGCAGAAGGCCAACAAATAATGGTCCACAAACGGCGCGCCATCAACTTGAGTTGTGGCACCAGTACCGCTGCTTGATGACTGTCTTTTTGCGTGGCTTCAATATGATATATAAACAAGCGTGGGATGTAAAACAGTCCTGCAAACCAAGTGATGACAAAAATCAAATGTAAGGCCTTGATATAGTTGTACTCCATCCTTTTGAATTGGATTTAAAAATAGGGATAAATCCGCAACTAAGACGCCACCGCCCACTCATCAATCCAGCGGCTGAGCACTTTGACCCATTCGTCACGGTCATTGATACAGGGAACGACATGAAGGTTTTCACCCCCATTGTCTTCAAAATCTTCGACGGCTTCCATACCGATTTCCTCCAAAGTCTCCAAACAGTCGGAAACAAAAGCAGGAGTTACAACTGCCATGTCCTTTGTGCCTGTTTTGGCAAAGCTTTCGATGGTCTTGTCCGTGTAGGGGTCGAGCCATTTGTCGCCCACCAAACGAGACTGAAAGGAAGTGGAGAAAGTCCCTGGCTTTAACTCCAAATAGTCCGCGACCAAACGGGTGGTTTCATAACACTGATGGCGATAGCAGTATTCGTGCGCCACAGAGGGGGTTTGACAACAAGACTGATCGGGCTTGCAGTGGGATTTGGTGATATCGGTTTTTCGCAAATGTCTTTCAGGAATTCCGTGATAGGAAAATAAGATGTGCTCCCAGTTTTTGCCTTGTAAAAATTCCTGAATCGACTGTGACAACACACGAATATAATCTGGGTGCTTGTAAAAAGCTGGGAGATGTGTAAACACCATGTCAGGGTAATCTTTGGCACGAATTTGCTCCGCCAAAACAATGATGGTTTCCGTTGTTGCCATGGCATGTTGGGGATAAAGCGGAACGAGTAGAACCTCGTCAACCCCCTGGCTGTGAAGCTTAGCCAAACCTGAGGCGATGCTGGGTTTTCCGTATCGCATGGCCAAAGCAATGGGCACAGCGGTATTTTGTTGGACTTTGGCTTGTAAACGCTCGGAGAGTACAATGAGCGGTGACCCTTCGTCCCACCAAATCTTTTTATAGGCCTTAGCCGATCGGCGAGGACGGGTGTTGAGAATAATGCCTTTGACCAAAAACGTACGCAACCATTTGGGTGCGTCAATCACGCGTTCGTCCATCAAAAACTCTTCAAGATATGGCTTAACGTCTTTCGGTTCGGGGCTATCGGGTGACCCCAAATTGACGAGTAATACTCCTTTCATCGCTTTTTTTTACGAAGATAATGACATAATATATTTTTTGGGCGTTGTACCGTATTTCTTTTTAAAGGCGGCAATAAAATGACTCGATGTGCTATAGCCCAATTTCAAGCCAACTTCATTGACGTTTTGACTTCCATTGCTGAGCATTTGTCGTGCGGTTTCCATCTTATAATCGAGCAAAAACTGGAACACGGGAGCCCCATAGAGTTGCTTAAAGCCATCTTTGAGTCGTTTGAGACTGATGCCCACTTCCTCGGCTAGTGCTGGCAAACTCGGAGGCTCTGCCATACGCTCAACTACAATTTGTTTGGCGCGGTGGATTTTCCGAACATTTTCCTCATCTGCCAAAAAAGGACATTGGGCAATATCGGATTGTTTGTCGGGGTTGAAATACAAACTAAACAACTCATACACCTTGGCTTTGAGGTAAAGGCGACCCATCAAGGCATCGGGTTCGTGCTGTAACATCTGACTCAAAATCACCGCCATGGCAGGACTGATGATTTGATCTTGATAGTATTTTTTATTGATGTTTTCGTCGTTAAGAAAAGAGATGGTTTCGGCCTCATGCGAAAAAAGCGCATGAAACTTTTGAATCGAAATCAAGATGCTAATCATTTTGGTTTGGGGCGCCAGTCGAGCTTGCATCGGCAATGATCGCTGTGGGTTGTACAGAAGTAAAACGTGTTCGTCCGTTATCGGTAGGGTATAACTCCCATTATTGAAGAAAAAACTCGCTCCACCCTTAAAGCAAAAATGAAACTGTATACAATTTATATCCACCTCGCGACTGATGGCCTGCTCTGAGGAAGTGCTGTTGTCGTACTGCAACACCAAAAAACCAGTTTCAATTTGACATACTTGCTCTACTCCCATAGCGTTATTTTTAATATGTAAATTTGATACAAACATAGCTTATTTATATTGAATCTAAGATATTGACTTGTTTTGAACCCCAAAGCGTTATAAAAAGTCCTTTTAGCGTTATTTTTTTGCTGATCGCCAAAATAGTTTTGTATAAAATTCCAAACATTCCATAGTTGACAAGCCAACTATCGTTATCGTGTATCGGGGTAAGCTATAAAAAAGCTGATGTTGCATCTCGTGGACAGTTTAGCCTCTCACTTCGTGCGCAACACCAACTGCTAGAAGCGGCCAAAGCCAAGCAAATTCAGTGCATCACTGTACATTCGACTTGTAACCGTACCGAACTCTATGCCCATGGTGTCAAAACCAAAGAATTGGTGGAACTGCTTTGTGCGTTTTCCCAGGGGAATCCAGATGTGTTTTCCAAGATCGGCTATGAATTGCAAGACAAAGATGCTCTCAACCATTTGTTTCGCGTGGGAACAGGACTGGACTCGCAAATTTTAGGTGATTTTGAAATTATTGCACAACTCAAAAAAAGCTTTATCCGCTCCAAAAAAATGGGATTACTTGACCCACTATTTGAGCGCCTATTTAACTCCGTCATCCAAGCGAGTAAACGCATCAAAAACGAAACCCAAATTTCGTCGGGAACCACCTCGGTTTCTTATGCTTCTGTGCGTTATATCCTCGACCATATCGACAATCCAGATCAAAAAAATATACTGTTATTTGGCATGGGTAAAATTGGAAGGAACACATGTGAAAATCTGGTCAAACACACCCAAAATGACCATATCGTTCTGATCAATCGTACCCGAAAACGTGCTGAGAAAATGGCAGGGAAATTTAAGCTGATCGTAAAAGACTATGCCGATCTGCCTGTCGAAATTCGAAAAGCTGATATTATTATCGTCGCCACTGGTGCCGAAAAACCAACCCTATCCAAGTCATTGATTCACACCGAAAGCCCACTGCTTGTTCTCGACTTATCGATCCCAAAAAATGTGGATGACGACGTATTGGATCTTCCCAATGTAACACGAATTCACATCGACGAGTTGTCAAGAATCACAGATAATACCCTATCCGAGCGCCAAAAAGAAATCCCAAAAGCGGAAGCCATTATCGAGGAAGTTGTCGAAGAGTTTACAGATTGGTTGGGTACGCGTTCTTTTGCGCCTACAGTGCAGGCCCTCAAACAAATGATGGAGAAGTTGGAGCAACAGGCCCTTGCCCAACACCAAAAAAAACATCCGCATCTCAAATCAGAAGAAGCCACTTTACTCTCTCAACACTTGATTCAAAAAATCACAAATCGCGTGGCCAATCATATGCGAAATAGTGACAACACAGCAGAAAGTGTAAAAACCATCCAAGACGTTTTTAATATCCCTTCCAATTGAAACCGCTGCGAATTGGAACACGCAGCAGTGCGCTGGCACTGTGGCAGGCGCATTGGGTGCAAAACGCCCTTTCGCAAATCGGATTAACATCCGAGTTGGTGCCGATTCATTCCTCTGGGGATACCAACCTCGTCCAACCCCTGTATGAAATGGGCGTCGTAGGCGTATTTACCAAAGAACTCGATCAGGTTTTGCTCCAAAACGAAGTCGACCTCTGTGTTCACAGTATGAAAGACGTACCCACCCAACTCCCAGCGGGAATCGTCGCGGGATTTGTGCCAGAACGAGGGCATGCTGGTGATGTTTTTGTGTTTCAAGAAAAGAACTGGAAAGGTCTTCCGCAGCGAACCATCGCAACCAGTAGTTTGCGCAGACAAGCACAGTGGCTTTTTGCATACAAAAATGATCAAGTTGTGCCCCTTCGTGGAAATATTCAAACCCGCATCGATAAAATCAAAGCCAATAACTGGGACGGTGCCATATTTGCACAAGCTGGACTCGAACGGCTTTCTACAGACCCTACAATTTATACCCTGATCGACTGGATGATTCCTGCCCCTGCACAAGGAGCTATCCTCGTAACCACTCGAGCAGAAGAAACCAAACTTCTGGAAAATATTAAACCGCTTTCTCACCTGCCAACACAAGATTGTGTACAGGCCGAGCGCGATTTTTTGCGTGCCCTTCAAGGCGGTTGTTCAGCGCCAATTGGTGCCCATGCTAGCGTTCAAAACAATCGCATTTCCTTTGTGGGATCCGTAACCGCAACCGATGGATCTCGACATATTGAAATCCGAGAGTCCTATGATCGTCAAGACCCCAATATTGGAAAACAAGCTGCTGAAATCCTTGTCCGTAATGGCGGGGAACAGGTGCTCGAGAAGCTAAAAAGCCATGAGTAATCCACTTGTGTTGTCGACAAAAAAACTTCGCTTTCATCAACTTGAACGTTTGATGGCTGCCCAGTGTGATGTGGTTGATTATGATGCCTTACAAATCGAAATCCAACCCTTTTCGATTCCAAAAAAACCCAATTATTGGGTGTTTAGCAGTCAGAATGCCGTGCGCTCTTTTTTGGCCAATCCAACAGCTTCTGCACACCAAAACCCGATTCTTTGCGTAGGCGAAAAGACCAAATTACTTTTGGAAGAAAATGGGCAAAAAGTGATTAAAACAGCTCATAATATGCTAGAATTAGTCAATTTTATTCAAAAAACGATGAAAAATGAGCATTTTTTGCATATTTGTGGAAATCGAAAATTAGCTGATTTTGCAGCCGGGATGCAAAAAACAGGGATTTCCTATACTGAAGTGACTGCCTACCACACGCATCTGGTGTCACGTGTACAGACCCCAGAACCACAGGGATTGTTGTTTTACAGTCCAAGTGGGGTGGAAAGTTATTTGCAAACCAATTCGATTGGTGCAAGCTGGTGCTTTTGCATCGGAGAAACCACCGCAACTGCTGTACGCCCCCTGACTGAGCACCTAACCGTTTCACCCAAGCCAGACGCTGACCTATTGGTCGCTGCTGCTGCAACACATTTTAGAAGATGAGTACCCTAAAAAATGATATTTTCTTACAAGCCCTTGCGGGCAAAACACTCCGACGACCTCCCGTTTGGATGATGAGACAAGCTGGGCGATATCTGCCAGACTTTATGAAGCTCAAAGAAAAATATGACTTCTTTACCCGCTGCCAAACGCCCGAACTGGCTTCGGAAATTACCGTCATGCCCATCGATCAGATTGGAACCGATGCTGCCATTCTGTTTAGCGATATCCTAGTCATTCCACAAGCCATGGGAGTTGACGTGCAAATGAAACCCGATCTCGGGCCATGGTTGCCAAATCCCATCCGCACCCAAACCGACGTTGACAAGGTAGAAACACCAGACGTCAACGACCGTTTACACTATGTGATGGAAGCCATCACACAAACCTTGGAACGCTTAGACAATCGCGTGCCACTAATCGGTTTTGCTGGGGCACCTTGGACGATCTTTTGCTATATGATCCAAGGACAAGGATCCAAAACCTTTGACAAGGCCAAGGCCTTTTGCTTTTCTGAGCCAGAAAGTGCACACCAACTCCTACAAAAAATTACCGATACCACCATCGCTTATCTGCGGGCAAAGCACAAGGCAGGGGTTCATGCTGTTCAACTATTTGACTCTTGGGGTGGTGTGCTTTCGCCAGATGATTACACCACTTTTTCGTGGAACTACAGTAAGCAAATTATCGATGCCCTCGGCGATGAGGTTCCTGTGATTTTATTTGCCAAGGGCTGCTGGTATGCCCTTCACGATATGGCACAATCCAAGGTAAAAGCTCTCGGAATTGATTGGACGTGCACCGCCCGAAATGCACGCTATCTCACTGGTGGCCAAATGACGCTACAAGGCAATTTTGACCCCGCTCGGCTGTTGAGCCCAATCCCAGAGATTCAAAAACGAACTCGGGAAATGATTGAACAATTTGGTACAACCAACTATATCGCCAACCTCGGTCATGGCATTCTGCCCAATATCCCTGTCGATCATGCCAAGGCTTTTATCGATATTGTAAAATCCTATGAACCAAGACGATACTGATGAAAAAACGCTTTTCTACCTATATCGACCAACTGCAAGATCGCATTTGCTCCGCACTGGAAGAAATCGATGGTGCAGCGCGCTTTCAAATCGATAATTGGGAGCGCCCCGGCGGAGGTGGAGGACAATCTCGGGTTCTTGAAAATGGGGCGGTATTTGAAAAAGGCGGGGTCAATGTGTCCAAGGTTTATGGTCAGCTGCCCGAACCCATGAAAGCATACCTTAAGGTAGAACAGGGTGATTTTTTTGCCTGTGGCATCAGCTTGGTCATTCATCCCAATAGTCCGCTCGTACCAACGGTTCACGCCAACTTTCGCTATTTTGAGCTTTATGACAACAACAAAAAAGTTGTCGATCAGTGGTTCGGTGGGGGAATCGACCTCACGCCTTACTATCTGTTTGATGAGGATGTGGTACATTTTCATCAGCAATGCAAGTCGGTTTGTGATGCGCATGACCCCGCGTTCTATCAAACTTTTAAGGACAAATGCGATCGTTATTTTTGGAACACGCATAGGAATGAGGCGCGCGGAGTTGGCGGATTGTTTTTTGACTATTGCCGTGCGAGTGATGAACGATCGTTAGAGCAATGGTTTAACTTTGTCACCGCAGCAGGAGATGCCTTTTTGGATTGTTACACCCCTATTGTGAACAAGCGAAAACACCTCCCGTTTGGCCCCGAACAACGAAACTGGCAAGAGCTGAGACGAGGGCGTTATGTCGAATTCAATTTGATTCATGACAAAGGCACCCTATTTGGACTCAAAACCCAAGGCCGAATTGAAAGTATACTGATGAGTCTTCCCCCTGCTGTGCAGTGGAAATACAACGTCAGTCCAGCCGCTGGATCGGAAGAAGAACGCCTTGTGCGTGTATTACAAAAACCCATTAACTGGATAAAACAATAAGTGATGTATCCTATTCGTAGAAAAAGACGTTTACGCAAAAGTGCTGCGCTAAGAGACTTGGTGCAAGAAACACACCTTCACCCCCATGACTTTATCGTTCCCCTATTTGTGGTGGAAGGTAAGAGTATAAGGGAAGAGATCCCCTCCATGCCAAACATTTACCGTATGAGTTTGGATGAAATCCAAAAAGAAGTTGGCTTGCTTTGGAAGATGGGGCTCAAGGGGGTTTTGGTTTTTGCCAAAGTAGAAGACCGCCTAAAAGACAATGCTGGTACAGAAGCCCTTAACCCCGACGGATTGATGCAACGCGCCATTCAAACGATCAAAGCTACTATACCCGAAATGGTTGTTTTTTCCGATGTAGCCCTCGATCCCTATTCTTCATTTGGGCATGACGGTATCATCGAAAACAATGCCATCGTCAATGACGCAACCATTGACGTACTTGCGCAAATGGCACTCAGCCATGCACAGGCAGGAGCCGATGTTGTAGCGCCGAGCGATATGATGGACGGGCGGGTACTGCACATTCGAAAGGCACTCGAAAATAGCGGGTTTTCAGATACTTGCATTATGAGCTATGCTGCAAAATATGCATCAAGTTTCTACGGACCTTTTCGTGATGCTTTAGACTCAGCCCCAGGGTTTGGAGATAAAAAAACTTATCAAATGAACCCCGCCAATCGAAAAGAAGCCATGGATGAAGTCCTTCTCGACATCGAGGAAGGAGCCGACCTTGTGATGGTCAAGCCAGGCCTTGCGTATTTGGATATCCTCCGCGATTTGCACGATGCCACTAATGTGCCTTTGGCCGTGTATCAAGTCAGTGGAGAATATGCCATGCTACGAGCTGCTGCAGAAAAAGGTTGGTTGGACTACGAAACAGTGATGATGGAACAACTTCTCGCTTTTAAGCGTGCAGGGGCTTCGATCATTGCGAGCTATTCCGCCAAAGATGCGGTGACTCTTCTAATTTAAGCATATCAAAAAAGTTGGAATAGTTTTTGTACATTGGTTGATATAATCTATCGAATTGAAAAAAATCATTCGTTCTGTTGTCATTGGCCTTGTTGGTATCGTTGCAGTTTTATACCTCACTGGAAATGGTTTTGTTTTTCAACTCGTAGCCAAAGTATCGGAAACCGGACGCACCACGGCTGGTATCGACGATTATTTGTATTTTGACAATGCAGAGATTGCTCCAAGTGACAACCCACAAGCTTGGCCTCTGCACGAAAATTATAATCGCACCGCGAGCCAACCCTCGCTCGATCGCCTTCACGAAGAGCTCGAGACCGTGGCCTTTCTGATTATCAAAAACGACTCTCTATGGCATGAACGCTATTTTGACGGCTATGGAATTGACTCCAAAAGCAATTCGTTTTCAATGATAAAAACGATTGTTGCTGCAGCTTTGTCCAAAGCCATCGACGCGGGTAATGTGCAAAGCGAAGACCAGAAAGTAATCGACTTTTTACCCTGGCTAACAGGAGAACATGCCAAAGAAGTCAGTATGGGCGATTTGGCAAGTATGTCATCTGGTCTGAAGTGGAAAGAAGATTATGAGAATTTACTCACCATTACCCCCAGAACCTATGTGGAGAAAGACATGGAAAGTTTGATGAAAACCATTCCAATTGAAGCCGAACCAGGACAACGATTTGTTTACCAAAGTGGGAGCACCCAACTCCTGGCCATGGCACTCCAACAAGCTACAGGTCAGCCGATTCGTACACTGCTTCGTGACTATTTCTGGAATCCGATGGGCGTGGAGCACCCAACCTCTTGGATTATCGATAGCAAAACCAATGATTTGGAAAAGGCCTATTGCTGTTGGAACGCCAATGCGCGGGATTTTGCTCGTTTTGGAAAGCTTTTTAAAAACCATGGAGTGTGGAACGGCGAGCAGCTCATCGACTCAACCTTTACCGCCAAAGCCATACGCCCTCGCTTTAAAGCCAGCCCACAATATGGTTATGGTTGGTGGCTTGGTGATGTGGACGGGAAAGCGTTCTTCAGTATGCGAGGACATTTGGGGCAATATGTAATTGTCTTGCCAGCGTACGACTTAATTGTTGTGAGACTTGGTCATCGCAGCATGCCCGATTTACCCGATTCCGATACGCCCGCAGATCTGCCGTTGTTTGTTCGAGAGGCTGTTCAAATGTTAGCCCTTGACAATGAAACTTGAAAATATTCTTTTTCTCGATATCGAGACCGTTCCTCTACATCCCAACTATAACAACCTTTCTGAAGAGGGCCAACAGCTTTTTGCCGATAAAACCAGCTACCAACGAAAAGAAACCTCCGCTGCTGATTTTTATGAGCGAGCTGGCATCTGGGCAGAGTTTGGTAAAATCATTTGCCTTTCGGTTGGATATTTCACTTCCTTACAGTCAAAACCACGGCAGTTTCGTATAACAAGTTTTTACGGAGAAGAATCCGAGATCCTTACAAATTTTTCCCAACTGCTCAACAGTCATTTTTCTCGACCTTATCACCGTCTATGTGCTCACAACGGTAAAGAATTTGACTTCCCCTATATCGCAAGGCGGATGATGGTTCATAGTTTAGAATTACCACAAGCGCTACAAATCGCTGGGAAAAAGCCATGGGAAGTTCCTCATCTCGATACCATGGAGCTTTGGAAATTTGGCGACTACAAGAACTATACTTCCCTTAAACTACTCACACATACCCTGAATATCCCCTCTCCCAAAACAGATATCGACGGAAGTCAAGTTGCCCAAGTGTATTATCGGGACAATAATCTGGAACGCATTGTTCGCTATTGTGAGCAAGATGTGTTGGCAGTGGCGCAAATCATCTTACGATTTGCGCGGCGCCCCTTGCTCACCGACGATGAGATTGCACATGTAAGCGCAAAAGAATAACTTGCAAACATGCCGAAACAAGCATTGGTAACCGTTGAGCAAATGTCCATTCGATTGGGTGGTGTGGAGGTGGTTTCGGATCTCGATTTTTCGGTTCATCACAATGAAATTTTAGGAGTCGTCGGCGAGTCGGGAAGTGGAAAGTCAGTAACTGCAATGTCGTTGATGGGCTTGCTCCCCAATCAGGGTGAAAGTTTACGCGCATCCCGAATGGATTTTGCGGGTCAATCGCTGATTCCATTTGATGAAAAGCAGTTTCAAGCACTTCGTGGAAAACAAATGGGCATGGTTTTTCAAGACCCGATGAGCGCACTTAATCCAAGTATACGCTGCGGAAAGCAGGTTTTAGAAATGCTCGATTTACACAGCCCACAATCAAAAAAAGATCAACAGGCGTTTATGCTTTCCCTTTTGAACAAGGTCAAGCTTCCCGATCCCAAGTCCATTGCAAATCGATACCCTCACCAATTGAGTGGTGGACAACAACAGCGGGTGTTGATTGCCATTGCAATCGCCTGTAACCCAAAACTTCTTATCGCAGATGAACCCACTACGGCGCTTGATCCTGAAGTGCAAGAAGAAATTATGGCTTTGCTCAAATCGATTCAGTTACAAAGCAAAATGAGTATTGTGCTGATTTCTCACGACTTGAATTTGGTGCAGCGCTGGGCCGATCGCGTATTGGTACTCAACAAAGGAGTTTGTGAAGAAGCAGGAACTGCCAAACAACTTTTTCAACGCCCCCAATCGCCCTATACCAAAGGGCTGATCAATGCCGTCCCTCCAGTCGACCGACGCCCAAAACGCCTACAAACTGTTCAAGATTTTATAAACGGGGGTGTCAAGCACCCTAATGAAACGACCCGCGAAAGAAAAAAACGACACAAACGAATCTATCAACAACCTCCCATCTTAGAGGTGAAAGGGCTTGAAAAAATATTTCGACAAGGAAAACAGTCTCATCGCGTACTAGATGAAATCGACTTTTCTCTATATCCTGGAGAAACCTTGGGCCTTGTCGGCAGCTCGGGAAGTGGAAAATCGACATTGGGGAATTGTTTGCTGAAGCTGACCCACCCCGATCGTGGTGAGATTTATTATTCCGGTACCAAAATCAATACGCTTAAAGGCGAAGTTTTAAGAAAGTATCGCAAAGACGTGCAACTGATTTTTCAAGACCCGTTTTCCTCCCTGAATCCAAAGCAAAAGGTCGAAAAAATCCTGACAGAACCCATGCTGGTGCACAATATTGGGGCTAACAAAGCGGAGCGAATTGATCGAGCTGTTCAACTTCTTAAACAAGTCGGTTTGGAAGCTGCTCATATGAATGCCTACCCCCATATGTTTTCAGGAGGTCAACGTCAGCGAATCGGAATTGCACGTGCCTTGGCAGTTGAACCAAAACTCGTTGTGTG
Organism: Flavobacteriaceae bacterium; assembly: GCA_002723075.1. Classification (GTDB taxonomy): domain Bacteria; phylum Bacteroidota; class Bacteroidia; order Flavobacteriales; family Flavobacteriaceae; genus UBA724. The sequence continues at coordinate 40,902 of PBNJ01000014.1, read as the reverse complement.
CGATGAATCCGTTTCGGCTCTTGACCGTTCGGTTCAGGCGCAAGTACTCAACTTGCTTAACGAACTCAAAGAAACCTATGATTTAACCTATTTATTTATTGCCCACGACCTTGAAGTGGTGCGCTATTTGTCTGATCGGATTCTGCATTTACAGAATGGGAACATCATGATTCTTGATGAAGCCGATATCGTTTATCAACAAATTCGAGATCATCAAACCCAAGAAACATCGTAAAATGACAACTATTTTGAATTGATTACCTTTGTAATAAACCATTTGTCATGAGTATCCTACAAAATATCCATTCTTATTGGGCGTATATCGTTCTAAGCGTCTTAGTTGTTGCCATCTTTAATGCCTTTATTGGACGTTTTTCCAATAAGCCCTTTACAATCAAAGACTTACGTATTTCTCTCTTTGCGCTGATTGTCACCCACATTCAATTGCTTATCGGATTGATCCTCTATTTTGTGTCTCCACGCTTTAGTGCTTGGCAGGAAGGTATGGGAGCTGTTATGGGTGATAGCACGCTACGATTGTATTTGGTAGAGCACCCAATTACCAATATCCTTGCTGTGGTTCTGATCACGATGGGATGGTCGATGCACAAACGACAAGCTGAAAGTGGAAAGCGGTTTGTGCGGATTGGCTTATTTTATTTGCTAGGGCTTGTTCTCTTGCTCAGCCGTATTCCTTGGTCTGAATGGCCCTAAAAAAGTAAAGGAGCGCAATGCACTCCTCTACCAACCAACCATATTAAACTATGAAAAACTAATAGTAGGCAAAATTTTATTTGCCTATTGCAAGGTAATGACTAAACAGACGCTTAAATCAAAAACATTTGTTAAAGTTTTTTTACATTCCCTCATTTGCGCCATTCCTTTTTATCTAGTTTTGTTGACTTCTTAGATGAATAACACAATGAAATTTGGAATCCTCGGCAGCGGGAGTTGGGCAACCGCCCTTGCCAAAATCCTATGTGAGCAAAACGACCCCTTGTTTTGGTATTTGCGTAACGAAACCACGATCGCTCAACTTCAACAGAAAGGAAGCAATCCAAGCTATTTACAAAATGTAAGCTTTAACCCCAATCAGCTCAAGCTGTCTAGCAATATGCGTGAGGTTGTCAAACAAGCTGACATTCTGATTTTGGCCATTCCTTCGCCATTTCTTCATCAAAGTTTACAGGAAGTTAATGACCTTCTCCCTTCAAAAATTGTGTTTTCAGCAGTGAAGGGAATCGTACCCGAAAGCAAAGATGTGGTTGGCAAACACCTACATCATGCCTTTGGAGTGCCCTGGGATCAAATCGGGGTCATCATGGGTCCTTGTCATGCCGAAGAAGTGGCATTGGAAAAACTATCTTACCTAACATTGGCCAGTCACAATCAAGACACCGCAAATTTTCTTGCACAGCAAATGGCGTGCAGCTATATCCGCACCAAAGTCTCCGACGACATCATCGGAGCAGAGTATGCAGGTACTCTCAAAAACATCTATGCCATTGCCGTGGGTATCGCACATGGCTTGGGCTATGGCGATAACTTTCAAAGTGTACTGATGAGCAACTCCATACGAGAACTCAAACGCTTTCTCAAACAAATTCACAAGACCAAACGAGATATGTCGCACTCTGCCTATTTGGGGGATTTGCTCGTGACTGGATATTCCCTCTTTAGTCGTAATCGGATGCTGGGAACCATGATCGGCAAGGGCTATACGGTCGAATCGGCACTGAGCGAAATGACCATGATTTCGGAAGGTTATTACGCCTCACATACGGCCCACCTCTTGACTCAGGAAATCGATAAGTCTTTTCCAATTATGGAGGCGGTATACCAAATTCTATGCGAGAAAAAATCTGCCAAAAAAGTCATGGCCAAAGTGGCCGAAGGGCTGCACTAGCCTATCGATGAAAATTGCTGTAAAAAGCGGATATCATTTTCATAAAACATCCGGATGTCCTCGATCCCATAAAGCAGCATCGCCATGCGCTCTAGACCCATCCCAAAAGCATAACCAGAATAGATTGCTGGATCGATCTTACAATTGGTCAGTACATTGGGGTCAACCATTCCACATCCCATGATTTCCAACCAGCCCGTTCCTTTGGTGATGCGATAGTCTGCCTCGGTCTCTAAGCCCCAATAAATATCGACCTCCGCACTGGGTTCTGTAAANGGAAAATAAGAGGGTCGTAAACGAATTTTAGACTTGCCAAACAAGCTTTTTGTAAAGTACAAAAGTGTTTGCTTAAGGTCGGCAAAAGAAACGTTTTTGTCGATGTATAAACCCTCTACTTGGTGAAACACACAGTGTGATCGGGCAGAAATGTCTTCATTGCGAAACACCCGTCCTGGAGAGAGAGTGCGAATCGGGGGGCTGTTGGCCTCCATATGTCGCACCTGTACCGATGATGTGTGCGTACGCAACAGCATATCGGGATTGGCTTGCACAAAAAAGGTGTCTTGCATATCCCGAGCAGGATGGTGTTCGGGTAGGTTGAGGGCGGTAAAGTTGTGCCAGTCGTCTTCAATTTCTGGTCCAGCAGACAAGGAAAAGCCAAGCTGTGAAAAAATATCGATGACCTGATTGCGCAAGATCGAAATTGGATGGAGTGAGCCTACGCCTATGGGCTGACCCGGACGTGAAAAATCGATTGTAGATGTAGAAATGCTCGACTTGATGCCAGACGACTTTTTACTCTCTTCCAGCTTATTGGTCGCTGCAATTTTAAGAGCATTTAGCTGTTGCCCAAAAGTCTTTTTTTGATCATTGGGAACCTCTTTAAAAGCAGCAAAAAGCCTTGTTAGGATTCCCTTTTTTCCCAAAAACTTAATCCGAAAATTTTCGATTTCTGTGGGGTCATTCGACTGAAAGGCCTCCACTTCGACGAGATGTACTTGGATTTGATCGATCAACTGTTCCATAATCTGCTACAAAAATACAGCTTTCGATTCAGTCCGTATAGACCCTGACAAAAAAAGGGCAAATATATTCTCAATCTTCGTTGTACATTTGTGTTGTGGAAGTCAATATCTTGGACTTGGTGTTTGGCGGGCTCATCGTTTATGGGGGCTTTAAGGGCTTTCGTAAAGGGGTCATTGTAGAGCTGACCTCTCTGCTTGCTTTGGTGCTGGGGATCTATGGTGCCATCCACTTCTCTGGCTATGTGGCAGACCAACTCGCCAACCATATCGATTGGGACAAACGCTATGTGGATTTGGCCGCTTTTGGGCTGACCTCGATCGGAATTGTTTTTGGGGTTTCCCTCCTCGGTAAAATGCTGACATCCCTTGCCAAGTTGGTTCTGCTCAATGGTGTCAATCGGATGTTGGGCTTGCTGTTTGGTGGGCTTAAACTCGCTGTCTTTTCGGGCGTGATTCTGATTTTTTTGATGAAAGCCAACGCCTTATTTGGATTTATCCCCACCGAAATCATGGAACAATCATTGCTTTGTGACTCCCTACTCGGTCTTGGGGAATGGATTTTTGATTATGTGCCTGAAGGCAAGGCGCAAATCGATGGGCTACTAGAAGGCTAGAATGCGATGTGCTGCACATCGTTTTGGGTAAGCCAACCAACTGTACCATTGGCCAATCGCACCTTTACCCATTGCTCGACTTGGTCTTCTACCCTGACCTTGGTGCCTTCATGCAGTTGCACCAAAATCTCCGAACGCAAGTTGGGCTCGGATCGGAAGTCGGTTGTTTGCGCAAAAATAATCGCCTCGGACTGCTGTGCGTCTCGAGCTTGCCTGTCCAACGCCAAACCAAAACTGCTTACACTCAACACTGCCAATAATAGCGAAAGAACAAAAAATTGGCGTTTCTGCCGAGACTGCCTGCTTTGCAAATAAACCGCAAATGCCAAACACGCCAATGCCAATAACCCAATCACCAATCCACCCCACAATGGGAGGGAAAACATGCCCGAAAGACGATTGATAAACGCATCAAAGGCATTTGGTGGCAACTCTTCAATAACGTCTATGGTCATGTTTTGGGCAAAGCGCAAGTTGTGCTGGATGTCCTCGTTTGTGGGATCGAGTAGGTGTGCCTTTTCATAGTTGAGAATGCTTGGGGCAATACGGTTGAGCTTGTAGTGGGCGTTGCCCATATTAAAATACAATTCGGAAGAATGCAGTCCAAGCTGGACGATAGAATCATAGCCCGCCAGAGCTTGCTCATAACTGCCGAGGTTGTAGTTTTTGTTGGCCCGTGAAAATATAGAATCCGGGTTTTGTGCTTGCAATTGCACCGCCAGTAAGAACAAAAAAATCATGGGTATTCTCATCTTACAATTGTTTATCGATTTGTGTGATCATTTTGGCAGTATTGGCATAGTCTTGCTCCATCGCCTTGACAGAGGACGGGGTATAGCGCGCAAACTCACAGTTTTCGAGCACCGATACAAAGTCATTTACCAAGGGTTCTTCCACCCCGATTTGAGAAAGAATATTTTTGATTTTTTCTTTACTAAAGTCCGCTGTTTCCATTTTGAGTTTGGCTTTGAGGTAATTGTGCAACGCACGTTCCAGAGCAACATAAAACTCTTCAGAATTGTTGAGGTTTCGTTTGGCTTCAGACAGGTATTTTCGAGCCATGCGATTGGCAGTTCGCATCCGTACCCCCTCTGTATCGCCCAACTGTTTGCGTTGGCGACGGGCATAGATCGCAAAAAGCAGAAGCAGTCCTAACGGAGATATCCATAACCCATAAAACATTGCCGACCCAAAAAAGACTGAGGGATTGATCGCGACAAATGAAGTGTCGAGAGCAATGAACTTAAAGGGAGTGTCGATTGAAACTGCTGTTGATGGCGTGGCAGGATTTACCGCTCGATTCATCGATGGCCCTTCAGAGACATCCACGAGTTGTTCGGTAGACTTTATCGTTTCATAGCGTTTTGTTTTTGGGTTGAAGAAGGAGAATTCAACTGCTGGGATGGGGTATTTGCCTTGGTACTGTGGCACAAGCGTATAGCTCTGCGTTACCGAGCCGCTCATCCCACTGAGATTGCTACGGATATTTTCTTTGGATTCAGGTTCATATTGCTCAATGGCGCTTGGCGTTTGCAAGCTTGGTAAACTAAACAATCGCAAATTCCCACGTCCAGAGATTTTGACTTTTGCTTGTAGGGATTCGTTGGCCTTTAGCTGTTTTTTTGTGGTGGAAAGGTCGATGGAAAAATCCCCAACTGCTCCGCTGAAATTGTCGGGTTGCCCCTCGCTCGGTAAGGGTTTGACATTGATGTTGAGGTTCCCTGCCGAAACGAGCTTGGGTACTTGGGTATAGATTACCCGCTGGAAAAAATCTCGCTTACCAGTGGGTACATTGACCGTTACGTCTAAGCTCAACGGTTTGATTTCCAATTTGCCCGCACGCTGTGGGTACAAAACAACCTTTCGCCATTCGACATAGTTGTAGCGTTCGCCTTTATAAATTGAAGTTGCGACATCGCGATTGGGTATATCCACGCTGTAAGACCAAAAGTCATTGTATTTGGGCATATCTACTACGTCCACGTCGGTGGGGTTTACATTCTGGGCAAAATACAGTTTGTACACAATCTTAATCGGCTCATTGACATAGGGGCTTCGTTTGGAAACCTCGGCCACCAAATGCAGCTTTTCATCCACGATGTTTTTGGGGTCATTGGGGTCTCTCGGAATGGCAACCGCTTCGGTGACATTAATCGTTACTGGTGTGGTTTTATATGTGTTTCCTTCATATTCAATCTGTGCTTGTTCGATGTCATACACCCCTTGTTGGAGTGGCGTTAGAAAATAGGTGTAGGTCATCGAATAGGTGCGTTTGCCATTGGTAAACACATTGCTCACCGATTGCATTGGCCCTGAAATCACCCGGAAAGAAGAAAATTTAGGCGGTCTAAAATTATCTCCGGGCTTATCGATCTTAAAGTCAACACGCAAGCGCTCGTTCAGTCCGAGTTGCTTTTTGCTGACAAACACCTCAAAGTTGATCTGCCCCCAGCCAATAACTGAAAACAACAACAATCCAAAAAGCAAGTGCTTGCTGTTCATCTTACCAATCTTTTTTGGATTTTGGTGTAACGGGTTTGGCTTTTTTAGCATTCACCTTGTCTTGTACTTTTTTCTCCTCGTTGTTCATCGCCTCAAGCAGATTTTTAAGCTGTTGTGGGGAGAGTTTTGTGGGCTGGGTTTTGGGGTCTTGTTGTTGGTTTTTGGAATCTTTTTCTTTATCGGACTGATCTTGTTGGTCTTTGTTTTCCCCCTCTTGATCTTGGTCTTTGTTGTCTTTGCTGTCGTCTTTTGGAGACTGCTCGTCACTGTCTTTATTGTCCTGGTTTTGCTGGTCTTGATTTTGTTGGTCTTTGTTGTCTTTGTTCTCTTGGTCTTGGTTTTGATCTTGGTTCTGGTTTTCGTTTTCCAACAACTCCTTCGCCAGGGCATAATTGTACCGTGTTTGGTCGTCATTGGGGTTGTTTCGCAAAGCCTCTTTATAGGTTTCAACCGCTTTGGCATAGTCTTTTTGATTCATAAACACATTGCCCATATTATGCAAGGCACTGTGCTTTTCTTCCTTGCTTTGTGCGCTCATCGTGGCAGACTTATAGGCATTAAACGCCTCCCCATAATAGGATTCATCAAAAAGCGTATTCCCCAAATTGTGTTGGGCGATGGTGTTTTTAGGTGCGCGAGCTAAGGCGCTGCGGTATTTTTTCTCAGCTTGGGCATAGATCTCGGATTTATGGAGTTCGTTTCCATCATAAATCAAGTTGTCCTCCACTTTTGTTTCGCTAGTTTGGGCAAAGCCCATAAGCGCGACAAGCAAGCAACCGAGAATTAATATCTGTTGTTTCATTTGTCGTTGAATAAGTTTAGAGATTTGATCCATTTGGTTTTACGATTCAATAAAAATAAATCAAAGCAAATGAAAAACAAACCGATGGCAAGCAGCCACTGGTATTGATCCTTAAAGCGAACAAATTGTTTGGCTTCAAACTCTGCTTTGTCCATGGCGACTAAGCGATCGGTAATTGCGCTGACAACCTCACTGGTATTGTCGCCTATTAAAAACAAGCCCCCTGTGTTGTTGGCTACGGTTTGTAAAATGTCTGTATTCATTCGGGTGATCACCACTTCACCGTCTGCATCTTTTTTAAATGAAGAGGTGACCCCATTTTGTTTGAGTGGAATCACATCGCCTTTTTCGGTTCCTAAAGCGACTGTAAAAATGGCAATGCCCTCTGCTGCTGCCGCGGTTGCTGCCATTTGTCCGCCTTCTTCATGATCCTCCCCATCGCTGAGAATCACCAACACCCGATTGGTTTGGTTCTCATCGTCAAAATAGGTTTTTGATAGATCGATGGCTTCGGCAATGGCAGTTCCTTGCGAAGACAACATGTCCGTATTGAGAGCTTGTAAAAAAAGTTTTGCAGACTCATAATCTGTTGTTATGGGCAGTTGCGGTATGGCACTCGCTGCATAGGCAATAATCCCAACGCGATCTCCAGACAGCTTGTTGATGGTTTCTGAAACCAATCGTTTTGCTTTTTCAAGTCGATTGGGTGCTATATCTTCCGCCAACATGCTTTTGGAGACATCAACCGCAAAGACCAGGTCCACACCTTCCCGCTTGACCGTTTCGAGTTCTGTTCCCATTTTGGGATTGACCAATGCGAAAATCAAAGCCGTAAACCCAAGTAGTAAGACCACAAATTTGAGGTGGCTTTTAAAATAGGAGCTGTCTGGTGCGAGAGCTTCTAACAAGTCGGGTGAACCAAAACGGCTACGCGCACGACGCTTCCACAGTTGTAAAAGCCCATAGGCAAGCCCCATCATCGGAAAGAGGATGAAAAGGTAGAAGTAGTCTGGTACGTCCCACTGAAACATTACACAATACTTTTATAAACGGTGATTCGTAAAATCCATTCCAACAACAACAATGCCATTGCGAAAAGAATAAAAATACGGAAATGCTCCTCGAAAGTGGTATACGTAAATTCCTCTACTTCCGTTTTTTCCAGCTTGTTGATTTCGTCATAAATCGACGCCAAGCGTTGGTTGTCTGTCGCCCGAAAATACACCCCGCCTGTTTGCTCGGCTATGCTTTTGAGGAGTTCTTCGTCAATTTCAACTCGAGTAAGTCCATAACGAAAGCTCCCATCTCGCTTCATGGCAATGGGTGCCATGGCATTGCCATTACTCCCCAGTCCAATAGTGTAGGTTTTGATGCCGTAGGAGCTTGCCAGACCTGCTGCGGTCGTCGGGTCAACAAAGCCCGCATTATTCACTCCATCCGTCAATAGAATGATGACTTTACTGAGTGCTTTGGAATCTTTAAGTCGATTGACAGCCGTTGCCAACCCCATCCCAATCGCCGTTCCATCGTCAATCACGCCTCGTTCGTAATTTAAGTTTGACAAGGCATCGGTCACAACGGCCTTATCGCTTGTAATTGGGGTTTTAGTGTACGACTCCCCAGCATAGACTACCAGTCCAATTCTATCATTAATCCGATCGGAGACAAAGGTTTGCGCTACTTCTTTTAAAGCCGTGAGACGATTTGGTCTAAGGTCGCGAGACAACATACTCGACGAAATATCAATTGCCATCACAATATCGATCCCTTTTGTTGTTTTGGTTCGCGTCGATACATTGGCAGTTCGAGGTCGAGCAAGGGCGACAATCAACAGAGCGATAGCCAGTAATCTAAGCGCCCATAAAAAAGGATACATCCGTGTCCAGAACGTTGGGCTTTCCAAACCTTTCAGGGATGACATCCGCAAGACACTTTGTTTTTGCTGTGGACGCCAAAACAACCAAGCTGCCAAAAATGGAATGATGGTCAATGCCCATAGAAAAGATACATTCGCAAAGGAGTAGTCTTGAAGAATCATTGGACGTCGGTGTTAAAGGTAAACGAATTGACCACGCGGTCAATGATATCCTCTGCATAGCGATCATTTCGATTGCTTACAATTTCGATTTGCTGTAAACCACTATTCTCAGCTAAGAAATAAACGGTATATTCTTTACGAACAGCATCACTTTCCGCGGGTGTCCAGTCAAAAGAGCCGGAAATGACAACTCCTTTGACACCTGTTGGACTTTCGTATTCATCCTGCTTTTGAAAAATGTTTGTTGCTCCTCTTGATTCTAAATCCTGTATAATCCCTTCGGCACGTGCAGCCAAATCGACCTCAACCTCTCCTTCCCCCAATACTTGCTCGACTCGCAGGGTCAACGAAAACGGGTCTTCTAGTACTCCCAATCGGAAAGTTTGGGTGTTGGGTTTATCAGAAGGAATCCGCGTAAGTACTTCGGGGGTCGTCATTCGAATCGGAGTAGCACCATAAGTGCTCGTGATCCATTCTGATTCTAAGAATTGTAAGGTCGGGTTCCCCAACAAACGGTCTTTGACTTGATTGAATCCGTATACATAAGAAGATATTCCAAATGCCAATACAAGAGCTCCAAGTGCGGATAGTCCTGCAAGTTTAAACTGTTTGCGGCGACGTTGTTTTTGAAGTTCTTGTCGATAGGCCTCATCATGTAGGCGTTCCTCTTCCGTGGGCTCTGGAATTGCCTCTTTGGTTTGGACAACGACAGACTCAATCGCTGATCGGTCTGCGTAGGCCAGACCAACGCCCGGAGCCGCTTTGGCGAATTTGACGAGATCTGCAGTCTCTAACACCTTTTTAAGGTTGGATATGGTTTTGGGTTGGAGAACCAAGGACCCTACCGTTCGCATGAGTTCAAGCTTTTGAATCAACTCTGTTGTTGTGCTTTCCAAGGCATTGACGTTTGCCTCTTCCTCCAAATAGCTTCGAACGATGGCTGTTAAAGATGAATAGTAGTGTTTATACGCTTCCTGATCGTTTAGTTCACTTGATTCGAGGGCTTGGAGCTCTTGGATTGCACGATCGAAAGGGGGTAATCTTTTCCGACGTTCTTCGATTCTTTTTTTAGCGCGACCATAAACCACATAAAGAGTAATAAAGGTGATGAGTCCCAGTAGGCCCCAAAGGTAAGAGCGCCACCAACCCGCATTGTTTTTGTCAATCTCAATGATGGGTTTGATGGGATGTAATGGCTGTTTGAGCGTATCAACTTCAACGGTAAATACTTCGATTTTGAGGGAATCTGTGAGGATTGGATCTCCATCCACAAAAATCCGCTGACGGGGAATGTGATAGCTTCCCGAATCAAATTGAATAAGGGTGTATGTGCGTTTCCAAAGTGCCTTGTCTGCCAATTGTTGGATATCGACTTTTGTGGTATCGATAATTTCGAAAGGCCAGAAGGTTTGCCCTTGTGGGAAAATCACTTGGGCTGTTGAATCGGTTTGAACTTCAATCTGATATTGGATATCCTCACCAATGGTCATTGCAATCGTATCTAGACTCGCAGCAATGCGAGGCTGAGCAAGCACGAGAGCTGGCATAAAAAACAAAAAGGAAATACAAATTCTACCCACGATTTTTGAAATAGGATAATAGTTTTTTTACATAACTCTCATCGGTTCGACAAGAGATCGTTCCTGCTCCACTTTTACGAAAAGATTCGTCAAAATAGGATACGCGTTCACGAATGTGTTTTTGGTGATTGCTTTGAAGTTTCTTGGAGCCTGTGTGAACCAATTGGTACTTCCCCGTTTCCTGGTCGACCATAGGGACCAAGCCCAAATTGGGAAGCTCGACTTCGTGTTTGTCATAAATCCTTATTCCCGTGAGATCGTGTTTTTTTGCAGCGATTTTAAGATTGGTGGCATATTCAATATCCATAAAGTCGGACAGTACAAAGGCAATCGCACGCTTTTTTTGCACGTTGGCCATAAACTTGAGCGCCTCCGAGATGTTGGTTTGGTTGCTTTGGGGTTTAAATTCAATCAGCTCACGAATAATTCGGAGGATATGTGATTTTCCTTTCTTTGGTGGGATATACAGCTCGATTTGATCTGTGAATAAAATCACACCGACTTTATCATTGTTTTGGAGAGCTGAAAAGGCGAGGGTTGCTGAAATTTCGGTTAGGATTTCTTTTTTAAACTGCTCATGTGACCCGTATAATGAAGATCGACTGACATCGACCAACAACATCAACGTCAGCTCACGTTCTTCCTCAAATACTTTGACAAATGGTTCGTTATAACGGGCGGTTACATTCCAGTCGATGGTACGAACATCATCCCCAAATTGGTATGGACGCACTTCGCTAAAGGTCATTCCACGACCTTTGAAGGTACTGTGATACTCCCCACCAAAAATATGATTGCTCAAGCGGCGAGTCTTGATTTCGATTTTACGAACCTTTTGTAAAAGGGCCTTCGTATCCATACCGTTTTATTCTATTATTTGTTGGGCTCGGCTAGGGAACCTCAACAACATTGACAATCCGATTGATAATGTCTTCCGAAGTGATGTTTTCTGCTTCTGCTTCGTAGGTAATTCCGATTCTGTGACGAAGAACGTCATGCACCACTGCACGTACATCTTCTGGAACAACATAACCTCGTCGTTTGATAAAGGCATAGCATTTGGCGGCAGTTGTCAGATTGATACTGCCTCGCGGAGATGCCCCAAAACTGATGAGTGGTTTGAGATCTTCTAGGCCGTATTGTTCGGGGTAACGAGTCGCAAAAATGAGGTCGATAATGTACTTCTCGATTTTCACATCCATATACACCTCTTGTGCCACTTTTTGAGCTTTAATGACTTGTGCTGTGGTGACCACTGGCTTGATGGCATTGGTTGCCCCACTGACCTGTGCGCGAACGATTTGTTGCTCGTCAGTTTTGTTCGGATAATCGATAATCGCCTTTAACATAAACCGATCGACCTGCGCTTCGGGTAGTGGGTAAGTTCCTTCTTGCTCTACAGGGTTTTGGGTCGCCATAACCAAGAAAGGAGGTTTGAGGGCAAAACTCTCATCACCAATGGTTACTTGTCGTTCTTGCATCGCTTCAAGTAGGGCAGATTGTACTTTAGCGGGTGCACGGTTGATCTCATCAGCAAGTACAAAATTGGCAAATACCGGCCCTTTTTTGATACTGAAGTCGTTTTCTTTAATGTTATAAATCATCGTTCCGATGACATCTGCAGGGAGCAAGTCGGGGGTAAATTGTACCCGACTAAACGAAGCTTTAATCGCTTTGCTCAAGGAGTTAATCGCGAGGGTTTTGGCTAATCCTGGAACCCCTTCCAAAAGAATATGACCTTGGCCCAAAAGTCCAATTAACAGGCGCTCGAGCATCTGATGTTGGCCCACTATGACCTTTCCGAGTTCAATTTGGAGTAAATCAATAAAGGCACTTTCCTTTTCAATCTTTTCATTTAGGGATTTAATATCCACTTGTTTATCGTCCATGTGGTAAAAATTTGATTCTAAAAATAATGCTTGTTTTAAGGGCTGCAAGTTGATCAAAAAATGTTTTTAAATCTGTTAAGATTTGGTTAAAAAGCGCCCCCTTTTCGCTTTTTTATCTTGAGTCTGACAAAGTTGATGAACTGCACATTTGGTGTCGGGTCGTTTAAGCGGGGTATTCAGATCAAATATTCTTATTACATTCACAACAAAGTTTTAATCATTTTGGAAGAAGATAAGCTTGATTTCCCAGTTTGGTACTCATTGGAGGAAACGCATGAGCCGTTCTGCTTTTCATACGAAGGTGCTAAATTTTATGATCCGTCCTATTGTCCATTTGGAAGCTTCATGTCCAACGAAAAGAGCGAGTTTGTGATTCATAAATACAGTAAACTTTGTCCAGACTTCTATGTCGTTGGTGATCGACCACATTGTTCTGATGGATTACGGATAAAAAATAATATTTGCAACCAAATGATCCTTAAACGCCCAGCAACAATCAAGGTTGCTGAGAGGATTGTCGAATTAAGTAACGCTGAGCAAAAACAAGAGTTAATCGATTTGGTGAACTTAGTTCAGCCAGGTTTTATCAAAGAAAAAACGCCCAGTTTAGGAACCTACTTTGGTGTCTACAAAAATAATTCTCTCGTTGCTAGTGCTGGGGAACGGATGAAAATGGATCATTTCACTGAAATCAGCGCAGTGGTTACCCACCCAAAATATGTGAGGAATGGATATGCCAAACAATTACTCAAGCATCTTATTGATAGAATCTTTATGCAGAATAAAACCCCCTACCTACATGTTTCTGAAACGAATCTAAGTGCCCTCAAACTTTATCGACAACTTGGGTTTACAATTCGGCGAAAGATTTCATTTTGGCATATTGTCAAGTCCTAACACGAAACAACTGAGAACAATCCGCCCACAAACTCATATTTGCATTTTAGATCATGAGCGGTTACCTTTAAATTGATGATCAACAAACGCCTTTTGGTAAAAAACTTATTGGCGCACAATGATGAAAACAGCTTTTATGATAAAAAGCTGCAACTCAACCTTGGCAATAAAGAAGGGAAGGCAAAGTTCCTGAAGCACATTTGTGCCCTGTCAAATTCGAACCCCAAAAGCAATTCCTACATCGTAGTCGGTATTATGGATCATGACAATGATATCGTAGGTGTCGATTTTTTTGATGATGCCAAGCTGCAAAACCTTGTTAATGCCTATCTTGACAACCCCCCTCTTGTACTTTATGAGAACATCCACTTTCCCCATTTGCCTGAGGGAAAAGTGGTTGGTTTGGTGACCATCAAGCCCACTGAGGCGCTGACAACGCTGCGAAAAAATATTTGGAAATACTATGGAGGATCTGTTTTTTTTAGAGAGGGAAGTACCTCCGTCCCAAGAGCATTTGATGTGAACATTAAAGACATCAATTCTAGAGTCGTAACGGAAATTGAAAAACACGCACAAAACAATATCGAGCTCACGCTTGACGGTGTGGTTGATTTTGTGCAGCGACACCTCGATGGCCTTAATCCACAGTATAAAGTATTTAAAGAATCTTTTGTGGTGTGCTGGGCAGGGGTTGAAAAAAAGGTAAAGGGAAAATGTTACTATTCTCGTGTAGATATCGAATTGGTCAATGAGCATGTGAAATTATTTTACTCTGCCTATGACGAAGTTGAAATCCAGTTTGACGCCAATCACTTTCGCTTGATTGAATATGTCAAACTCGGGCTGAACAATATCGATAAGTACTACCCTCTAGAGCAGATTGACCTACAGTTTGATAACAACGGGAGCTATCAAATGAGTTCCGTTTTTTTGTTTGAACCACCTGTTTTTGAGAAAACGCTCCTTCATCATATTATGAATTCTCAAAAAGCGATTGCTCAAAAATTACTGACAAACAAAACCCTGACAAGTGCCCAAAAAAAAGAAGCTGAAACCCTTTCTCACACCCTGATGCTGTGCTATCTCAATGGTTTTGAAGAAGCTAAAGAACTTCTCTTTTCCATTCAAAAACCACTTCGTGATTATAGCAATCTCGCATATCAAAACCATAAAGATGCTATGCGAATTTTACGAAAAATCAAATACAATTGATAACTGTGTTTGGGGGCTACTTGAGGTGTGTTTCGTAGAAAAACGTTGCAACTTCCTCAGGGACAAGATGATTGATCTCCTCTTGTCGTTCGACTTTTTGTCGAATCATCGTGGCCGAAATTGATATCATTGGGCTATCCAACAACGTGATTTTATCGCTCTTTTGAGGAAGCTGCCATCCCAAGCGTGGATAAATCATCAAATCGTGAGATAACATTTCCGCTGCCCCTTGCCAAGTTTTCATTTGCACAAAAATATCTGCACCCATCAATAAGGTGTGGGTCTTTGAATCGGGCGAAACATCCAAATGTCTCAGAGTATTGATTGTATAATTTGGGCGTGATAATTGAAATTCTACATCGCTAAAAGTCATTTGTTCTTCTCTGGAAAGAACGGATGAAACTAAGCCTAAGCGTTGTTGTTCTGGTAGCAAATCGACATCGCGTTTAAAGGGGTTTTGCGGACTAACGATAAAAATACCCTCTTTGATTTTTCCTGTTTCGATTGCTGCCCGAGCCACGTTGAGGTGGCCATAATGTATAGGATTAAAACTACCAAAAAATAAGGCGGTTCGTTTCATGATTTAATAAATTGTGTCACCAGTTCCTCGAGTTCCGCCCTAGCTTCGCTGAGAATGTTATTATGAACGATGTGTTGGAATTTTGGAGCTAATTTCATTTCATTTTCCGCTTTATCGAGTCGCATTTTCAGAGTCTCTGTCGATTCTGTTTCCCTTTTGGTCAATCGTTGTTTGAGTGTTGCCAAGCTCGGTGACTTTATAAAAATCGTGATTGTTTGGTCTGGAAATTGTTTTTTGATTCGTAACCCCCCCTCAACGTCTATATCAAAAATAACGTGTTTTCCCTCGCTCCACAATCTCTCCACCTCTGCACGTAAGGTACCGTAAAAAACGCCTGGGTAAACTTCTTCGTATTCAATAAAATCCCCTTGATTGATCTGTTTTTGAAAATCCTCTGGGCTGATAAAAAAATAATCCTCGCCGTGTTTTTCGTTAGCTCTAGGCTCACGAGAGGTTGCTGAAATCGAAAAAGCGAGCTGAAGGGATTTGTTTTGTAGTAATTGTTTTGCCAAGGTTGTTTTCCCACTTCCCGAGGGTGCTGAAAGTACAATACATTTCCCTTTTGCCATCTAGAGAATGTTGAGTAGTTGTTCCTTGATGCGTTCTAGAGCATCTTTCATTTGAACGATTTCTTTTTGTAGAGATGCATAGTTAGCTTTAGAGCCAATCGTGTTAATTTCTCTTCCGATTTCCTGAGCGATAAAGCCGAGTTTTTTTCCTTTTGCTTCCCTTTCGTTGTTCATCACTTCACAAAAATAAAGAAGGTGTTGCCGCAAACGAACGATTTCTTCATTGATGTCGAACTTTTCGAGATAAAAAATCAACTCCTGTTCGAAACGGTTTTGGTCAACCTCAACTGCTAAACTTTTTAGGTTGTCTTGCAATTTTGATCGGACTTGTTGGATTCGTAAATCCTTTTTGTCATTAATATGCTCAAGTCCTTTTTTGATGCTTTCGATTTGGGTATTGAGATCCTTAGTCATGGCTTGACCTTCTGCAGTCTGATAGTCAATCAACTGCCTTATTGCCTGATGAACCAAGATAAAAACTTCTTTTTTCTGGTTATCATCTGACAATACTTCTGCCGACTGGAGAGCATCTGGCAAACGCGTCGCAATGGGAAGCAATTCAGCGGGGGTTACGTCTGCGATTTCACGCAATTGCTGAATATAATTTGAAATGATATCCTTGTTAAGTTCAGCGGCAGCCGATGCACCTTGATAATTTACGTTTAAGTTGACGTCAACTTTTCCGCGTAATAGCTGTGGTTTGATGGCGGTTCGCAACTCGTCCTCCCATGATCGATAACTATATGGCAGTCGAAGGTTGAGTTCAAGATTTTTGCTGTTTAATGCTCGAATCTCCACGGTCATGCTGATATCTTGAGATTCGAATGAGGACCGAGCAAATCCGGTCATTGAGCGTATCATAGTCCCACTTTGGGCAAAGGTACAAAATCAAGATGTTTTCAACTCAATTGAATTCATTCGCTACACGAAGGGTCAATGTCTGTAAAATACTAATCTTCAAAAAGTGCTTTGAGTTCTGTAGCATCATCAGGCGATAGTTTTTTAGCCAAAATCAAACTGAGTTGCCGACGGCGTAAAGCTGCATCGTATCGTGCCTTTTCAAGTTGGGTTTCGGGTTGAACAGGCGGAACGGCAGTAGGCTTACCATTTTCATCAACCGCTACAAAAGTATAGATTGCTTCATTGGCTTTTTCTCGCAACTCTGATGACCCTCTTGGTTCGATCCACACATCGATAAAGACTTCTATAGAGGTCCGAAAAGAACGCGACACTTTGGCTTCTAAAGTCAACACACTCCCCAAAGGAACAGCTTTGCTAAAATGGACATGGTTTACAGAAGCCGTCACAACAACATTCCCAGCATGTCTTTCGGCAGCAATACAAGCTGCACGATCCATTCGCGACAAAAGCTCCCCTCCAAAAAGATTTCCTAAGGGGTTGGTATCACTTGGAAGAACCAAATCTGTGAGAACAGTTTTGGACGCAGCAGGTGTTTTGGGATTCATCTTTTAACGTTTTAGCATCCACGCATCCGTGATTTCGGTGCGCTGAACTTGACGTAGAAAGTCAATCGCTTCGCTACGGTCGACACGACTGCCCAAAGCAACCATGTGCAGGCCATATGAATTAGGTGCCAGCTTTTGGGCACCCACAAATCCTTTTTGTTGTAATTGTTTAAGGTATCGATCTGCATTTGACTCTACTGCAAAAGCACCACCAATGATGTGATATGCCTCTTGGGGGATAGTCTGAATCGATAGTTTAGGCAACTCTCCCAAATCAAAAATAGCTTGTTGTACCTCTTCCTTTGCTTCTTGGCGTAGCTCCATTTCTTGGGCGAGCTGTTGATCTTGGGTGTAATCGTCATAGGCCACAAAACCTGCATAACCAATTACGGCGGCGGCGGCAGCGGCAGCAATATGTCGCAATGGGTTGTTGTTTGTACCTTGTGAATCCGTTTGATTTTGACTTCTATCGTTGTTAAAGTCTATAATTTTTGGGGTGCTTTTTAGCACTTTGGTTCGATCAATTTTTTGAGCCTGAACAGGGTGAAGTCCAAAAGATTCTGCGAAGTGGTTGTAATTTTTTGTCGGAACAAAAACCACATTTTTCTCTGCATTAAACTGAAGCTTTCCAATACGATCCAACTCGACCGTTTTTCCGTCATGGAGCATTGACTTCCAGCGCACCACTTCCTTGTGGACAAGACGTACGGCCTGCTCATAGCTCGTTTGCTGCTCAACGGCTATTGCGTTGGCCAATAAACCATCGTTGGATTGAAGTTGTGCGTTAAACGAAATTTGTTTTGTTGGTGGGTAAATGGTTTCGTTATCCGTATCGAGTTCAGCAGAGGCTGGTGTTCCCAAAAACGCACCAAAACCTGGAACGGTTACACAGTCGTATCGATATAGTAAGTAGCTAATGTGTTTGGTTAGTTGCATGCTCAAAAATAATAAAATTTTTATGTTTTAATAGGTGATATTATTAAAATCCCTAGTATTCAGCTTATGTAAAAAAACCCAAGCGAGAGCGTACCCGTGATAGGACCTCCTCTGCAATTTCTTGTGCTTTTTGTGCACCTTGCTCCAAAACCAAATCCATTTGTTGGGACTCATCCATGAGCTTGTTAAACTGAGATCTTGCCGGTGCAAACTTATCAAGTAAGGTCTCAAATAAAGCTTGCTTGGCATGGCCATATCCAAAACCTCCCGATTTATATTGAAGGCGCATTTGTTTGACGGCACTCTCCTCAGCAACCATACGATAAAGCGAAAACACAGTGCAACTTTCTGGATCTTTTGGCTCCTCAAGTGGTGTGCTGTCTGTGGCAATTCCCATGACTTGTTTACGAAGTTGTTTTTCAGGTAAAAAGACGTCAATAATGTTATTTTTTGACTTACTCATTTTTCCGCCATTAGTTCCCGGTACATACATATTCGACTCCCGCAATACCGCTTCAGGGAGTACAAAGGTTTCGCCGAATTGGGCGTGAAATCGATTGGCGACATCTCGAGTCATTTCAAGGTGTTGTTGCTGGTCCTTGCCTACAGGAACTTGATGTGCGTCATATAACAAAATGTCTGCAGCCATCAACATTGGATAAGTAAATAGCCCCGCGTTGACATCTTCTAGTCGGTCGGCTTTATCTTTAAACGAGTGGGCTAAACTCAAGCGGCTATAAGGGAAAAAGCAGTTGAGGTACCACGCTAGCTCTGTGACTTGAGGTACGTCTGACTGGCGATAGAAAACTGTTTTTTGGGGATCCAAACCACAAGCAAGCCATGCAGCAGCAGTTGCATAGGTGTTTGTTTTGGTTTGGCTGGAATCTTTAATTTGGGTTAGGGCATGAAGATCTGCAATAAACAAAAAGGAGTCGTTTTTGCTTTGATTTGCCATTTCAATGGCAGGCAGAATGGCTCCAAGCAGATTCCCCAAATGTGGTGTGCCTGTACTTTGAATTCCTGTTAAAATCCGAGCCATTCTTATGTGTTTTGTCCCTTTACAAAGGTACGCCTTTTGGATTATCTCCAAATCACTACTTTTACTCCCGTGATACAATTCGCGAAGAAAATCATTTATGGGCTTTGGAATGTGTGGTTTTATATCCTTGCAGGTCTTGGTGTTTTCTTGTGTTTTCCTTTACTTCTCGTTTTTCTTCAAAGAGAGCAATGGTATCGTCACGTCTTTTGGCTAGCGCGTTGGGTTTGGTCGCCAATTATACTATATGGTATGGGGTTTTGGCCTCGGTTTAAGCAATTTCAAACGCTTGAAAAAGGAAAGAATTATATGTTTGTAGCCAATCACCTCAGTATGATTGATATCATGCTCGTACTTATGGCGGTTCGGAACCCTTTTGTGTTTGTTGGCAAACGCGAACTTGAAGAAATTCCAATATTTAACTACATATATCGTCGCGCTGCAATTCTTGTCGATCGGGAAAGTGCAAAAAGTAGAAAAAACGTATATCACCGAGCACAAAAAAAATTAGACTTTGGGTACAGTGTGTGCATTTATCCTGAGGGGCTCGTTCCTCATCCAGACGTCTATTTGGCGCCCTTTAAAAATGGTGCTTTTAGCTTGGCCATTCAATACCAAATGCCTATCGTTCCCATTACGCTACCCGATTGTAAAAAACGATTTCCCTTTCAATTTGGTCACAAATACTGGTCGGGTTCTCCTGGGGTTGTTCGCGCAATTGTTCACCCTGCCATTGAAACAACTGGCTTGACAGCCAATGACCTTCCTAAACTCAAAGAAAAAACCTTCGCGTTCTTTCGCGAGCAATTGCAAAAAGAGGGTTATTCCTAAGCTATTCTTTTTCCGATTGGGTGTTTCGGATTTTATCTTCAATCTCTTCTGCAAGCTCGAGATTATCCTCGAATAACTTAATAACCGAATCTCTTCCTTGTCCAAGTTTGGTGTCTCCATAACTAAACCAAGAGCCGCTTTTTTGAATAATTTCTTCCTCTACGCCCAAGTCCAATAGTTCACCATTTTTAGAAATTCCTTTTCCATATAAAATATCGAATTCGACAGTCTTAAATGGAGGTGCAACCTTGTTTTTGACCACTTTGACACGCGTGCGGTTTCCATTGATCCCCCCTTGACTGTCTTTGATTTGAGTTGAGCGACGGATGTCTAAGCGCACAGAGGCATAGAATTTCAACGCATTCCCACCAGTAGTCGTTTCTGGGTTGCCAAACATCACGCCGATTTTCTCTCGCAATTGATTGATGAAAATCACAGTCGATTGGGTTTTGCTGATTGAAGCCGTTAGTTTTCGCAATGCTTGCGACATCAATCGTGCATGAAGACCCATTTTAGAGTCTCCCATTTCTCCTTCGATTTCGCTCTTTGGCGTCAATGCTGCCACAGAATCAATCACAACAATATCAACAGCTCCTGAACGGATTAAGTTGTCGGCAATTTCAAGAGCTTGTTCTCCGTGATCTGGTTGAGAAACAATCAGTTCATCAATGTCAACGCCCAAGCTTTGCGCATAGTAGCGATCAAAAGCGTGTTCGGCATCGATAAATGCTGCGATTCCGCCACTTTTTTGACATTCCGCTATAGCATGTAGAGTAAGTGTTGTTTTTCCTGATGACTCTGGGCCATAGATTTCAATAACCCTACCTCTTGGATATCCGCCTACGCCAAGGGCTGCATCCAAGCTCAAGGATCCAGAAGAAATCGCTTCAACTTCTTCGAGGGCCTCGTCGTTCATCCGCATAACAGTCCCTTTACCGTATGCTTTATCCAACTTGTCTAAAGTAAGTTGTAATGCTTTTAATTTTGCTTCTTTTTCATTTGCCATATTGTGGTTTTTTGAAGTCTCTAAAGTACAATTTTAGGCGCAAAAACAAGCTCTCCAAATGCGTTTTTTAAATTTGTACCTTTGTCCGACAAACTTAATCAGTATAGCATGCAACTGTACAACACATTAAGTGCGAAAGAACGTGCCAATCTCATTGACCAAGCTGGCGAAGATCGCCTCACACTGTCGTTCTACAAATACGCACAGATCGAAAACCCAAAGTTGTTCCGAGATTATCTTTTTATTCACTGGAACAAGCTCAATGTTTTGGGTCGGATTTATGTTGCTTACGAAGGAATAAATGCACAGCTTTCCGTCCCAGCAATCCGTTTTGATGAATTTAAGGAAATGCTTGATACTGTTTCATTTCTGGAAAATGTTCGTTTGAACATTGCTGTTGAACAGAACAACAAATCTTTTTTAAAACTAAAAATCAAAGTCCGAGACAAAATTGTTGCGGATGGCCTTGAGGACAGTGAGTTTGATGTCACCCAATGCGGGATTCACGTTGATGCCCAGTCCTTTAATGACCTCATTTCAAAGCCAGAGACGCTGTTGGTGGATATGCGGAATCATTACGAAAGTGAAATTGGGCATTTTGAGGGCGCCATTACTCCCGATGTTGATACCTTTCGAGATTCGCTACCACTGATTGAAGAAGATTTGCAGTCACATAAAAAAGACAAAAATATCGTCATGTATTGCACTGGTGGTATTCGCTGTGAAAAAGCAAGTGCCTACTTCAAATACAAGGGCTTTGAAAATGTGTTTCAATTAGAAGGTGGTATCATTGAGTATACACGACAAGTAAAAGCGCAAGGGTTAGACAATAAATTTCGCGGTAAAAACTTTGTGTTTGATCAGCGAAGAGCCGAACAAATTTCCAACGAGGTTATTGCGGTTTGTCACCAGTGTGGTACACTGTGTGATACCCATGTCAACTGTGCGAATGAAGCTTGTCATTTGCTGTTTATCCAATGTCCGACTTGTGCAGAGGCACACAACAACTGCTGCTCTGATGCATGTTCAGATATTGTTCAGCTTCCTGAGGACGAACAGAAACTTCTCCGTAAAGGTACAAAGAACAGCAATAAAATCTTTAAAAAAGGAAGGTCTGAATCCCTTGCTTTTATGAAAAAATAGTACTTAATCTGTATGTTGAATCGAATGTTCATTTCACGGAAATCCGCTTTTTATCTCTGTTTGATTGGTTTGATAGGAGGTTGTGTTTCGGGAAATGAGAAGTTACAGTTTTTTTCTTTTTCGAATGGGTGGCCTCAGCATGAGGAAGTGGAATTTAGGTTTACTCCCGAAAAAATTAATGCTCCTGCAAACCTTTTTTTGTATTTGCGAAATAATGATGAGTACCCATTTGCTAATATTTACCTAATTACCACGCTTGAAAACCCCATTGGAGAAAAATTGGTTGACACACTTTCCTATACAATGGCAACGCC
Organism: Flavobacteriaceae bacterium; assembly: GCA_002723075.1. GTDB lineage: Bacteria > Bacteroidota > Bacteroidia > Flavobacteriales > Flavobacteriaceae > UBA724. The sequence continues at coordinate 18,556 of PBNJ01000014.1, read as the reverse complement.
CGATGGAGAATGGCTCGGGGAAGGTCTTTTGGTTCATGAAAGTAAGCTTTGGTTTAAGGAAGCCCACCGTTTTCGTGTTGTTGGTGAGCACCGGCTAACAGTCAAGCCCGCCATGCGGCACAATGATCATGCGGAGTCGATCGATGTCCTCAGCGGGATTACAGAAGTGGGGATTGGTATAGAACGAATTCAAGAAGACCAATGAAGGGAAAGAATGGAACATACCGGCGGAGTATAAAGCTCTTTTGGATCTTGTTTTCAATCGGTATTTTGTCCTTTGTTAGCATTTTTTTAGCCGCTGGATTTGGATTGCTTGGTAAAATGCCTGAATTCCGTCAACTGGAAAACCCCAAAACAAACCTTGCTACACAGATTTTTTCAGCGGACAACAAGGTGATTGGGAAGTTTTATTACAATGACAATCGAACGCCTCTGTACTATGAAGAGATTCCCAAGAATCTTATCGATGCTTTGATTGCCACGGAAGACGAGCGCTTTTATGATCACTCTGGCATTGACTTGCGAAGTACTCTAAGAGCCGTGGTTTACCTTGGTGAAAAAGGAGGGGCAAGTACAGTTTCTCAACAATTGGCTCGACAACTTTTTACAGGCGTTCGTTCTAGAAACACCCTTGACGCTGTAATCCAAAAAATTAAAGAATGGGTCATTGCCGTACAGCTCGAACGGAGATACGCTAAGAAAGAAATCCTAACAATGTATTTGAATTTGTATGATTTCAATTACAATGCGGACGGATTGCGCTCAGCCGCCAATATTTATTTTTCAAAAGAGCCCTCGGAATTGCTTCTGGAAGAGTCTGCCATGCTGGTGGGAATGCTCAAAAACTCGTCTCTATACAACCCCATTCGGAGACCTGAACTCGTAACTTCTCGGAGAAATATTGTGTTTCAACAAATGCTTCGAAATAAGATGCTCACCCAAAAAGAGGTTGACTCTTTACAGCAGTTGCCTCTCCAGATTCAATTTAATCCGCAATCGCATCGCGAGGGCCTTGCAACCTATTTTCGGGCTTACCTCCGTCAATTTATGCTGAATTGGATTCAGGACAACCCCAAGCCAGATGGGGAAAAATACAACTTGTATTTGGATGGGTTGACAATCTACACTACGCTTGACTCCAAGATGCAGACTTATGCTGAAAACGCTGTGAAAGAGCATATGTCCAATCTTCAGGATGCTTTTTTTGAGCAAAATGCCCCTAAATGGAATCCTACTGCACCGTTTTTAGACCTTACCGAAAAAGAGGTTGAGAGACTTATGGGTCAGGCCATGATGCGATCCGAAAGATGGAGAAAAATGAAGCTTGCTGGCAAAACGGAAGACGAGATCAAAGCGTCTTTTGAACAAAAAACAGCAATGAGAATTTTTAGCTGGAAAGGAGAGATCGACACGGTCATGCGCCCTATTGATTCGATTCGTCACTACAAGCATTTTTTGCGGTCTGGCATGATGTCGATGAATCCACAAACTGGACATGTAAAAGCTTGGGTTGGTGGGATCAACTACAAGCACTTTCAGTTTGATCATGTCTTTCAGGGAAAACGGCAAATTGGATCAACGTTTAAGCCCTTTGTCTATGCCTCTGCGATTGATCAATTGAAGCTCTCTCCATGTGATTCATTTCCAGATGGCTTTTATTGTGTTGAAGCAAGAAAATTTGGTGCTCATGAAGCTTGGTGTCCAAAAAATTCTGGAGATCGATACACTGGGATGCGCACCTTGAAAAATGCACTGGCAAACTCTGTCAACACCATCAGTGCAAGGTTGATTGATAAAGTGGGGCCTGGACCAGTTAGTAAACTCGCTGCCGACTTGGGGATCAGTTCAAAAATTCCAAATGTTCCTTCAATTGCATTGGGGACTGCTGATTTGAGTGTATATGAAATGGTTGCTGCCTATGGTGCATTTGCCAATCAGGGAATTTATGTAAAGCCTGTAATGGTCACTCGAATTGAAGATAAAAACGGAACGGTTTTATTTGAAGCAACCCCAGAAACACGGGATGTACTTAGTGAAGAGTCGGCCTATGTTACTGTAAAGCTCCTTGAAGGGGTCACAGAATCTGGTTCTGGAATTCGTTTGAGACACCGAGGCGCAGAAGAAAATAATCCCTATTTTGGGACGGTTGTAACTGGATATCCGTATGAATTCCAAAACCCTATAGCGGGTAAAACCGGCACAACGCAAAACCAAAGTGATGGTTGGTTTATTGGCATGGTGCCAAACCTCGTGACTGGGGTGTGGGTTGGCGGAGAAGATCGAGCAACGCACTTTAACTCCATTGCCTATGGTCAAGGCGCAACGATGGCGCTTCCAATATGGGCTTTGTATATGAAAAAATTGTATGAAGACCCCCTGTTAGAAGTGTCCATAGATTCTTTCCCCGCCCCCGAAAGAGTAAGTATCCCGCTAGATTGTGAGTTGCTAGCTAAACTCCGAAGTCAAAATAACACTGATGACGCGGTCGACTTAGATGATCTCGGGCTTTAGTCCTTTTTTTGCCAAATCACTGTTGAAATATCGTGAATCCCCTGTGACCTCTTTCCCTATCCATGTTGGAAGATCTACCTGTTCTTCGGCGGCAGATAATTCAACTTCTGCAATTACCAAACCCTGAAGTTTTCCTGAAAAAACATCTACTTCAAAAAGATGAGATTTATGGGAAATAACATACCGGGTTTTTTGAATGATTTGCCCCAAACATAACTTTAAAAGTTGTGCTGCATCATTTTCTGGAATTTCTTTCTCCCACTCATAACGTGTGTCCCCGGTTGCATTGGGCTTTCCTTTAATCGTTATAAACGCTTTAGTGTCTGTTTTCCGCACACGAACTGTTCTTGCTGGATCAAAAGACAAATAGCCTTGAATGATTCGTGTTGAAGTGGTTTGGTGCTGCAAACAAGCGTTAAGATTAGAAACTAAAAATTTACGTTCGATTTCAATCACTTATATTTGAAATTATTTTTACAATAAACTATGTAATATATTGCTTTACAATTGTTTAAAAAAACTAACTTTGAATTTAGTGGATGTTTTAAAAATGAGAAAAAAAACAAATTGGCTATTATTTTCAACAATAATATTGTTTACATTTTCATGTAATAACACAATAACTGAAGATAATGTCGCTGCTAATAATGAATTAACAAATACAAATTCTAATGAAAGCCTAACCTCTCAGTTGCGCCAAATTCATTCTGGTCCTAGCACAAGTGCTCGTGCTAGCATGTTTGATTCCCAGAAAAATAATGAAGAGTGTTTCGAATTTATTTATCCTATTTCTTTTATTCTTCCTGACGGATCTGAAATTACAATCAATAGCGATGAAGATTGGGACAAAATAGACCTTTGGTATGAAGAGAATAATACTGATGATGGGCCAGAAATTAAATATCCTTTTTCAATAAGTCTAGGCGGTTCAATATATGAAGTAAATAATGATATTGATTTTTTAGAGCTAATTTATTTGATTATTACTTTTTGTGGTGATTACGAAGAAGATTATGAAGAAGAGTGTTTCAAATTTATTTATCCTATTTCTTTTGTTCTTCCCGACGGATCTGAAATTACAATCAATAGCGATGAAGATTGGGACAAAATAGACCTTTGGTATGAGGAAAACAAAGACTCTGAAGAAGAGCCTGAAATAGTTTATCCATTTGATGTTATTGTTGAAGGTGAAATAATAACTGTAAATGGCGAAGAAGATTTAGATCGTTTGAAGGAAGTTTGTGATTAATTTTCGTTTTACATTCTTAATATTATAACATTCCGCGAACCGGGAAAAAACGGAATTTATCTGATGAAAGATCAAATCCTAAGGTGAGTTGATGGCTATTGAATGGCGCAATTTGAATATCTTCAAAGCTATAAGTGTACGTATAAAAAAATGAAACTCCTTTAAATTGCACTCCTGTCAATAGGGTTAATTGTTTATGGTCTTGGTTAAGGTTCTCTCTTGATAAAAGATTTGCGTTTGGTTGTGTGCCAAAACGATATGATGCCCCAAATGAGAGGTTTAAATTGTTGAGATCGTGGTGTGACTTTATGTTCATATCATAGGATGGAAGGTCTGCATACTCCACAAACTGTATCATCGCAGAGGGTTCAAGAGAAGTGTTGTCGTTAAGTTCAAAAAAATGTCCTGCATTAGCAATCCACTTTTTACCCTTGTCTAGACTGATATTATCTGAGATGTTCTGACCTTTAAAAATAAGGTTTCTAACTGTGAAGTGCGTGTAGAATTGATAGCGGATGTAGGAGAGCCCCAAATCCATATGGAGGCCATTGGATTTCACTTGGTTTCCTTCCAAAAGCGGGTCCCCAAGGTCTGATGCAAATTGGGTTTGGTCGTGGGTATTATTCATTACTCCTGCCGAAAGGCCAAATGAAAGTTGATGAATGTCCCTGTTCCCAAGAATAAGATTGATATGATGGGCATATGTCACTGAAGCGCCAACTTGATTTTGAAATCCATTTCTGTCGTTGTAAAAAACAGTTCCTAGCCCAGATTTTAAACCAATTCGCCCGTGTGCATTGATAGTTTGTAAACTTGGCGCATTAGATACGCCTTGCCACTGTGATCGATGCGTCATTCGAGTTTGAACTCCTTCGAGCTGGGCGCCTGCCATTGCAGGGTGAACCAAAAAATAATTATCGGTTAGATAATCCGCATAAATGGGAAGCTGCAACTGGCCGTGTATGAGTTGTACTTGCACTAAAACATACGTTATGAGCCATTTAACATAATTGCGGTTTAGTGATATGAATGTAAATTTTTTCACTATAATTGAATTGTGCAAATAAAAGACAATTATTTAAATCAAGCTCCAATCATCTACTTGGTGTTAATTGTGGTGGTATTACCTTTTTTTTCATACGCTCAGCTTAGCAAGCAACATTATATTCCTCCTGTGCCGGAAATAGTTTTTGAATCTGCTCACCTGTATATCTCAACTCCTCATGAGAATGTGCAGTTTACAATAAAACCTATCGGTCAGCCCGCAAGTAGTTGGATAGTTGGTGCCGTGTCCAACACAAACTCATACAAAATACAAGTAGCAATAAGTGATATTGGTGCCAAACCTTGGAATTTTGATTCAGACCACGTTTTTGCTGACAAAGGTTTTGAAGTTTTTGCCAACAGAGAAATTTATGTTTCTCTTCGGTTGAGGGCAGAAAATCACGCGGGCTCACTTGTAAGTAAAGGAGTCGATGGGCTTGGAAAGAGCTTTCGGGTGGGGGGAATGGAGCGGAAAGGGGAAAATGATTTTTCTTTCTTTTCTCTGATGGCAACTAAAAACAACACAATTGTTAGTTTTAATTTCGATCCCGCACTTGAAACTTTTCAATCCCAGGCTAAACTACCGGAAACGATTGTTTTAAATAAAAATGAAACGTATATAGCTGTGTTTAATGGTAATAATAACGACTTGTTTATCGGCACTTTGATCGAGTCGCAAAACAATGATATTGTTGTAAGCTCAGGGTCTATTCTTGGAAGTTTTAGCAATGAAATTATTGACTCTCCTTACTTTTTTAGTGGTGAAGAAGCCATCGGATATCTCAATGGCAGTGATATGGGTATTGATCAATTAATTAGTTTAAGCCCAATCGTAGATTCAACTGAATACTTGCTCATTAAGGGAGATAGTTTCAACAGCATTGAAAATGCCCTAATCATAGCCAATGAAAACAACACACTTGTTTTTTTAAATAACAACACTACTCCTATAAGATTAAATGCAGGTGAGCATGTCTTTATTGAGGGAAGTGAGTTTACGAACAACCCAAACACCGCTATAGATTATCTTCACATCCAATCAAACAAAAATGTTTATGTTTTTCAAGGAACAGGAAAAAAAGGAAATGTAACTGGTTACCAAGGTAATCAGCAAGTCCATTATTATGGTGCAAATCAAGGGATGTTTTTTGTGCCCCCTCTCAGCTGTACAAGTGTTGGTGATGTAGAAAGCATTGGGCGAATAAACGAGGTGGATGGCTCCTCAAATTTTAGTGGCTCTTTGTTTGTACTTAGTTCCTATGCGTCTTCAGTACAAGTTAATGAACAGGATATTTTATCTCTAGATAATGTTGTTTTCGAGCGCGGACCCATCCAAACATCTGCTGCTAATTACCAAATACACAGAATTGATGACCTCACTGGTGATGTATCTATTGTTGGGTCTGAGGAACTTTATGTGTCATATTACAATGTCAACGCTACAGCAACCTCTGGAGCGTTCTACTCTGGATTCAACCTCGAGCCAAAAATTTATTCAAATCTTTACTTGAACAATATAGGTGGCTGTGTTGATTCTTCTGGACAATCAAATGTTATCTTACAACTCCCAAATGCTGAAAATTACGACTCCATAAAGTGGCAAAAGAAAAATAGTGGGGGAACTTGGGATTATGTTTTTACTGGGACCGCCACAGACGATCCGGAATATGTTCCAGATGATTTTGGTTCCTATCGCCTCGAAGTGATTATTGACTGTTTATCCCCCAACAGTGTTGTGTATTCCTCTGCTGTGAATGTGAGCATTTGTCCAAATGATTCGGACAAAGACGGTGTGGTGGACAATATTGACTTGGACAATGACAATGACGGAATCTATGATAAAATAGAGTCTTTAGGGGATTTTGAAATTGATCTTACCGCCAACCCGCCTGAACTTGTAGTTGACAACGCGCTTCCCTACTCTACCCCTTCCTTGTCACAGGTTTTATCGGTTGGCAATGGTACCTTTACTCCTTTTAATGATGGTCGATTTACTTCCTTTCTCCCGCCAAAGCAATCAAGTGATGATGTTATCCGTTTTGAACTGGGGCCTGTCGTTCCTAAATCTCTTCACTTTTCATTTGAATATAACAAAGGCCAAAGCTTGCCTGAGCAAGAAAACACCTATTATAGTCTTGAAAGTATAGATCCCTCTGAGAGCATCACTTTACTTGATCCTAATGGTGAGATTGAAGTCCTTGTTGATGGTGACTTTGTCGAGGGTTTTACGCAATATAATAGCTCTATAATTACATTTCGTTTTAACAGTACCGCTGTTGGTGCAACAACAGGCTTTCAATTTTTTGCCTCCCAATCGTCAGGCTTGGTATTTACTCATCACAATGACTCAACTGTAGATTCTGTTTTTGAAGGGTATATAAAAGTTCTTAATCTCAATTCTTTTTCAGACGTGGATAATCTTGCTGATGCGTTTGATCTTGATAGTGATGATGATGGTTGTTTTGATGTGGTTGAAGCTGGGTTTTTAGATCCCGACAATGACGGTAGGCTTGATCAAGCGCCGCTTACTATAGATGATAATACGGTCTCTAGTAGTGGTTTGGTAATAGGGCACGATTACAATTCTATGCCAAATGACAATAATAATAATGAAAAATATGACTTTCAAGAGGTGGGTAGTCCTGCTGAAATTTCGACAAACGGAAACCCAATCTCTGTTGAGGTATGTGAAGGTGAAGTTCATACTTTCTCTGTCGATACTCCCACAACCGATGCTATTTTTCAGTGGATAATTGATGGTGAACCTATAGTTGACAACTCGACTTTTAGTGGCACGCGCTCCAATTCTCTAACTGTGACTACAGATTATGAGCTTAACGGAGCTGAAGTACAAGTCCTTCTTTCTAGACCAACATATGCCTGCCCTATTGAATCGATTGGTGGGGTTATACTGACCGTCCGTCAAGTTCCAGAAGCGCCAACGCTCGAACCCATTTACACCTATTGTAACAGTGAATTCCCAACCATCGAAGATTTAAAAAATGATATTGGAGGATCTATTGGCGTGTTTCTATCTTCTACTGGTGGGACTGCTTTGGCCGATGATACATTATTGATTCATGATAAAACTTATTATGTAGAGGCTTATTCAAGTGCTGGTTGTGTGAGTTTAACACGTGCAGAAACAGATGCTTTTATCAGCAACCCCGAGCTGTTGAGTTCTGCATCGGAAATATGTAATGGAGATAGTGTAACTTTATCTGTCAGTGGTGTGCCACAAACGGCACAAGATTTTGCCAATACAAATTCTGATTTTGAACGTTTTTTACAGTACGAGTCCTCGTCTTATTTCTTAAAAAGAGAGTCAATGGCATGGACGGAGGCTTATGATTTAATTCAATCTCTAGGCGCTGGTGCTTCAATGTATGTTATTAATTCTAAAGAAGAAGAAAATGCCGTTTATGATGCGCTTGAAGAGCTTGGTGTAGCTGGAACCAATGAAATTCATTTTTGGTTAGGGTTGCGCCAGATATCTAATCTAAACCCAAATAACAATGTTGACGAGGGTTGGCAATGGCTTGACGGAAGGTTGCTAACTGAAGAGTTGGCTAATTGGTCTCCTCCTCCAAATGGGGGGGCATATGGGGAACCCAATGACTCTGGTGGAGCAAATTCACAGAGCTATTTTGAAGACGGAGCTGAGGATTTCGCCCAATTTGATTTTAGGGTTAGCAAAACATGGAATGATATGAGAGACAATTCGTCTGGGGATGGAGACTCATGGCCAGTTTTTGAATTTATTGGAACAACCGAAGTTGTTTGGGGAAAAATAGACCCCACAACAAATTCTGACATTATTTTTGATGGAATCGAAACAAGCACAATCACTGAGTCTCCTACTGAAACAACAACCTATTTTTATGAAGTGACCACCAATGGGGTGGTTTGTCGAGTTGAAACTACTGTTGTAGTTAACCCCATACCAGAAATACTCCCTGCTGATGATATGGAGCTCTGTGATAACAACCTTGATGGAGATGCATACAACGGCCTTGTAAATGGGTTTGACTTGCAAGCTCAAGAGATTGCCATATTAAATGGTGACACAAATCTCGAAGTTTTATTCTTTTTTAATCAGAATGACCCCGACGACAATTCCATTGATAAAACACAACTGTATACCAATCGCACCAATCCTGAACCAATTTATTTCCGTATTCGAAATAAAACAACTGGTTGTGTGTCGGATAAAACAGGCTCCTTTTCCGTACGGGTTTTGCCAATTCCCCCTGTAATTGAGATTCCACCTCACTATGAGTGTGACGACCTTGCAAGTGGCAGTGATACAGACAATATCACCACTTTCGATTTACGACTCAACGATGCACGAATTGAAGCGCTCCTAGGCGGCACTGCTGGACAATACAGGGTTAGCTATCATACCTCTCTATCTGATGCTGAAGACCCGTCTGTAAATGGCATTGACTCTTACACGATGACCACAACAGACAACCGACAAAAAACCATATATGTGGGTGTAATCGACACCTTGACTTCACTGTCCTGTTTGAATGCTACCAACTCCTTCGATCTTGTGCTAACCCCTTTGCCAGTAATCGATCAGCCCGTGATTACTTTTGAACAATGCGACGAAACAGATGGAAATTCAGATGGGGTTGTTTTGATCAACCTTCGCAGTTTTGAAAACACAATCTCTGCAAATTTTGCCAACGAAGAATTTTCTTATTTCAAAGAGGCAGCACGATCGGCCGATAGTAGAATTAGTAACCCGACTGCATATTATAATACTGACATTGATGGAAGCCCCATTTTGAATAGCACCATTTTTGTTCAAATCAACAGTGTTTTACCTGAGGGGGTCTATGCACCCGGCGGAAGTTGTGTTCGCAATGCAGAAATAAATATAAACGTAGCTGTGAGTCAAATCAAAGAAGATTTTATGCTTGATTTTGATGCTTGTGAACTTCCTCCATCATTTACACAAGATGGTAAAACCCTATTCTCCCCTGCTATATTTGATTCTCTCACAAACGAACTTCTTCGTGAACACCCTTTGTTTCAAGAGTCTGGAGTTGTGATTCAATACTACCCGACGCTAGATGACGCTGCCCGTAAAATAAATGAAATCGATCAGAGTGTTGCTTATGAAAACCCTAACCCCGAACAAAGTGGGACTAACTGGGTTGATGAAATTTGGGCGAATGTTGAAGTTGTAGAGCTAAATACGATTAGTTGTATTGGTCTGAAAAAAGTCGCCAATTTACATATCGAACGTCTCCCTACTGCTTACGCGGTTGCTCCTTTTCGGGAATGTGATGATGATGATGACGAATTCTATCCCTTTGACACCTCAAGGGTTTATCAAGAACTCACTCAAGGACAAACCAATATTGGTGTTTCCTATTTTGATAAAGATTATAATCTGCTGTTTACCGGGATGCTTCCAAACCCTTATAATTCCTCTAATCAAACGATCATTGCACGCGTTGAAAACAACCCATCAAGCAATACCCCTTCCTGTTATGAAGAAACAGAGGTTGTGTTTGTCGTTGATGACACCCCAAACTTTAACCCTGTTCCAGCTTTGAAATTATGTGATGACTCTGATGGGGTTATAGATGATATTGCTACTTTTAATACGGAATATATTGAAACAGCTATTTTAAATGGACAAACAGATATTATGTTTGCATACTATGATTCCAACGGAAACGCATTGCCAAGTCCGTTACCTACCCTTTTTACAACCAGCTCGACATCTATACGTGTAGAGCTAATAAATACCATCAACAATAGCTGTGTCAGTGAGGGCTTTATCGATTTTGAGGTGATTAAAAACCCTTCTTTTGATTTGGATCAGCAAGCTGTTCTATGCTTAAATGAGGGGTCTGTTGATATTGGAATCCGTAACCCCAGCGATGACTATTCCTTTACATGGGAGCATATTGATGAGGACAGCACAGTGACTGTAGTAGGGACAACCCCATCTATAAACGTTTCCAAAGGAGGTAAGTACACGGTTACAGCAACTGGTTTAGGAGTTCTTGGCTGTTCAACTTCAAAAAGTATTGAAATCTTCACATCTGAACTGGCCAAACTCAACGAAAAAGATATCGTCATCGGTGGTTTTTCGAGCACAGAAAACACAGTTGAAATTCTTGTTGACAACCTTGGGGTTGGAGACTACGAATATGCACTCGATAACAGTAACTTTCAAAACGAGCCCTATTTTACGCAGGTTAGACCAGGCATGAGAACGATAAGCGTTAGAGACAAGGTGGGTTGTGGGGTTTCTAATTTGCAAGTAGGGGTTGTGGGATATTACAAATATTTTTCACCAAACAACGATGGGATAAATGACACCTGGCAAGTCCTGGGTTTAAAAACAACCTTTAACAGCCTATCTGATGTGTACATTTATGATCGATATGGTCGATTTTTAGCTCAAATCTCTGGACCTGATGAAGCTTGGGATGGGTCCTACCAAGGGCAGCCCCTTCCATCTGATGACTACTGGTTTAGGCTGGAGCTTGAAGATGGGCGTATATATACTGGTCACTTTAGTTTGTTGAGATAAAAACAATATCTTTACATTAAACAGATTTTATTATGGCAACATATACTTGTAATCAATGTGATATGGCGGTTAATGCCAGTTGTGCAAAATGTGATACCCCTCTTGAAAATGGAAGCATAACTACCGACGACAATACAAAAATTCAAGTTTCTCAATGTCCAAGCTGTGAAGGAATGATAAAGTCCCCTTTATGCTGTGGGCAAGACATGAGTTGTACTGTTTAATTTTGTTTTCTTTGAAGAATAAACGCTCCCCGACGGTTGTTTTTGGAGAATGGGCAGAATGCGGACGAGACGAAGGAATGGCAAAGGGTCATCAACAGGCTGTTGACCATATGCTGGGTATGGTTATAAATAACCAAAATCCGTTTTCTTTTCTGGATGCGGGCTGTGGGAACGGCTGGGTTGTCAGACAAGTTGCCAAACACCCGAAGTGTGTGTCTGCGGGTGGCGTAGATGGTGCACAACAAATGATTGACAAAGCAAAAACCTACGATTCAAAAAATCACTACACTTGCGCTGATCTCGATTCCTGGAAACCAAATTATCTCGTGGATATCGTTCATTCCATGGAGGTGGTGTACTACCTTAAAGACCCTTTCGCTTTTCTGCAAAATGTATACAATTCCTGGTTGGCTAAAGAAGGGGTGTTGATTTTAGGGTTGGACTTTTATGAAGAAAACACGGCCTCCCATTCATGGCCCGAAGATTGTGGCATCTCTAACATGCGCCTTTTTTCTGAAAAACATTGGGTTGAGCTATTTCGAAAAGCTGGGTTTAAAAAAGTTGAGTCAACTCGGTTTGGAATAAAAGAAAACTGGTCGGGAACACTAATTTTAAAAGGTTTAAAAATTTAATATCAAAAAGGCCGATTAATAACCGGCCTTTTTGATGCTAAATTTATTTATCAAATTAGTAAACAGTAATTATAAAATTAGATGCTGTGAGAACTTGATCTTGTGTTACCAAATAAAATAATGCTGAGTTAAATGTATTGCTTCCTTGTGAAGGTATTTCAACTGTATACTCAGCTGCTTCAGTTCCTGTAACTGTAACAGTGGCTGAATTATAAGATGGTTCAGTATCTGGATAAGGGTTTGCCTCGAATCTAAAATATACATCTATATCAGTACCTGCAGTAGCCCCAGTAAATGTAACTTTTCCACCATTAGGAAAAGAAAGTGGGTAAATTTCTGCTGTGTTTGCAAAACCAGCCCAAGATTGAGCAGTAGATGGAAATTCAAAAGTTCCATTGTCTGCATCATAAACTGATCCGTCAAAAGTTCCTGAATAAGTAGGACTAAAGTTTGTTCCAGACTGTGAACCTCCACCATAAAAGAAGATGTTGTCAAAATAGACTGTTCCATTTCCAACAACTTTTAACTGGAACACATCTGTCAAATCAACTACATCTGAAAAATAAGAAATATCAATATCTACGCTATTCCATTCACCAGGCGAAGTTGTAATGTCTAAGTCATATGCTTTTTCTTGTGGCCCCGTGCTGATTAAGAAAAACTGTAATGCCGTTGAATCACCAGTAAAATAATCAATATGAAGCTTGGTCTTTGAACTTACATCCAAAGCAGGCGTAATTTCTGTACCCTGGTAATTTAAAGAAGCATACTTTAAAACAGTGTTGTCTGCAATTACTTCTTCACTCACAACGGTATTCTGACCCCAGTTTGGATTTAAATTAATTCCTTCAGGACTAGTATATACATCACTGTAAACAGAAATGACTTCTTCAGCGGCGTAGGTTGGAGCTGCAGGAGCAGTTGTAGGAGCGTCTGGGATGATTACTTCAGCAGGAGTTGAAAAGTCAATATTGTCCAAATAGCTTACTCCAGCAGCTGTTTCAAATCTTGTCATGATTATAACAAATGTGTTATAAACCCCATCTTCATCTTTACCTTCTGGTATATTGAAAACTAATGTTTCCCAACCATCTTGCTGTTTAGTGGCAAAGATATCACCTGTCTGTTTCTTGCCATCTGAACCATTTACAAGTTCATCCTCAAGTTTAATTGAAACTTGTGTACCTGCAGGGGACCAGATGTCTACTTTAATAGCTTCTTTACCATCAGGAAAATTCATTCCCTCCTCAAGCTTGAAGTAAAAACCAGCCCATTCATTGCTTAGTTCAGGTTCATTGACTTTCAAAACTTTATCTGAAGTGTTTGGCTCACTTTTGTCAGGGTTTTCAGCATACTCGATAGATATTTTAGCTTCGTCCGTTCCACCAAATTCACTCCAATTCCCACCATTTGATCTCTCTGCGTCTTCTTTGGTGTCTTGTTCAAAACTAGGCCCAAATTCTTCAAAGTCTATGACTCCATCATTTATGTTAGGGTCAACGTAGACAAAAACTGGGTCTACTGGGTCTACCGGGTCAATAATATCTATTGTTCCTGTTGAATCATCATCTTTACAAGAAACTATAAAGAATAATGAAAGTAATGTAAGTATATATATATTGGTTTTCATTGTTTAAGTAATTGTAGTTAAAAATTAATTGTTATAACCCTCATTTTGAGGATATCCTGCACCTAATAAATCTAAAATTCCTTGAGGAATTGGAAGGTTAACCATGTGAGGCTGATAAACTTCAACAGGGTTAACATGAGCAATGGAATAGTATTCATTTAATAAAGTTGAATTCATATGATCCATTAAATAATCATACAATAGCCCTTTACGTTTTAAACTATACCAGCGTTGCCCTTCGAAAGCTAACTTTCTTGCCCTTTCTTCAAAAATATTTTCAATTGTGGCGGATGTTGCATTACCAATTCCAGATCGATTCCGTACAACGTTAAGGTATTCTAGTGCTTTGCCAGCATTTCCTGACTCTAAATGAGCCTCTGCTCCTATCAAATAAGTCTCTGCAAGACGGTAAACCATTACATTTTTAAAATGCATTCGGTCCGTTGGCTCCACAGAAGAATCAAAAAATTTAAGTATTCCGGGGCTTTGTCTTTTGTAATATAAAAAGAAATCATCTCCATCCCTATCATAGAGGTCTAATGGTTCACCAATGTTTTTTCCCGGGGGTAAAGTCTTGGGATCATTGTACAAATAATCAAAAATGTAATAGTTTCCAATTCTTTTATCATTTGGGTTTTCTTTTAATAAATCTGCAGCATAAGGATTAAGGCTTATAAAACCAAAACCATCACCACCATTTTCAGTAGATTGTTTCATACCCGGTTCAGCGGAATAATGCGCGATAGCCTGCCAACTCATCTGGTGCCATGCACCGCCACCTATTGCACTCTTTTCAAAGTTTATGGCAAAAAGAGTTTCATCATGTATTAATTCACCTGAAAACACTTCTTCAGATGAAACCAATGAATATGGTCCTTCATTGATAATTTCGTCAACAATTTCTGCAGCAAGTGAATAATTTTCATCCCACATTTCTACTTTAGCTCTTAAATGATCAACAGCTCCTTTGTTCCAGCGTCCAAAATCTGAGGACACATATGGTAAATTTTCACTAGCAAATTGTAAATCCTCTCGAATTAATTTGAAAATATCTTCCTTAGAGGAGGCAGTTGAAGGACGATCAAAAGCTGTTTCAGGGTTTGTTGGTTCAGTTTTGAGATATATGTTTTTAAAAAGGCGGTATAATGTGAAATACGAATGTGCTCTAAAAACTTTAGCTTCAGCAACATTTTTCATTAATTTTTCACTGTTATCCCCTTTTTCTATAAGTTCATCTCCACCTTGAATAATGGAATTAGTAATATCAATTAATCTGTAGTTATGAGCCCAGAAATATCCATAGGCAGCCTCAGTCCCATAATCTCCATCCAAACCACAACCCCAAAAACAATTACTGAATAATGAAATTTCTCCATCGAAACCAGCAGCTACATCACTTTTTGCTTGAAGAATTAATGGAATAGCTCCATTAAACCAATCGCGTTGATATGGTTCTCTATTCAATGAATATAATCCAACAACAGCGTTAGCTATTCCATCCGAACTAGAATATAAAAAATCTACCGAATTATTAGATAATAATTCATCTTTGAGAAAGTCATCTTGATAGCATGAACTGACAAAAAACAATGAGAATGTCAAAAATAAACGTCGCATTTGTAAATTAATTTTTTTCATTTTAGAAAGTTAAATTTAATCCAACAGTCAGGTTAAGGGTTTCTGGAAATACTCCTTGCCGTAAGTCTTGTTCCGGAGAATATGAAAGAAAATCTGTAAACGTCAAAAGATTTGTTCCTGTAAAATAAAGCCGCCCCCTAGTAGCATTCAATAATTTATTCAATTTATTACCAAAGTTGTAGCCTAGTGTAAGTGTTCGTAACCTTATGTAGGAAGCATCTTGCGCAGCAAATGAATTTAAATGCTCAAGCCAAACAGCAGTTGCATTGGCTTTAGGCCAATTAGTCGAGGGATTAGCGTCAGTATAATAAGGCACTATAGGGCCATTTATTGAAGACTTCCAAAATTCTCCGTTAGCCAATACCGAATTAATTCGTGTAACACCTTGAACACTATACCAGTCCATAAATAAATCAAAGTTTTTATACCTTAAAGTTGTATTAAATGAGCCGTACCAGTCAGGATCTGTATTAATAAAAATATTGTCGTTAATATCTATCACACCATCCCCATTTTGGTCAATAACACGAATGTAGCCAGGCTTGGACCCTAACTCTGGAATTACTGGACTACCATCAAGAAAATCAGATTCTTGATAGATTCCTGCATATTCAGGCAACCATAAGTTATTTATCGATTGACCAATTGAAAGTCGCCTACCAGATGAATCAACAATATCAATAAAGTATGTTTCCCCTGTATCAGGGTCAACTTGTGTTTCACCAGTTAATGCAACAATTTCATTTTGGTTTGTTGACCAATTAAGTCCTAAATCAAATGATAAGTCTTTGGATTGAATCAAGGACCCATTTAATGAAAATTCAACACCTGTATTTTGTAATTCTCCTACATTAAACCTTGTCACGCTATAACCTGAGGAGGGATTAAGCTGTCTATCCAATAATAAATCCGTAGTATTAGTTTTATAATACTCAAATGTTCCCCTAACTCTATTTGTAAAAAATCCAAAATCTATTCCAGCATTTAATGTTGTTGTAGATTCCCATTTTAATTCAGGATTTCTCAATCGTGAAGATGCTGACGAGCCGCTAACAGTAGATGTTCCGAAAATATATGGATTGTATTCTGCAACACCCAAAGACTCGAGAGAATTTATACCTTGATTTCCAGTAACCCCGTAACTCAGGCGTAACTTGAGCTGGTCAACAATATCAGATGAAATATCCTCTTCAGCTTTATAGGCTACAGATACTGCAGGGAAATAGCCCCATTTATTGTTTTCGGCAAAAACTGATGCACCGTCAGCTCGAGTAGTAGCTTCTAACAAATACTTGTCTAAAAAAGAATATCTAACTCGTCCCATAAATGATAAAGATCTTCTACGCCAAACATATCTATTATTGTTAAGAAGTTCTGAAGCGAGACCATTGTAAGTTAAGGCGTCATTTACAAAATCCGATTTATCCAACTGATTGTACTTGAAATTTTGCTCATCGTATGCATGTACTCCGGTAAAATCTAAATTATGTGTATCGTTGTTTATAATATTATAATTTAAGATATGTTCCACCAGAAGTTGTTTATACTGAGTATCTATAAGAACCCCTATACCATTATTGCCCTCGTCTCCCGCTGAATGTAACGAAGATCGATATGTACCTTGATCAGTATTTCGGTTTCTAAAAAAAGTTTTTAAAGAATAGGTGATATTAGGAGAAATCTTATAATCAAATCGCAAGCTTAAATCTGTTAAATTTGTTTCTGTCTCATCAACTGACTCTCTCTGGTCCCATAATGGATTAACTGCATTAGAATTTTCTTCCCCAAAGTAATATTTTACTAGATTTCCATTGTCATCAAAAGGCTTGGCGATTGGACTTAAACTTGATAGAAATAACCCTCCTGTCTCACGATTTTGGTTAGCATGTTGAATATTAATTATTGCATCCATACTTAATTTATCAGTAATTTTTTGAGTTAAATTCAATTTGTATTGCAACCTATCAAATCCAGAATTAGGTATAATACCATCTTGTGTAAAATAATTCAAACTTGAGTAAACCGATGTTTTTTCAGTTCCAGAGGAATAGCTTAGTGCATGGTTTGTTAGAAGTGCGTCTTGAAGTGCAAGATTTTCCCAATCAACAAAATTTCCATTTCTAATTAGATCGAGCTCAAAATCCTGCCATACAAAACGTAAAGGGGGTGAGTCAATCGCTAAACGAGCACGCCATGCATCCATTCTATAATTATAAAAACCTGGCGCATCATACATCTCAAAATTTTTGGTCAGTGTCTGGGTTGTTACATAAGCTGAATAATTGAATGATGTATATCCCTTATTTGCTTTTTTGGTTGTAACTAAAATAACTCCGTTTGACGCACGTGACCCATAGATAGCAGTAGAAGCAGCATCCTTTAAAATTTCGACACTAGAAATATCATTAGGAGAAATATCATTAAGATTATCATAAGGTAGGCCATCAACAATTATTAGTGGGTTATTTCCTCCAGCCACTGAAACATTACCCCTGATAACAATATTTGAGTAACCTCCAGGACGAGCATCGCCTAAATTAACTTGGACCCCCGCAGCTCTACCGCGCAATAACTCAGTAACGTTTGTAGTTGGGGTTTGTGATGCTTTGTCAACTTCAATAGTTGATACTGATCCTACAAGATTGCTCCTTTTTTGTGTTCCATAACCAACAACTACTACCTCGTCTAGCTCATTACTTGGTTCGAGAAAAATATTTAGATCTATATTATTATCAACAACGCGGGATTGAGTTTTAAAACCAACATAGGAAATTATTAAAGTTTCTCCTAAACCAACAGCGATATTGAAGTTTCCGTCAAAATCGGTTGTTGTACCATTGGAAGATCCTTCAACAAGTATCGTAGCACCAGGCAAAACTTGGCCAGTGTCGGCGTCTTTTACAGAACCAGACAAATTTATAGTTTGTGCCAATGTGTTAACACTACAACACAATGATATGATGAAAATAAATGTTTTATGCATGTTAAATAATTGCTATGATTGAGTGTATAATAATGATATCCCCCCTAAAATGTTAATAATCAGGAAATTAACATATTTTTTTATAA
>PBNJ01000013.1 GCA_002723075.1 Flavobacteriaceae bacterium | reverse complement strand
TAGACCGACGTGTATCTATCCTAGAAGAGGAAGGTGTTGTATTCAAAACGGGTGTTGAGGTTGGTAAAAACTTCAGTGTAGAAAAGCTCAAGAATTTTGATGCTGTTATTCTTTGTGGCGGTGCAACCGTTCGCAGAGGGTTACCCATTCCTGGCTCTGATTCCAAAGGGGTTGTTCAGGCGATGGATTTTTTACCAAAAAGTAATCGATGGGTTGACGGGCTAACAGATATTGATCCTGAACTTCATGCACAAGGAAAAAATGTCATTGTGATTGGTGGTGGGGATACAGGTTCTGACTGTATTGGTACCTCAAATCGCCAAGGGGCAGCGAGTGTGACCAATTTTGAAATCATGCCAAGACCTGCTGATGATCGAACAGCTGAACACCCTTGGCCTTACTGGCCTTTTAAGCATAAAACGTCCTCCTCGCATGAAGAAGGAAGTGAACGTGAATTTAGCATCATGACCAAAGAGTTTGTAACGGATGATGAAGGCAGACTTTCTGGCCTTAAAACTGTACAAGTGCGTTGGGAAAAACAAGAAGGGGAAAGACCAAAACTTGTGGAAGAACCAAATTCTGAAAAAGAATGGCC
Source organism: Flavobacteriaceae bacterium (assembly GCA_002723075.1). Taxonomy (GTDB): domain Bacteria; phylum Bacteroidota; class Bacteroidia; order Flavobacteriales; family Flavobacteriaceae; genus UBA724. The sequence continues at coordinate 22,962 of PBNJ01000013.1, read as the reverse complement.
GTGCGACCTTGCCTTGCTCGCTCTTGGTTTCACGGGACCTGAGCCAACTTTGGCAGAACAACTCGGTATTCAGCTTGACGAACGCTCAAATATCAATGCAGACACAAAATCATATCAGACCAATATTCCCCACATCTTTGCTGCGGGAGACATGCGACGTGGTCAGTCCTTGATCGTGTGGGCAATTTCTGAGGGTAGAGAAGCTGCCTACCAAGTCGATCAGTTTTTGATGGGCACTACACAACTCCCAACAAAAAAACACGGAGATTTACCAAATCATCCCTAAAATTTTATTGAAAAAAGTTCCAGACAATCCCAAATCGTAAAATAAAATCCCGATAAGGATGATCTGGTGCCGCTAACCTGTTATTTCCGTTCAATGCGGCACCTAGGTTTTCAGCATTAAAATAAAGTCGTGTTTGCCGGATTTTCGCATTAAAAAAGGCACTAAACAAGGGTCCGCCGCCGATTTTGACAGCATCTTGTACAACATAGTCGGAAAGTATTGGGCTATAAGCGTCTGCATAAAATGACGAATAGTATTTGACTGTCGCTCCAATTTGCACAAAGGCCGCTTTGCGAAACCACTCATCTGCATAGGAAACAGTTGATCTCCCTAATAAATCTGGAATATGAATCGGAGCGTTGTCGTCCAGCTGTTGAAACTGAATATTTGTGTCTAATGAAAACACACCTAAGGATATGCGATTGTCCCAACGCGCTTTAAGCAGGTGTATCGTTTCATCCCATTGCTCAGGGGTTGCAAACAAAGATCCTTTTTCAAAGTTTTGTTGAAAATAGGCATAATTGTCGAGTGTTATCAAAGAAACCGAAAACAAGCCAAGTTTTGGTACATCCAAACTCGAGAAAAAGGTAGATCGGTTGGTCTTTAGCATGCTTTTCTGCCAAATAAATGACGAATAGCTGCTGTGATAATTGAGCAAGGTAAATCGAGGGGAATAGGTTTCCCAGCGAAAACCACCTTGTAAATGAACTTTTACAATCTTTGGGAAAGAAGCTGTTAGCTGCGCAAAACTCCCCAACAGATTATCATCTGCTGATTGCTCAAAATGAAACTTCCATTGACTGTCTTGTAAAGAAAATCCGAGCTTTCCACCAACAGCAATACCAGACTCATTGAACTCATTGTCAAGGGTAGTGTGTACGTTATTATAGCTGTATTTCAAAGCCGATCCATAGACCTCGATTTGACCCCATTTTGATTGTTCAAAAAGCGCATACACATCATGTCTTGTACTTGTGTAGTGTAACTGGTCTTTTGGGGTCGTATAGCCCTCTGCTAAAATACCAAACTCCTCCACTGCTGCTTGCTGGTCAAAGGTGTGTCGTTGAGATTCGGTTTGTATGCGGTAACCCAGGCGAAGTGCAGGTAAAGGAATCGAGTCGGATGTCATGATCAGTGCATAGTCCTGCTCTAGCAAATAGCGCTTTCCTGTGAAAAAATGAGTTGCATTTTGAAACTTGACCGAAAGACGAGCACGATCTTCAAATTCTGTGATTTTGTCCGTGTAATTTTGAAGTGACAGATTGTCTAGTCCCCCATTTTCTTGTTGTTCAATTTTTTGGTTTGCCATTTGAAGTCGCAATCGATACCTGCGATTTGGATTTTCATACCAGCTAGAAAAACGAAGCTGACTCACCCCAGACAAGCTATGCTGGTAATGACCAAGGGAGCGATGGCCACGATAGGCTATGGCGTAATTCATACGAGGGCTGAGGTTTGCTGTAATTAGCACATCGGTAGATTGGCCTTGCTGAAATGCCGTTTTAAAATACATTTCGGTCAGTGGCGTTGGTACATGGTAGTAGAAAACTTCATCTGGCTGAAACATTTGATGAATTTTTGCACGAAATCCAGGCATTGGCAAAATCGACTGCGGACCCGATTGCACTGACAGATAATTGATGGTTTGACCTGAGTTGGCAAACGCCAAGTATTCAAAATTATCTTTTCGTCGAAAGTTAAATTTGTATTGCTTTGCAACGCTGAGTGTTGTATCAACATAAGAAGTATCTCGACTCTGTGATATGATAAGATAGTCTGTAATTGGTTTCTTTTCAGTTAGCCTTTCTTTTAACCGGTTGCTAAACAAACTGTCTTGTCCTTGAAAGGGACCTTGAAATTGATTATTTAATTTTGAACCCCCTCCCAAGCCCTCCAATCTTTGTGAGGGCAAAGAATTAGGTTGATTTTGAGATTGAACAACAAAAGCGACTAAAAACAGTAAAGCAATAAAAAGAGGCCTTATCGAATTCATTTGTGCAAAGGTAGAGAATTCAAGTGTACGGAGATGAATACCATTTGTTCAAGAAAACATACCGTTTACTAAAAAACATCAGAAACGTATCAAACAATATCGTATTTTAGTAGAAATGCAAACCCAACACACCAAGTTTGTTGAATGTGGGACTGATGAGGCTGGTCGGGGTTGCTTGGCAGGGCCTGTCACTGCAGCTGCTGTGATTCTCCCCCCATCTTACTCACATTCCTTGCTTACCGATTCCAAAAAACTGACTGCCAAACAAAGAACCGAATTGCGAAATGAAATCGAGAGCATTGCCATCGCGTACGGAATTGCCCATGTAAAACCCGAACGAATCGATGAAATCAATATCCTCAATGCCTCTATCGAAGCCATGCATCTGGCCATTCAAAAACTCAACCCCCCACCAGAACATATTATTGTAGATGGTAATCGCTTTACGCCTTACCTAAATATACCTTACACATGTATGATCAGAGGAGATGCACGCTTTCTCAATATTGCAGCCGCATCTGTGCTCGCAAAAACCGAACGAGATGATTTTATGAAGACACTACATAGCAAATCCCCACACTATGGTTGGGATACAAACAAGGGGTATCCAACCAAAAAACACCGAAAAGGTATTCGATCTTTTGGTGTGTCACAATGGCACAGAAAAAGTTTTACATTATTACCCACACAAAGGCAATTCGACTTCTAACTTTATTACTTTTGTAAGATGCGTTATTTGTTCGTTTGCTTTGTGCTTTTTGCCTTTATGCAATGCTCAACTCCACCGCAGAAAACGGTGAATCCCCTAGGCTTTATACCTGCAAAACCACTTGCAATTCTCTATACCGAGGACATGGAATCCCTAGTTGGTTTTTCAAATAGCCAGCCACAACTAAATCGATTTCTTCATCCCCTTTTGTCTACACAAGAACATTGGTTATCTTTTAAAGAGTGCATAGTCAGTTATCATGAAGAGGGGGTTAAAGAATACAAATACCTTTTAATTCGCCCTTTATCCCCACTAGATAGCGTTCCCCAAATTATTGGAGACACACTACGATATGAAAACTTGCGTATTATTAAGTTTGAAAAACAAAGCATTGACCGCTATGCTGCTGTTAACCAAAATACCTATTTTGAATCTGACTCGAAAATTGTACTTGAAAACAGTATTCGGCTTCACACTGCACCAAATCGCCCTGACGAAAATCTCCAAAAACTGTACAACTCAAAATCAGGGCCTTATCAACTTTTTATCAATGAGAGATCCCAATCCCTTTTGAATGAAAAATTTAGGGCAACGATTCCCTTTAACCTATCCAATTTTTCGTCTTGGTTAGTCATTCAGCCAGAAATCGAAAATGGAAATACCATTTTGAATGCCATCGGTTTGCTCTCCACAGAGAAATTGACAAAAATGAGTCTGGTAGCCAATCAGGCATACGATCTGTCAAAGTTACTCTCAAATCTTCCCCTTACAATGATCGGTGCATCTCTGTATGGATTTGAATATGATCGATTCTCCGTTGTTCGTGATCGTTATAACGCACAACATAATTTACCAAGTCCACCAATCGACAGTCTTTTGATGAAAGCTTGTGCTGTTGCAAAGGTGAACACACTGCAAAATCAAATTGCAGTTCTGGACATGACAGGCGTTGAGGATCTCGTTCCGATACTGGAAAAAAATGCAGAGGCCACACGCAAGGTTAGAGAAGCAATGACCTACCAGTTCTCCACCGAAAAATCGATTAAACATCTTGTCGCACCTTTATTGAATTTACCAACACTCACACATGCGGCCCTGTTTAATGATCTATTGTTTTTAGCCCCTTCAGAAGCGTCTCTAACTGAGTTGATCACGCAACTATCTAATGGATATTCATTAGGCAGTGACGAGCAATTTGAAGGACTTTTGGCAGAAATCCCAAATGAGTCATCTTTGCTCTTTGTGGGTGTAGAGGAGTTCTTTTCAAAACAACTCCATTCTCTATTGATTGATGATATCCAGACGCAAAGTTCCGACAAATTCCCCTTTTGGCTTGGAGTAGGATTGGTAGAAAGTGGAGTTGCTCAAGTCCAATTTCAGAAAGTTTCTAAACAAGAAAAAATTGAAAATAAACGACCTCAGCTCTTGTTTTCAAAGACAATTGAAAGTAACATATCACAAGGTCCAAACGCTGTATTGAATCATCTCAATGGTTCAATGGAATGGGTAATACAGGACGAAAAACACAATTTGACTTTGATTAGCAGTACAGGGAAAAACAATTGGACAAGGCCCATCGGAAACCCAATTCAGTTTCCCATTCGTCAAGTTGATTTATATAAAAATAGTCGGCTTCAAATGGCTTATACAACAAAAAAAGGCTTTGAAGTCATCGATCGAAATGCAAGGCCTGTGTCTCCATTTTCATCGACCCTCAATAATCCTTTGCCACTCGCTGTTTTTGATTATGAAAATTCCCGAGACTATCGACTAGTTCTGATCGACCAGAATAAACTGGAATTGCGTAATCGAAAGTTTACCAAAGTTAGTGGATTCAACCGAACAAAAGCTGACCTCAAATATTCTCCTAAACATATTCGAATTGGCTCAAGAGACTATATCGTAATGATCCAAAAAAACGGAAAATTACTTTTACTCGACCGTAGGGGAAATGTTCGTATCAAAACACCAAATAATTTGGTTGTGTCCTCAAATATATACCTGCATCAAAATGGTTTTATTGGTCTGGACAATAAAAACCGGCTGTTTCGCATTGAAATCAACGGTAAAATCAGCTATCGCACTCTCCCCTTTGAAACAACGTATCATGTTTGTGCAAGAGGTAAAAACCTTGTATTACTAACCGAAAATAAACTCGAAATCAATGGGCGACTCTTAGAACTCGATTTTGGATTATACGGAGAACCCACCATTCATGTGGTCAACAATCGCACAATGATCAGCTTGGTTGATGAACAAGAGGAAAAGGTGTATGTTTTTGATCGAAAAGGTAACCTGCTTCCACATTTCCCGATCTATGGGGCTGGTCCAGTCACCATTGACAGCGATCGAAAAGGGAAGGTGTTTTTGGCAACGACTGGCGAGAATAATAGTTTGATTGTTTATCAAATTCCGCAATAAGCTTTTTTGACTAATACACCAAAGTAGCCTTGAACTGCTCTTGAAAGTGATGTGTGATGCGCTTTTTAACTTTATAAAGTGAGATTTTTTTTGTTAATTCTTGCTCCATTGAAGTCACTTGCTTCCCATGAATCCCACAGGGAACGATGTAGTCAAAATGAGAGAGATTCGTGTTGACATTCAAAGAAAACCCATGCATGGTGACCCAACGGCTTGCCCGAATCCCCATAGCACATATCTTTCTCGCAAAGGGTGTGTTGACATCTAACCAAACGCCAGTCTCTCCCTTACTCCGTGTAGCTATGATATCATAATCAGCTAGTGTGTTAATGATGACTTGCTCCAACAAACGCAAATACTTGTGGATATCGGTGAAAAAATGATCCAAATCAAGAATGGGATAGCCAACAATTTGACCAGGGCCATGATAGGTAATATCACCACCTCTATCGATTTTAAAAAATGAAATTCCTTTGGCTTCCAACTCCGCTTTGCTTGTGAGGAGATGTTCTGCCAAACCGCTTTTACCCAAGGTAATAACGGGGTTGTGCTCAACTAATAGAAAGTGATTTGTGGTAGGGGTTTTGGTTTGGTTGCGACGGTTGTGAATTTTGATGTCTATTGTTTGTTGAAACAAGTCATGTTGCAAATCCCAAACGGTTTGATAATCCATAACATCAAGGTCTCGAAACTGAACTTCTCTTTTCATATATTTACAAAGATAGACTTGATTTGAACAACGGAACCCTTTTAGCTTACAAATTAGAAAATCATTACTAAGTGTATCGATTTTCGATAAATTATTGACTGCATTGTCACAAATCCCTACGCAAAGTCACGCAATTGATTTCGCATGATTATCTTTGTGTAAAACAATTTCAATTTGGAACGCTCTGAGCAAGAACTCGTCAGACGAGAGAAATTAAAACAACTTCGTGCACTGGGAATCGACCCTTACCCAGCTGCTGCTTTTTCTACGGATGCAAATAGTGAATCGATCGCCGTTGACTTTACCGAAGGTAAGCAAGTGACAATTGCAGGACGGTTGATGTCTCGCCGTATTCAAGGGAAAGCGAGTTTTGCAGAACTTCAAGACTCAAAAGGGAGAATACAGATTTATTTTAATAGAGATATTCTTTGTCCAAACGAAGATAAAAGCATGTACAATGATGTGTACAAAAAACTATTAGACATTGGAGATATTATCGGGGCGACTGGCACTTTGTTTACCACACAAGTGGGAGAGAAAACCGTACAAGTGGAATCGCTTTATGTGTTGAGCAAGTCTCTTCGTCCACTGCCATTGCCAAAAACGGATGCTGATGGAAATACCTACGATTCATTTTCAGATCCTGAGCAGCGTTATCGCATGCGCTATGTTGACCTGATTGTAAACCCACAGGTGAAGGACACCTTTCTAAAACGAACAAAAATCACAAATACCATTCGGTCTTTTTTTAATGATAAGGGCTATTTGGAAGTCGAAACGCCTATTCTTCAGCCCATTCCGGGTGGAGCCGCAGCACGCCCATTTGTCACTCATCACAATGCTTTGAACATTCCACTTTACTTGCGTATTGCCAACGAGTTGTATCTAAAGCGTCTCATTGTTGGAGGACTGGATGGCGTCTATGAGTTTGCGAAAGACTTTCGAAACGAAGGGATGGACAGGACGCATAATCCTGAATTTACGGTAATGGAACTTTACGTCGCCTATAAAGACTATCACTGGATGATGGAAACAACCGAAACATTGCTAGAGAAGGTTGCTGTTGATACCCATGGTAGTACCGCTGTGAAAGTCGGAGAGAATAAGATTGATTTTAAAGCTCCCTACCCACGGGTACCAATCCTTGAAGCCATAAAAAAACATACGGGTATCGATGTGAGTGGAATGGATGAGGAAGCGTTGCGAACAACTGCTCGTTCACTCGAAATCGAAGTTGATGAAAGTATGGGTGTTGGAAAAATCATCGACGAGATATTTGGCAGCTGTTGTGAGCATCTTTATGTCCAACCAACCTTCATTACCGATTACCCCAAAGAAATGAGCCCATTGACCAAAATCCACCGTGAGAAACCTGGACTAACAGAGCGTTTCGAACTACTTGTCAACGGAAAAGAATTAGCCAATGCCTATTCTGAACTGAATGACCCAATCGATCAATTGGAGCGTTTTGAAGACCAACTCGCTTTGTCTAAAAAAGGTGATGATGAGGCCATGTTTATCGACATAGATTTTGTTCGGGCGCTTGAGTACGGTATGCCTCCAACATCAGGAATTGGGATTGGGATTGATCGTCTTGTGATGCTAATGACCGATAATAGTTCGATCCAAGAGGTGTTNTTTTTCCCNCAAATGCGACCAGAANTNCAAGGCCCANCATTGACNGATGANGAAGAAGTTGTNCTGAACCTCCTNNAGAAAANNCATNCTGTTTTATTGTCNGAANTAAAAGAGAATGCNGGACTNAGCAANAAGANGTGGGATAAAGCCATNAAAGGACTGAGCNNCCACAAATTGGCNAAAGTGACNAAGNCAGANGACGGNCTTTTTGTNCATCTNTCAGCNTAANACNTNGNTTTNATTTTAAANTNATACATTTNANNTCNCTTNNNANNAATCTNAAAGNNANATNCGATGANAATNAAACTCCTATTATCCGTTATTTTATTCATTGCCNTTGGACAATTGNATGCCCAAGACAAAGAGAANAATGAAGANNCCAAAACAGAAAAATCATCAGACAAAAAAGANAAAGNNTCNAAANANNAGNCTTANGATGANATCATCACCAAAGACGCNANCACAGACAAAGGTCTNTTTGATGTGCACAAGGTTGATGAAAACTACTTTTATGAAATCCCAGATAGTCTCTTTGGACGTGAAATGCTGGTTGTCACGCGGATTGCCAAAACAGCAAGTGGAATTGGCTTTGGGGGAGGTAAGCAAAATACGCAAGTTTTACGATGGGAAAAAAGATCAAAAAAAGTTTTGCTTCGTGTGGTATCGCATCAAGTAATCGCAGCCGATTCCTTACCGATTCATGAAGCGGTTGTGAATTCAAATTTTGAACCGATTCTATATCGTTTTGACATAAAGACTGTTGGAAAAGATTCGACCTCCACGGTAATTCAGGTCAACAAATTTTTAGAAGGTGACATCAAGGCCTTGGGCTTTCCTGCATCGAGAAGAAAAACGTATAAAATCAGCGGTTTGGATAAGACCCGCTCGTTTATTGAAAGCATAAAAAGTTATCCCTTAAATGTGGAAATGCGTCATGTAAAAACCTATAATTCATCTGAACCACCGTCGAATGCCAGTACAGGATCGATTAGTTTGGAAATGAACAATTCGATGATTTTATTGCCAAAAGAGCAGATGAAACGTCGATATTTTGATCAGCGAGTCGGGTGGTTTGCACGTGGTCAAGTGGACTATGGTCTTGATGTTCAGGAGAGTAAAACCGTTCGATACCTCGACCGTTGGCGACTGGAAATTGCGCCAAAAGACATTGAAAAATTTGAGCGTGGTGAATTGGTAGAGCCCGTCAAGCCCATTGTATATTATATCGATCGGGCAACGCCAAAAAAGTGGCGAAAATATCTCAAGCAAGGGATTGAAGACTGGCAAGTTGCTTTTGAAGCAGCTGGATTTAAAAATGCCATACTAGCAAAGGATCCGCCAACTCCAGAAGAAGACCCAGAGTGGAGTCCTGAAGACGTTCGCTACTCTGTTGTACGCTATTTGGCCTCCCCCATTCCGAATGCCAATGGTCCGCATGTGAGCGATCCGCGATCTGGAGAAATCCTCGAGTCGGATATCAATTGGTATCACAATGTAATGACCTTGTTACGCAATTGGTTTTTTGTGCAAACCGCAGCGATCAATCCGGAGGCGCAGGGGGTTGCATTTAAAGATGAAATCATGGGTCGATTAATCCGCTTTGTCTCTGCTCATGAGGTGGGTCACACCATTGGACTCCCGCACAATATGGGGAGTAGTGTTGCTTACCCCGTTGACTCCTTACGCTCTGTATCATTTACCCAAAAATATGGCACTGCTCCATCGATTATGGACTATGCTCGCTTCAACTATATTGCCCAACCTGGTGATGGAGATGTGTCCCTCATGCCAGACATTGGCCCATATGACATCCATGCGGTTCGTTGGGGGTATCGACCCATCCCTTCCGTAGAAAACGCAGAGGATGAAAAGCCCATTCTCGATCAATGGATTCGCGATAAGGAAGACGACCCCATGTATCGGTTTGGCCGACAACAGTTTGGGGTTGTTGACCCAAGTTCACAAACGGAAGACCTAGGAGACGATGCCATCAAAGCTAGTGCTTATGGCATTGCGAATCTTAAACGTATCGTTCCCAAACTGATCGAATGGACGGCTGAGGATGGCAAAAACTACGATGATTTAGAAACTTTATACGGTCAAGTGTATAGCCAATTCAATCGCTATATGGGTCATGTGGCATCCAATATTGGCGGGGTTTATGAATACTATAAAACCTATGACCAAGATGGGGCCGTNTATACNCATGTCGCCAAAGATCATCAGCAAAATTGCTTGTCATTTCTCCATCAAGAGCTTTTTCAAACACCGACTTGGTTATTGGAAGAAGACATCTTAAATAAAATTGATTTTGCAAGTGCCATTGATCGCATGCGTAGAACACAAACTAGGATTATCAGTAGCATTCTCGATTTTGGTCGATTGGCAAGAATGATTGAGAATGAGGCTCTACATGGCGCCAGGGCGTACACCCTTGTCAATATGACGAATGACTTGCAAAATGGTTTGTGGTCTGAGCTTGCAAAAGGAAATAAAATCAATACCTATCGACGAAATCTTCAACGTGCCTATATCGAACGTTTATCTTATCTGATGACAGAAAGTCAAACCCCAGCAACGGGATGGGCACGCACCTATGGGAACCAAACCCGCGTGTTGGTTAGTCAATCTGATATANGATCTGTTGCAAGAGGGCAGCTCAACAAGTTGAAAAAAGATATTGAGAAGGGAGTGAAGCGCGTTTCGGACACAAATACGAAGTATCATTTACGCGATGCGATTGCTCGAATTGACACCATCTTGGACAAAAAGTAATCAGAGTTCTTTAAGAGTTTCTGAAAAGGCCTCAAGTGTTGTATCAAGGTCTTTATAAGAAGTGGCATCGTTTAAAAAATAACTCTCAAAAGCACTAGGCGGCAAGTACACCCCACGCTTGAGCATTCCGTGAAAATATTTTTTAAAGGTCTGGTTGTCTCCCTTTGCCGCAGAGGCAAAATCTTTGACCGCTGTGTTGGTAAAATGTAATGATATCATAGAGCCAAATCGATTGATTTGATAACCAATTCGACTTTTGGCGAGTATGCTTTCCATGCCTTGGTGTAGATAGGCAGTCTTTTCTGTAAGCCGATCAAACACTTCGGGTTGGTCATGCAGAGCCGTGAGCATGGCAAGTCCTGCCGCCATCGCAAGAGGATTTCCACTCAAAGTGCCCGCTTGATAGACTGGCCCTACAGGGGCTAACACATCCATGATTTCGTCTCTTGCGGCAAAGGCCCCAACGGGAAGTCCACCTCCAATCACCTTTCCATAGGTCACAAGATCTGCATTTACACCAAGTACTTCTTGGGCACCACCAGCTGCAAGACGAAAGCCAGTCATCACTTCATCAAAAATGAGTAAAGCACCGTTCTGATCACATAAATAACGAAGACTCTCCAAAAAGCCAGGTTCGGGCGGAATACAACCCATATTTCCAGCAACGGGCTCGATAATAATGGCTGCAATTTCACCAGGGTTTGCTTTAAACAGCTGCGTCACACTGTCTACATTGTTATAGACCGCAAGCAAGGTATCCTTCGCTGTACCCTGAGTTACGCCAGGTGAGTTCGGGCTGCCAAAGGTAACAGCTCCACTCCCCGCTTGAATAAGAAACGCATCGGAGTGGCCGTGATAACAACCCGAAAATTTGATGATTTTTTCACGTCCAGTAAATCCTCGAGCAAGTCGGATAGCACTCATACAGGCCTCTGTCCCAGAGTTTACAAATCGAATTTTATCAATATTGGGCGCCATCGACAAGGCAAGTTCAGCGATCTTGGTTTCTAGTTCGGTGGGGATGCCGTATGAAGTGCCTTTCTCGGTCTGGTCTTGCACGGCTTGCACCACGGGCTTGTAGCCATGACCTAAAATCAAAGGACCCCAAGAGGATATAAAATCAATATACTGATTGCCATCTTCGTCAAATAAATATGACCCTTTTGCTTCTTTAATAAATATCGGTGTGCCACCAACCGCCTTGAAAGCGCGAACAGGTGAATTGACCCCACCTGGAATCACTTGTTTTGCTTGCGCAAATAAAGCGCTACTTCGTTCATATCTCATTTTTTTAACCGTATATATTGACCAATCTGAATCTCAGAAGAAGTTAGCCCATTTATTTTTTTAAGATTTTCCACAGAAATTTTATAGCGTTTGGACAGTCTATAAAGTGTATCTCCTTTTTGCACAATGTGAATATCCCGATCTCTTACACTGAAATTTGGTGATACTTTTGGGTTGTCGTATTTCCAAAGACTCAATCTTTCGATAAGTCCAATCAGTTTATCTGCGTAAGCTGGGTCTGTGGCATAACCCGCTTTTTTAAGGCCTTTGGCCCAAGCTTTATAATTTGTTTTTTTAAGTCGGAACAGACTTGCGTATCGCTCCCGTTCTGCCAAAAACAGCGAATGATCTCGATAAGACTCTTTGGGGTCTTCATACGCCCGAAAACATTCTCCCGGTGCGTCGTCGTCATGATATACCTTTTTCCCTTTCCACTCGCGCTTACACTTAATCCCAAAATGATTGTTTGACTTTTTGGCAAGTACACCCTGACCCAATTGAGATTCGAGCAGCCCTTGTGCCAACGTGATACTTGCTGGAATCTTGTAACGGCGCATTTCTTCTTGTGCAATGGCGGCGTATTGTTGAATATATCGTGTTGTAGGGTCGGAAGAGTAAACGAGCTCTTTTTGTTTTTTCTTTTGCTCTCGTTTTTCACTTTTACCTTTTGGAACGATGGTTTGCTCATTCATCCTCGCATCGGCNTAGTAGATTTTCTTTTTGCTACCGCAAGATGCCAAAAGGGCTAACATGGCCAACGCAACGAACTGCCTTGCTGTGCTAAACGCTGATTGATTCCTTTGATTGACTGGTGACCTCCAGTATGAATCATCAATAAACGATTTCCAAAGTTCCATGTGTTTTCTTTCCATTTTTTTATCAAATGCCATAACATCGGAGCGGTGTATAGCGGATCGAGAATCACGCCCGTTTGACCTGCTACGCTATGGGCAAAATCAATTAATGCTTTTGGTGTTTTGGCATAACCTACCGCATCGTAGGTCGGTACCAATGACCATCTATCATTGCTGACAAAGGTACGAATCCGACTGGGGATTTCGATATCTTTTACAACCTGAAATCCGACAAGATGCTGGTGATTGGATGTTGATTGGATTAAACCCGCCATGGTACCCCCTGTTCCCACAGCGACTGCTATCGTATCAAATTCCTTATCGGCAGAAGTCAGGATTTCCGCACACCCATTAACCGCCAACGCATTGGTCCCCCCTTCTGGAATAACATAAGGGTTCTTATCATCTATAATCACGCTCGCCAAAGCTTGTTTTTTGTTTCTATACAGCGTTCGACTTACAAAATGTAAAGCCATGCCCTTTTGTGTACAATACTGCAACGTTGGGTTAAGGGTTTGGGGCTCCAATTCCTCACCACGCACAATACCGTGGGTTTGAAGGCCGTATTGGTGCCCAGCAGTAGCAACTGCTGCCAAATGATTGGAAAAAGCACCACCAAAAGTCAATACACTTTGATGCCCATTTTGTTTAGCGTGTTGAAAATTATATTTGAGTTTTCTCCACTTATTTCCTGAGATATCGGAGTGAATCTGGTCTTCTCTTTTCAGAGTAATTTCCAATTCTCCTTGTACCTCTTGTAAGCTGAGGGTTTGGTTTACAGATGGTCGTGGATGGCTAAACATATGTAAAAGTACAGCTTGTCAAAAAAACGACTACTTTTAACGTGTGAAAAAGAAATTTATCCCAATTGAGGACGGTGACTCCTATCAAAATCCAGAGGGCTTTTTGGTGTTTACTGAAAAATACCACTTAAAAAGGGGGTATTGCTGTGAGAGCAACTGTAGACATTGCCCCTATGGATATAAAAACAAAGTTTAGAGTAGGTCTTTGGCTGCCTGCAATGCATCTGACAATCCAGCAGGATGTTTTCCGCCAGCAGTCGCAAAAAATGCTTGACCTCCGCCGCCACCCTTTATATATTGGCCAATCTCTTTGATAATCGTATTGGCTTGGTAGGTACCCTGATCGACTAATTCGTTGGATACATAACAGGACAAAATGGGTTTGTCGTCTTTTTTGCTACCGAGAATGGCAACCAAATCTTTTCGGGTTTTTCCAATTTGAAACAAGGCATCTTTCATTCCCGCTGCGTTGAGGTTGACTTCCTTACAAAGCAATGAAATGCCTTTGTGGGATTGGATTTCACTTTCCAAGTCGGCAGTCATTTGCTGCACGATCTGTGTGCTTAACTTGTCTAATTCTTTTCTGAGTTTAGCATTTTCCTCTTGCAACGCTTGAACCGATTGCACAAGGTCTTTCGGATTTTTTAATTGCAATTTGATCGCCTCCATCATCGCAGCTTGCTCATAGACCAGTTTTTTGGCTTCCTCACCAGTGACTGCTTCAATTCTTCTCACTCCAGATGCAACTGCAGATTCGCTAGTGATTGTAAAATGCCATATTTCTGCAGTATTCGATACATGGGTGCCGCCGCAAAGTTCAATCGATTCGCCAAAACGAACCGTTCTCACTGTGTCGCCATACTTTTCTCCAAACAAAGCCATCGCACCGTCTTCAATCGCTTGGTTATAGGGTACGTTGGGTGTGATTTTTGCATCGATTTGCTCCTGAACTCTAGCATTGACAAAGTTTTCGACTGCGTGTAACTCCTCTTGGCTCAACTTAGAAAAATGCGAAAAATCAAAACGCAAATAGCCCGATCGAACCATTGATCCTTTTTGGGTGACATGCTCCCCCAAAACGCTTCGCAACCCTTGATGTAATAAGTGCGTTGCCGTATGGTTGCTCGATGTGGCGTCTCGTTTTTGCTTGTCCACAACTGCTGTAAACCTCTCATTGACATTGGCAGGAAGTTGGTTGGCAGTATGAACGATAATATTGTTTTCGATCTTGGTGTCGTAAATATAGGTTACATTTCCATTTGGGGCTTCCAAGTATCCTTTGTCTCCAACTTGACCACCGCCCTCTGGGTAAAAAGGTGTGATATTGAAAACCAATTGAAACATATCACCATATTTATTGGTGATTTTTCGGTAACGAACAATCCGCACTGGAGTTGAAAGCAAGTTATAACCAACAAACTCTTGTTCCTCATCATCGAGCAACGCTACCCAATCTTCAGTATCTACTTGAGATGCCGCTCTGGACCTCGCTTTTTGCTTGTCCATTTCTTTTTGGAAGTCTTCCGCATTCAGGGTCATGCCGTGTTCAGAAAGAATCAATGCCGTCAAATCAATTGGAAATCCAAAAGTGTCATAAAGTTCAAAGGCCTTCGCCCCTGACAATTCTTTGGCCGAACTCGAGGACATTAGTTGTTGTAACATACCCAATCCCTGAGCAAGTGTTTTTAAAAACGATTGCTCCTCTTCCTTTATTACATTTTGTATAAAATTTTGTTGCTCTTTGAGCTCGGGGAAAGCACTTCCCATTTGTCGAGTGAGCGTTTCGACTAAGCTGTAAATAAAAGGTTCCTTTTGATTGAGGAAGGTATATGCATACCGAATGGCACGTCGAAGTATGCGACGGATGACATAACCAGCACCATTGTTTGAAGGCAATTGCCCATCGGCAATCGAAAAGGATACCGCACGAATGTGGTCTGCAACTACACGTATGGCGATGTCGGTTGGATCATCACTGCCATAGGAGGTGGAAGTTCGCGTTTCGATTTCGCGAATCAAGGGGATAAAAACATCCGTATCATAGTTGGACTGAACACCCTGTACAACCATACAAAGTCTTTCAAAGCCCATACCAGTATCGACATGCTTTTCTGGTAACTTTTCTAAGGACCCATTGCCTTTTCGATTAAACTCGATAAAGACCAAGTTCCAGACCTCGACAACCTGTGGGTGATCCTTGTTGACCAGCTCCGATCCGGGTGTTTTGGCTTTTTCTTCTGCAGATCGAATATCCACATGGATTTCAGAGCAAGGTCCGCATGGACCTTGATCCCCCATTTCCCAAAAATTATCCTTTTTGGATCCCATCAAAATCCGGTCGGATGTAATGTGTTTTTCCCAAAACGAAATGGATTCTGTATCGGTTTCCAAACCCTCTGACTCATCGCCTTCGAAGACAGTCACATACAAATCTGCTTTACTGATCCTCATCTTGTCTGTCAAAAACTCCCAAGCATAAGCAATAGCGTCTTGTTTGAAATAATCGCCAAAGCTCCAGTTGCCAAGCATTTCAAATAAAGTGTGATGGTAGGTGTCTTTTCCAACTTCTTCCAAGTCGTTGTGCTTTCCTGAGACACGTAAACACTTTTGGGTGTCAGCTATGCGCTTGTCTGTTGCTTTACTGTGGCCTAAAAAGAACTCCTTGAAAGGGTTCATGCCAGCGTTGACAAAGAGAAGTGATGGATCATTTTTATTGACCAGCGGAGCTGAAGGAACAATTTTATGTGATTTTGACTGAAAAAAATCGAAAAACGATTGCCTAATATCTTGCGCCTTCATAGAGCCTCTTTAACTTGCAAATAGAATGAGTTGAATTTACATTTTTTATATTTGCAAAGATTTATACGTTACTGCGTGTAAAATTAGTACATTTTAACGAATGCCAAAGTACAAGTTTTATTACGATCAAGAGACCCTTTCTTACAAAAGAATTGAAGTCAACAACAGTGTTCGTTTTCGCAATGCTTTCGTCTTTATAACTGTATCTGCCCTTTTTGGTTTGATCATGTTATTAGCACTTTTGTCATCCCCTGTAATTGAAACTCCAAAAGAGATCGCTCAAGCGAGAGAAATTGAGAATTACCAGTTGCAGTATGAGCAGCTCAATCGAAAAATGAAACAGATAGAAAGTGTCTTGGACAATCTGCAAGATCGTGACAACCAAATTTATCGAGTCATTTTTGAGGCAAACCCTATTTCGGATGATGTTCGGAAAGCAGGTTTTGGTGGAGTCAATCGATATGCTGACCTAGAAGGGTTTGATAATTCTGAGTTGATCATAAATACAACAAAAAAAATGGAAATTCTGTCCAAACAGATCGTCGTTCAATCCAAATCTCTTGATGAAATCCAAAGAATGGCATTGGATAAGGAAGTTTTACTTTCTGCGATTCCTTCTATCCAGCCGATCGACAATAAAGATTTACGCCGAATGGCTTCGGGCTATGGATGGCGCACTGACCCATTTACCAAATCGAGACGAATGCATAAAGGAATGGATTTTTCGGCTCCCACTGGCACACCAATCTATGCGCCCAGCGACGGAAAAGTTATCCGTGTTGATTCGCGTTCGCCTGGTTATGGAAAGCATATTCGCATCGATCATGGATTTGGTTACGTTACCCTCTATGGGCACTTAAGTGAGTATAATGTGCGTCGAGGTCAGCGAGTCAAACGCGGAGATGTGATTGGCTTTGTCGGGAACACAGGTCGGTCTGTAGCGCCTCACCTCCATTATGAGATTCGAAAGGATGGAAAGCATTTAAATCCCATTAATTTCTACTACGGTGACCTGAACACTGAAGAGTTTAATGCATTGCTCGAAGCAGCCAACCGAGAAAATCAATCCCTTGACTAAATGCGTACCAAGCTACCCGAAAAGCTTTATTACAGCATAGGCGAAATCGCTGAAGCCTTTGATGTCAATCCGTCATTAATTCGATTTTGGGAAAAAGAATTCGAGATTTTAACCCCAAAGAAAAATACCAGAGGAACTCGAAAATTTACCGTACAAGATATTGACAAAATTGAGCTGATTCATTTTTTGGTCAAGGAAAGAGGATTTACCCTGGAAGGAGCAAAAAAAGAAATTAATTCGCAAAACAGCAGTCAACATCAAATCGTCCGACGACTCAAATCCATTCGTGAGGAACTTCTTCGAATTCGAGAAAACCTCTAATTATTTTTTGCGGATAAAAATATCGATCGTAGATCCCGTAAAGTTGTAATGCTCTCTTAATTTATTCTCTAGGAATCGTTTGTATGGCTCTTTAACATATTGCGGCAGATTGCAGAAAAAAGCAAACTGGGGATGGTCACTGTGTAACTGTACACAAAATTTGATTTTTACATACTTACCCTTAATGGCTGGCGGTGGGTATTTCTGGATGATTGGGAGCATAAAGTCATTGAGTTCGCGAGTTGCAATACGTTTGCTTCTTTTCTGATACACATCCACGGCCGTTTCAATGGCTTTAAATACACGTTGTTTGGTGAGGCTTGAAATAAAAACAATTGGCACATCCACAAAAGGAGCGATTTCCTGACGGATGGTTTCTGAAAATGCCTTGGTTGCTTGGGTATCTTTTTCAACCAAATCCCATTTATTGACTAAAATCACGATGCCTTTATGATAGCGAGCTGCTAGCCAAAAGATATTTTTAACTTGACTATCAAAAGTCCTTGTGGCGTCAAACAACACCAGACAGACATCAGAATATTCGATGGAGCGCAATGCACGCATCACCGAATAAAATTCAATATTCTCTTTGACTTTTGATTTTTTTCGGATTCCTGCCGTATCCACAAGAACAAACTCAAATCCATATTGATTATAGATGGTGTCAATACTGTCCCTTGTCGTGCCTGCTTGATCCGTAACAATATTTCGTTCTGTGCCCAACAGCGCATTGATAAAAGACGATTTTCCAGCATTGGGACGGCCAACAACAGCAAAACGAGGCAAGTCAATGTTTTTTGGCTCTTTGGATTCTGGAAGGGCATGGATTACAGCATCTAAGAGTTCGCCTGTTCCTGATCCATTTACAGCAGAAATATGAAAAGTCTTATCAATCCCTAAAGTAAAAAACTCAACAGTATCAGCAACACGCAAAGCATTGTCAACTTTGTTGATGACAAGTAAGACTGGTTTGTCTGACCGATGTAGCAAACGAGAAACTTCTTCATCCATCACACTGACTCCGACTTCGACGTCAACGACAAACAGAATTGCGTCGGCCTCTTCAATGGCCACTTCGACTTGCTGATCAATTTCAGCTTCGAAAGTATCATCACCCCCAATAACATAACCACCAGTATCAATAAGTGTGATCTCTTTACCGTTCCAATCTGTTTTTCCATAATGCCGATCACGAGTCACTCCACTCGTCGAATCTACAATGGCTTCTCGGCGCTGAATGAGACGATTGAAAAGCGTAGACTTTCCAACATTGGGCCTTCCGATAATGGCAACAAAATTGCTCAAAGGGTATTTATTTAGGTGGCAAAGCTACTTCTTTTGAGACGAAGAATAACCAAAACGTTGTAATTGTGTATTATTTGACCGCCAGTTTTTATTGACCTTGACAAACAATTCAAGGTGAATTTTCTTATTAAAAAAGGTTTCGAGGGTTTTTCGTGCCTCCACACCCACGTGTTTGATGGCACTTCCCTTACTCCCTACGATTATCCCTTTTTGTGAGTTTCTTTCAACGATAATCACACTTCGAATTCGAATGATTTTATCCGTTTCTTCAAATTGATCGGTTAATACCTCAACGGCATAGGGGATTTCCTTTTGATAGCTCAATAAGATTTGTTCCCGTATGGCTTCGTTGACAAAAAATCGCTCGGGCTTATCTGTGATTTGATCCTTGGAAAAGAAAGGTGGATGATTGGGAAGTAGAGATACGATACGATCGCGCAACTCCAAAACTCGGAAAGATTCAGTTGCAGATATGCTCCATACTTCGGCTTGGGGTAGTTTTTCTTGCCAAGAAGAAGCAAGTTGTGCAAGATCTTTTTGATTCGATAGGTCAACCTTATTGAATACGAGGAGTAATTTGCCCGCAAAGTTGACAATTCGTGTCCATGTATTTTCGTCAAATTCACGCTTGTCATTGGCTGCCACAAGCAGAACCATAATATCAGCATCTTCAAAAGTTGAGTTTGTGGCATCCATCATACGCTCTTGCAAGGCATAATCGGGCTTGATAATTCCTGGCGTGTCAGAGAAAACTGCTTGGACATCAGGCGTATTATAAATTCCAAAAATTCGGTGTCTGGTTGTTTGTGCCTTGGCGGTAATAATAGACAATTTATGATCCAAAAAGGCATTCATCAGGGTGGATTTCCCTGCATTTGGATTTCCGATGATATTGACAAATCCTGCTTTATGCATAGATCACAAAGGTACAAAACCCTTGTCGGGTTTGGTGATTTTTTGTATCTTTGATGTCTTCATCGCGGGATAGAGCAGTAGGTAGCTCGTCGGGCTCATAACCCGAAGGTCGCTGGTTCGAGTCCAGCTCCCGCTACACACCGGGACAAATCTTTTTTTTGAGATTTGTCCCTTTTTTTATTTTCTTTATTTACTCTGGTAAAATGGGCAATTTTGTGTAAAATAGGGTTAATATCAGCGGTTCGAACTTTTTTATTTTGAAATTGAAATTTTTCTGGAAATATCGAACCGATTAATCGTCTTTTAAATTCTACATTGCTTTTAATGTATTGGTTTTCAATGTTTTGCATTGATTTTAAGCCATTTTTATATAAATCAAAGACTTCCTTTTTTTTCGAAAATTGAATTTGCCTATCCTTTACCTCATTTATTAGATTTTCGATGTTTTTTTTGTGGTTTTGATACTCCTCTTTGGTAAGGTCGCCATCAATAAAAAGGTCTTGTACATTAATTAGTTTTTCTTCGAGGTTTTTAAGTTTTTCCCTTTGCTTTGGCCCAACTTTGTTTTGTTTATTTATTTTATCAAACTCATTCTTAATAATCTCCACTAAAAGCTCATATGCGTTTTCATCTAATGAAATTGATCTCAAAAAGTGGTGAAACCAAGAATGAGCATCTTCTTGTTTTATTCTAATATCACAAGGAGAAAAACAATGATAATATGCATACTTTTTATTCCTTCCTGTAGATATGCTACCTGAAAGCGGTTTGTCACATTTTGGACACATCAAAAATCCACGTAATGGGAATGCAGGATTTACTTTTTTATGATTCAAACCTTTTTGTTTATTACGTCCATTAATGACATCTTGAACTTTACTGTAGAGCATTCTAGTGATAATAGGTTCGTGAATTCCCTCTATGAATTGTTCTTTCTCATCACGATAAGCAGATAAATAAACAAGTCCACTATATAAAGGGTTGCGAATCATATTTGAAAAAGCGGTTTTACTTGATTTATAGCCCTTATCTTTTAGTTTATTAAAGACTTCTCTAAGATTATAAACACCTGTAGCCATTAATTCAAATGCCTCCAAAATATAGGGCGCATCGTTATTTGGGACAAGAATTGGTTTGTTAGTGGAGTCTCTACCAACACTGTATCCTTTTGGTGGCGAACCTACGTATCTACCTTCCTTAAATGCTCGTCTTCTGCCAGCAATTACATTTTGTGATTTTCTTTGATTTTCTACTTCTGGAATAGATAGATAAAACGCAAGCATAAGACCCTGCTCTGGAATTGTTAAATCGAGTGGCTGAGTAATTGCATTAACCTTTATTCCGAGTTCAGTAAAAAGATTAATCTTATTGTAGGATTCTGCTGTGTTGCGAGAAAATCGATCCCATTTTACAAATAATAACTCATCTATACTTGAAGAATTCTTTTTACAATATTCAAGTAATTTTTTAAACTCAGGCCTATTGAATGTTTTTGCTGAATAGTCTTCTCTATAAGTCTGTAAAACGTGCATACCGTTGTCTCTTGAATATTGCAAGAGCTTTGCCTCTTGGTCTCGCAAGGAAAACCCCTTTTTTGCTTGTTCGTCTGTTGAAACACGGACATATAAAATAGCATTTTTCATATGTTTTGATTTAATAGATTATTTATGATCATTTTAGCATAACCCTCTAAAAAGATCTTGACCTGATTAACTTCTTTATCTGATAATTTATTTTTCCTGTTTTTGTTTAAAATGATTTTACATTCGTTGTCTGATAACATGATTTTGATACACGTGCAATTCCTTTGCGTTTACAATAGGGTTGCTATTTATCAATCGATCTGATGTGCTCAGTATCATAATTTGTATTTTCTTGTGTTTTCAAAGTTGACCACATTGCCGTCAACCGTCTGAATAACAATAGTTGAATAGTCCTTTTTCTTTATGTGATCCATGATTCTGCTTTGAGCAGCCACTTTTTTTGTGGATTTAATCTCTAAGTGAGTGGGTTTTGATTTGTTAAAGCGAATGGTAATGGATTTGATGTCTTCATAATTCCTTCTAATCATTCTCAGCACCTTATCCTCCTCATCCGATAGCATTGAAATTGACCTAGCTTCAAATTGATTTAAATCGTCATGAAGAAAAGGTTCAAATATTTTGAAGAATGAAAAGCTGAAATGATCTTTTTGGAATTTTTCTAAAAAGTAATCTCCTATATCCGCTGCATTAAAATCCTCTAGCAAACCATCATCAAATTGAAAAAAATCTGTTGGGGAATCTTTATAAAAGAAAAAATGATACTTATTTTTAAAGGTAATAGTTGAAAAAACATACTTCTCAAAGTCAGTTATATAGGCTTCACTGTTGTTGTATGAAGTTTCTAGTGCTTTATTAGATGCAACTTTTTTGTTGTAATAAGGCGAGAAATGCAATTTTCGGCCAAGTTTAGTCCTTATTGCTCTAATATCATCATAGGAAAAACCATAGCTATTTAAACCTTCAACCATCTTTATCCATACATACTGAATAAAGCTTATTGCTGTTTTTTTGTACCCCGATTTAACAGTGGCTAAACCCAAATCAATATCCAATAAATCGTGCTTCTCCCAGTTTAAAACATCAAAATACAATACATCAATTTTTGTTTTTAAAAATAATGGCGTGTAGATATAATTAATCAAACTATCTGGGTCTTCAGTCTTACCGAAATAAGGGTCTAAAACAAAAAAATCATCCATATAGCAAAGAAACAAAAAAGTTGTAAATAAAGACAGTAAAATTACTATTTTATTTTAATTATAAAGCCTACATTGCCATAGTTGATTGAAATCATTGAGTGGACCCAACAGAAAGTTATTGAAAAAAATAAATGTTGTTTTTAAAAATAATCGTAAAAACGACTAAAAATAAAAGGTTTACGGTCAATCATTGGTAGACCCAAGGAAGTTTAAATATAGATAACACATAAATATTACAAATTATGGACAATAGAAATACATATCGAAACATTACATTGAGTACAAAAGTATCAGCTGCACAAAAAGCTGAATATGTAAAAATAGCA
>PBNJ01000012.1 GCA_002723075.1 Flavobacteriaceae bacterium | reverse complement strand
CATACTACACGATTGGTTCAACAGCGGCGCTAACAGGAAGCATAAGTAACGTAGTAACAGTTACTGGAGACACGCCAAACGGCACAGATGATATCACAGCGATTAGTGATGATCCAAATGACACTACCTCGGATCAGGATCCAACGGTTGTAGATACGGACCTATTTGCATCGATTACAGTCACAAAGCAGGATCAGCTGATTGACAATGGAGGTACTGAAGCCGGTGCGGGAGACTTAATTGAGTATACGGTAGTTGTAGAAAACACAGGTGAAGTTACTGTTACGGATATTGAGCTTGAAGATAATCTTAGATCTGGAAATAATACCACATTATACTTGTCTTCACCCAACCACAATGCAGGAGATCTGACCCCATGGCCAAGCTTTACACTTGCTGCTGGAGAATCTAGAACACTTACAGGGTTCTATATACTAAGTCAAGCTGCTGTAAACACGGGAAGTGTATCTAACTTTATTAATGCAACTGCTAAAGATCCAAATGGTAATGATGTTGTAGCACGAAGTGATGATCCAGACACAGCCTTAGTAAATGACGATACAGTTACGAGCATTGCTCAGAGCGCAGCCATATTAATTACCAAAACGGCATCACCAGATTCTGGAACATTTGAAGAGGGTGATGTGATTACGTATACAATAAAAATAAAAAATACTGGTAACTCTGAGCTTAATGGAGTGGTAATCGACGATGAATTATCAGACCTAAACGGAGATTTGATTTCATTAACAACGGGCCCAACATTCACAAGCTCGTCTTTGGGCGCTAGCACAACCTTCACAGCTGACCCAAGTACAAGTGTCGCAACCTTACAAGTTGGTGAAGAAGTCACCTTTACAGCCACATTTACTGTTACCCAACCAGTAATAGATACAGGTGGAGTGTCTAATATCGCTTCTGTCACAGCAACTGCTGATGATGCAGATAATACAGCTGTTTCTGATGAAATCGACGATGCAGTGGTTACCTTGATTAATGCAACGCCATCATTAGAAGTGACGAAATCAGCAGTGGTTGTTGACAATGGTGACAACATAAATGGACCTGGTGATACCATTCAGTACACAATTACGGTTACCAATACGGGGAATGTATCCTTAACAGGAGTAAACATTGTAGACACCATGGTTGACGATAAAGGAAATTCATTGACATTAACTTCCCCAGCTTCATGGAGCGCTGTTGATATCGATGCAGGGGATAACTATGTGTTTAGTGGCTCTTATGTGATCACGGATGCAGACCGTTATAGAGCTAGTATAATTAACTCAGCTATTGCTACAGGCTATGACCCAAGTGGCGCCGAAGTTTCAGATGAGACAGACAGTCCAACAACGGTCTCAATTGCAGCTGATCCGAGTATTGAAGTTAACAAAGCAGCAGAAATTATTGAGGACGGCGACACTTCGACCGAGCTAGGTGATGTGATTCAATATACAATCTCAATCATCAACACAGGAAATACAACTCTGACAATCACGGATATCACTGACACCCTTTCAGACCTTGACGGAGATGGATTGTCTTTAAGTTCAGCGCCAAGATTTATAAGTTCATCTAAAAACTCAGATGAAAACAGTTTAGCGATTCAAGAAACAGCAACCTATATTGCAACCTTTATCATCAATCAAGACGCAATCGATGCAGGTGGTGTATCAAATGTGGCAACAGTTACTGTTGAAAACGATGACGGCAATAGCTTCTCTAAGGTTAGTGATGACCCATCGACGACAAACATCAGTGACGATCCGACGATTACAACACTTACACAGTCTGCTGACATCGAAGTTATTAAAACAGCTACTGTTGATGACAATGGCGACGGTATCACAGGCCCCGGCGATACTATCAATTATACCATTACAGTTGAAAATACAGGAAACGTAACCCTCACAGGCGTATATGTAGATGACGATTTGACTGCAATTGCAGGTAACAATAATCTAGCAAGATTATTAACAACCGAACCTGCATTTAATTCAGCTAGTTTAACATCAACAGAGGGTACACTTAAGGTAGGAGAAATTGCAACATATACTGCAACTTACCTGATTTCAGATGATGATTTCACAATAGACCAATTATCAAATAGTGTGACAGCTTATGGAAACGACCCAGACGGAATAACAGTCAATGATACCAATGATCCAACTGTAGTAAATATAGATGCAAATCCATCTTTCACAGTTACAAAAGAAGTAGCAGGTATTCAAGATGATGGTGATGGATATAATGGAACAGGGGATGTTATTGACTACATAATCACAATAACCAATACTGGAAATGTCGCTCTTACCAATATCACGCTTGTTGACACCTTGATCGATGGAGATAGTACATCAATAACGCTAACGCCTACATTTGATACATCAAACACTGCTACTGAAGGCACTTTAGGTGTGGGCGAGAGTGCTACATACAGCGTACAATACACCATTGAACAAGCGGCCTCTGATTCAGGTTTGGTAAGAAATACAGTTGTCGTAACTGCAGATGACCCTTCTGGAAACGAGATTGAAGAGACCGCTTTTGTTGATACAGTGACAGGTGCAAGTGCATCAATAGAAGCGCTCAAAACATGGACATTTACCACAGATGTTGACAATGATAGTGTGGTCGATGAGGGAGATACAGTCACCTTTACAATCGAAGTACAAAATACTGGCAATATCGTACTCAATAGCGTTGGCTATCAAGACACCCTACGTGACGGAAATGATGTTACGATAGCTACACCAACCCTGACATTTGTCAGTGCCGATCTAGGTACAACTGATCCAACAGTATTGCTTGTTGGTGAAACTGCGACCTACACATTTACATATACTGTCACTGCAGATGCCTTTGCGACTGGTCTTGTATCGAACCAAGTGACCTTCTACGGCGTGGCACAAGGACAAACAGTAAGCGATATTAGTGATGATCCTAATAACCTTACAAGCAATGAAAGCGACCCAACGGTAGTTCCAATGGGCTCTGACCCATCTATGAAGGCTACGAAGACGGTTCGCGTACTCGAAAATGGAGATGGATTCTTAGGAGTTGGTGACGCAGTCGAATATACAATCATCGTTGAAAATAACGGAAATGCCATCTTGTCTGATGTTACAATTCATGACAACAACTTTATCGACGATAACAACATTGATCTTACATTAACAACTGAACCAACCTTTACAATTAGTAGCGAGGGATCAGATGAAGGCACATTGATTCCAGGCGAGAAGGCCTACTACATTGCAACCTTTGATTTGACACAAAGTGTAGTTGATGCAGGAGGACTGAGCAATCAAGCAACAGTATATGCGAGTAGTCCAGGTCAAACAAACGATCTAGATGTAGATACGGATGACCCCGAGACAACAGTTATCGAAGATGCCACAGCATTACAAATTAATCACGATCCAGTTATTGAGGTAGTGAAAACAGCAGTAGTTGATGATTTAAATGCAGATGGAAAAACAAACATTGATGACACGATTACGTACACAATTACTGTTGAAAATAAAGGGAATGTAACACTGGATGGAGTCTCTCTTGTAGATGTATTGACTGATGCCGCTGGAAACACCTCTACACTCACACCGATATATGATAGCACAAACACGGCTACTGAAGGAACTTTAGGAGTCGGTGAAACAGCAACCTATAGGGTTACATATACCATCACACAAACAGCTCTTGATAGTGGCCAAGTAATGAATACCGTTCTTGCCACTGCAAGTAGTCCAAATCTGAGCGACGATGTGACAGATCGAAGTGACGATGGAGATGACACTGATGGAGATACAGACGATGATCAAACAATCACACCACTTGACCAGTCGCCAGGCGTTAGAGTCACTAAAGTTGCTACTGTTGCCCAGGGTACAGACAGCCTCACAAATCTCGGAGACACCATTACATATACGATTACCATTGAAAACATTGGCGATGTTACTTTGAGTAACGTTCAAGTCACAGATGTTTTGACGGATGGTGATGGTGATACAAATGTGTTGAGCCTAACGTATGACAATTCAAATACAGCAACCGAAGGAACCTTAGCGGTTGGAGAATCAGCATCTTATACGGCTGTCTATACCATTGATCAAAATGCAGTGAATACCGGTAGTGTTTCAAATAATGCAACAGCTACAGCAACAAGCCCTACAGGCCAGCAAGTCAATGATGCAATAGACAATCTTGTTGTTACGAATATTGATCAAACATCTTCTCTAGAGGTTATTAAAGTAGCAGATGTAGTTGATAACGGAGATGGAGTTACTGGAGTTGGTGATATCGTACAATACACCATTACTGTTAATAACACAGGAAGTGTGACACTCACAAGTATTTCTGTTACAGATGATCTGCAAGACAATGCGGGGAATGATATTGTTTTAAGTAGTGGTAATTCACTAAGCTTTATGGGTGCTTCTTTAGGATCAACAAATGGAACTCTAAAAGCAGGTGAAATTGCAGCATACACAGCATACCATTTGATTGATCAGGATATCGTTGATGCTGGTGGATTGACAAATAGTGCCTCAGCGATTGGGATAGACCCAAGCGGGGTAGATATTACGGATATTTCCGATGATGGTGATACTGGAACAGGTGATACAGGCGATGACCCAACTGTTACGACGATTTTACCAAGCCCTAGCATGTCAGTGGTTAAAACAGCAGAACTTGTTGGAAACACAGACGGAATCACACAAGCAGGGGACTTAGTAGAGTATACGATTGTCGTAACGAACACAGGTAATGTTACACTACTTGATGTGGAAATAACCGATGTACTAACAGATCAAAGCGGGAATGGTTTAACCCTTACTCAAGATGCAGCAATTGATGGTGTTCTTCGTGATATTGCACCAGGCGCTTCAGAGACCTACACAGTTACTTATTTGATTGAACAAGCTGCAGCGGATAGCGGTAGCATCAGTAACGTGGCTTCTGCTTCAGCAACAATCCTTGATGGCTCAGCAGTTACCCCAGTCGATAGTGATCCTGCAATCGTTACAATGACAGCGAACCCATCAATGAGTATCCAAAAAACGAAAGTAGAAAACGACGGTGTAAATGATCAAATGGATGTAGGAGAAACAATCGATTACATGATTGTCATTACTAACACTGGAAACATTACGCTCAATAATATTATTTTTACAGAGATCCTTACAGATGGCAATGGAAATCAAACCGACTTGACAGGAGATTTAACCTTAGTTGCCATTAATGATACAGCAACGACAGATACGTCTGTGACAAGTTTAGCAGTAGGAGACAAAGCGACTTATACCGTATCCTATACAGTTACGCAAACAGCGATGAATAGTGGTCAGGTAACCAACGTAGCCACGGTAACGGGCAGCACCCCTGTTGGAACGACTCTTCCGATAACAACATCTGAGCAAGTCGTAACCATTATGGGTCAAGAACCGGCAATGACGGTGACCAAGACGGCAACAGAAAATGACAATAATGACGGTCTAGATCTTGGTGAAATCATTACCTATACCATTGTGGTCGAAAACACTGGAAACGTCGAATTGACAGATGTGGTTGTGACGGATAATGCCTTGGTTGACCTAGCAGGAGAGTCCTTATCACTCACCGATGGGCCTACCTTTAGTGGAACGGGTATTTTCGATGGCATCTTGTCAGTGAGCGAAACGGTGACCTACACAGCGACCTTTACGGTTGATCAGCAAGCGATTAACGCTGGAGGACTGACCAACACAGCATCGGCAACGGCAACAACTCCAGCTGGCGAAAGTATATCTGAAGACAGTAACGCTGTGTCTTCAACAATTTCGGCAATAGCAAGCTTAGAGGTAGCAAAAACATATGATATTAATGACAATGGAGACGGAGTCGACGGATTAGGCGATTTCGTTGAATACACCATTACAGTTGAAAACACGGGAGATATCGCGCTAGAGAATTTGAGTATTGAAGATATATTCACCGACAATGATTCCGAAGAATTAACCTTTACCTTGGATCCATTCTTTGTGGGAGCGACTGCCAATTCGCCTGACGGATCATTGAAGGTAGATGAAATCGCGACTTATAAAGCATACTTTGTGATCACCCAACAAGCGGTTGATGCTGGGGGCTTAATCAACAATGTTACTGCAACCGCCTTTGCACCTGGAAGCACAACGCCAGTTGTGGATGAACTCGATACACCAACGAATACGCCGATTGCTGAAATCCCTGAAATGGAGGTTGTCAAAACAGCTCAAGTCGATGACGGTGGAGATGGCAGTATTGACATTGGCGACACCATCAATTACACGATAAGAGTGACCAACACAGGAAATGTTACCCTTGAAAACCTCGTTCTGGTAGATAGCATAACAGATTTCAATGGCATCACTTTGGTGGAATCTCCATTAACAACAACTCATCTAGTGTCTAGCCAGAACTCGGATGTTGGCAGCTTAGCTGTTGGAGAGATGGCAACTTATACAGCGAGTTATGTTGTGACTCAAGAAGCTATTGATGCAGGAGGAGTAATGAATAGCGTCACAGCGATTGCAGAAAGTCCAGCTGGAAATTCGATTGATGATCAGAGTGATGATGGGGATGCAACTTTGGATACAGATGCTGATACTGATTCCGATCCAACAAACGATCCGACAGTAACCACAATTGATGCAGCACCTGCATTGACGGTCGTAAAAGTAGTCGCAAACATTACAGATAATCCTGGTGGAATACCTGACGGCTACAACGGAACAGGTGACGAGATAGAATATAGCATTACAGTCAAAAACGAAGGCAATGTAACTCTGACCTTGTCGAGTCTGACCGACACAATCTCTAATGCGTTCGGAACAGACGTGACCACACTCAGCACTACACCCGCATTTACAGCGGTTGAATTAGCAGTACAAGATGAGATTACCTACACGGCAACATACATTATCACTTCTGATGTAGCAGACACCAAACTGGTACGAAACACAGTAGTTGTTACCGCAACACCTCCTACAGGAGCAGATATTGAAGCCAGTGATATTGCTGATGTAAGTACGGGGGCTGATGCAGAACTTGAAGTCACCAAAACATGGGTATTTGAAAATGATCAAGACAATAATAATATCGCTGATGTCGGGGACCAAGTCAAGTTTATTATTACGGTTAAAAATACGGGGAATGTAACGCTCACAGACATTGGCTACGATGATACGTTCTTGGACGGAAATACGCCTGCAAATCTGCTATCCTTTGACCCGCCAAACAACCCACGAAGTTTAGAATGGATAAGTGCGGATAATGGTACACTTGCACATGGAACACTCAAGGCAGGTGAAACAGCCACTTATCACGCTTATTATACCATCACACAGGATGTTTATGATTCTGGAGAGGCCACAAACACGGTAACTTTCTATGGAGACATTGAGGGTACAGATATTCAAGTTGAAGATGTCTCTGATAATGGAAACGACTTTGACGGAAACACTTCAGACGATGTGACAAGAATAACCATGGGATCATTCCCATCTGCGGAAATCATAAAAGTTCAGGATGTCTCAGACACGAATGGGGACGGTGTGATTGGCGCTGGCGATACAGTAGATTATACCATTACGATTAAAAATACTGGAAATATAACCTTAACATGGACGGATGGAGATATCGTAGACACCTTTTCAGATAAATCCAATACACCAATCTCATCTACTCCGTCTGTAACTTGGTCAGATAACAACAGAGGATCACCCAAAGGAACAATTGTAGAAGGAGAAACCGCCCTCTTTACATTGGCATATATCTTAACCCAGTCTGACGTGGATGGGGGAATATTATACAATCGAGTGGAGGCTACTCTTGACGCATCAGGAGATGTGAGAACGTACTATTTTGATCATGATAATGACGAAAACTTCGACGCGGATGGGGATGGTATTTTGAACAACGATGCTCTGATATTGAACATCGAAGCCAAGCCAGACGTTGAAATCACCAAAACAGCATCACCACCTTCTGGCGTATTTAAAGTAGGAGACAACATCACATACACGGTAGAAATTATCAATACTGGAAATGTAACACTAGACGACATCGCATTTACAGACACACTCACCGATGGCGATGGAAACACGACAGACCTTTCGGGTGTATTAATACTTACTCAAGTTAATGGGCTTTCACAAACGAGCCTGACCGCCTTACGTGTTGGGGATACCGCAACTTATCAGGCAGTATATGCTGTCGATCAAGCAGCAATCGACAGTGGTCGTGTAGAAAACATTGTTTCTATGACAGCACTTACGCCAAGTGATACAGCAATACCAGTTGAGAGTATCGATTCGCCTGTTGTTACCAGCTTTACCCAAACGCCTGCGATTTCGCTGATAAAATCAGCTACTCCAAATCCAGGGGCTGATGGTAACTTAGATGCTGGCGATACCATTACGTATGATCTTGCCTTGACTAATGACGGAAATGTAACCCTACAGTCGATCGAGCTGACGGATATTTTATCTCACACTAGTGGAGGCAGAACAGAGCTATTGACACCAATATTTGTCGATGCGACCGCTAGTTCTTTAGAAGGCATTTTGAAACCAGAAGAAACTGCAAATTACACAGTCGAGTATACGATAACTCAAGATGCAATCAACGCAGGCGGCGTATCAAATCAAGCCACAGCAGAGGCAATCACCCCTAGTGGAATAACGATTTCTACTGTCAGTGATGACCCAACTACAACAGAAACAGAAGACCCAACAATTACCACAATCAGTGGAGTACTCGACCTAGAAGTGATTAAAACTGCGACCATTCAAGATAATGGAGACGGTGAGGACGGCGTTGGCGATGTGGTGCAGTACACCATTACGGTTGAAAACACTGGAAACTTAACCCTCGATGTGACTCTGGTGGATGAATTAGAAGATCTCAATGGAAATGCAACGCCATTAACCTCAGGAACTACAACTCTATCAACTATTCGTTCCATTGACCCAGGAAGTATAGAAACCTATATTGTATACAAACTCATCGATCAAGAAATTGTCGATGCAGGCGGCCTTACCAATACGGCAACCGCAACTGGGGTTGTGCCAGACGGTAGATCAGTCAGTGATATTTCTGATGTAGGGGATATTGGAGTTGGAGACACAGATGATGACCCAACAATCACAACAATTGCACAGGATCCACAGTTGACTGTAACCAAAACCGCGACAATCATTGGTGATGATGATGGCTTTGTAGGGGCAACAGATGTGATTGAGTATACAATTCGAGTTACCAATACAGGAAACGTCACAATTGAAGGGGTTCAACTTACAGACACTTTAACCGATGGCAACGGGAATATGCTCAGCATTGACACAAGCGCATGGCTTGTTCGAGATATCGCACCTGGTCATACCGAAATATACACTGCGATTTATGTGATCGGTCAAACGGCAGCTGACAGCGGTAGTGTTATCAATACCGTGACAGCTATTGGTACGGACCCAAGTGGCAATCCAATCGCGGTCACTAGTGATGATCCGAACACCTTGCCTCTTAATGACCCAACAGTGGTTGAGATGGATCAAATCCCAAGTATGGAGGTGGTCAAAACCGCAAATGTTGCCGATAACGATGGGGATAATAAAAATGGAATTGGGGACACCATCACGTATACGATTACGGTTGAAAATACTGGAAATACAGACTTGACAGGGCTGAGTTTTGTCGATACGTTTACAGATCTCAATGGCGATATACTCAATTTGTCTTCCGGACCTAATTATATAGGATCAGACATGATAGGGGGATCGCCTACGACGCTGCGTGTGGGAGAAATGGCTACTTTCCAAGCGACATTCATCATCAATCAGCAAGCGGTAAATGCCAGAGGAGTATCCAATACGATTACATTCACAGCTAGCAGTCCTGGAAAGTCAAACAATGTCATTGATGTGTCGGATGATGGTCTTCCAAGTGATAGTGACGGCGATGGTGATTCAACCAATGACCCAACAATTGTACAAACTGATCCAAATCCTGCAATGGAAGTCATCAAGACCGCATTTGTCAATGACAACGGAGATGGACTAACTGGTGCAGGAGATATTGTTCGTTACTCAATTGAAGTGACCAATACAGGCGATATTACTCTAGAGAATGTATATATCCAAACAGAAACGCTAACAGATGGAAATGGGACTTTATTAACCCTTTCTTCAGGCCCAGACTATTGGCAACCACAAACAGTGGAAGTTGGTGAATCAGTAATATTCACTGCCTTATATGTCATCAGCCAAGAAGCAGCACTCTCAGGCTTGATTACCAATACGGCTAAAGCAGTTGGTAGTATTCCTGGAAACTTTAATGGGATTGAAGACGTTTCTGATAACGGAACGTCAACAGATGATGATGGAGACGGTGACCCTGATAATGATCCGACAGTCGTATTGATGGATGCGCCACCAGTTTCTTCAATTGAGGTTACCAAAGAAGCTAGTGTGGTTGATAATGATGGAGATAACACCAATAGCTTAGGCGATACCATAAACTATACCATTACAGTTGCAAATACAGGGAATACAGACCTTCGCGATGTGGTGTTGGATGATGTAATCAGTGACCTCAACGGAGACCGACTCACACTCACTTCTGGACCGAACTTTACAAGCGCAAGTCTTGGGTCGACGGAAGGCAAACTCAGACAAGGGGAGTCAGCAACCTATGTGGCAAGCTTTGTCATAACTCAACAAGCAATTGATGCGGGAGGCGTATCAAACACCGTTACTGTTGTGGCGAGTAGCCCAGGCAAAACAAATGACATTTTTGATATAAGTGATGATGGTGACGATACGGATGGAAACACCCAAAACGACCCAACAATCACACGAACAACAACAATAACACCGTCATCATCGATTGTATTGACCAAAGCAGCTAGTATTTCTGACACCAACGGAGATGGCAGCATTGGATTGGGTGATACGATAACGTACACTCTTGTGGCAACTAACACTGGAAACGACGCGTTGAGTAGTGTAGTGATTACAGATGTTTTATCCGATCTGACTGGAAATACCTTATCTCTCACAACGCAGCCGACCTTTGTCAGTGCGAATCTTGGTTCAGCTGAAGGCAGCTTACAAGTCGGCGAGCAAGCGACCTATCGTGCAACCTTTATTGTTGACAATCAGGCGATGAACGCTGGAGGGGTATCCAACACGGCAACAGTGACGGCACAAGGTACAAACAGCACAGTGACAGACACCAGTGATGACCCGAGTACAAGTACACCAAATGATCCGACAATAACTCTCTTATCAACCGTGACACCACAGTCTTCTATAGAAGTCACAAAAACAGCTACAATTACTGATAATGGCAATGGTACAACAGGACTTGGGGACACAATAACCTTCCTAATTACAGTTGAAAACACTGGAAATACTATTCTGAGTAGTTTGGACGTAACCGATACATTTAGCGACTTAAGCGGGAATGCCCTGACGCTGACCACAGGACCAATATTTGTCAGTGCAAACCTTGGCTCTAGTGAAGGAACCTTATTGGCTGGTGAAACAGCTACCTATACAGCAACATTTGTTGTCGATGCACAAGCAGACAACGCAGGAGGGGTATCAAATACTGCATCAGCCTCAGCAATCAACTCATCAGGAGTGCCAGTCAATGACATTTCTGACGATGGGGATGATACAGACGGCAACACTACCAACGACCCAACGGTTCTGACATTCTTCCAAGACCCAGTGGACGGAGACTTCGAAGTCTTCAACGGAATGTCTCCTGGGGATGATGGAATCAACGACTACTTCAAAATCGCAGGAATTGAAAAGTATCCAAACAATACTGTGAAGGTCTTTAACAGATGGGGCGTACTTGTCTATGAGGCAAAAGGATATGGTCTTGGAGATAAACTCTTTATGGGGATTTCAGAGGGAAGAATTACGATTGCTAAGAATCAAAAGCTACCAGCGGGAACCTATTTCTATGTGATTGAATTTGAAGGTGAGAATCCAGGTAGAGAAAGGTATACGGGCTATTTATACATAAATCGAGAGTGATGAGTAGGACAATACACATACAGAAGATTACACTAGCCAAGTTCTCAGGGTTATGGCTGTTGGTTTTTCTTTTTGGCACAGTGAAGCAGTCCAACGCTCAGCAAGACCCACAATACACCATGCATATGTACAATACCCAAGTGGTAAACCCCGCTTATATAGGGTCAATTGAAGCAGTTAATTTTGGGTTTTTGACGCGCACACAATGGGTCGATTTTGAAGGCGCACCTCAAACAGGCAGCTTTACCATCAGTTCGCCTGTTGGGCGCAGAAACAAAACAGCATTGGGACTTTCTATTGTTAGCGATGTGATTGGACCGACAACCGAGCAAAGTCTGACAGCGGACTACGGATATACCTTTTTTAACAACTATGGGTCAAAGATAACCCTTGGACTCAAAGCAGGGGTGAGCAACTTACAAGTTGATTATTCTTTGCTCAATCTTGCCAATACGAGCGACGATCAATTTTCTGAAAACACCTCTCTGCTTTCTCCTCAAATTGGAGCAGGAATTTATTATAACAACGACCGGTTTTATGCTGGACTTTCCATTCCAAATTTCTTGAAAACCAAGCACTATGAGGTAAATGGAAGTGTGTTTGCTTCGGCAGAAGCCAAGGAGCGGATGCATTACTTTTTGATTGCGGGTTATGTGTTTGATGTAAGCGATGCGATCAAACTAAAGCCGGCTGGGATGATCAAAATTGTCCGTGGTTCACCTATTCAGATGGATTTATCTGCCAACATCTACTTCAACGAAAAGATTACTTTTGGGGCTGCCTATCGACTCGATGCAGCGATCAGCGCAATCGCTGGTTTTGCCCTTTCTGACAGAGCTTTTGTTGGCTTTGCCTATGATTACCAGACCACAGCGATTCAAAAATTTAGCTCAGGGTCATACGAGATGATTTTACGATTCACGATTCCGCGCAAAGGAGAACGTATACTAACCCCAAGATTTTTCTAAATGAAACAATTCACATCTTTAGGAACACTTCGTAGCAACCAATCAATTTATTGGTTGGGGATTGTATTTTTTATGTTGGCTTTCTCTAGTGTAATCGCACAAAATGATTCGATTCCAAAGGAACCTTATAATGTTTTCGACGCTGATCGAGACTATAATGACTTTCGATACAACCGTGCACAATCCGCCTTTTTAAAACTGGTTCGTGACGATGCCGATTTTACCGACAAGAAAGTGATTCAATCTCTTGCTGACACCTACTTTTTCAACAGTCAATACAACCAGTCCTATACTTGGTATCGAAAATTGATTTCTCTTTATCCTGAAGACATCAAACCCATTTATTATCTACGAGCATCTATCAGTGCTCGAAGCAACGAAAATTATGCCATTGCAGACCGCTATATGCAACAGTATTTTCGCATGGAAAAAGGGACCGTTATTGAAGATTTGTATGTTACAGACTTGAATTACCTCGATAGCATTGCCGAACTGCGTCCGAAGTATATTGTGGAAACAACCAAAATCAACACTGAACAGTCAGATTTCAGCTCGGCCTTTTTTGGCAAAGACAAACTCGTCTTTTCATCGACTTATCAAGCCAGTGGACAACGAGATTATGAATGGACTGGAGAACCATTTTTAGATCTCTATATTGCTGATATCGGGGAAGAGGGGGAACTCGAAAACACCCAGCAAATTGAGGGGGACATCAATACAGCCTTCCACGAGTCCTCTGCCGTATTTACAAAAGATTTAAAAACAGTTTATTTTACACGTAACAACTTCAAAAACGGGAAAAAACGCTCCGATCGCAAAAACACAGTGCGCCTAAAATTGATGACAGCCAATGTCGATGACGATGGCAACTGGAGTGATGTGGAGGAACTGCCTTTTAACAATGACAACTATTCTGTGGCACATCCCGCTTTGAGTTTGGACGGAAAGAAACTCTTTTTTGCCTCAGACATGCCAGGCACAACTGGTGAATCTGACTTATGGTATGTTGATATTTACAAAGACGGTTCATACGGAGACCCCATTAATTTAGGTCAAAAAGTAAATACGGAAGGGCGAGAATCATTTCCGTATATCGCTGACGATGGCACCTTGTACTTCACCTCTGATGCACTTCTTGGGTTTGGTGGATTTGATATTTTTAAAGCAGAGTTGAGCGACTCGGGAATTGCTCGTGATGCTGAAAATATGGGGCTTCCGATTAATTCGGCTGGGGATGATTTTGGGTTCTTGATCCAAACCGAAACCAATACGGGGTATATCTCTTCCAATCGCGACGGTAATCGGGGAAGTGCCTCCGATCAAATTTACTACTTCAAGCCAAGTAAATGTGTGGTTGAAATCACAGGCATTGTCACAGACAGTAAGACTGGCAATCTTATGCCAGGCGCAACGGTAAAACTCCTCGATATGGGCATGAACATGATCGCGGAGCAAATCGTGCAGCAAGATGCTCGTTACTCTTTTCCCGAAGAAGTTGAATGCGGGCAAGTATATTATTTGATTACAGAAAACGGGTTGGCATATTCCATTGCTGAGACAACTTTTGTTGCCCCGACTACCTCACAAAGTGTCAGTGTAGATATGGAAATTGAAACTTTCTCTCAGGATTGCCCGCCTTATGACTTGGGTTGTTTACTCGGACTAAACCCCATCTATTTTGATCTCAACAAATATTTTATTCGTCCAGATGCAGAAATTGAATTGACCAAAGTTTTTAATGCGATGATCCGGTTCCCAGAGCTAATTATACGCATCGAGTCTCACACCGACTCACGCAGCCCACAATCCTACAACTTACGTCTTTCACAAAACCGAGCGACCTCGACCAGAAACTGGCTGATTCAGCGTGGGATCGCCCCTTCGCGTTTATCTGCAGTGGGTTATGGAGAAAGTCAGCTCATCAACCGTTGCGCTGATGGGGTCCCTTGTACAGAAGCAGAGCATCAGCTCAATCGCCGTTCGATGTTTATTATCGAAAACTATCAGATGTTGCCGACGAGCATGACATCCACACCAAATCGTCCCACCCAAGCTTATTCTCAGGTGCTGAAGCCTAATGTAAACACACCGACTACAGCCGTAATGCCACCTCCAGTCCCGCAAACAACAGTCCCGATAATTCAAAACACAAGCCAAACTAGATCCGCGCCAGTTGTGCCGCCCCTTCAGCTAAGTCCTGCGCCGAGTGCAATCCCTCCAGTTGTGACCAGTCAAACACCCTCAGTTGGAACCGCACCACCATCACAAAGCACGCCAAAGGTTCAAGAAGAACCAGCTACCATTGTGATTCAAGTTAGACCAAGTGACA
Source organism: Flavobacteriaceae bacterium (assembly GCA_002723075.1). GTDB lineage: Bacteria > Bacteroidota > Bacteroidia > Flavobacteriales > Flavobacteriaceae > UBA724. Next base: position 118,834 of record PBNJ01000012.1, on the reverse strand, counting down.
GCCCGCAAACTCCCTTAAATGCATCTTTAGAAACCGAGGTTAAATCCCCCGAAAGCGAACAAGTGCCACAAAATCAAAATGATGAAAGTCCTCCTGTTCGGTCAGCCGAGGAAGCTCTTCAAATCTTGGAGAGTCACCGCAATCAAAATGAGGGAGTGACACCAACGAATCCACAGCCCCCAGCAGCTTCACAACCCATTGTTATTGAAGTCCAATCCGAACCTACTCCCGAAAAAGATTCTACAACAACACCAACAACTTCTCCGCGAGTTCGGTCAGCCGAAGAGGCCCTCCAAATCCTTCAAAATCATCGAAATAAAACACAAGCAACCAATTCAGATCTTTCTAAATCAACCCCTGCCAATGTATCGACCAACACGGGAACCATGCCAGCAAATCTCCCCAATGAAAATGCGCCTGCAGACACCCTGGATACGATTGTTGCCAAGTTGAAAGCAAAACACAATTCCTCATCGTCTTTCAACGCCCAAAAGGCCTTAGCGGATGCAGATATTGTTTATGTTGTACAAATTGCTGCATTGATCAATAAAAAAGATGTCAATCACAGGGTTTTTAGAGGATTAAGTGGACTTTCGACTGAAAAGTTTAGAGATTTTCATCGATATCTCTACCGTCCTACAGCGAGTTACCAACAGGCCAAAATCGCACAGCGACATGTGATTTCAAAAGGTTTCACAACGGCATTTATTGTGGCTTATGTCAATGGTACACGCACTTCGGCTTTGGAAGTAGCTAAGCTGAACAATCAAAATTAATCTTTGCTCCCACTAAAATTTTGAGTTGACAAGAAATCCCAAATCAAGTATGTAAATGATTGTCCTCTGATTTCATGATCAAACCACTCATGATTCCCATTCTCAACCTTATAAAGCATCACTTGAGAGTTATTGATTCCCTCTGAATAGGTATATTGATAAACTGTTTCTTTATCGAAAGCATAACTGCTTTCTTGTGCAACAGTAGAGGTTTGATTTACGCTAGTCCAAAACGAAACCACCTCGTCAATACTAGCGATATCGGAAGAGCCATAATATGGCAAAAGATCATCATCAGTGCCATGTGCGATAAATACATTAATAGGTGAGGGGGCACAATCTACAAGGTTAAGCTGTGCAGCAGAAACTGCAGCAACACCTGCAATGGGTTCATTACAAAAGCAGGCCAAGGCGTAACTAAACATTCCTCCAGTTGAAAATCCAGAAGCATAAACACGCTCTGGATCGATTGACAGTTGATCTTGTAGTTTGACAATAAGGGTTTCTATAAAGCCAATATCATCAAAATCTGTTTTATTATCTTCTGCAAATGGCGCTGCATTCCAAACCGAAAAACCAGACAACAGTAAAGCTTGAGGGTAGACCAAAATCACGGCCTCCTGATCAGCGACTTCTTGAAAGTTAGATTCATATTCAAAATAATCTTTTGCATTTCCTCCAAACCCATGAAAATTTAGTAGCACAGGATACGCTGTTCCTTCATTGTAGGAACTGGGAAGATACAATTGGTACTCACGTTCATCTCCGTTGTGAAGGATGTTTTGTGTGATCAGTTGACCTGGGGTCAAATCAAAACCATCTGGGTCGTTTGAAGTCATTTGGGAGGAATTACATCCAAAAAACAGAAAAAAAGTTAGGAACGGACCAGCAGAAAAAAATACACTTTTCATTTTTTAAATTTAAAAAATTAATTTCATTGTTTATACATGAACCCGTTTACTTTCAGCGTTGAAATACATTATATACAATCAGGATTGACTATCTTTTGGTCATGAAAACGCTTCACTTTCTGTTATTTATTGGAATACTTCATATAACTGAAGCCCAAACTTTGGTCGTTTTGGGCACGCTTCAAGATGGTGGTTCTCCGCACATGGGTTGTGTAAAAGATTGTTGTGCTACGGAAAGACCCAATGATTATGTGGTCAGTTTGGGGGTTATCGACGAGTCCAAACATCTTCTCTTTGACGCCTCTCCTGATATTGTTGAGCAAACCAATTATTTACAGTCCATATCCCCGGCAAAGGAATTGGAGATTTTTTTGACTCATGCTCATATGGGACATTACGCAGGGCTTATTCACTTGGGAAGAGAATCAGCAAACACAAATCAAATACCAGTTTATGCTATGCCTCGAATGGTTCAGTTTTTACAAAACAATGGCCCTTGGAGTCAGCTGGTTGATCTCGAAAACATTTCGATTCAGCCAATACAAAACAAAACGCCTGTTTTCGTATCTCCCCGACTGACAGTCACTCCTCTTGTTGTACCTCATCGAGATGAATTTTCTGAAACGGTGGGTTTTCTGGTTGAAGGGCAGTCCAAACGCGCATTGTACATCCCTGATATTGACAAGTGGGATTTATGGGACATCGACATCAATACCTTAGTGACTCAGGTTGATTATGCATTTATTGATGCCACTTTTTTTGAGGATGGCGAAATTCCTAGACCGATGTCAGAAGTACCACATCCTTTTGTAGAGGAGAGTATCACACGGTTTAAATCGCTAGCTATAGAAGAAAAAAATAAAATTTATTTTATTCATTTAAACCATACGAATCCAGCTAGGGATCCCCTTTATGAAGGGAGAACAGCTATCGAAAAGAAAGGATATCAATTTGCGACTTTTGGAATGCGCTTTTCGCTTGAGTGATTTAGGCGCGGTTTTTGGGTTTTTTGTCTGGGATTCGACCTTGGTTACCCATCCCATCAAGATCAACTTGATCATAAGCATTGGCATGTTCTTTTCGCTGAATGCGATGCTGCCGACTGATTATGCGGAGCAAGAAGTAGACATAGACGATAAAAATCGCTAGCCCGATAAAAAACATCACCTTATTTGTCATCCCGTCGTCGTTGTCTGATCGCTAGTGCAAAGCCAAGAATTGTGATGGGCCAAAGCCCCACATAAATCCCTTCCAATTGATGACCCGAAAACCACAGGAATACAGAATATAAAAAACTGAAAAAAGCCAGAAGAATCGGGTAGTATTTTTCTAGAAATCGTTTCATCGTTCTAATTTACAAAATTTAAAATAGATGATTATTTACTTGAACCTAACTTCAAATCTCTTTGTATATCTTTCTTAACAATGCGTAAATATTTTTCTCGCTTTTTGTGAGATACAAAAGGCACTGACCAAAACTGTTTGGTTTTAAACCACAACGACCAGCGCCAACCAAACACAAAACTATATACCCCCATGACCAATCGAAGCTTAACGGAATTCAAGTACAGTGTACGCACAGGAAGTGAAGGCGCACCATGTGTCACATAGGTTCTGATTTTTTTGTCTTTCAAAAATGGCTTGGGGTAGGCGTATGTTTTGGTGATATTGACAAATTGATAGGCAAAACCGGGCGTCATCACCTCATCAAAGAAAATTTCAGTACGAGGAGTCAATCGAAACCACCAGACGGGCGAAACGATATAAATCCACTCTGCCCATGTGACCAGCTTTTTGTATTTCTCAATAACAGCAGTTCGTGGACGCGTAAAGCTATCGCGATACAAATCGATGACTTCCAACTCTTGTCCACTGGCTTCAATCTCGGATTTGATGGTAGAAAAGATCCCATTATAACAAAAGGATTGTTGATCGGGATGACCGATGACAATTAAATTTTTCATAGCGCATTTTGCGCAAAAATAACAAATTACTTCTTGGAGAGTGTTAAGGCGAAGTTACCTTATTCGGTTTTGGAGATATTTTGGCAATTCTTTTATGGAAGAAATACAGCCATCTGGCTGAATGCTTGAACCATCGACGAGGGCTTTACGGTATTTTCCAGTCTGCACGATTATCGCATACATTCCCATCTGTTGTGCTCCTTTGACATCATTGATAAGATCATCTCCTACCATAACCAGTTCATCTGATTTACAATCAAAAGAATGACTAGCCAATTCAAAGAATGTTTGGGTGGGTTTTCCAACAACGATGGCCTGTTTTCCTGTGGCGTGTTCGAGCGCTGCCACAAAAGCGCCACTGTCAAGAACAAGCCCACTTGCCCCCTCGTGATAACGACCTTTGTGAAGCGCGATGATTTCAGCTCCGTCCAAGACTTGATTCATCAAGGCATTCAGCAAATCATAATCCCATCGATTCCCGATGTCGCCAATGACAATCGCGTCTGGATGTTCCAAACAGTTGGGAGGATAGTCCAGTTGTGCCTCTGGACGAAGAACCAAGCGACAGCGTTTGAGGTTCCGCTGTGCGAGCAAAAGCACGCCTGCATAGTTGGCACTTATGATCTCATGTTCTGCCACAGGAAGGCCCAAACCTTTCAGTTTTGCTACTAAATTTTTTCTGGATAAGGTTGTGTTATTGGTCACAAAGCGGTAAGGGATGCCTTGCTCACGCAACCAATCTAAGCATGCAATCCCGCCAGGAATCAATTGCTGTTCGACATAAAAAACCCCATCTAAATCAAATAAAACCCCTTTCATCTGTTGGCTGTGTTGTCTATGCGATATTCCGTATTTTTGTCGCATCAGTCACAAAGATATGGCGAATCAACCGATGAAGGAAGGCATACAAGTCTTAAAAGATAATGGAGTAGCTCGGATTCATTTTGCACATGCCAAACACAATGCCTTTCCCGCCACCCATCTCAAGGGCTTACATGCGGCCTTTGAGAAAATCTCTAATGTCGATGATGTTCAAGTGATTATATTGCAGAGCGACCCCGCAAAGGCCTTTTGTGCAGGAGCATCTTTTGATGAGCTATTGGCTGTGAAAACCCCAGAACAGGGAAAAGCATTTTTTATGGGATTTGCTAATGTGATCAATGCGATGCGACGTTGTCCACAACCCATAATTGGCCGCATCCACGGCAAAGCTGTGGGCGGCGGTGTTGGGCTGATAGCAGCTTGTGATTATGCCCTTGCCACAATCCATACAGAAGTTAAACTCTCGGAAATCGCAATTGGCATTGGGCCTTTTGTCATTGCACCTGCGGTGATGCGAAAAATCGGCACGGCAGCACTGTCCGAGCTATCACTAGCGGCTCATGCTTGGAAATCGGCAGACTGGGCACATGCCAAAGGCTTGCTTTCAGAACTGCATTCCGACTTCGATGCCCTTGAAGAAGCTGTTACGCAACACGCCAACCGACTTGCTGCATATACACCCCAAGCGGTGGCAGAACTCAAAAAAGCACTTTGGAAAGGAACAGAGGATTGGGACAATCTACTCGAACACAATGCGGAAGTTTCTGGCCGTCTTGTTCTATCTGAGCGAACACAACAAACGCTACATCAATTTAAATCTAAATCATGACGAAAATCCGTGTAACAAAAAGCTTTGGATTTGAAACAGGCCATGCCCTGTATGGATATGACGGCCTGTGCAAAAACGTACATGGTCACAGCTATAAGCTTTATGTCACCGTGATTGGGAGTCCAATCGACGATCAAAAACATGTTAAAAATGGAATGGTCATCGATTTTAAAGATCTCAAAACCATTGTCAAATCAGAAATTGTAGATGTGTTTGACCATGCCACGGTTTTTAATCAAAACACACCCCATGTCGACTTGGCAAAAACGCTTTCAGAAAGTGGCCACAAAGTTCTATTGGTGGACTATCAGCCCACAAGTGAAAAGATGGTTGTTGATTTTGCCCATCGCATTGCAGCTCGCTTACCTAGCCATATCAAACTGCACAATGTGCGCTTGCATGAAACTGCCACGGCCTATGCCGAATGGTATGCAAGCGATCAAGAATAACTACTTTTGCATCTGATGAAAGGGAAAATCTATTTTGCTTCTGACCACCATTTGGGTGCACCCGACCGAGAAACGAGTTTGGTGCGGGAACGCCTGTTTGTCAAATGGCTCGATGAAATCAAACCAAAAGCAACAGCCCTCTATATCCTCGGTGACCTTTTTGATGTATGGTATGAGTACAAAGAGGTCGTTCCGAAGGGTTATGTTCGTGTTTTGGGCAAACTCGCCGAGCTTGCCGATGCAGGAATCTCCATTCATTACTTTGTGGGAAACCACGATATGTGGATGATCGATTATCTCGAAAAAGAAATTGGTGCCAACGTCTATTTCCATCCAAAAGTGATGGAACTTGGAACCAAACGATTCTTTATNGGTCATGGCGATGGNTTGGGGCCNAAAGACANNGGNTATAAACNCATGAAAAAGGTGTTTNGNAATCCNTTTTTTCANTGGNTNTANCGNTGGCTACACCCCGATTTAGGNATCCCTTTTGCNCGNTATTTATCCTTAAAAAANAAATTGATTTCTGGTTCAAAAGATCTAATCTACGATGGGCCANACAGGGAGTGGCTTGTCCAGTATGCCAAACGAAAACTGAAATCCGAGCACTTCGATTATTTTGTTTTTGGTCATCGTCATTTGCCTTTGGAAATCTCACTCAACGATAAATCGACCTACATTAACCTTGGAGACTGGATTACCCACTACACCTATGGGGTTTTTGATGGAAATACNCTCTNGCTAAAGCACTGGAAGTCTNCCGATGATTGAGCAAAAAGACCTTGCGTTTGAACAAGCCATCCTCATCGGNATNATTNATCAAAATCAATCAGAGGAACGCATNCANGAATACCTNGATGAACTTGCATTTTTAACTCACACTGCNGGCGGAACCGTNGCCAAACGTTTTACCCAGCGTATGGAAACNCCGCATCCCAAANCCTTTATCGGATCNGGGAAAATGGAAGAGGTANTGGCCTATGTCAAAACANATGACATTAGCACTGTAGTCTTTGATGACGAACTCACCCCTGCTCAACAAAGCAATATCGAGCAACTTTTAAAATGTAAAATTTTAGATCGCACAGGTTTGATTTTAGATATTTTTGCACAGCGCGCCAAAACAAGCTATGCCCGTACACAAGTGGAGTTGGCCCAGTACCAATATCTCTTACCAAGACTCAAAGGGTTATGGACTCACCTCGAACGTCAACGCGGAGGAATTGGAATGCGTGGGCCTGGAGAAACCGAAATCGAAACCGACCGTCGGATTGTCCGAGACAAAATTTCTCTTCTGAAGAAAAAGCTAGTCGGCATCGATCGCCAAATGGCGACCCAACGCGGAAACCGTGGGGCATTGGTNCGAGTCGCTTTNGTAGGNTATACCAATGTTGGAAAATCTACACTGATGAATGTGTTGAGCAAGAGTGAAGTCTTTGCCGAAAACAAACTCTTTGCTACACTCGANACTACGGTACGTAAAGTGGTGGTGCGTAATTTGCCCTTTTTGTTGAGTGATACGGTCGGATTTATTCGCAAACTCCCGACCCAACTCGTGGAGTCNTTTAAAAGTACACTCGATGAGGTCCACGAAGCTGATATGCTGTTGCATGTGGTAGATATTGCCCATCCGAACTTTGAGGAGCATATCGAATCGGTNAATCNATTACTCAGTGAAATCGGAGCAATCGATAAGCCGACCGTGATGATATTTAATAAAATCGATGCCTATCAAGCTGAAGNNNTNGANGATGATGATTTGACAACCCCACGAACCACCAAACANTANAGNTTGGAAGAATGGCAACAGTCGTGGATGGCGCGNACCCANGGNGATTCCATTTTTATTTCTGCCCAACACAAAACCCATATNGACCAGCTCCGAGAACTCTTATATNGCAAGGTGAGAGACATCCATATCACACGCTTTCCCTNCAACCATTTTTTGTATCCGGAATCTTAAAGGNTCAAACTCACCCCCACGCCAAAGATNTCACGGCTTTGTAGAGCTTGTACGGCATTGTCATCATAGACCAATTGGATTTCCAACTGGGTACTGATGTATTCATTCACTTTCATATGAGCAGANAGGGTGTAGTCAAAATCGATATTATCTNGNTCTCCCAANTAGTCGGTATAGAGCGCCAATCGGTTTTCGATAAATACATTTTCTAGCGCTTCAAACTTATAAAATCCNCTTACNGAAGCTCCCAACTCAAAGAGGTGATTGTTCCCTTTCGACACCCCAAAATAGGCCTTGTCGTNTGCCAAATCTTGCGTAAACTGTCGACTCACAAAGGTNATTCGCTGGGTAAAAGGAGCGATATTCAGCCACAAATCNGTCGATTTTTTCCAGTACANNCCTACCCCAAATTGCAGATAAGCCGGCGAGAAAAAATGCGTTCGCAAACTGCGGGTTTCTTCTCCTTCTTCATCTGTTCCAAATCGATAGCCACGCGCAATTTGAGATTTGAAATTCAAAATTGTTGAGTAGCTCCACGTGTCTGAAAACTCCTTTCCCAATAGNGAGTTGATCTCNAAACGATCGTTGGTTTTTTTTAGGAATTTATCCCCTTCGATATAANTCAGTCCATAAGATCCNGAGCTTTTGGTATCCCATGACCAGCCATTTTCTTTATAGTGAACCTCATAATCAATNGTGAATCCTAGNGATANATTATTCACCCCACCCGAAGCCCATTGACTAAAAGCNGCCTGGTTAAACAACAAACTCGCTTTTCCAGAATAGGACCAGNATCCTCCAANNGGGTCTTTTGNTTGAGCNTCAGANTCTTGCGCNTGCAGGNGCATCAATCCCAAACAGAGCANTACGATGATTATTCTTTNCAAAGTAGGTCAATTTCGATCAAAATTATAAAAAGCTAACGTTTATATAAAGGGACCGACGAGCATGCTTCTCCATATGCGATTCGGTTGGCGTGGGGCTGCAATACTTCCATCAGCCGAACATAAACCCANTCGGGTACCGACCCATCGCTACACCCTTTAATAATGATATTTTTTTCACTGTANTCNTCAACGCTGAGTTTTGCCAAAGCCTTTTCATAAGCCATATCCAGTGCAGTGGCCTGATCCCCCAAACAAATCCCCAAGGCATANGGTTCAAGGTAACTTGTAAGCAGCATTGTCGCCCACTGCGGGACCAATGTCTCCTTATCGATTTGTATTGCCACATACTGACCAGCAAAGACTGCCCAGTCGTGGTCAGCAATGAGCTNTCGAAAGGGCTTTTCTCGTAAAATGGGTTCATCGTTGAGAAAGTCTGATAGGGAAACCGCAGACANTGTTATGTCTTTGACTAGGATAGCGGGATCAAACTGAATCAGACCGCTTTCAGCTACGCGGTTTACAATGCTCATTTTATAANAATCCGAGTTCGAGTTTAGCTTCTTCACTCATCAAATCACGNGTCCATGGCGGGTNAAAAGTAAGCTCCACTTCGGCTTCATTTACCTCATCGAGCGATTGTACTTTGTCCTTGACTTCTTGTGGNAGCGAGTCTGCTACGGGACAGTTGGGTGTGGTCAGTGTCATCAACACTTTTACATCTTGATCTTCGTTGACAAAAACATCATAAATCAGTCCGAGTTCATAGATATCTACAGGAATTTCGGGGTCGTATATTGTTTTGAGTACGCCCACAATTTTATCTCCAAGTTCTTGTCCTTCCATCAGTTGAGTTGCGTTTGATACGCCAAAGCGTATAGTTTGAGTTGTTTGATCATCGACACCAGGCCATTGGCTCTTGTCGGCGAGAGATGCTCTTTCAGGCCAATTTTATCGATAAAATCGGTATTGGCATCTAGAATNTCTTTTGGCGGCTGGTTGGAAAATGCACGAATCAAAATGGCAATGATTCCCTTGGTGATCACGGCATCGCTATCGGCAGTAAACACCACTTTTTCATCAACCATATCAGCATGCACCCACACNTTGCTTTGACAACCTTTGATAATATTGTCATCCGTTTTGTGTTTTGTCTCGATCAAGGGTAGCGATTTTCCCAGCTCAATCATATACTCATAGCGTTGCATCCAGTCGTCAAAGAGTGAAAACTCATCTATGATTTCGTCTTGTACTTGCTCTACGGTCATTTGTCAAAAATACAAATTAGCGCAACATNGCAACTGCTCGTTGTACGCCGTTGACAAAAGTATCCACTTCATCTTTGGTGTTATAAAACGCAAAGGAAGCNCGTATGGTCCCTGGAATCTTGTAGTAATCCATAATCGGTTGGGCGCAGTGATGGCCGGTTCGCACAGCAATGCCCATCTTATCGAGCAGGGTACCGACATCATAGGGGTGAATCGAATCGATATTGAATGAAATCACNGCAGTTTTGTGTTTATTNTCNCCATAGATGCGCAATCCTTCGATTTGAGTGAGTTGTTCAGTTGCATATTGAAGAAGCTCATCTTCATAGCTTCCAATGGCATCAAAACCAATCGTATTCATATAATCTAAAGCTGCACCAAAGGCAATTCCACCGCAGATATTCGGGGTGCCAGCCTCAAACTTATGCGGCAAATCTGCATAAGTAGTTTTTTCAAACGTAACCTCGTCGATCATTTCGCCGCCGCCTTGATATGGCGGGAGTTTATTAAGCCATTTTTCTTTCCCATATAGCATACCGATCCCTGTTGGACCACAAAGCTTGTGTGCTGAAACGGTGTAGAAATCGACGTCGAGTTTTTGGAGGTCGGGTTTGATATGTCCACAAGCCTGTGCACCATCGACCAGAACAGCAGCACCTACTTTGTGCGCTTTTTGAATGATTTCTTCTATGGGATTTATCGTTCCAAGTGCATTGGATACATGATTGACAAATACCAGTTTGGTTTTTGTGTTTAGCAATTTTTTATAGGCATGTATATCGAGGGTTCCCTCATCGGTCATCGGAATCACGCGCAGGATTGCACCACTGCGCTCACACATCATTTGCCAAGGCACGATATTGGCGTGGTGTTCTAGGGCTGAAACAATAACCTCGTCGCCAGGGCCTAAAAGGGTGCCAAACCCAAAGGCGACCAAATTGATGCTATGGGTTGTTCCAGACGTAATAATCACCTCATGGGATTCTCGAATGTTAAAATGCGTTTGTATGCTTTGTCGGGCTTGTTCAAACTTGTCGGTTGCCTCTTGGCTCAAAGTATGTACACCACGGTGAATATTGGCGTTATAGCTTTGGTAATAATCAGCAATCACATCAATCACTTGGGTTGGCGTTTGGGAAGTAGCGGCATTGTCTAGATACACCAAGTCTTGCCCATTCACTTTTCGTGATAGGATGGGAAAATCGGCGCGTATCGTGTTTAGATCCAATTCCATATTTACAGGTTAAAACCGAGGTTAACACCCAATTTTTTTGCGATTAGGGCATTGATTCTGGTTTTGACCGCAGGGATATCGACACTTGCCAAAACGTTATTGGCAAAGGCATAGGTAAGTAGAGCCCGTGCTTCTTTTTTGGGGATCCCTCTTGTTTGCAGATAAAACAGAGCGGTTTCGTCGAGCTGACCAATTGTACAACCATGGCTGCAACGCACATCATCAGCAAAGATTTCGAGTTGCGGCTTGGTGTTGATGGTCGCTTTATCGCTCATCAAGATGTTGTTGTTTTGTTGAAATGCATTGGTCTTTTGGGCTTCTTGTTCCACAACGATTTTGCCATTGAACACCCCTGTCGATTGCCCATCGTAAATGCCTTTATATTCCTGGTGGCTTTCCGAATTGGGATGCGCATGATGCACTAGGGTGTGGTGATCGACCAATTGCTTACCTTCCACCAGGGTAATGCCTTTCATGGTGGACTGAATCGCTTGGTCTTTATGATAAAAATGCAGGTTGTTGCGTATAAATTGACCGCCAAAGGAAAAGGTATGCACTTTGGCATGCGAATGCTTTTCTTGATGGATATAGGTACTATCGACTAAAGACGCTTCCTCATGGTCGTTTTGAATTTTGTAGTAGTCGACTTGTGCGCCTTTATGGGTATAAATTTCGGTTACCACATTGGTCAATACGGGCGTATCGGTCAAGCTTTGGTGTCTTTCAATGATTTGCACTTCGCTTTGGGCTTCCACCACAATCAAGTTGCGGGGTTGTAACATTAAGTTTTGATTAACTCCCGTAGAGAAATGAATGATTTGAATTGGTTTTTCGACTCGTTTCTTCTTTGGGATATGCACAAAAGCACCTTCCCGACCAAAGGCCGTATTCAGAGCGGTGAAGGAGTCTCCTGAACCGGCAACGGCGTCAAAATACTGCTCAATGACTTTTCGAAATTTCGGTTGACTCAATGCCGCTGAGAGTAAGCATACATCCATCCCCTCATGCGTGGTTTCGGAGAGGAAAGAACTATACACCCCATCGACAAACACAATCTTAAAGGTGTCTACATCATGAAGAATATAGTTTTGCACCTCATCAAGAGTGAGGTTTTTAGATTTTTTTGGAAAAACAGTATAATCCGTTTTGACCAATTTGTTGAGCGGGGTGTACTTCCACTCTTCCATTTTTTTGGTTGGAAATCCTTGTTGTTCAAAGGTCTCAATCGCAGCCGAACGAATTTTCGCAAGCCTAGCAGGTTCTGCGCTTGCAGACGTTTGCGCCATATAGGAAGCAACAAGTTTTTCTTGTAAATCCATTATATCGCTTGTTTGATCCAATCGTAACCTTTTTCTTCCAGCTCGATCGCGAGTTCTTTACCACCAGACTTTACTATTTTTCCTTCGTGGAGGACGTGAACAAAATCAGGAACGATATAGTCCAATAATCGTTGGTAGTGCGTGATTACAAGAATTGCGTTGTCCTCATTGCGTAGCGTATTGACCCCATTGGCGACGATGCGCATGGCGTCGATATCGAGCCCCGAATCTGTTTCGTCCAATATGGCGAGCTTGGGTTCGAGCATGGCCATTTGAAAAATTTCATTTCGCTTTTTTTCACCACCCGAAAAGCCCTCATTGAGCGATCGCGATAAAAATTGGGTATCGATGGAAAGCAACTTTGCTTTTTCTTTGATTTTTTTCAGCATCACATTGGCAGGCATTTCCTCAAGCCCTTGTCCCTTACGTGTTTCGTTGATGGCGGTTTTGATAAAGTTTGTCACTGTAACGCCTGGAATTTCTATTGGATATTGAAAAGACAAAAAGATGCCCAAATGGGCACGCTCATCGGCACTCAATTCACTGATGTCTGACCCTTGATACAGCAGGTTTCCTTTGGTTACCTCATAGTCCTCATGTCCTGCAATCACAGTGGAAAGCGTACTTTTTCCCGAGCCGTTTGGACCCATAATCGCATGGACTTCGCCTGGCTTGATATCGAGATTAATCCCTTTTAAAATTCCTTTCCCTTCAACTTGGGCGTGGAGGTTGTCTATACTCAGCATATTATTCAGTTCGAATTTCGATCATTTGATTAGTCAATGGTGCGGATGGGGCAACAGAGTCAATTTCCTTTACGGTAATAACTTGTGGCCAACCTTCTTCGTTGGAGTTTTCGGAAATGACCCCTTTGATATAGACTTGCACCATATCAAAACTATCTTTTTGCACGGTGATTGCTTGGGCGTGGAGTTCGTGGAGTTTGTCATCTACAACAACACCATAAATTTCACTGCCAGTATTGAGAACAGCAGCATTGTCATAAAACAAAAACTCACCAGTTACGCTTTCGACTTCAGATTTGGGTTGGGTTGTGCATGCTGCGACAAACAGCAATAGGGCAATTCGTGGTAGGTTGTATTTCATTTTTTTTGATTTTATCCAACAGAACCTTCAAGGGAAATTTCGAGTAGTTTCTGCGCTTCCACTGCAAATTCCATTGGGAGTTTATTTAAAACATCTTTGCTAAAGCCGTTGACAATCAGTGCGATTGCTTTTTCGGTGTCGATACCACGTTGGTTACAGTAAAAAATTTGGTCTTCTCCAATTTTACTGGTCGTGGCTTCATGTTCGATTTGGGCACTTTTATTTCCAGCCTCTATGTAGGGAAACGTATGCGCACCACATTTATTGCCCATCAGCAAAGAGTCACACTGCGAAAAGTTACGCGCATCATCGGCTCGAGGACTGATTTTCACCAATCCGCGATAACTGTTTTGAGAAGTTCCTGCCGAAATCCCTTTTGAAATGATGGTACTTTTTGTGCGTTTGCCCAAATGTACCATTTTGGTTCCTGTATCTGCTTGTTGGCGATTGTTGGTCACAGCGATCGAGTAAAACTCCCCAATACTGTCATCTCCCTTGAGGATACAAGACGGGTATTTCCATGTCACAGCTGAGCCAGTCTCGACCTGTGTCCAAGAGATTTTGGCGCTTTTATGACAAATCCCACGCTTGGTCACAAAATTAAAAACCCCGCCTTTGCCTTCTGCGTCTCCAGGAAACCAGTTTTGCACCGTGGAGTATTTGATTTCGGCATGGTCATGGGCTACGAGTTCAACTACGGCTGCATGCAATTGATTCTCGTCGCGAGCGGGTGCGGTACATCCTTCCAAATAACTCACATAGCTCCCTTCATCGGCAATGACGAGCGTACGTTCAAACTGCCCTGTTCCCGCTTGATTAATACGAAAATAGGTGGAGAGTTCCATGGGGCAGCGCACCCCTTTAGGGATATAGCAAAACGACCCGTCAGAAAAGACCGCAGAGTTTAGAGCAGCATAGTAATTGTCTTTTCGCGGCACCACTGTTCCAATGTATTTGCGCACCAAATCCGGGTATTCTTTAATTGCTTCTGATATCGAACAGAAAATAATCCCTTTTTCGGCCAAGGTTTCTTTAAAAGTTGTAGCCACCGATACAGAGTCCATAACGATATCAACCGCAACACCCGACAATTTCTTTTGTTCTTCAATAGGGATACCGAGTTTTTTAAAGGTGTCTAGCAATTCGGGATCGACCTCGTCCAAACTGTTGTATTTAGGTGCTTTTTTGGGTGCCGAAAAATAGGAAATCGCCTGAAAGTCTGGCTTGGGGTAGTCCACGTTTGCCCAATCGGGCTCTTCCATCCCACGCCATGCCTCATAGGCCTCCAAGCGCCATTCGGTCATCCAAGCGGGCTCGTTTTTACGTTGGGAAATCGCCCGAACGATGTCTTCGTTTAGACCAACCGGAAAGGTATCCGACTCGATGTCTGTGTAGAATCCATAGGCATATTCTTTGGATTCTAGTTCTTTTTTTAATTCTTCTTCTGTGTAGGCCATAGCAAACCTGTTTTATAGTGAAAAACTCTCTCCACACCCACAGGTGCGATTGGCATTGGGATTGTTAAAAACAAAGCCCTTACCATTGAGCCCACCTGAATATTCAAGGGTCGTACCTACGAGATAGAGAAAACTCTTTTTGTCGACCACAATGCGCACATCATTGTCTTCAAATAGCTTATCATCATCCCCTAGGGCGTTGTCAAATTTTAACTCGTATGACAATCCTGAACAACCCCCGCTTTTGACACCCACACGCACAAAAGAGTCACTGATGTCATAGCCATCTGACTGCATCATCTGCATGACTTGCTCACGAGCTTGTGTAGACACTTTAATCATAGCGGTTATTCGAGGTGTTTTCTCCGTGCAAATATAAGACATTTTGCCCACAAGATCATCTCGAGAAGTCTTCCAATCCACCTAAAAGGGATTGGATAGCTGTATTGATTATAAATTTATTTAATGCTATAACAACTAAATTTGTTTTTATCAGAAGTGAAAGTGTATGTGCCGTCTTTCTTTTAGTATTTTATTATCTGTTTTTTGTTTCGGATTTAGTGTTTATGCAAAAACCCTAGAAAACCCACCTAACGCTTTTCTGATCGCTCACAGTAAATGTGAACGATTTAGATGAGGTTGCAACTCAGTTCCTCGATACACCTGAGGGGAACCATAGTCAGGAGGGTGTAGTTACCATAAGCTTAGATCTTAGCGAGGAAGTCTCTCTACTTGGTGAATCCATAGCAGATGACTTTACGATAACAGGAGCGGCATCAAATCCAGTTGTGATTAGCTTATCAGTCTCTGGAAGTGAATTGACGTTGACATTAAGCGGAGCGGTTGCACAAGGCGAGATGGTTGAGCTTTCATACACCAAATCGGAAAACGAAGGGTCTATTGTAGATGGCTCAGGCAATCGATTGGGAGACTTTAGCGAAGTAGAAGTGAATTTTGTCACCTTTAATCTAAACAAGTCAAAGGAGACAGAAATATTCTTTACCAACCCAGTACGTGATTACCTCGAAATCCGCAGTGAATCGGTTGTTGAGGGCATTGCCTTGTATTCGTTGACAGGACAAAGAGTTTTTGAGCGAAAACCAAATGTGACAGCGCTTTCACTTGATATATCTTCTCTAGCCCAAGGGATTTATTTGATGAAAGTGAAAACGACAACCCATCAAACCACTCTGAAGTTGGTGAAACAATAAACGAGTTGTTCAGTCGGGTGAGAAGGCGCAGCGAAAGTTGCGCCTTTTTTTGATTGTGATTACCTTTTGTCAGGTGTTACGGGCTCGATAAAAAAACGTTAATTTTGCCTTATGCTAGAGAACAAAGAACCAGCCAAAACCCCGCTCGATAGCTTGGGGGAATTTGCACTTATCGAACATCTCACCAAATCAGCAACTGCGAGCTTGCCATCAACCGTTTTGGGAATAGGTGACGACGCAGCAGTGCTCAAGCACAAAGGCGAAACCGTGGTGAGTACCGATATGCTCATTGAGGGTGTGCACTTCGATTTGGCCTATATGCCACTGAAGCACTTGGGCTATAAGGCGGTGGTGGTGAATCTGTCCGATATCTATGCGATGAATGCGCAAGCCACACAGGTCTTGGTATCGTTGGCGGTTTCCAATCGCTTCTCCTTAGAGGCAGTTGAGGAACTTTATGCTGGAATTCAATTGGCTTGTAAAACCTATGGTGTGGATTTGGTAGGAGGTGACACCACTTCTTCGCAACAAGGTTTGCAATTATCTATAACTGCTTTGGGCATTGCGCCACAAACAGGAGCAGTTTTACGGAGCGGTGCATCTGAAAATGATCTGTTGGTGGTCAGTGGTGATCTTGGGGGCGCCTATATGGGCTTGCAGGTACTGGCACGTGAAAACGAGGTGTTTAAAGCCAACCCGCAGCACCAACCCGATTTGGAACCCTATAGCTATTTGGTAGAACGTCAGCTCAAGCCTGAGGCGCGAAAAGATGTGGTGCAACTGCTCCATGATTTAGAGGTGCAACCCACAGCTATGATCGACATCAGCGACGGACTGTCGTCAGAAGTCATGCATTTGTGTAAGCAAAGCGGTATGGGTTGTCGGGTGTATGAAGACAAAGTCCCACTCGACCCGCAGTTTATCAGTGTGTGCGAAGAGTTTAACCTTGACAGTACAACCATTGCCCTGAGTGGTGGAGAGGACTACGAGCTGTTGTTTACGATCAAACAAACGGACTTTGACAAAATCAAAGGCAATCCCAATCTAACCGTAATCGGTCATATGACTGCCAAAGGAGATGTACCTTCACTTGTGAGCCGAGCAGAGGAGGTCATTCCACTCAAAGCACAGGGTTGGAAGGCGTTTTAGCCGTTCATCAACTCTTCAATTTCCTCGGGCTCTATCGGAATATTATTCATCAAATTCAGCGGTTCGCCCGTTTTTTGTACTACAACATCGTCTTCTAAGCGAATGCCAAACCCCTCATCGGGGATATAGATGCCGGGCTCTACGGTAAAGACCATATTTGCCGCTATGGGTTCGTCGAGCAGTCCATAGTCATGGGTATCGAGCCCCAAATGATGGGAAGTCCCATGCATAAAGTATTTTTTATAGGCAGGGTTTTTATCGGATTGCTTTTGCACATCAGCTTTGTCCAATAAACCCAATCCCAACAATTCGGAAGTCATGATTTTTCCCACTTCTACATGATACGCTTTCCAATATGCGCCTGGAACAAGGAGCTTGGTCGCTTCGTTTTTGACCCGCAATACGGCATCATAAACAGCGCGTTGCCTTTTGGAAAATCGACCAGAAATTGGGATGGTTCGAGTCATGTCGGATGAGTAGTTACCATATTCAGCAGCTACATCCATCAATAGCAAATCTCCGTCTCGACACTGCTGGTTGTTTTCGATATAGTGCAACACGTTGGCATTGGCACCAGAAGCAATAATGGGGGTATAAGCAAAGCCCTTTGAGCGATTGCGCAGAAATTCATGGGCATATTCCGCCTCAATTTCATATTCCCAAACCCCCGGCTTGACAAAACCCAAAACTCGTCGAAAGCCACTTTCGGTAATATCACATGCCGTTTGGATGTGTTCGATTTCTTTTGGGTCTTTAACAGCGCGCAATCCTTGAAGAATCAAGTTACTTTTCTCGTAGTTGTGAGTTGGAAATTTGGTCTTACACCACTCGATAAATCGATCTTCACGAGTTTGGGTTTCTACATTCGCCCGATAGTGTTCGTTGGTATTGATATAGATATGCTCAACCTCTTTTGCCAAGGCTAAAAAATGATCTTCGAATTCAGATGTCCATTTTACAATCGCAATACCCGAGACTTCTGTCGCTTTGGCTTGGGTGAGTTTATGCCCCTCCCAAACGGCGATATGGGCGTTGGTTTCTTTGACAAACACCACTTCGCGGAGAGCGGGGTCTTTGGCGTCAGGGCAAAGCACCACAATCGTTTCTTCTTGGTCAATTCCTGTGAGATAAAACAAGTCTCGGTGTTGTTCAAATGGCAAGGTGCTGTCTGCACTTATGGGGTAGATATCGTTAGAATTGAATACCGCAATGCTATTGGGTTTGAGATGTGCCATAAAGCGCTGACGGTGTTGTTTAAAAACAATAGGGGGTAAGTGGCTATATTTCATATGGTAAAGTAAAAAAAATTTATCTTCACAATAAAATCATCATCATGAAGAATTACCTATTTATTTTTGCCGTAGCCATTGGTTTTGCACAACCCCCGGCAACCCCAGCAGCAAACCTTCTCACATCGACACAATCCCTTGATAGCTTGGTGAGCCAATCTCTAGTTGCCGAACTGCCATTGACCAATATCGGCCCTAGCGTAATGAGTGGCCGTGTAACCGACCTCGATGTAAATCCCAACGCACCACATGAGTTTTACGTGGGTTATGCCTCTGGCGGTTTGTGGTATACCAAGAATAACGGGACCACCTTTAGTCCGGTTATGGACAACAGTCCCACCCAAAACATTGGGGATATTGCTGTGCATTGGCCTTCACACACGATTTACGTCGGCACAGGTGAAAACAACTCATCTCGATCTTCCTATGCAGGGATTGGGATCCTAAAATCCACTGATAAAGGGGCATCATGGCAACATATCGGTTTGGCGGACTCGCATCATATTGGAAAAATCGAAATCAATCCCAACGACCCCAATGAGGTCATCGTGGGCGTAACAGGACATTTGTATTCCTCCGATAGCACCCGTGGGATTTATAAGACCACAGACGGAGGTGTAAGCTGGACCCAAACCTTGTCTTTAGAAGACCCAGTCGGGATTATCGAAATCAGTGTGGCACCCGATAATTTTGGTGTGCAATATGCTGCAGCGTGGGAAAAAGATCGCAAATCATGGGATTTTAAGGGGAGTGGCACTGGCTCTGGCATTTACAAAAGTACGGATGCGGGTGCTACATGGCAGCGAATCAGCTCTGAAAAGAGTGGTTTTCCGCAAGGCGAAGGGGTAGGACGAATAGGTCTTGCCGCCTATGACGTAAAAACCATTTATGCCATTGTTGACAATCAAGATCGCAGACCGAGCGAGCGGAAAGCGGTTTCGTCATTGACCAAACAAAATTTTGAAACCATGTCGCTAGAGGGCTTTTTCGCGGTTGATAAGAAACTACTATCCAAGTTTTTAAAGGATAATAACTTTCCAAAAGAGCATACCGCAGAAAGCATCCGTGACGCGGTTCGTGATGGAAAAGTTAAGCCATCCGATTTGGCGCTCTATCTCAGTAATGCAAACAATGATTTATTTGACACCCCAGTTGTCGGGGCACAAGTCTTTCGTTCGATTGACGGGGGCAGAACTTGGACTCAAACCCACGACGGATATCTCGATGATCTATATTATAGTTATGGATACTACTTTGGGATGATTCATGTCACACCGACTGATGCGGACAGAATTTATATATATGGCGTTCCCTTATTGACTTCAACTGATGGCGGCCAAGAGTTTTCGAGTATTGATGCACCTAATGCACACGTTGATCATCACGCCTTGTGGATTAATCCCAGTAACCCCGAACACCTCATCAATGGCAACGACGGTGGGGTCAATATCAGCTATGACGGCGGGCAAAACTGGATAAAAAATAATCAACCTTCTGTCGGGCAATTTTATACAGTCTATGCTGACCAACAAAGTCCCTATCACGTTTATGGAGGCTTACAAGACAACGGCGTGTGGGAAGCTCCGCACACCAGCCGAGAAAATGTGGCTTGGCAACAGTATGGACACAACAATTGGACGAACATCATGGGCGGTGACGGCATGCAAATCCAAGTCGATCAAAATCATGCAGATATCGTTTACACAGGCTATCAGTTTGGAAATTATTTCAGAATCAATCGTGAAACCAATCAGCACATTTATATTCAACCCAAACACAAACTCGGGGAAGCCCCACTGCGGTTTAACTGGCAAACACCTATTCTTCTCTCCCCACACAATAACGATATTCTATATCTGGGTAGCAATAAACTACACCGATCGCTCAACCGTGGGGATGACTGGAACACAATTTCAGAAGATTTAACTAGTGGTGTAAAACAAGGTAATGTTCCTTATGGTACGCTAACCGCAATCGATGAGTCTCGATTTCAGTTTGGGCAATTGGTTGTAGGTTCTGACGATGGTCATATTCATGTCTCAACGGATAGTGGCTCTACTTGGCAACGCACTAGCGATGATTTGCCACAGCAACTTTGGGTAAGTCGCGTTCAGTTTTCCAAGCATTTTCCATCTCGGGTCTACGCAACGCTCAATGGCTATCGCTGGGATGATTTTACACCCTATTTGTATGTGTCTGACGATTTGGGTCAAAGCTGGCGTAGTCTTGCACAAGGTCTTCCGCTTTCACCCATCAATGTGATTCGAGAAGACCATACCAAGGCCGATATCTTATATGTGGGAACGGATAATGGATTGTTTGTGACGATCGACCGTGGTCTGAGCTGGCAGATGTTTGATAAAGATTTTCCACGGGTAGCGGTTCATGACCTCTTTATTCAAGAGCGCGACAATGATTTGCTAATCGGTACACATGGACGGTCGATTTATAAGCTTGAGTTGGAACCTGTTCAATCTCTAAACAATCTTGTTCTGCGACCAGTGGCAGTCGTAGCACCTGAGCCGATAAAGCACACTAAAAACTGGGGTAGAAAATATAGAGTTTGGTCGGAGGCCGTATCACCAGACTTTTCTTGGATTTTTTATGCTGCCAAACCAGTTCATGGCACCTGGCAGTTAATGTCCGATCAGGATGTTATTGTCTATGAAGAAGATATTGAATTGGCAACAGGTCTCCAAACGATTCCCTATGATTTGAACTTGAGCCAAGAGCAAATCAAGAAATATAACCGCAGGCACAAGACAAAACTTGAGGCTGCCGATGACGGAAAGACATACTTGCCCAAAGGAAGTTACACCTTGCTTTGGAATGACAGCAAAATCAGCACGTTGACAATCGAGTAGTTTGTTTGAGAATCGATAAACGCTTTTGATAAAAAACAGTCGATTCAGGTGAAAGTTGTTAGATTCGTTCAAAATCACCAAAATCCTTTGGCGTTCAGGCATTCAGCACCTAATTTTGTACGAACATTTAGTCAAAAATTATGGGAGTTGTCCTATCTTCTACGATACTGCGAAAGGTTGCCATGGCCTTGTCTGGCCTCTTTTTGATGCTGTTTTTATTGCAGCATTTCGCAATCAATATCACCTCGGTTTTCAGTGAAGCCATTTTCAATCAGTTTTCCCATTTTATGGGAACCAATGCCTTGGTGCAGTTTGTCCTTCAGCCCATTTTGATTTTTGGAGTGATCTTCCATTTTGTCATGGGCTTTGTCCTCGACATTCAAAACCGTCGTGCTCGAGGAACACGCTATGCAGTCTATAAAGGCAATGCCAATGCGAGTTGGGTGTCTCGTAATATGCTGATTTCGGGGGGGACAGTTCTTGCTTTTCTCGTTTTACATTTCTATGATTTTTGGGTTCCTGAAATGAACTATAAATACATCGAATTCTTGCCCGAAGATCCAAATCGATATTACGAGGAACTGGTTCATAAATTCGAAGATTTGACTCGCGTGATTCTCTATGTCGTATCCTTCTTCTTCCTAGCGCTTCACCTTTCCCATGGGTTTTCATCATCTTTCCAGTCTATGGGCTTCAATAACAAATTCACACCGGTCTTAAAATCTATCGGAAAAGTTTATGCAGTCGGTATCCCTGCTGGCTTTGCTTTTATAGCGATTTTTCATTTTCTAAATCACTAACATGACCAAACTCAACGCACATATCCCTGAAGGTCCAATAGCTGATAAATGGACAAGTCACAAAAACAACATCCGCCTGGTCAGTCCAGCCAACAAACGTTTGATCGATATAATCGTGGTTGGTACGGGTTTGGCTGGTGGCTCTGCTGCGGCTACCCTCGCAGAACTGGGTTATAACGTCAAGGCGTTTTGCTTTCAAGATTCGCCACGTCGTGCACACTCTATCGCAGCACAAGGGGGAATAAATGCCGCTAAAAACTACCAAGGCGATGGCGACTCGATTCATCGCTTGTTTTACGATACCGTCAAAGGCGGCGATTATCGTTCTCGAGAAGCCAACGTATATCGTCTTGCAGAAGTATCTACCAACATCATTGACCAATGTGTCGCTCAAGGTGTTCCCTTCGCAAGGGATTATGGGGGATTGCTCGACAACCGCTCGTTTGGTGGGGTACTCGTCTCTCGCACCTTTTATGCCAAAGGACAAACTGGTCAGCAATTGCTGCTCGGAGCTTATTCGGCGATGAATCGGCAAATCGGTCGAGGTAAAATCAAAATGTACAGTCGCCATGAGATGCTCGATCTTGTCAAAGTTGATGGCAAAGCACGAGGAATCATCACACGCAACTTGGTTACTGGTGAGATCGAACGTCATGCAGCACATGCTGTTGTGATTGCTTCTGGGGGTTATGGAAATCTTTTTTATCTGTCAACCAATGCCATGGGAAGCAACGTAACCGCTGCCTGGAAAATCCACAAGCAAGGCGCCTATTTTGCGAATCCGTGCTTTACACAAATCCACCCGACTTGTATTCCCGTTTCGGGCGACCACCAGTCAAAACTCACCCTGATGTCGGAGTCTTTGCGAAACGACGGACGAATTTGGGTACCCAAGAAAAAAGAAGACGCGGAAGCGATTCGTGATGGACGCCTAAAACCCACCGACTTAGCAGAAGAAGATCGAGACTATTACCTCGAGCGTCGTTATCCAGCTTTTGGAAACCTTGTTCCTCGTGATGTTGCCTCTCGTGCAGCCAAAGAACGATGTGATGAGGGCTTTGGAGTCAACAAAACAGGTGAGGCCGTGTTTCTTGACTTTGCTGCAGCCATAGAACGATATGGGAAAGAAAAAGCGCATGTTAAAGGACTCGATGAAAACGACTCTTCACTTGTACAAAAACTTGGAAAGCAAGTCATCAAATCCAAATACGGCAACTTGTTTCAGATGTATGAGAAAATCGTCGACCAAAACCCCTATGAAACTCCAATGATGATCTATCCTGCGGTGCATTACACCATGGGAGGGGTTTGGGTGGATTACAACCTCATGACAACGGTGCCGGGTTGCTTTGCAATTGGGGAGGCGAATTTTTCTGATCACGGCGCCAATCGTCTTGGTGCTTCCGCATTGATGCAGGGCTTGGCAGATGGCTATTTTGTATTGCCATACACCATAGGGGATTATCTAGCAGATGACATTCGCACGGGTGCAATCTCCACAGACTCACCAGAATTTGAAGAAGCAGAATCAAGTGTACGCGCTCAAATCGACGGCTTTATCAAGAATAAAGGAACCAAAACCGTCGATTACTTCCATCGAAAACTCGGAAAAATCATCTGGAACAAATGTGGAATGTCTCGAAATAAAGAAGGACTTCAAGAAGCTATAGCAGAAGTCAAAGCACTGCGTGAAGAATTTTATAAAGACGTTTTTGTCCCTGGTACTGCCGATTCTTTCAATGAGCCATTGGCAAAAGCCCTTCGAGTTGCAGACTTTTTGGAGTTGGGCGAGCTCTTTGCCAAAGACGCTTTGGAACGCACAGAATCTTGTGGAGGTCACTTCCGTGAAGAGTCTCAAACAGCCGAGGGAGAGGCACTTCGGGATGATAAAAACTTTACGTTTGTGTCTGCATGGGAACACAACGGGGAACCGAGCAAAGCCAAACTGCATAAAGAAGTGCTGGAGTACGAAAACATCGAATTGAAAACACGTTCATACAAGTAGAAATGAAATTAACATTAAAAATTTGGCGACAAGAAAACGCTACCGCAAAAGGGAGCATGCAAACCTATTCACTGGACGGTGTGTCTCCAGATATGTCCTTTTTGGAAATGATGGATGTGCTCAACGAACAGCTGATGGAACAAGGGATTGACCCTGTTGCGTTTGACCATGACTGCCGAGAAGGAATTTGCGGTTCTTGTTCGATGTTTATCAATGGCGAAGCCCATGGCCCAGATCGTTTGGTAACCACTTGCCAGTTGCATATGCGAAAATTTAAAGACGGTGATACCATTCACATTGAGCCGTTTCGCGCAAAACCATTCCCAGTCATCAAGGACTTGGTTGTGGATCGCACAGCCTTTGATCGCATTCAACACGCAGGGGGTTTTGTTTCTGTAAACACCTCAGGAAACACCCAAGATGCCAATGCCATTCCAATTGAAAAAGCGGATGCCGATAAGGCCTTTGATGCGGCGACTTGTATTGGATGTGGTGCCTGTGTGGCAACTTGTAAAAATGCATCTGCCATGTTGTTTGTTTCGGCCAAAGTGTCTCAATACGCCCTACTCCCCCAAGGTCAGGTAGAAGCGACCGATCGTGTGCTGAACATGGTCAGTCAAATGGACGAAGAGGGTTTTGGAAACTGTACGAACACAGGTGCCTGTGAGGTGGAATGCCCCAAAGGGATTTCATTGGAAAATATCGCTCGAATGAACCGAGAATATCTATCGGCGAATGTGAAGGGGTAAAAACAAGATCTTTACCCCATGCAGACCCTAGACATCGCTTTACTACAACCCAATACGATTTGGCATGACCCACAGGCTAATCACGAGCTGATAGCTGAACATCTTAATCAGTTTCAACAAAGTGTTCAAATGATTGTACTTCCCGAAACTTGGGCAACAGGCTTTACGATGACACCAGATCAAGTCGCAGAACCCCCAGATGGCCCATCAGTGTTGTGGATGCAAGAGCAGGCAAAAACGCACAAAGCAGCGGTTTGCGGGAGTTTAGCCATTGCGGATAAGGGGCAGTTTTACAATCGCTTTTTCTTTGTACACCCCGACGGTCGAATGGACACCTATGACAAATATCACCCCTATACACCTTCGGGAGAATCACGCGTCTATCAAGCGGGAACAGAAGCCGTTATGATAGAGTATATGGGTTGGCGAATTCGTCCGATGATTTGTTACGACTTGCGTTTTCCGGTGTTTTGTCGTAACAATGATGATTATGATTTGCTGATTTGCGTTGCCAATTGGCCAGAAGCAAGAATCCAGGCGTGGGATACACTCTTAAGTGCCCGCGCGATCGAAAACATGGCCTATACCATTGGGGTAAATCGTGTTGGTCGTGATGCCTATCGATTGCAGTACCCGGGCCACTCTGCCGTTTACAATGCGATGGGAGACCCTGAGGGGTTTTTAGATGAAAAGCAAACGATAGCTCACATCGTCATCGATAAATTAAAACTAGAAACAACCCGAAAAAAACTCCCTTTTCTACAAGATCGAGATGACTTTACTCTACGCTAAACTGCTCTTGTAACTCCCAGTTGGCACGCACATCGAGCAGGGGTTTATGGTGATAAATCTTTTCTGGATTACGGCGATCGAGAAAGCGGCCACTATCCCATTTCCCATTGTTGTTTTCATCTACGATCAACCGTACATAGTATTTCTTAGGCTGAAGGTTGGAAAAGACAACTCGCCGTTGCGGGGCTGCTATGGGTAAGCTACGTACAAGATTTTCATTTTCGTCTGTGAGTTGGACAATAATTGGATAGCTCGGCACACCCACAAGCTGTAGATACAAACTCCCATAGTCAGCGGGCTTTTGGGTGCGAAACTGCATTTGTAGAGTGTCGTTGGAAGCATTAAAAAAGTCGGTGATCGCCCCTGGAAGTACGTCCAACCGGTAGTTGTCGTTTGGCAGGATGTCAAAATCAAAGAGAACACGGTGCGGGTCTTCAACAGATACTTCAAACGGCACAGGAATCGAGTCACGATCGAGAAGACGCATTTGTGATTTATCAATCGTCGAAATGGGAGTTGAGGTTTGCATGCGCAGGGTATCGCTCAAATGTAAAACGCCTGTGATGCTAGGGGATATGGTGAGAGAATCCACTTCTGCCTTTCGGATTTGATGTGTAAGTTGAAGCTTGAGCGTGTCATAACGGATATCGAACTGTAAAGAGTCGGCTTTGAGTTTGTTGTACCAAACATAAAGAGTGTCTGTTTCTTTATCAAAAGATTGAATGGTTTGTACAGTGTCAGGAAGGTTTAGCGGAACTACTTCCAAACTGGTAGGGTTGCCGTAATAACCCAGTCCGATTCGATTTTGACCTGCTTGAAAGCTACGGCCTATTGAAAAGTCAGTTTGTTCACGAAACAAATCCAAATGAAACAAGCTATCTGAGGGTAAATCAATAAAGTCATTGGCAAAAGCAATATCATCAGCACTTTGATCAAAAGTATAATTGTTTGCGATGTCCTTTTGAGCGATGAGCAAATAGCGACCAGCACGAATATTGCCAATTTCAAAAACCGCCAAACTGTCAAGCGTGTTGGAGAGGTAGTCAGGTGGACGGTTATAGATGAGTGAATCGGTATAGTTGCTATCGACAGCATAGAGCATCACAGACACAAAGTTTTTGGCTTCTCTACCAAAGGCATTCCCAATCGTACCACGCACCTGAAGGGAATCGACATAGTCTCCAGTAGAGAAGACATAGCGGAAATACGGATATGGATTTCCTTCGTTGTTGTCGACAATGCTTTGCCCAAAATTAAAATTATAGGTGGTGTTTGAACGCAGCGAATCCAAAAGTTCGATTTGCACATATTTGGCGGCAGTGCTTTGCGGTGAAATGATATAGGCAGCCGGATCGAGTGGTGGAGAAATTATAAGCTGTTCTTTGAGTTTATTGAGTTTTACATACTCGTCAAAATACAGACGAATGCGATCCTCGCTAAACTGTGTTGCATTCAGTTCGGGAACTGCGCGCAACAAAACTGGCGGAGTTTCGTCTTCAGGCCCACCAGTGGGGTTTCCACGCTTTGCACATTGCACGAACAATAGCGCGATCAAGCTCCATAGAACCAGTGAAAAGGTATGTCTCATCAACTACAAAGAAACGACAATTTCAGGACTAAGGAAGGGGAGACTTGGCAAATGCGATCGTAGCCACAGAAACCTGCGCATCCTCAATCTGCAACAAGCAGTTTGCTGCCTCAGACAGGGTAGTTCCTGTTGTTACCATATCATCGACTAGGAGCAAGTGTTTCCCACAAACAATGGAGACAAAGTGTGGTTTTTGTTGGTATCGCCTTGAAACAACCACGGCAGTATGACGGGAAAAGGGTTTGCAGCAAGTCATCTAAAACAGTAAACATGGGGCATTAATTGGTCATTCAATTTATAAAAGAAAGCTTATTTTTGCGCCATGTCTGAAACCGACCAGTTTAAAAAAGTGATTGCCCATGCCAAAGAATATGGCTTCGTCTTTCCGTCGAGCGATATTTATGATGGGCTGAGTGCAGTATATGATTTTGGGCAACAGGGCGTGCTGCTCAAAAACAACATTCGCAACTATTGGTGGAAATCCATGGTGCAACTCAACGAGAATATCGTTGGGCTTGATGCGGCTATATTTATGCATCCAACAACATGGAAAGCATCGGGGCATGTGGATGCCTTTAACGATCCATTGATTGACAATAAAGATTCCAAAAAACGCTATCGTGCCGATGTGTTGATAGAGGACTATATCGCCAAACTGGAAGGGAAAATCGAAAAAGAAGTCACCAAAGCAGCTAAGCGTTTTGGAGATTCGTTTGACATGGAGCAGTTTGTATCGACAAACCCCCGTGTGGTTGGCTACCGAGAAAAGGCAAGCGCAATCAGTTCTCGAATGGCCAAGTCATTGGAGGAGGAAGACCTTGCTGATGTCAAAGCCCTTATCGAAGAATTGGAAATTGTGTGTCCGTTTTCTGGTTCAAAAAACTGGACAGATGTCAAGCAATTCAACTTGATGTTTGGCACCAAACTCGGCGCTTCTGCTGATCATGCGACCGATCTCTACCTACGTCCAGAAACAGCTCAAGGGATTTTTGTAAACTTTTTGAATGTACAAAAATCCGGACGTATGAAAATCCCTTTTGGAATTGCCCAAACTGGAAAGGCCTTTCGCAACGAAATTGTAGCTCGACAGTTTATCTTTCGCATGCGAGAGTTTGAGCAAATGGAGATGCAATTTTTTATTCCTCCAGGTACGCAAAAAGAATGGTATGACCATTGGAAAAAAACCCGACTCAACTGGCATCTATCTTTGGGAATGGGTGAGGAAAACTATCGATTTCATGACCATGAAAAACTGGCGCATTATGCCGACGCTGCCTGTGATATTGAGTTTAAATTTCCATTTGGATTTAAAGAATTAGAGGGAATCCACTCTCGAACGGATTTTGACTTGGGCAGCCATGAAAAGTACGCGGGAAAAAAATTACAGTATTTTGACCCCGAGCGCAATGAAAGTTATACACCCTATGTGCTGGAAACCTCAATCGGATTGGATCGTATGTTTTTGGCGGTACTTTCTCACAGCTTACAAGAAGAACAACTCGAGGATGGAAACTCAAGGACGGTATTGCGATTACCAGCCGTTTTGGCCCCCACGCAAATTGCGATATTACCTTTGGTTAAAAAGGATGGTTTGCCAGAACTTGCTCGTGATTTGGTTGCGGATTTAAAATGGGATTACTCGACAGTTTATGATGAGAAAGATGCTGTCGGGCGTCGATACCGTAGACAAGACGCACTCGGAACACCATACTGTGTAACAGTCGATCACCAAACCTTGGAAGACCAAACAGTCACCTTACGCGAAAGAGACTCCATGGAGCAACTTCGGGTACCAACAAAAGAATTATCTCAACATTTAGATACTAAGTTAAACATCAAGAATTGGCTAGATAATAAGTAGAGTTTAAAATCTTTTTCCAATTGAAAGGCCTAACTTAATATGCGTTTGAGGGTTGTCACCAATTTCATCTTTATTGTCTAAATACCTTCCAGCTCCTACAAAAGTTTCATAGGTGTATCCATTTCGAGTAACCCATTTTTTTCCTAATGTAGCACCAAGTGAAAATCGAAAAACTGTACTACTATCACTATATCCATTTAAAAGATCATCAAATTCAAAATTCCGAACGCTAGCAAAAGAGCTGAATAATTCGATAAAGGAGCCTTGAGCTCCAAAATCTTGCCTGTTTAAGAAATACATACGATAAAATGGTGAAAAAGCAAATCGTCGATTTACTCCAACTACACTATCATCGAGAGCTGTTAAAACTCCAAAACCAAAACTTGAATTTTCATCAACAATTTTTTCGTAATAGCCGTGTAAGCCTGGAACAAATATAATATCCGTTACCACTAATTTAATTTCTCTTTCACCGAGAACTTCAGGTGACTCAAATGAGCTATTTTTTACAATCTCAACTTTGATTACCTTTTCCTCCTCTTTATCCTCAGAAATTGAAGGTACTTCAGAAACAGCTGGCACTTCTTCTTCCTGGGCGTTCACAGCAGCAAGCATAAAAAATATGGGGATAAAAAAGAGTAGTCTTTTCATTTTTTTTGATTTAAGATGAATACAAAAATATAAAATTGTGTCTTGACTTTGTATTTTAGCAAGCATGAAGATCATCTCCTATAACGTCAATGGCATTCGCGCAGCGCTTCGCAAAGATTTTTTAGCTTGGCTACAAGCAGCTTCCCCCGATGTTCTTTGCCTACAAGAAATCAAAGCGACTCCAGATCAATTTGATTCAAGTGTGTTTAAAGAATTGGGGTATCACCACAACTATTGGTATCCCGCCCAAAAAAAGGGATACAGCGGCGTAGCGATATTGTGTAAGCAAGAGCCAAATAAGGTGGTCTATGGCACTGGCATCGACTATATGGACAACGAAGGGCGCAATCTCCGTGTCGATTTCGACGGGGTATCTGTCATGAGTTTATATCTGCCCTCGGGAACGAATCCCGAACGATTGGCGTTCAAGTTTACCTATATGGAGGACTTTCAAACTTATATCAACGAACTCAAAAACGAACACCCTAATTTGGTGATTTGCGGAGACTATAACATCTGCCACGAAGCCATCGATATCCATGACCCCGTGCGAAATGCCAAGGTCTCTGGCTTTTTACCCGAAGAGCGCGCTTGGCTAGATGGATTTATCAAACAGGGCTTTACCGACTCGTTCCGTCATCTCAACGTAGACCCTCACCACTACAGCTGGTGGAGCTATCGTGCCAATGCTCGTGCCAATAATAAGGGCTGGCGGATTGACTATGCCATGGTATCCGAACCCTTAACCAAACATATAGAAAGAGCTTTTATCTTACCCCAAGCTGTCCATTCTGACCACTGTCCTGTTGGCGTCACTTTGAATATGGATTTATGAAATACACCACTTTACCACACTCGGACGTCCGTGTGAGTAAAATCTGTTTAGGCACCATGACTTGGGGCAATCAAAATACCCAAGCGGAGGGCTTTGAACAAATGGATTACTCGCTCGAAAAAGGAATCAATTTTTTTGATACAGCAGAGTTGTATCCAGTACCAGCAAGCGCCGACACCTATGCCGATACGGAGCGTATCATTGGCAATTGGTTTAGCTCACGGAACAATCGGGAACAAGTGGTTTTGGCAACCAAAATCGCAGGACCAGGCGCCTATACCGCACACATCCGAACCACAGGGTTTTCCCCCGACAGTATCCAACAGGCCTTAGATGGGAGCTTGCAACGACTCCAGACTGACTATATCGATTTATACCAGTTGCATTGGCCAGAAAGAAACTCCAACTTTTTTGGTTCTCTGGGATATAAGCCAGAAAAAAATGAACAATGGAAAGACAACTTTCATCAGATTTTAGAAACCCTCGACGATTGTATCAAAGCGGGTAAAATCAGACATGTTGGACTGTCTAACGAGTCCCCCTGGGGAGCGATGAAATATTTGGCACTATCGGAGTTTGCAAATCTACCTCGTATGAAAACGATTCAAAATCCATACTCGCTTCTCAATCGAAAGTTTGAAGTCGGCAATGCCGAGGTCGCTCATCGTGAACAATTAGGGCTATTGGCCTATTCGCCCATGGCTTTTGGGATTTTATCGGGAAAGTATCGTGGCGGAAAACTCCCCGAAAATAGCCGCCTTCAACTCTTTCCAAGAATGGCACGATACAACAGTGAGGAGTCTCTTCAAGCGACTGAGCTTTATGCTGCCATTGCTGATAAGCATGGCTTGTCTTTGGCTCAAATGTCTTTGGCTTTTGTGACCGATCAACCCTTTGTCACTTCTAATATCATCGGGGCGACAACCATGACGCAACTGCAAGAAAACATCGCTTCGGCTGCGCTGACATTATCAGAAGAAATTCTAGACGAAATCGACGCAGTGCACAAGCAATTTTCTAATCCGGCGCCTTAGAATAACAACTCCACTAATCCACGGATATTGTCGAGTGCAATCACTTTGAGTTTGGAGGTGGGGAGTTTACTTTTTTGCGCGACGACTAGGGTTGTGAAACCGAGTTTTTCCGCCTCTTGAATTCGTTGCTCCACTCTGGGAACGTTGCGCAGTTCGCCAGAGAGCCCAACTTCAGCAGCAAAGCAATACTTTTCGGGAATGACCACGTCCAAGCTACTGGAGAGTATGGCGGCAGCGACTGCCAAATCGAGTGCGGGATCTTCAATGCGAATGCCACCTGCGAGGTTGAGAAATACATCTTTAGCCCCGAGCTTAAACCCTGCACGTTTTTCCAAAACTGCCAACAACATATTGAGCCGTTTGACATTAAAGCCCGTGCTGCTTCGTTGTGGTGTGCCATAGACCGCCGAACTCACCAAGGCCTGACACTCAATCAGCATGGGGCGCATGCCTTCTAAGGTAGCTGCAATGGCATGCCCACTCAAATTACTACTATTGCTTGAAATCAGCAGTTCACTAGGGTTTTGGACGATCCGCAAGCCTTTGGATTCCATTTCGTAAATTCCCAATTCTGCCGTGGAGCCAAAGCGGTTTTTGGGGGTGCGCAATATGCGATATAGATAATTTCGATCTCCCTCGAAATGCAAGACTACATCCACCATATGCTCTAGGATTTTAGGACCGGCTATCATCCCGTCTTTGGTAATATGCCCAACCACCAAAACGGGGATATTCATCTGTTTTGCAAATCGTTGCAATGCGGAGGTGCACTCACGAACTTGCGACACACTGCCTGCACCACTATCAATCAGATCGGTTTGGAGGGTTTGTATCGAATCGACAATAAGAAGTTTAGGTTTGAGTGTATTGGCTTGGTTTAGGATTTGCTCTACATTGGTTTCGTTGAGCAAAAAGCACTCCAAATTCCCATTATTCATTCGGTTACTTCTCAGTTTGATTTGGGTTAAACTTTCTTCTCCAGAAACATAAAGCGTGGGGTAGTTGACTTGCAGAGCGAGTTGTAGCAGTAGGGTGGACTTGCCAACGCCTGGTTCTCCCGCCAACAGAACCAATGAGCCTGGAACGACGCCACCGCCCAAAACCCGATCCAATTCGGCATCGCCTGTGGCCAGACGCGCTTGTTGATTTTCAGAAACTTCCTCAATGGGAATAGGTACACTGACTGGTGTTTCGGTAGCGGCTTGCCAAACTTCGGTTTTTGGTTTTTGCAGTACTTCTTCTACAAGGGTATTCCATTCTTTACAGGCATGACATTGCCCTTGCCATTTACTGTACTGCGTACCACAATGTTTACAAAAAAAAGCAGTTTTTACTTTTGCCATCTTCTCCCGAAAGATACTTATTTTTTTCTGTTGAAAACAGGGAGCAATGCAAAAGATAAACCACCAAATAAAAGAATCATAAGTGTCTGCGTAGACCAAGCAATCCACCCATAGGCCAGAGCCATTTCATAAGGCATCCCATAGTGGCTGAGTACTGCTGCAACTGCGATGGGGTACAATCCTATACCTCCATTAGTTACGATGATAGAAATCCCACCAGCGACAAAACCAGTCAAGGCAACTTGCGGGCTGATCAGTGCAGCTTCGGGTAAAGAAAATTGAATCACCCAAAACATCAGGATATACATGAGCCAAATAAAAATAGTATGTGTCCAAAATGCAACTGCATTCGGAATCGAACGTATAGAAATAATCCCTTTAATGATATTGAGGAAAAAGTCTTTGATTCGAGCGAGATATGGGAATCGTTTGGTATTGATCAGAAAGGGAACCGCCATGATTGTGACCACCATACCGATAAAAACCCCAAAGCTGACAAGGAGAATAGATGAATCACCAAGCTCATCCTTTACCCAATCACCCCCCATATACATGGCTGAAAAAACCAGCAATATCATCATCACAAGGTCAATAACCCGTTCACTAATCACAGTTCCCAATCCCTTGGAAAAGGGAATGTTTTCATAGGCTGAAATCACTGTAACCCGGAGGACATCACCAGACCGGGGAATACCGAGGTTGGACAGGTAATTGATCAAAACGGCTCCAGTGATATTGATAAAGCTCGGACGGTAGCCCAAGGGGTTGAGCAGAAATTTCCAACGGTATGCACGTGAGATATGGCTTAGTGCTCCAAAAATTATCGAAATCAGTATCGGGGTGGGATGGGCTTGTTTGATGTAAGACCAAATCAGTGCACGCTGATCGACAGTGATTGTGTTGAGGGAGTAATAGATCAGAAAAAAACCGAGGCCAAGTGGGATCAGTTTTCGTAAGAGTGAAATAAATGATTTTGACAAAACTAGCGTAGGGTGTTGGTCTGGGTGTCGGGGAAGATTATACTAGGCTGAAAGCTTTTGGCTTGTTCAGGGGTCATTTGGGCATAGCTGATAATGATGACAATATCCCCTTTTTGTGCCTTTCGGGCTGCAGGGCCATTGAGGGTGATTTCTCCACTGTTTATGGCACCTTGTATAACGTAGGTTTCCAAACGCTCACCATTGTTGATATTAACGACTTGTACTTTTTCACCAGCAACCAAATCTGCTGCATTCATCAACACAGGGTCGATGGTGATGCTTCCGACGTAGTCCAGTTCAGCGCCAGTAACGGTAACACGATGAATTTTGGATTTGAGAACTTCGATTGTCATGGCGCAAATATACTCAATTGAGAGACATATTATCAATCAAACGGATATCGTCAACGACAACGGCTATAAAGGCCCGGTAAGACATACCATCCTTCTTAGAATCGACGGTTTGCAAGTTGTGCTCTGTAGCAATTTCAAAATAGTCAAGCTCAAAATCCTGGGTTTTGGCGAGTTTTTGAACAGCCATTTCTTTGAGCTCAACGATAGTGTGAGATGAAAAGTTTGATTTCGTCCACTGCAAAAGCTCATAAATCAGTTTGGCTTCCTCCCGTCGCTCAGGGGATAAGCGACGATTTCGTGAGCTCATCGCTAGGCCATTTTGCTCGCGTATAGTTGGAAAACTGAAAACCTGAATCCCCATCGATTGCCCTAAGAGCGAGACAATTTGCAACTGCTGAAAGTCTTTTTGACCAAAATAGGCCACATCGGGCTGTATCAGTGTAAATAAGCGCTCTACCACGGTAGCAACCCCATCAAAATGTCCGGGTCTGTGACGGCCCTCCATCGGTTTGTCCAAACCTTGTAAAGCGTACTTTTTTACAGCAGCTCCATCTGGATAAATTGTTTCAACACTAGGAACAAACACACATATATTGGGGTCAATTGCTTGAATTTTTTGTAAATCTTTATTGATGGAGGACGGATAATTGTCCAAGTCCGCTTTGTTGTCAAATTGCGTTGGATTGACAAAAATACTGACAAAAGTCACTTTATTCTCTTGAAAAGCTTGTTTGATAAGTTGTAAGTGCCCTTCGTGGAGCGAACCCATGGTTGGAACTAGGCCCCAACTGCGATGCATATGGTTTTGAAGCTGATAGTGACGTAACTCCGCTATCGTGGTTACTTTTGGCATTTAGAAAAGTTTAACACCTTCTGTAAGGAATTATGGACAAACTTCGGCATAAATTTCGTAATTTTGCGTACTCCAAAAAGAATAATATTTGGGTTCTATGACAGAAAAAAAAGTCCTGTTCGTTTCCGCTGAGGTCGTGCCTTATTTGCCAGAATCGAATTTATCAACCATGACCTTTGCACTACCAAAAATGGTCAATGAGGTTGGTGGGCAAACCCGAATTTTTATTCCAAAATATGGTTTGATCAACGAGAGACGACACCAGTTGCATGAGGTGATTCGCCTTTCGGGAATGAATTTGGTCATCAATGATATCGATGTGCCTTTGATTATTAAAGTGGCTTCGATTCCTAAAGAACGCATGCAAGTCTATTTCATCGACAACGAAGACTATTTTAAAGGCCGACAGTTGGATAAGGACGAAAATGGGAAACTGTATGCTGACAATGACGAGCGCGCTATCTTTTTTGCCAAAGGGGTTATCGAAACGGTAAAAAAGCTGAATTGGGCTCCTGACATCATTCATGTTCAGGGTTGGATTGCGATGCTGATGCCGCTTTACTGCAAGCACTATTATATTGACGAACCTATTTTGGCCAATACCAAAATTGTTTCCTCTTTCTTTGACACCCCATTTTCAGAATCTCTTTCCTCAGATTTGATTCAAAAACTATCCTTCGATGGGATCGACACTGCATTGACTAAAGGTCTGGAAACGCCTGACTTTTCAGCGCTTGCAAAAAATGCAATTGCAAACTCGGACGGCCTGGTCATTGCTGACTCTGAGATTGATAAAAATATAAAAAAAGAAATCTTATCCTCTAACAAGCCTACACTTCATTTCTCTGGGCAAGACGGTTTTGAAGATGCTTACAGAGATTTTTACACAAATCAAATCCTCAAGTGAGAGACATGAACCTCAAACTTTACTATGGCTTACTCGCCCTAGCTTTCTTAATTTTCTCTTGTGAAAAAGAATTCAGCAATGTGGGATCATCCCTATTGCCCTCTGACACTTTTGTAATCGAAAAACAAACAGCATCAGCAGATGTTGAGCATAAGGCAGTTGAAATCATCCGCTCAGACAACCTCTCTTTTTTCTATTTAGGAGAATATGAAGATCAAGTATTTGGAAATACAAATGCCCGATTCACCACACAGTTGAGCTTGCCCGCTTCCTCTACCGGTATTTTTGGAGGTATGAGTACAGACCAAGAAACAAATGGCGTCATATCAGAGAGCATCAACAAAAACCCGCATGATGAGCAAGAGACGGTTTCCGAAGTTTGGCTGGAAATTCCATTTTATACCAATCAAATTGATCGCGATGGGGATGGCGTAATTGATGCTTTTGACATCGACCCAGATGACCCTAATAGTGATTCAGATGGCGACACCCTTACAGATTTGGAAGAATCCAGGTCGGCAAATCTTGACCCCCTCAATCCCGATACAGACGGAGACGGGATAAATGATAATAAAGACGACGAAACCATCAATGCTGATCCTGAAGCCAATGTCTATGAGATTGACTATTTGTATGGTGATACCACGCAGGAGGTTCATTTTCAGGTAAAGAAATTGAATTATTTTTTGTCAAATCTTGATCCAGATGATAATTTTGAGTCAGACAAGGCGTTCTATTCTGATAAGGATTTTGAACGAGAAGGATTGACATCCCAACCCCTTTTTGACGATAAGATCATGCTCGATTTTAACGAAATCGTAAGCTTTAAAGCAGACGATCTATCGACAGAAGATGTCGATGAGTCAACGGAAGTCGATGAACGCCTTAGTCCGCGCATTCGAATCCCCCTTGATACCGCTATCTTCCAACAGTCGATTCTCGATATGGAAGGAGAAGAGATATTGCTTGACAACAATCGCTTTCAAGAGTATTTTAACGGCATTGTTATTGGATTGCAAAGCACAGCAAATCCGTTGATGATGCAGCTCAATTTTGGTGCTGGAGTGATTAAAATCGAATACGATTACAAAGAATTGGTTCTGACTGATGGAGGTGATGCGTCCAGTGCAGAGGACTATGAATCCCAAGACAATTCTTCATCATACTCCTTAAGCTTGAGTGGAGTCAGATTTAATACGATTACGCAAGATCAAGCTTCTGCGGAGGTTCAAACGGCTATAAATGGAAGTGGTGACGGAAAAAACATCTACCTCAAGGGAGGACTCGGAGTCGTTTCTTATATTGATTTGTTTGTAGGAGATACAGGCCAAGACCAATTGCAGACCCTTCAAGACAATCCGTGGCTAATCAATGAAGCCAACCTGACGTTGTATGTTGACCGACAAAAAATCGATGCTTTAGGCCTAGGTGTAGGAGATTTGCCGAGTCGACTATACTTATTTGACGCGAGTGAATCAATTCCCCTTGTAGATTTCAATGCTGATCCAACTTCAGGTCCCAAACCCGAAGATAACAAAACAACTTTTGGTGGTTTTGCCCAATACGATGATGAAGGTAAAGTCATTTCCTATAAATTTGTGATTACCAATCATTTTAGCAATCTAATTCGAAATCCTGACGATTTCGACAATGTGCGTCTTGGTTTGACGGTGAGTTCAGACTATCTCAGCACACAAAATACAAGGGTAACTGCTCCAACAGAATTTGAAATTCCACAATCTTCAATTAATACTCCTTTAAGTGTGATTTTGGCAGGACCAAATCACAGTAACCTCGATTTGCATTTGCAGTTAGAGATTTTCTATACCGCTTACCAATAGCTATTTATAGCACACCCAGTCTATTTCCAACTCTGATAAAGCTATTCACTGCAGTGTCAATTTGAGACAGATCTAATGCGGCTGACATTTGCACATGTATTCGTGTTTTTCCTTTCGCTACGCCTTCCTGGGGTCTTGTCAACTCACCTTGTTGGGGGTGGCACAACTGACTATGCTATAGAAATGGTTCAAGCAGCTAAAAATAAAATGCCATACACTTGTTTCCTAGCACCCCAAACCGAATTGCCAATGATATATATTGATGATGTGATCATGGCGATACAGAAATTGATGGAGACAGATTTTTCTTTACGTCAAGAAGCACACTCTTATAATATCATGGGCTTTTGCTTAACCCCAAGAAACCTAGAAGTCCAATTAAAAAAATTGGGCTTTCCCTTAGTTGTAAATTACATTGCTGATTATCGTCAACAAATTGCGGAGTCATGGCCACGAACTACAGATGATCAGCTTGCAAAAAAAGACTGGGGATGGTCCCCTAAATTTGATTTAAAAAAGAGTGTTAAAAGAATGCTCTCTTAAAGTTTTTTACGCAATCGAGCTACTGGCGCTCCGATGATGTCCCGGTATTTGGCTACGGTACGACGAGCAACAGGATAACCCTTTTGATTCAGTGCATTTTTGAGTTCCT
This sequence comes from Flavobacteriaceae bacterium, assembly GCA_002723075.1. Classification (GTDB taxonomy): domain Bacteria; phylum Bacteroidota; class Bacteroidia; order Flavobacteriales; family Flavobacteriaceae; genus UBA724. The sequence continues at coordinate 80,094 of PBNJ01000012.1, read as the reverse complement.
CGTCGGTTAGGGGCTTAGTTTTGTCTTCAGAGTCGATAATTGTTTCCAAAGCTTTTCGAATTTCAATCGAAGAAACATCTTCTCCTTCGCTATTGGTCATTCCTTCCGAAAAGAAGGACTTGATCAATCGAGTACCGTATGGGGTATCCACATATTTGCTATTGGCCACCCGTGATACCGTGGAAATGTCCATCTGAATAATGGAGGCAATGTCACGCAACACCATCGGCTTAATTTTCTGCTCATCACCAGTCAAAAAATACGCTTTTTGGTAATCCATAATGGCATTCATGGTAATAAACAAGGTGTGATTTCGTTGCTTTACGGCATCGATAAACCATTTGGCTGCATCGAGCTTTTGTTTGATAAACAAGACCGCCTCTTGTTGGGCTTTACTTTTTACAGTGGACTCTTTATAGCCCTCCATCATATTTCTATAGGAAGCCGAAACATGTAGTTCAGGAGCATTTCGTCCGTTTAAGCTGAGTTGTAATTCCCCATCCAAAATCCGAATCGTAAAATCGGGCGTAATTTGACTATTGATTTTGGTTGAAGAGGCATAAGAAGCACCGGGCTTGGGATTGAGCTTTTCGATTTCAGCAATGGCCTCTTTGAGTTGATTTTCGTCAATATTGAGAGTGCTCATTAGCTTGTCAAAATGCTTTTTAGAAAAGGCCGAGAAATGTGAGACAATCATCTCATAGGCAAGCGAAATTGCAGGGGTTTTTGACTTGCGTTGTAACTGAAGGGCTAGGCAGTCTTGCAAGTCCAAAGCGCCAACTCCAGCAGGATCGAGTTGCTGTACTTTTTCGAGGACATTTTGCACCTGATCTTCCTCTACATATAGATTTTCAGTAAAGGCAAGATCATCAACAATATCAAGAAGGCTTCTTCGAATATATCCTGTTTCATCAATACTGCCAACCAAGAACCGTGCGATCTGACTTTCGGTTTCACTCATGCTAAAGGTTCGCATTTGATCCATCAAAAACTGGGTAAAGCTAATCCCTGCAGCATACGGGACTTGCTTTTCTTCATCGTCTGGACTGTAATTGTTTGCATTGAGGCGATAAGCAGGAATCTCATCATCACTCAAATATTCATCGATGTTAATATCGTCGGTTTCTATAAGGTCGAGATTTTCTTCTTGGGGATTGTCCAGATCTTCATTTTCAAGAGTTTCTTTTCCCGCTTCAAGTGCTGGATTTTCTTCAAGTTCCCGATGAAGCTTTTGCTCAAAAGATAGCGTAGGCAACTGAATCAGTTTCATCAACTGAATTTGCTGCGGAGATAGTTTTTGTGATAGCTTGAGGTTGAGCTGTTGTTTGAGCATGACAACGATTTACTTTCATTGGAAAGGTACAAAAACCTTGGAAGATAGGTGTTTTCTAAAATGATGCATTTTGTGGGGTGCGCGGAAAGGGAATCACATCGCGGATGTTTGACATGCCTGTGGCAAACTGAACCAAGCGCTCAAAACCCAATCCAAATCCAGCATGAGGAGCAGTTCCAAAACGGCGTAGATCTAAGTACCAGTCAAGTTCTTTTTCCTCGATGTTCATCTCTGTCATACGTTTTTGGAGAACGTCCAAACGTTCTTCACGCTGAGCCCCTCCAACCATTTCGCCGATTCCAGGAAATAACACATCCATGGCTCTTACCGTTTTACCATCTTCATTGAGTCGCATATAAAATGCTTTAATATTGGCTGGATAGTCAAACAAAATCACAGGACTACTAAAGTGTTTTTCCACCAAATACCGTTCGTGCTCACTTTGCAAATCGACCCCCCACTGATCGACAGGAAATTTGAATTTCTTCTTCTTATTAGGCTTAGAGTTTCGTAATATATCGATTGCCTCAGTGTAGGACAAACGAACAAATTGGTTGTCGACAATAAAATGCATCTGTTCGAGCAATCCCATTGGTCGCCGTTCGACTTGTGGTTTTGTTTTTTCTTCATTTGTCAAACGCTGATCCAAAAAAGTCAAATCTTCTTGGCAGTGATCCAATACATAGCGAAGTACATATTTTATAAAATCTTCAGCCAAATCCATATTCTGGTCAAGATTATAAAAAGCAACTTCTGGTTCAATCATCCAAAATTCAGCCAAGTGCCGTGAGGTGTTTGAGTTTTCCGCTCGAAACGTAGGCCCAAAAGTATACACCTTTCCCAAACCCATGGCATAGGTCTCAGCTTCGAGTTGTCCAGAAACCGTAAGATTGGTTTCCTTTCCAAAAAAGTCTTGTGTGAAATCTACTTCATTGGACTCGTTTAGGGGTGCTTTCTTGGGGTCGAGGGTGCTCACACGAAACATCTCTCCTGCTCCCTCAGCATCACTACCCGTGATGATAGGGGTATGAACATAATAAAACCCTTCTTTTCTAAAATATTCATGAACGGCAAAAGATAAGGCCGAGCGAACTCGCATCACTGCAGAAAACGTGGAGGTCCGAACGCGGAGATGTGCATTTTCTCTCAGAAATTCGAAGCTGTGTTTTTTTGGTTGAATGGGGTATTTATCGGGATCGGAGTCCCCGAGGATTTCGATATGACTCACCTGCACTTCATATTGTTGCCCTTTACCTTGACTTTCTACAAGTGTTCCTTCAATTCGAACTGCGGCACCAGTAGTGATTCTTTTGAGAAGCTCTTCATCAGTTTGTTCAAAATCAACCACACACTGCAGGTTGTTGAGCGTCGACCCGTCATTGATGGCAATAAAACGATTGGCGCGGAAAGTACGAACCCACCCTTGAAGAGTAAGCTGTTGTCCAATTTGAGTACCAGTAAAAAGGGATTGAATACGCGGTGTGTTCATGAAACTCAATTTCGGATACAAATATACTTCATTTTATAAGCATACAACTTAACGGTCTTCATCCTCAGCGAGAAGATCAATTCGAGGTTCTTTTAGGATTCGTTCATTAGCAATACTTTCCTCTAGCGAGAGTAAGAGAGATGGCAAAAGGATCAGGTTGGCCAGCATCGCAAAAAGCAAGGTTGCAGACACCAATCCTCCCAAAGCAACCGTACCGCCATAGCTTGAAATCATAAAGACTGAGAACCCAAAAAACAAAACGATTGAGGTGTAAAACATACTCACCCCAGTTTCCCGAAGGGCCAAATACACAGATTTTTTGATTTTCCATTTATTGGCTTGGAGTTCTTGTCGGTATTTCACCAAAAAATGAATGGTATCATCCACAGAGATTCCAAAGGCAACGCTAAAGACCAAAATGGTGGAAGGTTTGATTGGGATCCCCAAAAACCCCATCATTCCCGCAGTGAGAATAAGCGGGATAATATTGGGGATCAAAGAAATGAGAATCATACGGAAGGAACCAAACAAATAGGCCATAAAGATTGCTATCAGCAAAATTGCTAGAGAGAGAGACAAAACTAAATTTCGAACGAGAAAGCGAGTCCCTTTTAAATAGCCAAGTGCCTTACCCGTGACTTGGGTATCAAATCGTTCAGCAGGGAAAATTTGTCCTAAAGCCACCAATAAATCTCTTTCGATTTCTTCCATTCGTTCGGTGCTGACGTCTTTGAGCATGGTGGTCACACGGAGATATTGACCAGTACTGTCAATCAAACTTTCAGCCATTCCCTCGGCAGATAAACTATTGTTGACATAAGATCCTACAAATGAATACTCTTGCCTTGTTGGCATGCTAAAGTAACGTGGATTACCGTTGTAATAGGTCTGCTTGGCATACTTGGCGATATGGGCAATGGACAAGGGTTCAGAAAGTTCGGGCACACTTCTAATGTGTGCGGCTAGTCTTTCAACTCGATTCAGTGTTGAAAGTTGAGTAGCGCCATTTTTTCGTTTGGTATCGACCATAACCTCAATGGGCATTACCCCACTCATTTGGCTTTCAAAAAACTGTATATCTTCAAAGAAATTTGCTTTTTTAGGAAGGTCGTCGATGATGGTTCCAGAAAGTTTAATTTGGTAAATCCCAATAATACTCATCATCAACGTGATAACTGACGTAAAGTACACTGCAACACGCTGTTGACGTACAACCTTTTCCATCCAGTCAATAAAACCATTCATCCAGTTGCGGTTGAGGTGAGCGAGGTGCTTCTGCTGAGGTAAACTCATATAACTGTACAAAATTGGAATCACAAAAAGTGATAATATAAATAGCAACATTATATTGACAGCTGCAACCAAACCAAATTCGATAAGCAGTTTGCTATTGGTTAGCGTAAAAGTGGCAAAGCCCAAAGCCGTAGTCATATTGGTCATTAAGGTTGCATTTCCAATTTTTGTAATCACACGTTGGAGAGACCTGGCTTGGTTGCCGTGTTTTTTGATTTCGTGTTGGTATTTATTGATCAGAAAGATGCAGTTGGGCACCCCAATCACAATCACAATCGGGGGTATGAGTGCTGTTAGCACGGTGATTTCAAATCCAAAAAGACCTAATATTCCAAAGGCCCACATCACTCCGATGACGACCACTACCATAGAGATAAAAGTGGCGCGATAGGATTTGAAAAAGAAAAAGAAAATTAAGGTCGTAACCAATGCCGCTACGATGACAAACATGCGAATCTCGCTCAATATAGTACCGGCGTTAATTGTTCGGATAAAGGGCATGCCAGAAACATGGATATCAAAACCAGTATCGGCCTCAAAGGCAAGCACCTTGGGTACGAGTTCGTTATTGACAAAAAGCTCTCGTTCTTTGGCATTGACGATTTCTTTTTTAAGAGTGAGGATTGTCAGATAAACCTCGGTTTCTGGATTGAGTAGAACACCGTGAAAAAAGGGTGATTTTTCAAGGAGTTGCTTTTTAAGCCGATCTACTTCTTTTTGGTTACGTGCAAGCTGATAGGGGACATCCTCTACAACAAAATTTTGTTGCCTTATATTTTTCTTGAGTTGTTTTAAATTCCCAATTCCAGAAACGGTGGCAATCGCATCATGATTTTCAAATGACTCGGTCAATGCACTCCATTGTTGGATGTTTTCAGGACGAAAGAAAGTCGAGTCTTGTATTGCCAAAACGATAAGGTTTCCTTCATCGCCAAAACGATCGACAAAAGATTGATATTTGAGGTTAAATGGATGATTGTCTGGAAGTAGACTGGCTTCATTGAAGCTAAAGCGCATATTTTTCCACTGCATTCCTAAAAACACAGTTGTCGCGACAATCAATGAGATGCAAACAATTCGATTGCGGAGAATAAGCGAGGCAACAGTACTCCAAAATCGTGTGGTAACCCATTTTAACATAGCAATTTAAGACGACTATTTTTGATCAGACCGTCATGATTTCGTCTTCTTTCGAAGTGTATTTATAGTCAATTTTTTTGATGTAATCATCGGTTAGGGTTTGGACATCAACTTCTGCATTTCCCAGTTGATCTTCGGATAGTTCTCCTTTTTTGAGTTCGTTATTAGCGTCTTTTCGTGCATTTCGAACACCTACCTTGGCGTTTTCTGCTTCAGATTTAGCAAGTTTAACCAACTCTCTTCTTCGCTCTTCAGTCAGTGGAGGAATATTGATAATCACCGACTCCCCATTGTTGGATGGATTAAAACCGAGATTCGCAACAAGAATCGCCTTTTCGATTTCGGGAATCATCGTTTTATCCCAAGGCTGTACAGAAAGCGTTTGCGCATCAGGGGTATTGATATTTGCCACCTGACTCAAGGGTGTTTGTGTACCATAGTACTCCATTTTTACAGTCGACAGCATCGCAGGATTTGCTTTTCCAGCACGTATATTGATAAATGCTTTTTCGAGATGGTCAAGCGATTTTTCCATTGCCTCTTTGGCAACATCCATGATAAAACTAATTTCTTCCATCGTGTTTAATTTACCGTAGTTCCAATATGTTTTCCAGCAACGACTTGTTCAAGGTTGCCAGGCGTATTCATGTCAAAAACAACGATTGGCAGATCGTTTTCCTGACTCAGGGTAAAGGCAGTGCTGTCCATTACTTTAAGCCCTTTTTGAAGAACATCTTTAAAACTGATAGACTCAAATTTGACCGCATCTTTGTTTTTTTCAGGATCAGTATCATAAATCCCGTCCACACGGGTACCCTTCAAAATCACATCGGCATCCACTTCTATCGCGCGTAGTACGGCGGCGGAGTCGGTAGTAAAAAAGGGATTTCCAGTACCTGCCCCAAAAATCACCACACGTCCTTTTTCCAAATGGCGAACTGCACGTCGCTTGATATAGGGTTCTGCAATCGCTTCGATTTTAAGGGCCGTTTGTAGTCGGGTTTGTACATCTGCATCTTCCAAAGCACTCTGCAGTGCAAGACCATTAATGATAGTTGCCAACATTCCCATATAGTCGCCTTGCACACGATCCATTCCATTACTCGCTCCAGCAATCCCTCGAAAGATATTCCCACCTCCAATGACAATGGCAACTTCAACCCCTTGTTCTACGACGTTTTTGATTTCGCTGGCATAGCTGGCCAAACGCTGGGGGTCAATCCCATGAGAGCGATCACCCATGAGAGCCTCTCCACTGAGTTTTAAAAGAATCCGTTTGTATGGCATGGATCGTGTTTGTGCAAATATAACCAAAAACCCTCTTGATATAAGCCCCAAAAAAAACCTCGATTATTCGAGGTTTTTTAATTCGTATTATGTGTAATGGCTTACACTAAAGCCACTCGTTTAAAGCCCGTAACGGAGAGTTCAGCATCTACAGACTTGACATAGTCACTCACGCTTTGCTTGCCATCCTTGATATAGGCCTGATTGACCAAGGTATTGTCTTTGAAGAACCGCTTGAGCTTTCCTTTGGCGATATTGTCGAGCATGGCTTCTGGCTTTCCTTCCTGACGAAGCTGGTCTTTGGCAATCTCAATCTCTTTTTCAACCGTTGCGGCATCGACGCCTTCTTCGTTTAGGGCGATGGGATTCATCGCAGCAGCTTGCATGGCCACGTTTTTAGCGGCTTCAGCAGCTCCATCCACTCCAGCAGACAAGCTGGTTAGGGTAGCAATTTTATTACCAGCGTGGATGTAAGAACCGACAAACGCTCCTTCGAGACGTTCAAACCCACCGATTTCGATTTTTTCTCCAATGACTCCTGTTTGCTCAGTGAGCTTTTCAGCAACAGACATCCCATTGAAATCAGCAGCTAAAAAACTGTCTATACTATCATGAGCCAATGCCACGTCAGCCAATTGGTTGGCAAGGGTCACATAGCTTTCGTTTTTGGCAACAAAGTCCGTTTCGCAGTTCAACGATACAATGACACCAACAGTAGCATCATCATTTACTCTGGCGATTACAGCACCTTCCGAAGAATCGCGATCTGCGCGATTTGCAGCTACTTTTTGACCCTTCTTGCGAAGAACTTCAACTGCAGTATCAAAATCACCCTCAGCTTCTACCAGAGCTTTTTTACAATCCATCATTCCTGCTCCGGTTGCTTTGCGGAGTTTGTTTACATCAGCTGCACTTATTTTTGACATATTATCGATCATTTAGGCGGACAAAGCCGCAATTAATTCTGCTTTTTTCATTTTGCTGTATCCAGAAATTCCAGCTTCTTTGGCCAGTGTCTTTAAGTCGGCTACCGTCTTTCCACTCAAGTCTTCTGCAGCTGTTTCTACAATCTCTTCAGCTGGTGTTGCTTCAGCTTCTGCAGTTTCGGTTTCTTCTACAACGGGTGCTGTTTCCTCGACAGCTTCGGGAACTGCTTCAGCAACAAATTCTTCAGTTGCGTCTGCCGTTTCTGGAACGACTTCACCTTCGCTACTCGCCGCATTGGCTTCATCGCGTTCTTTTTTGCGCTCGCTTGTACCAGCGGCTACGGCCTCTGTGACAAGCCTTAAAATTTTATCAATCGATTTTGAGGCGTCGTCATTGGCAGGAATCGCAAAATCAACATCACGCGGATCGGCGTTGGTATCTACCATTGCAAAAATCGGGATATTGAGTTTTTGTGCTTCGCGAACAGCGATGTGTTCACGACGAATATCCACAATAAAGAGAGCACCTGGCAAACGAGTCATGTCCGAAATTGAACCGAGGTTCTTTTCGAGCTTGGCACGCATACGCTCGACCTGAAGTCTTTCTTTTTTGGAGAGAGTATTAAACGTTCCATCTGTTTTCATTCGATCAATGGCTGCCATTTTTTTGACTGCTTTTCTAATGGTGACAAAGTTGGTTAACATCCCACCAGGCCAGCGCTCGGTGATATAAGGCATATTCACTTCACTCGCTTTTTTGGATACGATATCCTTTGCTTGTTTTTTTGTCGCCACAAACAAGATTTTTCGGCCCGATGCAGCAATTTTATGTAGTGCTTGCTGAGCTTCCTCGATTTTAGTGACGGTTTTGTAAAGGTTGATAATATGAATCCCGTTGCGCTCCATGTGAATGAAGGGGGCCATATTCGGGTTCCATTTTCTTGTGAGGTGGCCAAAGTGGACACCAGCTTCTAGTAAGTCTTTGACTTCTATTTTTGACATTGTTGTTTTCGTTTACGTTCCCTGAATAGCAATGAACAAGTGGCGAATTTCGGCCTTCCTCATTTAGATGCTAAACTAATGGCAACAAATTATACACTAATTAATGAACTTATTGTTATGCCAATCCAAACAAACGGTTATCGTTTGGAGAATTGGAATTTTTTACGGGCTTTTTTCTGCCCAAACTTTTTACGCTCAACCATGCGAGGGTCTCTTGTGAGTAAGCCTTCAGGTTTTAATGCAGAGCGATGCTCTTCATCAACGGTACACAAGGCGCGTGAAATGCCGAGACGAATCGCTTCGACCTGCCCTGTCGGGCCACCACCTGTTACTGTTACATTGAGGTTGTATTTCCCCAAAGTGTCTGTTAATGTGAACGGCTGATTGATTTTATATTGGTGTGTTGCAGTTGGAAAATAGGCGTCTAATGCTTTATTGTTGATGGTAACTTCACCTTTTCCTTCAGACAAAAACACGCGCGCAACTGCGGTTTTACGACGACCAATGGTATGAATCACTTCCATATTAATTTAATTCGTTGATGTTAACAGCTGTTGGTTTTTGACCATCATAAGGATGCTCTGCACCAGAAACAACATAGAGGTTACGGAACAATTCTGCTCCCAATTTATTTTTAGGTAACATGCCTTTTATGGACTTTTCAACCAAACGCGTTGGATTTTTTTCATGGATTTCACTGGCTGTTAAACTACGCTGACCACCGGGATAACCTGTGTGACGGAGATAGGTTTTGTTGTTCCACTTGTCACCAGTGAGTTTGATTTGGTCAGCATTTAGCACGATGACGTTATCACCGCAATCTGCATGAGGTGTAAAACTCGGCTTGTACTTCCCTCTCAAAAGCTTAGCAACCTTAGACGAAAAACGTCCCAAAACTTGATCCGCAGCATCAACTACAACCCACTGTTTATCAGCATTTTTCTTGTTGATTGAGACGGTTTTGTAACTTAATGAATCCACTACTTTTTCTTTAATACGTTGTATAGTTCCGTTTCAGTTGACTGAAAACGGGCTGCAAATGTACAATTAATAGAGTAAAAAGCAAACCAAAAAAAGAAAATCAATGTGCTTCGAGCCAATTCATTCCTTTTCCTACATCCACTACGAGAGGGACTTGGAGTGCATAGGCTTGTTCCATTTCGGTTTTGATCATGCTTATCAACGCGTCGAGTTCAGATTTTTTGGCGTCAAATACCAATTCATCATGCACTTGTAAGAGCATTTTCGATTCAAAGTCGCTTAGTTTTTCATGGATCCGCAACATGGCAATTTTGATGATATCAGCAGCACTCCCTTGGATGGGCGCATTGACAGCATTTCGCTCGGCTGCCCCACGCACGATACTGTTTTGAGAATTGATATCCTTGAGGTAACGACGACGACCCAAAACGGTTTCGACATATCCATTTTCACGTGCAAAATCAACTTGTAAACGCATATAGTTTTTTAACTGCGGATAGGTTTCATAATAGGCGTCAATCAAGGCCTTGGCTTCGGATCGGTTCAAGCTGGTTTGGTTGCTCAACCCAAAAGCTGATACGCCATATACAATCCCAAAGTTAACGGTTTTGGCTTGACTTCGTTGCTCTCGGCTCACGTCTGCCAATGCCACGCCAAACACTTTGGCAGCGGTACTAGCATGAATATCTTCGCCCTTTTGAAAGGCCTCTTGCATTTCTGTATCTCCACTTAAAGAGGCAATTACACGCAATTCGATTTGTGAATAATCTGCTGCGAGTAAGACATGGTCTTCATCGCGCGGGACAAAGGCCTTGCGAACCAACTGACCTCGCTCGGTTCGAATTGGAATATTTTGCAAGTTGGGGTGGTTGCTACTCAGTCGTCCTGTGGCTGCCACCGCCTGATTGAAAATCGTATGGACACGATTAGTTTTGGGATTCACCTGTTGGGGAAGGGCCTCGATGTAGGTGTTGCTCAGTTTTTTGACCGACCTCCACTCCAGAATATCAGCAACAATCGCATGGTCTTTTGCCAAATAAGAAAGTACATCTTCAGCGGTAGAATACTGCCCAGTTTTGGTTTTTTTGGGTTTGTCCACAAGCTTGAGTTTGTCAAACAAGATGGGACCCAATTGTTTGGGCGAAGCCAAGTTAAAGCGTTCTCCGGCTTGCTCATAAATTCGATCTTCAAGCACTGCGGTTTCTTCTCGGAACTGAACCGCCAGTTTGTCTAAATAGTCTACGTCGATACGGATACCTGCGCTTTCCATGGCTGCCAAAACATTGACCAAAGGCAATTCGATATTGGTAAACAAATCGACAACTTCCTCCGACGCGAGTTCCGAAACAAAATGATTTTTGAGTTGAAGGGTAATATCGGCATCTTCAACAGCATATTCGGTTTGTTTATCGATCGGTACATTGCGCATCGACCCTTGGCCAGACCTTTTTTTTCCGATCAATTCGGTTATGGGTTGTGGCTTGTAACCCAAATAAGTTTCAGCCAAGATGTCCATATTATGGCGCATGTCGGGATTAATCAGATAGTGCGCAATCATAGTATCAAAGATGGGGGCATGAACCGCCATGCCATATTGCTGTAACACTTTGATGTCATATTTGAGGTTATGCCCTATTTTTTCAATGGATGCACTTTGAAAAAAAGGAGCAAAATAGGCAAGTTTGGTCTCACAGGCCGTGCGATCTTCAGGGAAAGGAAGGTAATAGCCTGTTCCTTTTTCCCAACTAAAGGCAATACCGACTAGTTCAGCAGAAAGTTCGTCAAGTCCAGTGGTTTCGGTATCAAAGCAAACCGATTTTTGTTGCAATAGCCATTCAAGTAACATCTCTTGTTCTGTTGCGGTTTGAATGCTTTGGTACAGATGTTTGCTAGTCGATAAAGATTTATAAGTATCATCAACGCTTAGCTCTCCTGCTCCTGGTTGATTGAACAAATCAAAGGCTGGTCGGGCACTCTTTTTTGGTTCAGACGTAGGGCTCTGCGTTTGTTCCTCTTTGCTAAACAGCTTTCGAAAACGATCTTCAAGACGTCGAAATTCCAATTCCCGAAAAATCTCTTGTACTTCCTCAAGGTTTGGATCGGTGAGTTCAAAACTTCTTTCGTCAAAGGATACAGGCACATCCAACAAAATACGAGCGAGTTTTTTGGAGAGTATGCCAAGTGCTTTATTTTCCTCGATTTTTTCTCTGAGTTTTCCTTTGAGTTCATGCGTATTGGCTAGCAGATTTTCCATCGAACCGTATTGAGCTAAAAACTTTTTTGCGGTTTTATCACCCACCCCTGGCAATCCAGGTATGTTGTCAACCGAGTCACCCATCATACCCAAGTAGTCAATGACTTGTTCTGGCTTTTCGATTTCAAATTTTTCTTGTACTTCTGGAACACCCCAAATTTCAATTCCATTCCCCATTCGAGATGGTCGATACATAAAAATTTTAGAAGAGACTAACTGCGCAAAATCTTTATCCGGGGTCATCATATACACATCAAAACCCTTTTTTTCAGCTTGTTTGGCAAGGGTTCCGATTATATCATCAGCCTCATATCCTTCTTTTTCGATTACGGGGATATGCATGGCTTTGAGCAGGTTATGTATGTAGGGAACAGCAATTCGAATAGCTTCGGGTGTTTCGGGACGATTCGCTTTGTATTCGGTGTACATTTCGGTCCGATCGACCGATCCTCCTTTGTCAAAAGCAACAGCCAGATAGTCGGGTTTTTCCCGGTTGATCAGGTCAAACAGAGAGTTGGTGAACCCCATAATTGCACTGGTGTCCATCCCTTTGGAATTGATTCTTGGATTTTTAATAAACGCATAGTATCCTCTAAAAATCAAGGCGTAAGCGTCAAGTAGGAATAGTTTTTTGTTCTTTGCCATGGTTGGAACCCAAAAATAGGAATTATTATGCGAACGATTTAACGAAAATGTCTTGGATTGCATTCTCATCTATATTGGCATTTTATGTCAATTCAGTTCATTTTAGAACAAAATACTATTTTAGCAAGACCTGATGGTGTAAAAAAAGTCTCGTTATGTCAAAATTTGGTGACATTATTGATGCGAAAATCCCGATCCTCCTCAATTTTTATTCCGATTTGGATGAGTCTTCTGGGGAGATGCATGCGGTGTTGCGTGACGTAGCTGCTGCCATGGGTGACCAGGGTAAAGTCATCAAAATCGATGTCGAAAAAAACCCTAAACTTTCTGAAGCACTTCGTGTGCGCGGATTGCCAACTTTAATGATATATAAAGGCGGTGAAATGGTCTGGCGACAAAGTGGAGATCAAGATGCCAACACGATTATTTCGTTGATGAAAGACTTTGTTTAGTCGAGAAAAGCAAACTGACCAACTGTTTCCGAATAGGTGTTTTGCACCTCCTCAATAACTTCAGAATCTGTTTCGTTTCGCTTGATAGTAGATATCAAACTTTTATAGGCCTCGACTTCAATGCCAATTTCCATTTCAAAATACCTCAATTGCTCCTCCTCCAGGGTCAAAAAACGATTGAGCAGATCGATGTACTGCTGGGCGATATGTCCACTGAGCTCTCGTGCCAATTCCAGTTGATCAGCTGCATATAAGCCAGCAACAAATGGGGTGAGCTCGGTGTAGAAGTCATACTTACCATATATATAGCTAAACGGCAATATCGACTCGTAGAACCGATTGTATATGGCAGCTAGGGTTTCGTAATCTCTGGCTTGAACAACTTCGGTCAACAAACTTTTGTACCGCTCCACATTTCCGACGAGGTCTTCCATAAGCGCCAACTGGTCGTCATTGTCCCACTGGGCATAGTAGCGCATATATTCATGATAGCCAGCTGCTAACTTTTGCACAATCTGTTGGGCTTTTTCTGTGGCTCCTGCACGATAATAGGCACTTGCTATAGGGGTAACCAAGCTGTAATAGCCAAAGGTCTCAATCGGCATTTTGTCCATGGCCAGGTCGAGGACAGTGATTGCTTTTTCGACTTGATTGTCTTCAACTAATGCATTGGCCAATCGTGTGATATTTGATCGGAAAGAAATGCTATTTTTTCTCGTTTCTGGATCGTGATAAATGTCAGGGCTATCAGAATTTCCCCAGTCCCATTTCATCACAATATCATACATCTGATTGGCATCTATTCGACCCATTTGGTAGGGATTGTTTGGATCAATAGGGGTCTTGATTGGCACGAGTTTATACACCAAACCATCGAGTTGCAAATAGTCTTTCATCCAAAAATACTCGCTATCGTCATAGCTGCCTCCTGTAAAATAAATCGGTCGCTCCCAGTCGTTATTGTTCAGAATGTCGAGCATCATCAATCGGTTTTTGTATAACCCTGATGTGGGAAGATCGATATCGATATAATCGACAATAAGTTCTGCGTCCTCGGGCTTGACCACTCCGCTTTTTAATACATTTTCTTTATTGACTGGCACCCGAATTTGGTTGGTCGGATAATAGATCATTTGTTGGGTTGACTTGGGGATATTAGTTGTTGAAACGTCATATTGTTCGAGGAGAAACTTATACTGCGTTCGCGGTTGGTCACTACTCACCCAACGCATAAAGTCATTTAATGTCCAACGAACCGAGTCGAGCAGTGCCTCGTGTTTGATGTAATCCCGTACCCCATAGGCATATTGACGGTGCTCGAGTTGAGATGGGATTGGCGAGCTGGTATAGGTACGTCGTTTGAGCTGATCGATATACCAATCAGTTGCCAGAAGTTGGGTATTGATGCTACGTACATCCGTTCGGTAGCCTTCAATTTCTTGTGCATACCAAATGGCAAAGGTGTCATTATCTCCAATGGTAAAAATCATGGCATCTACATCTTCCTCCACAGAGTCCAGATAGGCCTTTGCAGTTGACTGTGCAGTATACCGACCCGAGCGATCGTGATCGTCCCAGTTTTCGGACGCTAATAGTACGGGTACGCAAAGCAAACACAGTGCTCCGACAATCGGAACGGTGATACGCGGACGAAGAAAAGACTGGATTCGTTCGGAAAGGGCAAGCACTCCTAAACCAATGAAGATACTGAAAGTATAGAACGAGCCAACCAAGGCATAGTCGCGCTCACGTGGTTCAAAAACCCGTTCGTTGAGATAAACTTTGAGCGCCAGTCCGGTAAACAAAAACAGCAATAGCATCACCCAAAACCGTTTGGGGTCTTTGCCATATAAAAAGGCAAATCCCAAAATCCCCATCAATAGGGGCAGCATATAGTATTTATTTTTCCCTTTGTTGTTGGCCAGTTCACTTGGCAGCAGTTCCTGTGGGCCCAAACGCCAGTTGTCGATATATGGAATTCCACTGATCCAGTTTCCATTGATTGGGTCAAGTTTTCCTTGAAGATCGTTTTGACGACCAGAAAAATTCCACATAAAATACCGCCAATACATATATCCAATTTGGAAGTCAAACATATAGCGGAGGTTGTCAAAAAACGAAGGCTTTTCGATATCGAGATAAGGAGCATAGGTTGTAAGGAAATTATGATATTCCTCTACATCTGCTCGCCCCTCGTTCCAGTCGCTGATAAATGTGTTCACTGCCTCTACAAGACCTTCTTCGTTTCGGTACTCGAGTTTGACATCAAAGTCAACTGTTCCGTAGTAAGTCATATAATTGGTTGCATTTCCACTGCTCCACATTCTCGGTAATATGCCTTCGTGCTTGCGATTACTATTGATCTGCGCATTTTCCCACTCATTAACAATAATATATCGGCCTGATTTCTCATCTTTTTCGTACTTAGGTTTAGCGTCAACATAAGGTGTTTTTTCATCCTGTCCAGCATACATATCGGTAAACATTGGCCCATAAAATAAATGGGTATCAGGATATTGTTCGAGGTTGTAATAGGCTAGCAATGCACGTGCATCTGTGGGAGCGTTTTCATTGATAACCGTATTGGCATTGGCACGAATCGGAAGCATCAGCCAAGACGAAAACCCAACGAGAATAAATAGGACACAAAGTAGAGTGGTATTGAGTTGTACCCAGTTTTTGCGATGCGTCACTTGAAGGGTGTACACGAAAAACGCAATAAGTGAAAGTCCAGCAGCGATAGTTCCCGAGTGGAAAGGCAAGCCAATTTGATTGACAAAAAACACCTCGGCATATCCAAAATACGCAAGTGTACTAGGAAGCAGGAGTTTAAAGATAAAAAGCAAAACCGCTATGGAGAGGATATTGGCCAACACAAACCCTTTTATCGTCACGGTATCTGTGGTTTTAAAATAGTATAACATCCCGATGGCAGGTATGGTCAAAAGCCCCATAAAATGCACGCCAAAGGAAAGACCAACAACAAAAGCAATGAGCACCAACCAGCGATCGCCGCGTGGCTTGTCCATATCGGCTTCCCAGCGTAGCCCTAGCCAAAAGAGGATAGATAGGATACAAGTTGCCATGGCATAGACTTCTGCCTCAACGGCGTTGAACCAAAAACTATCGGTGTATGCAAACCCAAGAGCACCGACAAGTCCGGCGATTAAAACTAAGACTTGGGTGTGATTATCATCGACTTGTTCGCGCACCAAACGACGTGCAATCCCTGTAATCGTCCAAAACAAAAACAAGACCGTAAAGCTGCTCGCTAATACCGACATCATATTGACTGATAGAGCGATATATTCCGCATGGGGAGCGAGGATTGCAAACACCGCTCCAACCATTTGAAAAAATGGAGCACCCGGTGGGTGACCAACTTGCAACTTGGCAGCGGTAGCGATATATTCGCTACAGTCCCAATAACTTGCAGTGGGTTCGACAGTGAGCAAGTAGGAGAGGAGTGAAATCGCAAAAGCAAACCAACCCAATCTCAGATTCCAGACGCGAAAATTCATTTGTGGTTTTTGGAGTTACGAATGTACAACATTCTCATTGTGTTGAGAAATCAAAATAGAACTATTGGCATTATCAAACTTTGTTTTATTTTTGCAGCGCTATTGGCCTTAAGTGGTTCTGCAACCTGCCTACGGCAGGCAGGCTCGCCAAGCCAAGAAATAGCATTTTACTGGCCTATGGTGTAACTGGCAACACGTCTGATTTTGGTTCAGAAGAGTCTAGGTTCGATCCCTAGTAGGCCAACATGGAGAATCCCGTCTAAACAGGCGGGATTTTTTTACCCCTTTGCTTTGTCACCTGCTTTCCGACAGGAAGCATGAAAAAACCCCGAATCAATCATAACGAACAACAAAGAACTCCAATAGCAATTCAATATTCGGTTTGCATCAGCATGCGTTCTCGTCCAAAGCCTGAAGCCAGTGCTGTGAGGGAAATCAAAAGATATCCAGTCCACGCCCAATAGATAATAGGTATTAAAGTAACCGTTGCCCATTGTAAGGCAAAAAAAGTAACTGAAATTCGCAACCACTCAAATCCGACACTCCATTTGTATTGATCCATGATACTGGTGTATCCAAAAATAGCTACAAACAAAGCTACGCCAATGGCGGTGGCATGCAAAGAAGATAGGCTCCCAAAGTGATAGAGCATTAACAGCAGTAAACCCATGGTTGCGCAAAAGTGAAACAATGCCCAATATGCGTGGGAACGTTTATAGGGAGGCGCATATTTTTGCTGTTTTGTTACGTCGGTTATCACCGTCCTTGGGTGAGATTGTTTGACATCCTCGGGTCTCCAGCCAGTGGGCATCCACCAGATGCGGAGTTTATCGCTCCACTGTTTGGTGTGCCAAGCATCGCGGGTCAGTGCCCATAGGTGTTGAAAATTGATCCACAATGGGTTCCATGATTGCACAGGCTTAAGTACGCCATAGACAGGTGGCTCTTCATCAAGTTCTTCCTGAAAGGTACCAAACATGCGATCCCAAACACAAAAAATTGCACTGAGATTTTTGTCGATATAAATGGGATTGATGGCATGATGAACACGGTGTTGGGAAGGGGTCACAATGATATATTCCAACCAACCGAGTTTCCCTATGTGTTGGGTGTGATACCAAAACTGACCAAAGAGATGAAGTGGCGCCAAAATGGCAATGACCTCCTGCGGAATTCCCAGAACAGCAGCGGGAATCATAAACAAGGCACCATAACCAAGAATATTGGAAATGCTTTGGCGTAGTGCACAGGCCATGTTGAACTCTTCACTACTGTGATGAATGATGTGTTGGTTCCAAAAAAAATTGATTTTGTGATTGAGACGATGCGACCAGTAAGACGCAAAATCGAGACAGACAAAGGCAACGAGGTAGAGCCAAAAATTTGCTTGGATATGGGTAATGGCAAGTTGTTGGCTCAACCAAGGATAGGAAATCAAAATCACAACTAAACCAAGTGTGTCTTTAAGAATATTGGTCAGTCCCGAGCTCAAACTCGAAATGGTATCCATAAACACATAGGTTTGTTTGCCGGTCGCATAGCCATAAATGAGTTCCGTCAGCATAAGCACCAAAAAGGCGGGAATGGCAATCAATAAGGCATTGGCATAAGCTTCCATATTTGCGAATGTATGAATTTCAATGAGTTAGAAAAAGTTTGCGTAGAAATACAGGAATAAACAATCTGACAAATTGATTTGGGTAAGAATTTTAAAACATATATATTTGCAACACATTCTGATAAACCATTGGGAGACTCAAAAGGTCCCCTTTTTTTTTAGATGGAATTTAAAGAAAACATACAAAATTTATTAGCGGAGGCTTTGTCGTTCCACCCCGATTTGTTTTTGATTGATTTACACATCGATAATCAATCGAGAGTCCAGGTGGTACTTGACGGGGATCATGGGGTTTCTTTGGAGCAATGCATCAAAGTGAGCCGCCACATTGAACATCAACTCGATCGGGAAGTACATGACTTTTCGTTGGAGGTGAGCTCGTCAGGTGCAACCCATCCGTTGCAAATGGTACGTCAATACAAAAAAAATATTGGCAGAAAACTGGCGGTACACACCACAGATAATGACAATTATAAGGCCATACTCAAGCAGGCAGATGATGAACAAATCACTCTAGAGTGGAAAGCCCGTGAACCCAAACCAATTGGCAAGGGAAAACACACCGTGGTCAAACAATTGCAAGTCCCCTACAATCAAATCGAAAAAGCAACCGTTCAAATCCAATTTAAGTAATACACAATGGAAAATCTCGCATTAATCGAATCGTTTTCGGAGTTTAAAGATGATAAGCTTATCGACCGTGTGACCCTCATGGCCATTTTGGAAGAGGTGTTTCGCAATACGCTCAAGCGAAAGTTTGGCACCGATGACAATTTTGACATCATTATCAACCCTGACAAAGGAGATTTGGAAATCTGGCGCAATCGTATCGTTGTCGAAGATGGACAGGTGGAAGATGAAAACGAAGAAATCGAACTGACAGCAGCGCGAAAGATTGAGCCTGACTTTGAAGTTGGTGAAGATGTGTCCGAAGAGGTAAAGCTCTCGGATTTGGGTCGTCGATCGATCCTTTCCCTTCGTCAAAACCTTATCGCTCGAATCCATGAGCATGACAATACGATTATCTACAAACAATTTATCGAACTTGTTGGGGAGATCTACACCGCTGAGGTACACCATGTACGCAGCCGTGTTGTGATTTTGATCGATGATGATGGAAACGAAATCATCTTGCCGAAAGACCGTCAAATCCCATCAGACTTTTTCCGTAAAGGAGATAGCGTTCGAGGTGTGATTGAAAGCGTAGAGCTCAAGGGTGCCAAGCCGAGTATTGTGATGTCACGTACCGCACCAAAGTTTTTAGAGAAACTTTTTGAACAAGAAATACCAGAAGTGTTTGATGGCTTGATTAGCGTCAAAAAAGTGGTTCGTGTCCCTGGAGAAAAAGCAAAAGTTGCGGTGGATTCCTACGACGACCGCATCGATCCTGTCGGTGCTTGTGTCGGGATGAAAGGATCTCGAATTCATGGAATTGTCCGTGAGCTTGGGAATGAAAATATCGATGTGATCAATTATACGAATAACAACCAGTTGATGATTACGCGTGCTCTGAGTCCCGCTAAAATTACCAATATGACAATCGATGAAGAAAAGAAGGCCGTGGAAGTGTATATGGATCCTTCAGAAGTTTCAAAAGCGATTGGCCGAGGTGGATTCAATATCCGTTTAGCAGGTCAACTCACTGGTTATGAAATTGATGTCTACCGTGAAGGGGCAGAGGAAGATGTTGAGCTTACGGAGTTTTCTGATGAAATCGAAGGATGGATTATCGAAGAGTTTCGAAAGGTTGGATTGGATACTGCCAAGAGTGTTTTGGAGCAAGAGGTCGAGGATTTGGTCAAACGAACGGACTTGGAAGAGGAAACCGTTGTCGAAGTCCGCAACATATTAAACGCAGAATTTTCGAGTTAACGGATTGAAATCCCTATTTTTGAATACCAATATAGCATATGTCTGAAGTCAAAACCATACGAATCAATAAAGTTCTCCGCGAGTTAAATATTTCCTTAGACCGCGCAGTAGAGCAGTTGGGAGAACATGGGTTTGAGATAGAGGCACGTCCTACGTCTAAAATTTCCCAGGCGGAATATCAACTTTTAGTTGATGCTTTTCAGACCGATCGAAACAAAAAGGAAGCTTCAGAAGAAGTCAGCGAAGTTAAGCGCAAAGAAAAAGAAGCTATCCGCCAACGAATCGAAGAAAAGCAAGAAACAAAAACCAAAGTTGTTCAGGCGCGTACTGAACTCAAGGGTCTCCGCCAAGTTGGTAAAATTGATTTAGATCCGAATCCAAAACCAAAAGAGAAAGTCGAGGCTCAAGAAAGCACTGAATCTCCTGAAGCTGAACCAATAAAAACGGAAGAGCAAGCTGCAGAGCCCGCAACAAGCTCCACTCCACAAAAGCAAATTGAGCAAAAGCAAGCTGAGACCGAAAAAACAACTACATCAGATACAGAAAAGGTCACTACGCAGTACAAAAAGCTAACTGGGCTTAAGATTGCGGGAGATAAGATTGATCTCAAAAAGTTTGAGAAAAAAGAAACAAAACCGAGTGCGGATAACAATGATCGCAAAAGACGTCGCAAACGAATTACAAAAAACACGGGTCCTAGTGGAGGACCGCAAAACAAACCCAAAGCAAAACGACCAAACCAACCTACCCATGAAGAGCCTAGTGATGAAGAAATTCAAAAGCAGATTCGTGAGACTCTAGAAAAGTTACAAGGAAAAACCACCAAATCAAAGGGTGCAAAGTATCGACGTGAAAAGAGAGACTCGCACCGTCAAAAATCTGAGGAAGATGCAGCCCAAGTCGAAGCGGACAGCAAGCTGCTTAAGGTTACCGAGTTTGTGACTGTTGGTGAAATTGCAACTATGATGGATATCAGCTCTACAGAAATTATTTCTGCCTGTATGACGCTGGGGATAATGGTGACCATGAACCAGAGACTGGATGCTGAAACCTTGTCAATCGTTGCGGAAGAATTTGGGTATACCGTTGAATTTGTAACTGCTGACATCGAAGAAACAATAGATGAGCCAGAAGACAATCCGGATGATTTGTTACCTCGTTCCCCTATTGTAACGGTGATGGGTCATGTCGATCATGGAAAAACTTCACTACTTGACTATATCCGAAAAACAAATGTAACTGCAGATGAATCGGGTGGAATTACCCAGCACATTGGTGCATATAGTGTAAAATTAGAGAGCGGTCAAAAAATCACTTTTTTAGATACACCAGGTCACGAAGCCTTTACAGCCATGCGTGCACGTGGAACACAAGTAACGGATTTGGTTATTATTGTTATCGCTGCAGATGATGACATCATGCCACAGACTAAAGAAGCGATCAGCCACGCGCAAGCGGCCTCTGTGCCAATTGTATTTGCGATCAATAAAATTGATAGCCCAAACGCAAATCCAGACAAAATTAAAGAAGGTCTAGCAGCGATGAATTTACTCGTTGAAGATTGGGGTGGTAAAATCCAATCGCATGACGTCTCCGCAAAACAAGGAACAGGAATTCCTGAACTTCTCGAAAAAGTAATGCTTGAATCAGAACTGTTAGAACTCAAGGCAAATCCTTCAAAAGCTGCGCAAGGAACTGTTGTTGAGGCCTTTTTGGACAAGGGTCGCGGATATGTGTCGACCATACTCGTGCAAGCAGGTACGTTGCGAATTGGAGATTACATTCTTGCCGGTCAGCACAGTGGTAAAGTACGCGCAATGCAAGACGAGCGCGGTAACGAAGTGTCTGAAGCTGGACCATCAACCCCAGTATCTCTTCTTGGGTTAGACGGAGCACCCACTGCAGGCGACCGTTTCAATGTATTTGTTGAAGAAAAAGAAGCCAAACAAATTGCTGCAAAGCGTACCCAACTGGTGCGTGAACAGTCAGTTCGTACTCAACGCCATATTACTTTGGATGAAATTGGCAGACGAATCGCCTTGGGCGAATTCAAGGAACTCAACATCATCTTAAAAGGAGATGTTGACGGCTCGGTTGAGGCATTGACAGATTCCTTCCAAAAATTATCTACCGAAGAAATTCAGGTCAATATAATCCATAAAGGAGTTGGTGCCATCACGGAGTCGGATGTGCTTTTGGCTTCCGCTTCCGAAGCTATTATCGTTGGTTTTAATGTGCGACCTGTGGGTACAGCCAGACAATTAGCTGACAAAGAAGAAATCGATGTGCGGAGTTATTCCATCATTTATGACGCGATCAATGATCTCAAAGATGCCATGGAAGGACTCTTATCCCCAGATATGAAAGAAGAAGTTCAAGGGAATGTTGAAATCCGTGAAACCTATAAAATTTCCCGTGTGGGTACCATCGCTGGCTGTATGGTAATGGATGGCAAGATCACACGAAATTCAATGGTGCGTATCGTACGCGAGGGTGTTGTCGTTTACACAGGTTCCCTAGCATCCCTCAAGCGATTTAAGGATGACGTGAAAGAGGTTACTAAAGGGTATGATTGTGGGTTACAGATTAAAGACTACAACGATATTAAAATCGGAGACACTATCGAAGCCTACATTGAGATTGCTGTCAAGAAAAAACTTAAATAAAAACTAAGGCTTCAACAAAAAGGCCTCAAGAAATTTTACCCGTAATGTATCAAGAGTTTGGATTCCCTCAAGACGGGTAGCAAATTTGCCAACACGAATTTTATAGTTCGGGGTTTCAAAAGAGAGTTTGGCATAACGACTTGGAAAAGCACGAGAAAAGGAGTCCAAGTAGACTTTTGCAGCCTCGTAATTTCCAGAAAAAATTTGAATGGTGTACTGGTTTTTTGCCAATCGCTTTTTGTCCAAGGACAATTTGCGCTCGAGCACGTCGTCAAGATTTTGAGGGGTTTTAACAATCAATGCGCTGTCTTGTGCGTGCAATGCATTGGCAAACATTAACAAAATTCCCAAACAAAAAGACTTGAAATACATCATCTTTTGCAAATAAAAGATTGCTGGTAAATTCTTGCAATTTTTTATTAAATTTTGTTTAATTATAGCAAAACAAAAAGAGTATAATAGATTGATTATCATACTTTTAAATAAGTAATTTAGAATAAATATAAATTTATAATTCAAGCGGTTCTAAAGTTTTTAAAATGAGCTTTGTGATGTAATTTTGTTGACTTAAAAAAACAAGGCATTTTCCTTGAACACCAAAACCAAAACATGATCAGGTTTTTTCGCCTAAATGTTCCCCAAATCCGCGTTCTACTTTCCTTTGTGTTGGCTGTTGCCCTCACCCTCCCAATTCATGCACAAGAGCCAGATATCGATAAGGGGAAATCTCTTTTCAATATGAATTGTGCGGCTTGTCACAAGCTCAATAAACGTGCTGTTGGTCCTGCTCTAGCGGGTGTTTCCCAGAAGTACGAAAAAGAATGGCTGTATTCTTGGATAAAAAACTCAATGGCGATGGTAAAATCTGGCGATGCACAAGCCGTTGCGATTTATGAGGAGTACAATAAGTCTGTGATGACTGCTTTCCCACAGTTGAGCAACGAAGACATTGACAATATCCTTGCTTACACCGACTACACACCACCTGCACCTGCCATGCCAGCTGCGGTACCAACATCAGTAGCTAGTAGTGAGGACAATACCACCTCAACATTGTTGTTGGGAGTGCTGGTGTTGGTACTTGTCATCCTAGTGATCATGCTCTTTTTGGTGACCAAGACATTGCGAAAAATTGCGATTGCAAACGGAGTGGAGGTTGAAAAAACCAAACCAAAACGCAAACCGCTTTGGGAGGTCTACATCAATAACTCCTTTTTGGTGTTTAGCACAGTGATTGTCTTGCTCTTTTCGAGTGCTTTCTTTGCCTACGGATATCTGATGCAAGTGGGTATCGATCAAGGATATATGCCTGTACAGCCCATCCATTATTCACACAAAATTCACTCTGGTGACAACGAGATTGAGTGTAAATATTGCCACTCATCTGCTCGTGTTTCTAAGCATTCAGGAATTCCTTCTCTCAACGTGTGTATGAACTGTCATATGAACATTGCTGAGTATAACGGGGAAGAAGATCTGGAAAAAGGATACACAAAAGAATTTTATACGAATGAAATCAAAAAATTGTACAAAGCCGTTGGTTGGGATGAAGAGAATCAGCGTTATACAGGCGATACGCAACCAGTAAAATGGGTACGCATCCACAACTTACCGGACTTTGTATACTTCAATCACGCACAGCATGTCGATGTTGCTGGTATTGAATGTCAAAAATGTCATGGGCCTGTGGAAGAAATGGAAATCATGTACCAGCACTCTCCACTCACAATGGGATGGTGTATCGACTGTCACAGAGAATCGAATGTTGATTTGGAAAACAATGAGTACTATGAGAAAATCCATGCGGAACTCTCAAAAAAATATGGTGTCGAAAAACTCACAATTGCTCAAATGGGTGGTTTGGAGTGTGGAAAGTGTCACTACTAATCTAAAACAACGATGGCAAACCAAAAGAACTATTGGAAAAGCATAGCGGAGTTAGACAACAACAATGCGTTTGTCGAGGATCTCAAGGGGCGTGAGTTTGTTGAAAAACTTCCTGAAGATGCCTTTTTGGGTGATAATCAGGTGATGAACAATTCCAAAACGAATAGACGAGATTTTCTTAAATACGTTGGTTTTAGTACTGCCGCCGCCTCGTTAGCTGCTTGTGAGGGGCCTGTTCACAAGTCCATTCCCTATGTTGTGCAACCTGAAGAGATTCGCCCGGGGATTTCAAATTTTTACGCAACCACCATTGCAGATGGCTTTGATATGGCAAGCATTCTCGTAAAAACACGTGAAGGAAGGCCGATCAAAGTTGAAAACAACACAGATGCTCCTGTCAGCTACCGTGCGAATGCTCGTGTACAAGCTTCTGTACTGTCGCTCTATGATACTTTCCGGTTGCAAGGCCCTACGCAGTCAGGAAGCCCTGTTAGTTGGGCAACACTCCTCGGACAAAGCCGTCAACAACTCGACAATTTACAAGCCGAAGGCGCACAAGTGGTCTTACTGACCCAGTCGTTTGCCAGCCCTTCGACTCAGGCGTTGATCGATCAGCTTACCGCCAAGTATAAAAATATCAAGCACATTGCCTATGATGCGGTTTCATCATCGCATGCACTAGACGCTTTTGAAAAGGCCTATGGTCAGCGTGCACTGCCCACCTATGATTTTTCAAAAGCGGAAACAATCGTTTCCTTTGACGCAGATCTCATTGGAGACTGGCAAGGAGGAGGACATGCACCAGGGTATGTCAAAACCCGCGTTCCTGTCAAAAAGAATGGAAAGGCAAAGATGTCAACCCATTTCCAGTTTGAAGCCAATATGACGCTTTCTGGAGCCGCTGCTGACAAGCGCTTACCTTTGTCTGCTACCCAACAAAAGCAAGTACTTGCAGCACTTTATTCCGAGCTGACAAACGGTCAATCAAATGCTGAGCAAGCCATTCAAGATTTGGCTAAAGTTGCCGCTAGGCATTTGCGTAAAGCAGGTAAAAAAGCAGTTGTAATCACGGGTTTACCAAGTGTGGAAGCCCAACGCATTGCACTTGCAATCAATGAAAAATTAGGGTCTGTTGTCATCGATACCCAACACACAACGACCGTCCGCCAAGGCAGTGCAGACCAACTCACCCAGCTTGTTGATGACCTCAACAGCGGAGCGGTTCAAGGAATTATCACTGCTGGTGTGAATCCAGTATATACCCTTGCCAATGGAGAACAGTTTGCTACAGGTCTAATCAATGCCAAATTCTCCTTGTCTTTAAGTATGAAAAACGATGAGACGGCATCCAAAGCACAATGGGTAGCAGCAACACCGCATTACCTCGAATCTTGGGGTGATGTGGAATTCAAAACCAACCATTTCGGACTCACACAGCCGACGATTCGTCCTTTGTTTGACACCAAGCAATTTCAGGATGTATTGCTCACTTGGCTCGGTAAAGACACAAGCTACAGAGACGAATTGCGATCCTATTGGGAGCAAAATATCCTTAATGGCAAGTCGTGGAATAAGACCTTACATGACGGATTTTACGTTGGCAACTCTTCGATAAAACAAAATCGGTACCGTGATGAGGTCGCCGATGCAGTGCGTTCACTCTCTGCGGCCACGCAAGACGGATACACCCTCAACCTTTACACCAAAACAGGAATCGGAGACGGTCAACAAGCCAATAACCCTTGGCTTCATGAGCTTCCCGATCCGATCACTCGTGTGACTTGGGACAATTATCTCACCGTATCCAAATCAGATGCCGATGCACTTGGCCTGTGGAATGAAACGCAGTCAGATGGTTCGTTAAATGGAGGTCTTGCAAAAATTACAGTTGGATCGTCAACATTGACAGTGCCTGTACTCATTCAGCCTGGTCAAGCCAAAGGAACTGTTGGCTTGGCTTTTGGCTACGGCAGGCAAGCTGGGATGAAGTCTGAAATGCAAATAGGTGCCAATGCCTATACATTATATAATGACTTCTCTAGTGTTCAGCCTGTAAGCATTGAAGCGGTAGATGGCACACATGAGTTCGCTTGTACTCAGTTACAAAATACCTTGATGGGTCGGGAAGACATCGTCAAGGAAACCACACTCGAAATTTTTAACACCAAGGACAAAAATTACTATAATGCCGTTCCTGTGGTGAGCAAAAATCATATTGAAACTGCAGTCACTTCTCCTGAGGTTGATATTTGGGATCAGTTTGATCGTTCTGTTGGGCACCACTTTAACCTGTCGATAGATCTGAATGCCTGTACAGGTTGTGGCGCATGTGTGGTGGCCTGCCATGCCGAAAACAATGTGCCGGTCGTTGGAAAACGGGAGATTCGCAAGTCACGAGATATGCACTGGCTGCGAATTGACCGATACTATTCCTCGGAAGATACTTTTGCGGGAGACAACAACACGGTGAACGAAATCAGTGGTTTGGGAGAGTCCCTAACGACCTTTAGTTCTTTGGAAGAGCCATCGGCGAATCCACAGGTAACCTTCCAACCGATTATGTGTCAGCATTGTAACCATGCACCTTGTGAAACGGTTTGCCCAGTGGCAGCAACTTCTCACGGTCGTCAAGGTCAAAACCATATGGCATACAACCGTTGTGTCGGAACGCGTTATTGTGCCAATAACTGTCCGTATAAAGTCAGACGTTTTAACTGGTTCCTTTACAATCATAACGACGAGTTTGATTTCCATATGAATAACGATTTGGGTCGCATGGTACTCAACCCAGATGTGGTTGTTCGTTCGCGTGGGGTTATGGAGAAATGTTCATTGTGTATTCAAAAAACACAAAAAACAATTTTAGACGCCAAGTTAGAAGGGCGTGAAATTGCTGATGGGGAATTCCAAACAGCATGTTCAAGTGCATGTGCAACGGGTGCCATTACCTTTGGTGACATCAACGACAGATCGAGTCGAGTTGCCGAGTCCTTGGAAAGTGATCGAATGTATCACCTTTTGGAAAGCGTAGGGACAAAACCCAATGTACAGTACCAAGTAAAAGTTAGAAATACAGAGACATCATAAAGAAAAAACTATGGCCTCCCATTACGAAGCACCAATACGAAAACCGCTAGTTACCGGGAATAAATCCTACCACGATGTGACGGTTGATATCGTTGCACCCGTTGAGGGCAAAGCGAATAAGCAATGGTGGATTGTTTTTAGCATAGCTTTGGTTGCCTTTTTGTGGGGAATTGGCTGTATTATCTACACCATTTCAACAGGAATTGGCGTTTGGGGACTCAACAAAACCGTCGGTTGGGCTTGGGACATTACCAACTTTGTATGGTGGGTTGGAATCGGACACGCAGGAACCTTAATCTCTGCCGTACTGTTGCTATTTCGTCAAAAATGGCGAATGGCGATCAACCGATCAGCAGAGGCAATGACAATTTTTTCTGTGATTCAAGCGGGATTGTTTCCAATTATTCACATGGGACGACCGTGGTTGGCGTATTGGGTTTTACCTATTCCAAACCAATTTGGATCATTATGGGTGAACTTTAACTCTCCGCTGCTTTGGGATGTATTTGCGATTTCGACTTATTTGTCGGTATCCCTCGTATTCTGGTGGACGGGGCTATTGCCTGATTTTGCGATGATTCGAGATCGTGCAGTCAAGCCATTTCAAAAGAAAATCTATGGTCTACTGAGTTTTGGTTGGAGTGGACGCGCCAAAGATTGGCAACGATTTGAAGAGGTATCTCTGGTGTTGGCAGGACTGGCAACACCACTTGTACTTTCGGTTCACACCATTGTATCTTTTGACTTTGCAACCTCAGTCATCCCAGGATGGCACACGACGATTTTCCCACCCTACTTTGTGGCAGGAGCGATTTTTTCTGGTTTTGCCATGGTACAAACATTGTTGATCATTATGCGCAAGGTCATCAACCTTGAAAACTATATCACCATTCAGCATATTGAATTGATGAATATTGTGATTATGATTACAGGTTCTATTGTTGGGGTGGCTTATATCACAGAGTTGTTTATTGCTTGGTATTCAGGAGTTGAATATGAACAATATGCTTTCCTTAACCGAGCAACAGGGCCATACTGGTGGGCGTATTGGGCAATGATGACCTGTAACGTTTTTTCTCCGCAGTTTATGTGGTTTAAAAAATTACGAACGAGTATTATGTTCTCCTTTATCATATCGATTGTGGTCAATATCGGGATGTGGTTTGAGCGCTTTGTAATTATTGTGACTTCCCTACACCGAGACTACCTCCCATCATCTTGGACGATGTTTTCACCAACCTTCATAGATATTGGGATATTTATTGGAACAATCGGTTTCTTCTTTGTCTTGTTTTTACTCTATGCTCGCACCTTCCCCGTGATCGCGCAGGCAGAGGTCAAATCGATATTGAAGTCATCAGGTGACAAATACAAAAAAACAACAAGCGATGAGTAATAAAGTAATCCATGCCATTTACGATGACGATGATGTGTTGCTACACGCTGTCAAAGACGTCAAAGCAGCGAATCATCATATTGAAGAGGTTTTTACACCATTCCCAGTACACGGTTTGGACAAGGCGATGGGCCTTGCACCTACGCGCATTGCCATTGCGTCTTTTATGTTTGGTTGCTTAGGATTATCCGTTGCCATTTGGCTGACCAACTACATTATGATCGAAGACTGGCCACAAAATATTGGCGGGAAGCCCAGTTTTTCCTATCTCGAAAATGTGCCAGCATTTGTCCCTGTTTTATTTGAGATGACTATTTTTTTCGCTGCTCACTTGATGGTAATTACCTTCTATTTGCGCAGTCGACTTTGGCCCTTTAAGAAAGCAGAAAACCCAATGCCAGCTACCACTGATGATAAGTTTTTAATGGAGGTTGCTGTGGGGGACAATGAAAAGAAACTCATTACCTTGTTGAAAAAAACAGGTGCGATTGATGTAAAAGTACAAGATAAAAAGGTGCAATCATGAGAAGAAACGGAAGTCTTATCATCTGTGGATTGGCATTGTTGAGTATGACATCATGCTTTGATCCATCACAGCCTAACTATCAGTATTTCCCGGATATGTATGAGTCAGTTGGCTATGACACCTATGCCGATGCACCTTTTGCCAACGGGACAGCGGCTCAACTGCCTGTCGCGGGTTCAATCCCGAGAGGGTGGCAACCCTATGATTATCCAAATACCAATGAGGGTTACGAATTAGCCAAAGCCGAACTCCTTTCGCCACTTGAAGAAACGGAGGCACACCGCGCAGAAGGAAAAGAGCTCTATGCTATCTATTGTGCGGTATGTCATGGTTCTAAGGGCGACGGACAAGGGATCTTGATGAAACGCGAAAAGTTTTTAGGAATCCCAAGCTATGCCGATCGTGAAATCACGGAAGGTAGCGTGTATCATGTATTGATGTATGGCAAAAACGCTATGGGATCACATGCAAGTTTAATCGATGCGGAAGAGCGTTGGCAAATCACCCAACACGTGATGCATCTCCGAGGGCAATTAACAAAGTAAGAATATGTATCAATTTTCTATAAATCTAAAAATTGTCTCCCTCAGCTTAATGGTTGTGGGCGCATTGGCTTTGGGAATTGGGTTTCTCTCTGCACCGAATACTGTGGAAGAAGCCAAAGCGATGGTAGCAGATGCACACGGTCATGGTGGTCATGGTGATCATGGCGGTCATGACGCACACGATACACATGCCGATGACCATAAAGAAGAAGCTCATAACGATCAAGATCACAAGGATCACGCAGACGTTCATCACGATACGCACGATAAAAATTACGGTCACGCCGAGAGCCATGATGCCCATGGTGGTGGTCACGGAGATAGCCATGACAAGCACCTTTTACATCAGTTGCAAAACCGTCCTTGGGCTGCCACTTATGTAGCAGCACTGTTTTTTATGATGATCGCCCTTGGCGCACTTGCTTTTTACGCGATACAACGAGCAGCACAAGCCGGCTGGTCAATCCTTTTATTCCGTGTGATGGAGGGCATCACGGCTTATCTACTACCTGGTTCGGTTATCGTTTTTATTTTATTGGTTCTTTCTGGTCTTCATCTCAATCATTTGTTTGTATGGATGGATGCAGAAGTTGTGGCCCATGACGAAATTATTCGTAACAAACAAAGTTACCTCAATGTTCCTTTTTTCTTAGCACGTGCCTTGTTTTATATCGTGGGTTGGAATCTCTACCGCTTTTACTCTAGAAAATTCTCATTGGCACAAGACAACGAATTAGGAATTCGCTATCACAAAAAGAATTTTAGACTCGCAGCTGGATTTTTGGTATTCTACATCGTAACAGAATCCATGATGTCTTGGGACTGGATCATGTCTGTCGATCCACACTGGTTTAGTACGCTTTTTGGCTGGTATGTATTTGCGAGTATGATCGTAACTGCGGTAACCATCATTGCCATGGTTACCATTTATCTAAAATCCAAAGGGCTTTTGGAAGATGTTAGCGATAGTCACATTCACGATCTGGGGAAATTCATGTTTGGTTTTAGTGTATTTTGGACCTATTTGTGGTTCTCACAGTTTATGCTGATATGGTACTCCAATA
The DNA here is from genome assembly GCA_002723075.1 of Flavobacteriaceae bacterium. Classification (GTDB taxonomy): domain Bacteria; phylum Bacteroidota; class Bacteroidia; order Flavobacteriales; family Flavobacteriaceae; genus UBA724. Next base: position 49,110 of record PBNJ01000012.1, on the reverse strand, counting down.
TCCCGGAAGAAGTCACCTATTTCATCACGCGAATCGAAGATTACAATCTGTTGTTCTTTGGGATGGTTGCGATGAATTTTGTCCTCCCGCTTTTGATTTTGATGAACAGTGACTACAAACGAAACAACTGGTTTATTATGATTGCTGGAATCATTATTATCATTGGTCACTATCTCGATTTTTATAATATGATTATGCCAGCAACCGTTGGGGATCAATGGTCTTTTGGACTTTCTGAATTGGGCAGTGTCTCGTTATTTGCTGGGCTTTTCATCTATGTGGTTTTCTCGGCTCTGACCAAGGCACCACTCAAGCCCAAGGGAGACCCATTGGTTAAAGAAAGCGAACATTTTGTCTATTAATTTGTGTGAAGGAATAACGATATGACGACATTGTTGACGATTGCGATTTTACTTTTGGTCAGTATTGCTGTTTGGCAGATTACCAAAATCTTCCAAGTGGCTCAGCTCAACCAAAAAGTGGACGATAGCCAAGTTGCTAACGACAAAGACAACGATTGGAATGGAAAACTCATGTTTGCCTTTTTGGTCTTCATTTATCTGATAACCATCTATTCGTTTTGGGCTTGGGGAGATGTATTGCTGCCCGAATCGGCCTCCGANCACGGNAAAGACTATGACCGNTTGATGTGGATNTCGATGGCANTGATCTTCTTTGTTCAAATCNTNACNCAAGCACTTCTACATTATTTTTCTTANAAATANAGAGGAAGAAAAGGATTAAAGGCATTGTTTTATGCAGACAATGATCGTTTAGAGTTTATATGGACAATTATCCCAGTGATCGTATTGGCGGCACTGATNCTTTACGGATTGTACGCTTGGTCGAACATTATGAATTTTGAAGAAGACGAAGACGCTTTGGTTGTGGAGTTGTATGCGCAGCAGTTTAACTGGAAAGCGCGCTATGCAGGCGCAGACAATGTGCTTGGCGATGCCAATGTTCGATTTTTACAAGATTTTGACGGATTAAACCTTGTGGGGATTGATGCTTCNGACCCCAATGGTTTGGATGACGTTGTGGTGCAAGAACTTCACTTGCCAGTCGGNCGAAAAGTGATTTTTAAAATGCGATCACAAGATGTTCTTCACTCGGCTTATATGCCGCACTTCCGCGCGCAAATGAATTGTGTGCCTGGAATGATTACCGAATTTGCCTTCNCCCCAACAACCACTACCGAGGAAATGAGACAAAANCCTGATATGGTAGCCAAAGTGCAAAAAATCAATAAAATACGGTATGACAAAAGNCAAGAGCTGATNGCCAATGGNGAAGAAGCNCTTGAATCTTACCAATTTGATTATTTACTANTATGTAACAAGATNTGTGGTGCATCGCACTACAACATGCAAATGAAAATNATTGTAGAAGAAGAAAAAGATTTTAATGCCTGGATGGCACAGCAGAGAACTTTTGCTGAAGTCATTCAATAAAAAGAATCACTATGGGAGCAGACGCACATCATCACAAGGAAACATTTATCACAAAATATATTTTTAGTCAAGATCATAAAATGATCTCCAAACAGTACCTTATTACGGGTNTGATCATGGGGATTGTTGGGATTGGGATGTCTTTGTTATTTCGTTTGCAACTGGCATGGCCAGAGCAACCCTTTGGTATCTTTGAGTCNACACTTGGAAAATGGGCACCNGANGGCGTGATGGATCCCAANGTATATCTCGCATTGGTTACCATTCATGGAACCATCATGGTCTTCTTTGTNCTAACTGCCGGATTGAGCGGTACNTTTAGTAACCTNCTCATTCCGCTGCAGATTGGCGCTCGCGATATGGCATCTGGATTTTTGAATATGGTTTCGTATTGGTTGTTTTTCCTGTCGAGTGTGGTGATGCTTGCCTCTTTATTTGTTGAGGCAGGACCAGCNGCTGCAGGATGGACGATTTATCCACCCTTGAGTGCACTTCCACAAGCACANCCNGGNTCNGGANTGGGAATGACNCTTTGGTTNGTGTCGATGGCNATCTTTATTGCCTCTTCATTANTAGGNTCGNTAAACTANATNGTAACCGTTATCAACTTGCGAACNAAGGGAATGAGCATGACCCGTTTGCCATTGACCATTTGGGCGTTTTTTGTAACCGCAATCATTGGTGTGGTTTCTTTCCCCGTATTGCTTTCAGCTGCTTTGCTATTGATTATGGATCGCAGTTTTGGAACCTCTTTTTTCCTCTCAGACATCTTTATTCAAGGAGAGGTTTTACATTATCAAGGGGGATCACCCGTATTGTTTGAGCACCTTTTTTGGTTTTTAGGACACCCCGAAGTGTATATCGTCCTANTACCCGCACTCGGAATCACTTCTGAAGTCTTGGCTACCAATGCTCGTAAGCCCATTTTTGGGTATCGTGCNATGGTTGCATCGATTTTGGCGATTGCCTTTTTATCGACTATCGTTTGGGGACACCATATGTTTATTTCCGGAATGAATCCATTCCTAGGATCTGTTTTTACCTTTACAACCCTACTCATCGCGATCCCATCAGCTGTGAAGGCCTTTAACTATATTACAACCCTNTGGAAAGGGAACCTGCAACTCAATCCAGCCATGCTGTTCTCGATTGGGTTGGTTTCGACTTTTATTACAGGNGGTCTGACGGGAATCATTTTGGGAGATAGNACNTTGGATATCAACGTGCATGACACCTATTTTGTGGTTGCACANTTTCANTTGGTGATGGGAATNTCTGCGCTNTACGGACTCTTTGCCGGGGTGTATCANTGGTTTCCAAAAATGTTTGGACGCATGCTCAACAAGCAACTTGGTTATATCCATTTTTGGATAACAGCGGTTTGTGCCTATGGCGTATTCTTCCCCATGCACTTTATCGGTATGGCTGGATTACCAAGAAGATATTACACCAATACNGCCTTTCCATACTTTGACGACCTAGCAGACATCAACGTCGTNATTACCATATTTGCNTTGATTGCAGGNGCAGCACAAATTGTATTNTTGTACAACTTTATACACAGNATGTTTTACGGAAAGCCAACNGTTCAAAACCCTTGGAAATCNAATACNCTNGAGTGGACAGCGCCAATCAAACACTTCCATGGCAACTGGGAAGGNGATATTCCAGAAGTACATCGCTGGGCGTATGACTACTCCAAGCCAGGTCACGAAGAAGATTATGTTCCTCAGCATATACCTCTTAAAAAAGGGGAAGAAGAATTACAGCACTGATTTTANACTNCCTCCTNAACAAAACACNCTCTTATTACTTGAGATAATATTGATTTAATTATTTATCTTGGTTTTTGTTTTTTTAAACTACAGCAACCTTGATGGANCATGAATAAGCAAATTATTTTTTNTCTTNATGTCTTNAGAAAANTCAGATTAAGACATCAAATTGATTATTGCNGNTTCTTATACCACAGGTTGATTCATTTGCGNTCAAATAGAAGATTTAAANTANCCCANAAANAAATTTNACTTCCCAATGATTATCTAATTTATGAAGCATCCAATATGAGNTATCACAACTTTTATTACNNNGGTTTATTAGCTGCAGAAATGATATTTGACTATTTCANNAAACATCTAAAAGTCAAATCTGGTAATATTCTTGACTGGGGNTGTGGACCAGGNAGAGTAATTAGGCATTNTAATCATTTNTCNACAANTAATTNTAGGTTTTTTGGTACAGATTATAATNCAANGTCTATTGAATGGTGTAANAACAATATCGAAAATNTNAATTTTTACAATAATACTATTGANGCAAANCTTCCATTTGAAAACGATTTTTTTGATGGATTATATGGGCTNTCAATTTTCACTCANCTCTCCGAAANTATGCATATNAAATGGTTTGAGGAATTGATGAGAGTTANGAAGNANGNCGGNGTTTTGATTTTNACAACTCATGGAAATAANTTTAAANGCATAATGTCNNATANAGAAATTTTAGCATTTGANAGAGGCGAATTAGTNATTAGAGGAAACGTTAAGGAAGGNCACNGAGTTTTTTGCNCTTTCCANCCAGATCAGTTTTTAAAAAANTTATTTAAAGGAGTCGACATAATAAAAAAAGTTGTATCTACTGCTAAGAAAGATTATATCCCACAAGATATTTGGATATTGAGGAAAAATTGACCTTTTCTTTAAATTAAATCTAAAACAATTCATGAATAGCTATCTTTAAAGAAATGAACGAACATTTAGATCCAAAAGGAGAACATTTTACACCAGAAGATCAGGACATCGATCGTGCATTGCGACCACTGCGCTTTGTTGACTTTATGGGTCAGCCCCAAGTGCTCGACAATCTGCAAGTCTTTGTTCAGGCTGCCAACCAGCGAGAAGATGCCCTTGATCACACCCTTTTACACGGCCCTCCCGGGTTGGGAAAAACAACCCTTGCCCACATTTTAGGAAATGAATTACAAGTTGGCGTTAAGGTAACCTCAGGACCCGTTCTTGATAAACCGGGGGATTTGGCAGGACTGCTTACCAACCTTGAACCCAGGGATGTGTTGTTTATCGACGAGATCCATCGTTTGAGTCCCATAGTAGAAGAATATCTCTACTCGGCTATGGAAGATTATAAAATCGATATCATGATTGAGTCCGGGCCAAATGCTCGGACAGTTGAAATCAACCTCAATCCGTTTACACTTATCGGAGCTACCACTCGGTCGGGTTTGCTGACTGCTCCCATGCGTGCTCGCTTTGGCATCAATTGTCGCTTGACCTATTACACCACCGAAGTTTTATCGACCATAGTCGAAAGAAGTGCAGATATCTTAAACATTTCAATCACCAACGAAGCTGCCATTGAAATTGCAGGGCGGAGTCGTGGAACCCCCCGAATTGCCAATGCCTTGTTGCGACGAATTCGTGATTTCGCACAAATCAAAGGCGATGGCAGTATTGATATGAAGATTGCCAAATATGGCCTAGAAGCCCTTCATGTTGATGCCCATGGTTTGGACGAGATGGACAATAAGATTCTAAGTACTATGATGGATAAATTTAAGGGAGGTCCAGTCGGAATCAGCACCCTAGCGACAGCGGTTTCAGAAAGTGCAGAGACCCTAGAGGAAGTTTATGAACCTTTTCTAATCCAAGAAGGATTTATTGTACGTACTCCTCGTGGACGAGAAGTAACAGACCTTGCCTATCGTCATTTGGGTCGCACCAAATCGAGTCGCCAAGGAGATTTGTTTTGAATCTAGCTGCCCAACATAGTCAACTGATTAAAGACCATGCAAAACGACTCGGCTTTTTGTCATGTGGAATTTCTCATGCGGGATTTTTAGAAGATGAAGCCCCTCGATTGGAGCAATGGCTACGCCAAGGGCATCATGGAAGCATGAGCTATATGGAGAGGAATTTTGATAAGAGACTCGATCCAACCAAACTTGTGCCAGGGGCAAAAAGTGTGGTTTCACTGTTGTATAATTATTTTCCAAAAGAATCTCAGTCAGATACAAGTGCACCCAAAATTTCGAAATATGCCTACGGAAAAGACTATCATACTGTTATCAAAGACAAACTGTTTGAACTGATGTATCTGATACAGGAAGAAGTCGGAGAGATACACGGTCGTGTGTTTGTCGATTCAGCGCCTGTTTTGGACAAGGCATGGGCTGCCAAAGCGGGTTTGGGGTGGATTGGGAAGCACACCAATTTGATTTCTAAACAAGCGGGGTCGTTTTACTTTATCGCAGAATTGATCATTGATTTGTCCTTGGAACAAGATGCACCAGTCACAGATCATTGTGGGTCATGTACCGCCTGTATAGATGCTTGTCCAACCCAAGCGATTGTTGCCCCCTATCAAGTAGATGGAAGTAAATGCATTTCCTACTTTACCATTGAGCTCAAAGAAGCGATTCCACAAGAAGTCAAGGGTCAATTTGATAATTGGGCTTTTGGTTGTGATGTGTGTCAGGATGTATGTCCTTGGAATCGATTTTCAACGCCTCATCAAGAGCCACAATTTAAACCCTCACCCGAACTTTTGCAAATGAGCAAAGGCGATTGGCATGAAATCACAGAAGCAGTTTTTGATCGATTATTTGCGGAAAGCGCAGTGCAAAGAACCCAATTTTCTGGTTTGAAACGCAACCTTGATTTTTTGCGATAAGCCTGTAAAATAAAGACTATTGTAATGCCAAAATAATCGTTACTTTTGAGAGGAAACTATGATAACACAACTCCGTGGCCGTCTTGTTAAAAAATCACCGACTTCAGTCGTCATTGACTGCCAAGGAGTGGGCTATTTGGTCAATATTTCTTTGTATACGTTTGGGCAACTGACGGATGAGGAAAACATCCAACTCTTTACGCATTTGCAAGTTCGTGAAGACGCACATACGCTTTATGGATTTACCACGGACTTGGAGCGTCAATTGTTTCGCTTGCTGATTGGAATTTCAGGAATCGGTGCCAACACGGCACGAACGATGTTATCCTCTTTGAGCCCGAGTGAAATCGGCCAGGCGATACAAGGTGAGCAAGTAGATATCATTCAGTCGGTCAAGGGAATTGGCGCAAAAACCGCTCAACGCGTGGTCATTGAATTGCGCGACAAAATACAAGCTGTTGTAGCCGATGCGGGAATTCCCGCTGTTTCAAGCAATACCAATAAAGAAGAGGCGTTATCTGCTTTGGTAGTCTTGGGTTACCAAACAAAACCCTGTGTGAAGGTGATTGATGAGCTTTTATCGATGGATGCTGAAATGAGTGTCGAGCGTCTAATTCGAAATGCACTGAATAAATTATAGCTTGTATGCGATTGGTTTCAATCCAGAAGATACTTGTTGTTGCTGTATTGATGTTGTCTTGGCAAGGGTTTGCCCAGAACGACAGTCTTCAGCTATCCCCTGCTATCCAAAATCTTGCACTTAAAAACCTTCCGAGCTCTTTTGTGGAAGAATACACCTATGACCCCGTTCTTGACTTGTATATTTATACAGTCAAAGTTGGTGAAATTAATATCAATGCGCCACTGACTCTAACCCCTGATGAGTACCTCGACCGAATGATGCGTAAAGAGGCCTTGGACTATATGAATGACAAACAAGCGCTGATATCGGGGGATGTAGAAGACCCAGAACAGCAAAAAAATCTACTGCCTGATCTCTATGTCCGATCCGATTTGTTTCGACGACTATTCGGAAGCGATGTCATTCAAATTATCCCCAAAGGATCGGTTGGAATCGATTTGGGGGTGCGCTATCAAAAGTCTGGAAACCCCGCTCTTTCCCCACGAAATCAGAGCAGCTTCGGATTCGATTTCGATCAGCGGATTAGTGTAGGATTGGTTGGAAATATCGGGGAACGTTTCCGAGTCAATGCTAATTATGACACCCAATCTACCTTTGATTTTCAGAACTTGATCAAACTTGATTTTTTTCCTCCTTCAGCCGATGAAGCTGGTCAGTCGGTAGGCGGTCGTGTGGGAAATACGGTGTCTGCTGCTTCAGGTGCGGTAGGTCGGATTCAAAATGAAGTGGATCGGCTAAAGGGAGGAATCGATAAAGTCAAGAGTTTGAAAGACGGCTTTAGCGGCAACGAAGACGGAATCTTGCAGAAGCTGGAAATTGGAAATGTAAGTATGCCACTCAATAGCTCTTTGATTTCAGGAGCACAAAGTTTATTTGGCGTCAAGGCAGATCTCAAGTTTGGAAATACCAATATCTCAGCTGTGGTTTCAGAGCAACGCTCCCAAACCCAACGCATGATGACCTCTGCGGACGGCACCCTTGAAGAGTTTTCCCTTTTTGCACTCGATTACGAGGAAGACCGCCACTTCTTTTTGGCACAGTATTTTCGCGATCAATATGATTTTGCAGCTGCGACCTACCCCTATATCAATACAGCGGTTCAAATCACACGAGTAGAGGTGTGGGTAACCAACCGCAATGCACAGACCAATAATGTCCGCAACCTTGTTGCTTTACAAGATTTGGGAGAAACGAGTGCAGATCAAACCCGTCTCGATGACTTATCTCCCAATTTTTTTACTACATCGAGCGTGAATGGGTATCCCGATAACAAAACCAACCAACTCAGTCCGGAACAGTTGGGAAGTGGAATTCTGACAAGCGACATTCGAGATATTGCCACGACCCGTAACGGCTTTGGAACACTTTCAGACGTGGTTCAAGAGGGAATCGATTATGCGGTTCTTGAAAGTGCACGAAAACTCGAATCCACAGACTATACCCTCCATCCCAAGTTAGGGTATATCTCCTTAAAACAACGACTTAACAATGATGAGATTTTGGCGGTTGCTTTTCAGTACACGGTCGGGGGCCAAACCTATCAAGTTGGTGAGTTTGCTGGCGATGGAGTGCCATCAAGCTCAACTAGTGGGATTGGTCAAAGTCAACAGGTACTCAACAATAGCTTGGTGGTCAAACTCCTTCGAAGCAATCTGACTAATGTGCAGCAGCCAGTATGGGATTTGATGATGAAAAACATCTACAATATCGGGGCTTATCAACTTGATCAAGATGGCTTTGTATTTAATCTCCTTTTTTCAGATCCCTCACCAATAAATTATATCTCACCAATTGCAGAAGACATTTGGCCAGAGGGTCTTGATCAACGAGTGTTACTCAACGTTTTTGGGATCGATCGGCTCAATATCTACAATGACCTTCAGGATGGTGGAGATGGCTTTTTTGACTTTGTTGAAGGCGTTACAGTTGACCGAGAAAATGGACGCATTATTTTTCCTAAAGTAGAACCTTTTGGGGAGTTTTTGTTTGACACCTTACAGTCTGACTCTAGTGAGGACTATGATGTAGCAGCCACCTATAACCCCAATCAAAATAAATATGTCTTTCCAGAAATGTATAAGCTGACCAAATCTGAGGCAATTGACTTTGCAGCGCAAAACAAATTTCAACTCAAAGGGCGGTACAAGTCGAGTGGAGGAGGAGCTGGAATTTCTCTGGGAGCCTTCAATGTACCACGAGGATCGGTTCGTGTGACTGCTGGTGGTCGTCTTCTGCAAGAAGGGATCGATTACTCGGTAAATTACCAACTCGGGCGTGTAACTATACTCAACGAAAGTTTGCAAAATTCCAATGTTCCCATTGAAGTTTCGACCGAAAGCAACTCCTTTTTTGGTCAGCAAAACAAACGCTTTAGCGGGGCTCATGTTGAACATAAATTCAGCGATAATTTTTTGATGGGAGCTACGGTTATGAACCTCAGTGAGCGACCACTTACACAAAAAGCGAACTATGGCCTAGAACCAGTCAACAATACCATGCTGGGAATGAGCTCTACCTTTTCGACAGAAGTGCCATTTCTCACTCGCATGGTCAACAAGCTGCCAAATATAGACACGGAGGTCATGTCAAATCTTTCCTTCCGTGGAGAGATTGCTTATTTGTTGTCACGGACTCCAAAAGGCACCGAACTCAATGGAGAAGCAACCACTTATGTCGATGATTTTGAAGGAGCACAAAGTAATATCGATTTGCGTGATGTGCTGTCTTGGTCATTGTCGAGTGTGCCTGCTGCCAATGTGCAAGGTTCCGACGCACCGATTGATGATCTCAGTAGTGGTCACCATCGCGCACGACTGGCGTGGTACACTATTGACCCCGTGTTTTATTCGAGTCAGCGACCATCTGAAATCTCAAATAATGATCTATCCGAGGACGAGGTACGACGGGTATTTATCAATGAAATTTTTCCACAACAAGACCTTGTGCAAGGCCAAACGGCAGTTCAATACACGATGGATTTGGCATACTATCCCGAAGAAAAAGGGCCTTACAACACCAATCCCTATGGGAGTTTTGTTAATGAACCTTCTGAAAATTGGGCAGGGATAACCCGTGCTCTAAGTAGCACCAACTTTGATCAGTCTAACGTGGAGTATATCGAGTTTTGGTTGCTCGACACATTTTCTGAAAATGACGAGCTAACCGATGAGAGTCTAGGGGATTTGATCTTCAATTTAGGAAGTATTTCGGAAGACGTTTTGCGAGATGGACGCAAGCAGTATGAAAATGGATTGCCTGGAACAGACGGTTTGGCACTTACCTACGAAACGGGATGGGCGCGAACCCCTGCAACCCAGTCTTTAGTGTATGCATTTGACGCAAACGGTGCAAACCGCAGCTTGCAAGATGTGGGTTATGATGGGCTATCCGATCGAGAAGAAGGTAGGATCTATTCCACTGGATTTACTGCCGAAAGTAGCGATCCTGCTGGGGATAATTACCAATATTTTTTACAAGCCAATGGGTCGATTCTAAACCGGTATAAACGCTTCAATGGTACAGACGGGAATTCGATCCTTGAGGTGACTAACAACAACCGTGGATCCTATACGGTGCCCGATGCAGAAGACCTCAATATGGATAACACCATGAACACCATCGACAGTTATTTTGAATACCGCATTCCGATCCAAAAGTATATGCAAGTGGGTTCACATCCATTTATTACAGATGTAAGAATCAATAATAATGTAGAACTTGCCAATGGCGATCGAACGACTTCACGTTGGCTGCAATTCAAAATTCCTGTTGTACCAGAATACTATGACAACCCAAGTTTACGTCCCTATTTTGAAGCAGTTAACAATATGTCAGATTTGCGTTCCGTACGCTTTATGAGAATGTGGCTTAAAGGCTTTACCGACCCAGTTGTCTTTCGATTTGGAACATTAGATTTGGTTCGTGGCGATTGGCGACGATATACCCAACCACTCAACACGGCGCAAATCAGTAGCGCGAACACCAGTGTGGACGTGAGTACTGTGAACATCCTAGAAAACGAAAATCGCATCCCGATCAACTATAAACTCCCACCCGGTGTAGTTCGCGAACAGCTCAATAATTTTAATACAGTGATTCGTCAAAACGAACAGTCTCTATCCTTACGAGTCCAAAACCTCGAACCAAAAGACTTGAAAGGAGTCTATAAAAATATCGATATCGACATGCGTCAATACAAACGAATCAAGATGTTTATCCATGCGGAATCGATCCCAAATCGAACACCCTTACCAGGCGAGGGCTCTCAAGAAAATTTTGACAAGCGCATGGTTGCCTTTATGCGGATTGGTACTGACATGACAGAAAACTATTATCAAATTGAAGTACCTCTCAAGCCAACACCCTATACAGAAGGGGTTTCCAATAATCTCAGTGCGGAAGATGTGTGGAAACCTGAAAGCAACTCGATTGATATCTCATTGTCACTTCTTACAGGGGCCAAGGCAAAAGCCATACAAAATCGCAGTTTAATTGGTGCAACTTATTTCGATGAAGACCTTAACCCCATTGATGAGTTTACTGCGATAAGTAGTTTGCCTGGAAACAAGAAATACAAAATTGCAGTTCGTGGTAACCCGACTTTGGGCCAAATGAGAACCCTAATGGTTGGGGTAAAAAACCCATCCGAATCACCAGGGGATTACCTACATGGAGAGGTTTGGTTTAATGAGCTTCGTTTGGCAGAGATTGACACCCAGGGGGGTTGGGCTTCCGTGGCTGAACTCGACGCCAATCTTGCGGATTTCGCCACAATCAATCTCAATGGGAATATCTCAACAGTAGGCTTTGGCAATATCGACCAAATTCCAAACCTCCGTAAGCAGGACGATACCCGTGGCTATGGCATCAATACTAATGTGAATGTGGGACAACTGCTACCAAAAATATGGGGGGTTCAGTTGCCGTTGAGTTATAGCTTTGCAGAAGAGTTTATCACTCCAAAATACGACCCGTTTTATCAAGATTTAAAACTGCAAGACCGTCTCGATAATTCCCCAGACCAAGCGACCAAAGATGCCATTCGAAATCAAGCGGTGAGTCAGGTACAACAGAAAAGTATAAATCTAGTTGGCGTGCGTAAGCAACGTGGTCCAGATCAACGCAAAGACTTTTTTGATATTGAAAACTTTGATCTGTCCTATGCCTACAATGAAGAGAAGCGAAGTGACTACGAAATCGAAGACTACAGCTATAAAAACTTGCGAATGGGTGCTGGATATCAATATGGCTTTCAACCATTGTCAATCGAGCCCTTTTCAAAACTCTCATTTATCAATACCAAAAGCTATTTGCAGTGGCTGAGTGCGATCAACATCAATCCAATTCCTACAAGTGTTTCGGTCTCCACCAATATCAACCGAACATTCAACAGTCAACAGTTTCGCGAGGTGTTTTTGGAAGGAGTAGATACAGGGCAACAACTCGCGTTGCCCAAATTACAACAGCGAAATTATATGTTTGATTGGATGTTTACCCTCAACCATAATTTGACCAAATCCCTTCGATTCGATTTTACTGCATCGAGTAAAAACATTGTTCGAAACTATTACTTTGATGAAACATCAGACATAAAAAAGGTAAACCAAGAACTCGACATTTGGGACGGACTTTGGGATATTGGTGATCCAAACCAGTTTAGCCAACGGCTCGGGTTGACGTATAACCTTCCTTTCCGACTTCTCCCATTAGTGAATTTTATCGACGGGACATACAGCTATTCAGGAGATTTTAATTGGCAACGAGGATCGGAGTCTCTCAATGAAGTAGAAGATGAGTTTGGCAACGTGCTTGGCGTTGTGAATACCATACAAAACGCTAACACACATTACCTGAACACCACCTTTAATTTTCAAAAAATTTACCGTTCTTTAAAACTCGAAAAAAATACACGATCCCGAGACCGAAAATCCATACAAACCCAACTGACCAATTCGCTGATTGGTCTTGCCACCGCCCTCAAGCGTGTGCAGGTGACATACAGTGAAAACAATGGGACAGTTTTGCCCGGTTATACCAAAAATGTTGGATTTTTGGGTGCTTCTAATCCTGGTTTGTCCTATGCGTTGGGTAGCCAAAGCGATATCCGTTATGAAGCTGCAAAGCGAGGGTGGCTAACCAAGTTTCCAAGTTATAATGGACAGTTTACGCAAGTGCATAACACAGACTTGGCCTATACTGCGGAAGTCAGTTTTCTGGAAGGCTTACAACTCGACATCAGTGGAAATCGCAGTCTGTCTGAGAATCGTGGTGAGAACTATATCGTTACGGATGCGAGTTACAATGCCCTCAATCCGAATACCTTCGGCAACTTTGAAATCTCAACCATATTAATTAATACCTCGTTTGGTTCAGGAACAGTTAACGATCAATCCTTTGAAGACTTAAAAGCCAACCGTCTGGTTGTCGCACAGCGCTTGGCAAATGCACGAGGTCTTGATCCATCCAACGTTGATGCTGATGGGTTTCCGGTGGGTTATGGAAAAATCAATCAAGCGGTATTGATCCCCGCTTTTTTAGCAGCATACTCAGGTCAAAGCCCAGAAACCATACCCCTGACTGCCACTCGTGAGACACCACTTCCCAATTGGGCGCTGCAGTACACAGGCTTGATGAAAACCAAACTTTTTAAAAAATATTTTCAGCGCTTTTCTATCGCTCATGGCTATCGAGCAAGTCATACCTTGAATAACTATCAAACCAATCTAAATTATGACCAAACACGCCCCAATCAGCTTGATCAGGGCGGCAACTTCCTCAATGAGACCTTGTATACAAATATCAATTTGGTCGAGCAATTCAACCCACTAATCAAAGTTGATTTTGAACTCAAAAACAGTTTCCAGTTCAGCACGGAAATCAAAAAAGACCGTGTTTTGGCATTGAGCTTGGACAATAATCTTCTTACTGAAACCAGTGGAAAAGAACTTACGCTAGGGTTGGGATACCGTATAAAGTCTATTCCCTTTCGTACCAACTTTGGTGGTAAACGGACAACGCTAAAGGGAGATATCAATATTAAGGGCGACTTATCGATTCGCGACAACATTACGATCGTTCGCAACCTTGACTTGCTCAATAACCAAGTTACAGCAGGGCAGCGGTTGTGGTCACTCAAACTTTCTGCCGATTACGCCTTATCACGCAACCTGACGGCCTTATTTTTCTACGACCATACCTTTTCAAAATTTGCAATCTCAACGGCTTTTCCACAAACCAATATTCGTTCGGGTGTGACCCTGCGGTATAACTTTGGTAATTAATCACAAAATCCGTTCTTTTACAACACATAATTCTTTAGCATGAATATTCCAGAAAACCTCAAATACACCAAAGACCACGAATGGGTACAAATTGAAGGTAATATTGCCACTGTCGGGATTACCGATTTTGCGCAAGGTGAATTGGGTGATATCGTTTATGTGGAGGTTGATACACTCGACGAAATGGTAGACTGTGAAGCGGTTTTTGGTACGGTTGAAGCAGTGAAAACAGTATCGGATTTGTTCGCACCCTTGACGGGAAAAATTACTGCTTTTAACGACGAACTTACCAGCACCCCCGAACTTGTGAATACGGATCCTTATGGTCAAGGTTGGATGGTCAAGATCGAAATCGAAAACCCTGATGAAATAAATAACCTATTGACTCATGAAGCCTATTCCTCGCTTATTCAAAGTTAGAATCGCAAGAGGGATAACCTTTGTTTTGATCGCAATTGCGATTGTGGGGAGCCTGATGCCGCCCCAACAAATTGAGCAACTTACGTTTTCGCTTTCAGACAAGCTCATTCATGGGTTGTATTATGCGACGTTGACTTTTTTTTGGCTCCTCAGCACCAAAAGAATTACGATCCAAAAACGTATCCAAGTTGGCCTATCTGTTTTCTTTCTTGGGTTGACACTGGAAATCATGCAAGATGTTCTTCCGATTCAAAGACATATGGATGTTTTAGACGTTTTCGCTAACTCTGTTGGCATCGGGATTGCTATCGGAACGGCACGCTTTTTGGAGATTCGTTAATTTGATTACGCTGAATTCCATAAAATTGTTATTTTAGCTAACTCCATAAAAATCCAGTATGAAACCGAAAAAGAACCCAAAAGCGGATTTAAACAAAAACAGCAGTCTCTATTTTGTGATTGGACTTTGTGTGATTTTGTTTGTGTCGTGGCGAGCGATTGAGTGGAAAACCTATGAAGCATCTGATTTGTTGCTACAAAAACTCAATGTGGATGACGACGATGATGAAGAAGTTCCATTGACAGAACAAATCAAAACCCCACCACCTCCACCACCACCTCCAGCTCCTGAAATCATTGAGGTTGTTGAAGATGAAGAAGAAGTAGAAGAGACGATAATCGAGTCAACAGAAACGACTCAGGAAGAAATTATTGAAGAGGTTGAAGTATTGGATGACTTCGACGTCGATGTACCATTTGCGATTATTGAAGATGTTCCAATTTTTCCAGGTTGCGAACGCGTAGCAAAAGACAAGCGTAGAGATTGCTTTCAAGAGAAAATCCAACGTCACATCAGCAGAAACTTCCGCTATCCCGAGATTGCGCAAGAAATGGGGATTCAGGGCAGAGTCTATGTGCAATTCGTGATTGCCAAAAACGGTGATATCGTCGGAATTCGTACAAGAGGTCCAGACAGAAACCTAGAAAAAGAAGCACAAAGGATTATTGGAAAATTACCCAAAATGATCCCTGGTAAACAAAGAGGTCGCCCTGTTCGAGTACCCTTTAGTATTCCAATCACCTTCCGTTTGCAGTAAAATGTACACCCGGTTTTTACCGGGTTTTTTTTATCTAGAATCATTGCCTAACGAGCTAAGGTGCAGTATCTTTGCTGCCGAATTGCATGATGATCAAGACAACGACTTCACATTCAGGATTTCTAAGCATTGCTTTGGTATTTACCCAATATTTTGCGCAGCTGACAAAAGCACGTCTTAGCTTCAGCGTTGTTTTTTCGAGTATTGCCGGCTATATTTTGGGTTGTGAAGTGATCGACCCAAACGAATTGAGTTTACTTCTCTTTGGTGGCCTAGCGATAGCAGGAGCTTCGAATGCGTTTAATCAGATTATCGAACGTGATATTGATGGCCAAATGGAGCGCACCAAAAACCGACCAATACCATCGGGCAACATGACCCAGACAACGGCTTTTTGGATTGCTGTTACTCTCACTATTTCAGGTTTGATAGCTCTCTACGCAATCAATCCCAAAACCGCGATGTTTGCTGCCATTTCCATGTTTCTTTACACGAGCGTTTATACGCCTTTGAAAACAAAAACACCACTCGCTGTTTTTGTTGGCGCCTTTCCGGGAGCAATTCCTTTTATGCTTGGTTGGGTCGCTGCCACAGGCTCTTTTGGACTGGAAGCAGGAACCCTATTTATGATTCAATTTTTTTGGCAATTCCCTCACTTTTGGGCGATTGGTTGGTTGATGTTTGAAGACTACAATCGTGTGGGAATCAATATGCTCCCCAGCGGGAAACGAGATCGAAAAACGGCTTTACAAGCTGTACTCTACAGCGTTTGGACACTCGTAATTTCCGTATTTCCAGTCTTGGGGATTACGGGCTCTTTACAAATTTCACTTGTTGCAGCGATTTTGGTAGCATTGTCTGGATTAGGGCTTCTTATTTCTGCCATGCGCTTGTATCAAAAACTCGACCATCAAGCGGCAAGACAACTGATGATTGTTAGTGTGATTTACATTTCATGGATTCAGGTTATTTATGTAATTGATAAATTGATATAATGGAACAATCCAAAAATATTCGCGCAAAAAAAATGATGCTTTGGTTTTCGATGATCAGTATCTCGATGACCTTTGCAGGTCTCACCAGCGCTTATGTAGTTAGTAAGTCAAGGCCAGACTGGTTGGACGACTTTAGTCTCCCCATGTCTTTGTATTGGAGTACGCTTGTGATTCTGTTAAGCAGTGTGACTTTCTGGCAAGCCAATAAGAAATTGACAACACAACCCAAAGCGGCAGCGAGCTTGTTATGGGTAACCCTAGTACTTGCGTTGGCATTTGTATTTTTGCAATTCCAAGGCTTTTCGAGTTTAGTAGATATGGGATACTATTTCACTGGTGCGCAAAGCAATGTCACGACTTCGTTTTTATATGTCTTGGTGCTGGTTCACCTCGCGCATTTGGTCGCTGGACTCGTCGTTTTATTGGTGGTGATCACCAATCATCGACTTGGTAAATATGCGGAAAAACCACTTGGATTTTCCCTCGCACATACCTTCTGGCATTTTTTAGGCTTTTTGTGGGTGTATTTGTTTCTCTTTCTATATTTTTTACGATAAATCACGTATTTTTGTACAACCAAAACAGTAATGCATTCTTATGGACGCAACGTTGACAAACCAATCAGAAAATGAAAACATTTGGGGAGGCGGAAACAAACCGCTGAATGCGAGCTACGGGAAAATGATGATGTGGTTTTTCATCGTTTCCGACGCCCTTACCTTTTCAGGCTTTCTCGCTGCCTATGGCTTCTCTCGTTTTAAGTATATCGAGTCCTGGCCGATTGCGGATGAGGTATTTAATCACTTTCCTTTTTTACATGGTGTAGATGCACCCATGTATTATGTTGCCTTAATGACATTCATTTTGATTTTTTCATCGGTGACGATGGTACTTGCAGTTGATGCAGGCCACCATATGAAGAAAAATAAAGTAGCGTTTTATATGCTTCTTACCATTATTGGGGGCGCTATCTTTTTGGGTTCTCAGGCATGGGAATGGAAAAACTTCATCAATGGGCAGTATGGTGCTGTTGAAACCCGTGGCGGGCAGATTTTACAGTTTGTAAATGCGGAAACGGGCAAGCGTGTCAACCTGAGCTCATTTGCGACATCGATTCCGAGCGAACGCGCTCAACATGAAGCAAAAAACGGCGTATGGTATGTAACTGAATCCACACTGCCGACATATTCAGTAGAGGAGGTCACAGCTGGATTTTTGGCCAATGACAATCTGCTGATTAAAACCCAACAAAATGATACCCAAGGACATAAAATCGTATTGAATCGAGAGGATTCGATCAACAAGATCTCCCAATCCGTACATGTGGTTGAAGGGGCAAACCTCGTTCGAAATGAATACGGAAGTCCGCTTTTTGCCAACTTCTTTTTCTTTATCACTGGCTTTCACGGCTTTCACGTTTTCACGGGAGTTCTCATCAACCTCATCATTTTCTTTAACGTTGTGATTGGCACGTATGAAAAACGTGGACATTACGAGATGGTGGAAAAGGTCGGGTTGTACTGGCACTTTGTTGACCTTGTCTGGGTTTTTGTATTCACATTCTTTTATTTGGTATAATCATGGCAGTAGAACACAAGCTATCAATTTTTCGTGGTCGTTTAACCTTTAAGTCGGTTACTCAAAAAATATGGGGCGTTTTGATTTTTTTATCCATCGTCACCATTGTTGAGGTTGTACTTGGAATTTTTAAACCACAAGTTCTGATGAATACATTTTTGGGAATGAAACTTCTCAACTGGATTTTTATTATTCTAACAATCATCAAAGCATACTATATCGCATGGGACTTTATGCACTTGCGCGACGAGCGAAGAAGCTTTACAAGCTCAATTGTTTTGCCATTGCTTATATTGATTCCTTACCTTATTTTTATTCTTCTTCTTGAAGCTGACTACATCTACAATGTGATGTCTGACGGCTTTGTATCATGGGACTTTTAATTCTCTCCACGTGAAAAAGTACATTGTACTTACCGTGTTGTTTGTACTCCCCTTAGTGGTGTACCTTTTCTTTGCCTCTGGGATTAATCATTTTGCAAAACTCCCTGTTGTCACCAATACAGTGATTGATGTTGCATCGTTTTCAGATGAGAAATTCAAAGACAATATTACCATTGTCGGATTTTTGGGATCGGATGTGACTCAACAAAAAGGGAATGCCCTAAACCTAAACCAAAAAATTTACAAACGGTTTCAGGAATTTGAAGACTTTCAGTTTTTGATGGTTCAGCCAAAAGGGACAGAAGAGAGTTGCCAACAGTTGGTAGATGAGCTATCTCGAAGTACGCAAGTGGATACGGCGGGATGGAAGTTTGTCTTTTTGGATCCTGTTCAGATCAAACTGGTCTTCGATCGGCTCAACACCCCTTTGGTGTTGGACGAAACGCACGGATCGCCCTATGTGTTTATCATTGATAAAGACGGCGCTCTTAGAGGGCGTGACGACAACGAGAATGTTGGGTATGATGCACGCTCTGTTGCCGATATTCACAACAATATGGTGGATGATGTGAAAGTCATTTTGGCGGAATATCGTTTAGCTCTAAAGAAGTACAACGCGGATCGAAAAATATAAGCCGTGAAAAAAAACGCATACATTGGTATTTCCTTTATTCTTTTGATTTTTGGGATCTTGTTTGTGCCCAAAATCGTGAATCGTATTCAACAACAGGATTGGGTGTCTGTCAATCGATTGAGCGTTTCCCAAGAAAAAATGGTCTACATCAATCTCAATGGAGAAGACAAAAAAGTTCCCGACTTTCTGCTGACAAACCAAGACAGTTTACTCATTTCGAATGAAGATTATTCTGGAAAAGTCTATCTCGTCGAATTCTTTTTTACAAGCTGCCCCACGATTTGCCCACGAATGAATGTCAATATGAAAAAAATAGAGGCGGTTTTTGGCCATCGAGACGATTTTGGAATTGCCTCCATAACAATTGATCCCAAAACAGACACACCTACGCAGCTTAAAACCTATGCTGAAGCCTATGAGGTGTTTAGTCCAAATTGGCACTTTCTGACTGGTGAACAAAGTGATATCTATGACCTTGCAAATCGTGGGTTTAATATTTTTGCAGGCATCAATCCTGATGTGGCAGGTGGCTTTGAGCACCAGGGATACTTTGCTTTGATCGATAAAGAAGGATTTATCCGATCGCGCACCGATAGTGCTGGTAATCCAATTGTTTACTATCTTGGCATCGATGAAGAGGGCGTAGATCAACAAGGCACAGATATGCTATTGGAAGACATCCCAAAATTGCTTGAAAATGAATAAGAAAAAACTGTATAATCGTCTCATCACGGCGACTTCAATTGCCATACCTGTTGTGGTTGCCATTTTGTTTCGCGTCCGAATCCCCAATGTAGAGCCACTCGACCAACTTCCTCCAATCTATGCCGGAATCAATGCCCTCACGGCGATCTTTCTATTGATTGCATTGGTCGCAATTAAACAAGGTAAACGCAAGTTGCACGAACGCTTGATGAAAGTCAATATTTTGTTTTCTCTTGCATTTTTGGTGATGTATATCGCCTACCATATGACTTCCGATCCAACTCCATATGGGATTGTTGATGGTGTATTTGTTGCTAGTCAGACCTCTAAAATCATTTATTTTACAATTTTGATATCACATATCATTTTGTCAATTGCACTCATTCCCTTAGTGTTATTGTCGTATTCCAAGACGGTATTGGTAGATTTTGCGGCTCATAAAAAAATCGCACGGATTGCCTTTCCCATTTGGCTGTATGTAACCATTACAGGTGTCGTTGTTTACCTCATGATTTCCCCTTATTATACATGAAATTGTTCAGACACCTATTGATCTGTATTTTATTGTTTGGAAGCGAGCTTGTTTCTGCGCAATGTTCGATGTGTAGAGCGGTATTGGAGTCTGGAGCTGATGCTAAAATGGCTGAACAACTCAACGATGGCATTGTTTATTTGATGATGATGCCCTACCTCCTAGTCGGTACGATTGGATTTATTGTTTATCGTAAGTTCTATAAAAAATAATACCTTTGACTAGCTGGTTTTACCAAACTAGAATTTTCATTCATGAGGAAGTTTATTTTGGCTTCAGGCTTAATAACAACAGACTATGGGTGAAAAATAACACTACTTTGTTATACATATTACCTTTTAATGCTTTATATTTGTAAAGACCAAATTTGATAAAACCTAACTACTTATGATCCACCTCATTGATATACACAAGTCTTATAATCTCAACACAAACCCATTACATGTATTGAAGGGGATCAACTTGTCAGTTGATGAAGGTGAGTTGGTTGCGATTATGGGTGCTTCAGGGTCTGGAAAATCAACAATGCTCAATATTTTGGGAATGCTGGATGAGGCAGATTCTGGCACATATACCCTCGACAATACACCAATTGTGAAACTAAACGAAACCAAAGCAGCGCAGTATCGAAATAAGTTTTTGGGATTTGTATTTCAGTCATTCAATTTGATCTCTTATAAAACTGCACTCGAAAACGTTTCACTCCCCCTCTATTATCAAGGATTACCTAGAAAAGAACGACAAAAAAAGGCAAAAGAGCAGTTGACCAAAGTCCACTTGGGGGAACGGACTCACCATGTACCAAGTGAGCTCTCGGGAGGAGAAAAACAAAGGGTGGCGATTGCTCGTGCGCTCGTCACGAATCCAATGGTACTTCTGGCCGATGAGCCAACAGGAGCCCTTGATACCAAAACATCATACGAGTTGATGGCATTACTACAAGAAATCAATGACCAAGGCAAGACGATTGTGGTCATTACACACGAGTCGGATATTGCAAATATGTGTAAACGAATTGTGTATTTACGAGATGGCGTGATTGTTGAGGACAAGAAAATCAAACAGAAAAAAGCGAAAGATTATGTGGAATAGAGATCGCTGGCTAGAGATTTTCGAAACCCTCCGTAAAAACAAATTAAGAGCAGCTCTTTCTGGATTTACGATTGCATTGGGGATCTTCATTTTTGTTACACTTTATGGCTTTGGGAATGGACTGAAAAACGCATTTCAAGAATTTTTTCTTGACGATGCGACCAATACCCTTTGGATCTACCCTGCCCAAACCACCAAACCTTACAAAGGGTTTAAATCACGGCGCAATATCGAATTTAAAAACGATGATCTGAAAGACTTAGAGACAGATTTCAGTTTTTTTCTTGAAGGGATTACACCGCGAATCTCTAGAGGTTCGCAAGTCAGTTATCTTATAGAGAGCAACTCTTACACGGTACGTGCTGTTGGTCCCGTACATCAAGCCATTGAAAAATCCTTGGTCTATGCCGGTCGTTATATCAATGAAATCGATGTTGAGCAGTTTAGTAAGCACGCAGTGATTGGCCGCCTTGTGGCAAAAGATCTATTTAAATCCGAAGACCCACTCGGGAAGTTTGTCATTATCAATGACATTGCCTTCAAAGTTGTTGGTCTGTTTTATGATGAAGGTGGAGATAACGAAGAAAGGATGGTCTATATTCCATACACGACCCAACAGAGATTGTTAGGCGGAACGGATCGAGTCGATCAGATTGTATTGACGTTTCGTCCTGAAATTGGATATCAAGGAGCATTACAACTGGAAGCGAATGTCAAAAGGTTTTTAAAACGAAAACACCATATCGATCCGGATGACCCAGCTGGGATTTATGTTCGAAATGTAGCGAGCGACCTTAAGCAGAACCAGGATTTTGCTAGTGTGTTGCAGTATATTGTAACTTTTGTTGGGATGGGAACGTTAATTGCAGGCATTATTGGCATCAGCAATATCATGGTCTATGTTGTTCGAGAACGAACCAAAGAATTGGGGATACGCAAAGCTATAGGCGCAACACCTAAGTCGATTATCGGAATGATTTTACACGAGTCTATTTTTATCACCTCAGTAGCTGGTTATGTGGGTTTGTTTGCTGGGGTTGGTACACTGGCATTGATTGGTGACAAACTGGAAGATTTTTTCATATACAACCCACAAATACATATCGGGACAGCCATTTTTGCCACTTTTTTGCTTATTGGTTTTGGAGCCATTGCAGGCTATGTTCCAGCCAAACGCGCAGCACGTATTAAACCGATTGTAGCCCTAAGAGACGAATAATGTTTAAAATTCTATTTGATCGAGATACATGGCAGGAGATTTTTGGATCGATCCAAAAAAATCGCCTCCGAACGATTGTGACCATTGTCGGTGTGTTGTGGGGCATCTTTATCTATATCACCCTTTCTGGCGCTGCCAAAGGCCTTGATAATGGTTTTGACCGGCAGTTTCAAAACGTAGCCATCAACAGTATGTTTTTATGGGCGCAGAGCACAAGCATGCCATATGGCGGGGTTAAAACAGGACGAAACCTACAACTCAAAATGGAAGATGCACAGTATATGTATAACCGAATCCCGGAACTTCAGTATATCGCACCGCGAAATGCAAGAGGAATTTTTGGAAGTGCTGCACCTCGTGTCGTTCGCAACAGCAAAAGCGGGGATTATTCGATTTATGGGGATTACCCGATATTCACAAAGATCGCTACAAAATTCATTTATGACGGGGGTCGCTTTATCAATCAAGCTGATATCGACCAAGAACGAAAAGTTTGTGTAATTGGTGAACGTACACAATCCGAATTGTTTGAAGATGATGAAAATCCCATAGGTGGTTATATTCGAATAAGCGGGGTGTTTTTTCAAGTCATAGGGGTACATAAATACGTACCGGGAGGTGGTTTTGAGAGTGATTCGGATATATTTATTCCGTTTACCACTTTCCGAAAGTTGTATAATACTGGGGATGAAGTGAGTTGGTTCGCGCTTGCTGCTTTCGACGATGCGGATATTCTTGCAGTGGAAGAAGATGTCAAGACAGCGATGCGCTCAAAATACAATGTACACCCTGATGATGAACGTGCTTTTGGTTCTTTTAATTTGGGCGAAATTTTTAATCGAGTCATTGGCTTTTCAAAAGGGATGAACCTATTGTCTATGATTGTTGGCGTTGCAACCATACTTGCTGGAATTATAGGGATTGGCAATATCCTATTAATTTCTGTTCGTGAACGAACTAAAGAGCTCGGCATTCGCAGAGCTCTAGGAGCAACCCCTAAGGAGGTGCGAAGTCAAATCATACTCGAGTCTGTGTTTTTGAGTTTAACAGCAGGAGTCATGGGCATTGTTCTGGGGTCGTTTGTGCTGGCGATCATTAACGCACTCACAGCTGATAGCTCAACATTTCCATACACCAATCCGACCGTGCCTTTATCCTATATTGCTGCGGCTTTGATTTTAATGATTACACTCGGCACACTCATCGGTCTAATCCCTGCACAACGCGCAGTGAGCATAAAACCAATTGATGCACTACGAGAAGAATAACAACAATAATACCTATTACAATGAATAAATATTTGAAATATCTACTTATCACAATCGGAGTCGGGGGAGTCCTGTTTGCCACTGCTTATTTTATCAGAACCAATGCAACCCCATCAACGGTATTTGAAACGGAGACCTTGTTTCGGACAAGTATCCGCGAAACGACTTTAGTAACTGGTAAAATCATCCCGCAGGATGAGGTTGAAATCAAGCCACAAATTCCCGGGATCATTCAAATGATTGCTGTAGAGGAAGGGGATCTCGTCAATACGGGTGATCTTCTGGCACGTGTCAAAGTTGTTCCCAACGAGCAAACGCTTAACAGTGCGCAAGGTCGAGTTGAAAATGCCAAACTTATCGTGGTCAACTCGGAAAAAGATTTTGCTCGAAATCAGCAATTGTATGAAAAGGGGATTCTTTCAGAGCGTGATTTCAATGCAGCTGAACTGAGCTATAAACAAGCCAAACAAGAGTTGGTTAATGTAGAAAACGATTTGCAAATTATTCGTGAAGGATCAACGGGTGGAGACAGATCAGCCAATACCAATATCCGAGCGACTGTCTCAGGAACCGTGCTTGAAGTCCCTGTAGAGGAAGGAGACCAAGTCATCGAATCAAACAGTTTTAATGCGGGAACAACCATCGCATCCATTGCAGACCTTGGAAAAATGATTTTTGAAGGTCAGGTGGACGAGTCCGAAGTCGCCAAAATTCGTGTAGGTACCAATCTCGAGGTGAGTTTGGGTGCAGTTCCAGACCAAGCGTTCGACGCAAGTTTGCGGTTTATTGCACCAAAAGGAAGTGAAGAACAGGGTACGGTACAGTTTAAAATCGAAGCAGACGTGTTTTTACCTGCTGACTTTACAGTGAGAGCGGGCTACAGTGCCAATGCATCTTTGATACTACAACAAAA
The DNA here is from genome assembly GCA_002723075.1 of Flavobacteriaceae bacterium. GTDB lineage: Bacteria > Bacteroidota > Bacteroidia > Flavobacteriales > Flavobacteriaceae > UBA724. Next base: position 24,211 of record PBNJ01000012.1, on the reverse strand, counting down.
GGATAGTGTCCCTGCCATTCGGGAGGCATTACTTCAATTTGACAGCAAGACACAAGAGCCCTATGTGGAGGTGCGAACAGCAGAACAGACCTTTGAACGTCGGAACCTGACCCTTGGAATATCTGATGGAATCAATGTCGAAATTGTCGAAGGCCTCGAAGAAAGTGACCTGATTAAGGTTTGGAACAAAACTGAGGAACCAGACAAACTAGACGAAAATGAATAGTAATCTAATCACAACATCGCTCAGAATCGTCTTCCCATTATTTTTCTTGTTTTTGGGGAGCGCGACGACTCAAGCACAAACGGAACCGTGGACACTCAAAAACGCAGTGATACACGCTCTTGAAAACAACATCCAAATCCGTCAGGCTTCCTTATCCACACTCGATGCACAAGCCGCAAAAAGCGAGGCGATCGGCGGCTTTTTACCCAATCTGAACATGGGTGCAAATCACTCTTGGAATATCGGTTTGAATCAAAACATCACGACTGGGCTATTGGAAGACGTGACCACACAATTTACCAATGCTTCTGTAAGTGTTGGTGTCGATCTCTACCGAGGCGGTCAAAATGTACTTCAATTGCTTCGTGCCAATCTAGCTATACTGGCTAGTAAATATCAAATTGAAGACATGAAAGAGGATGTAGCCTTATTTGTAGCCAACGGTTATTTACAAGCGGTGTTTAGCAGAGAAGCACTTGGGATTGAACAGGCACAACTCGAGCTGACCAAATTCGAACTTCGGCGCACACAAGAACAAGTACAAGCAGGAGTTTTGCCCGAGGGGGATCTTTTTGAAATGCAAGCCGTTTTGGCTTCACAAGAACAGCAAGTGGTTGTCGCTCAAAACCAATACATAATGGCAAAGTTGTCATTGGCGCAGTTACTGCTGATTCAGGATTATGAAAATTTTGAAATAGCAGAAGAAGACTTCACAATTGAGGGTCAGGAAATCTTGGTTCAACGACCAACGGACTTGGTCGCCAAGGCACTTGATTATCGTAACGACATCAAATTAGCTTTGACAAATATCGACATCGCTAAAACCGATTTGCGTCTAGCCAAGTCGGTTAGTAAACCTAGTCTTTCTGGCTTTTATTCGTATAGCTCGAGAATTTCGTATGCCGATCGCTTGGAGCAAACCAATACATTTGATTTGGTTGAGGTTGGTGTTGTCGAATCGACAGGAGAGTCTGTTGTTCGCCCGATTTATAACCAAAAAGTCGTTTCGGCACTTCCAATTGAAGAGCAATTGAAACTCAATGATGGTCATAATTTTGGCTTGAGCCTTAACATTCCCATTCTGAATGGGTTCTCATTGAAAAATAATATTGAACGGTCAAAAATCAATGTCGAACGCTCAGAATTTCAGTATAAACAACAGGTTTTGGACTTGGAAAATAGCATCAATCAGGCCTTCAACGACAGCAAAGGAGCTCAACAAGCTTATGTGGCTGCACAAAAAACATTGGATGCGCGAAGCAAAGCATACAGTTATGCACAAAGCCGTTTTGAGGCAGGCGTATCTACAGCTTTTGAATTTAGTCAAGCCAAATTGCAATTTGAATCTGCGGAGTCTGCGTGGTTGCGCGCCAAGTATGACTTCATTTTCAAAATCAAAATATTAGAGTTGTATTTTGGAATTCCGATTGCCAATTTATAATCGATAGCACTTTGTTTGCTATTTTTGGGCATGCCATCGCATTTACTTTGTATAGAAACTACGACTACCCAGTGTTCGGTTGCACTTTGTGCAGACGGCGAGTTATCCACATTGGCACAATCCAATCATGAGAATTACCAGCATGCCCAACTCTTGCATATCTACGTCGACAAGGTATTGTCAAAACACAATTTAAAACCTTCCGACTTGGCCGCCATTGCCCTGAGCTCAGGTCCAGGGTCTTATACAGGACTTCGTATCGGAGCTGCTGCAGCCAAAGGTCTATGCTACGCCAATGATATTCCCCTAATCGCGATACCAACTCTGGATATTGTTGCGCGTGAAATCACAGCAAGCGATGGTCATATCATTGCGACTCTTGATGCTCGGAGAGATGAGCTGTATTGTGCAATTTATAGTTATGACTATCAGTGCGTACAAGCTGCTATCCCACACGTAATTATATCCAATAGCTTTAACGAATGGGCAGAAAAAGGACCGGTTTATTTTGTGGGAACTGGTCTTGAAAAATGCGAAGAGATTGTCAATAATAACACACAATTTATTTTCCCAAAAGACCCATCATATCCAAGTGCAAAACACATGGTAAAACAGGCACAAGCTGCATTTGAACAACAGGTTTTTGAAGATGTCACCTATTTTGATGTAGACTATCTCAAAGCATTCCAAACAAGCCCACAAAAAAAGAACGCCCTAGGTCAGTCGACCTAACCATTGATGGCTGTTACGGTCTCAACCTTCCCCGGCAACATGTCTCGCAACAATTGCTCGATACCGTTTTTCAATGTAAAAGTAGAGGAAGGACAGCCACTACAAGCACCTTGTAGAATGACTTGAACGGATTTGAGCTTTTCATCGTATGAATCAAACACGATGTTTCCACCGTCAGAAGCAACTGCGGGTTTGATATGTTGATCGATAATCTGGATAATTTCTAAGGCGGTACCCTCTTGTACGATCTGTGGTACACTTTCTTTCAGAGATGCGTTTCCAGTGACCACGACCTTGTTGTCTGCGATATAATCGCGAAGGTATTGACGTAAGTCTTGCACAATTTCTTCCCACTCGGCGATTTCAAATTTGGTAATCGAGATAAAATTCTCGTCCATAAACACCTCTTTGACATATGGCTTATGAAACAATTCAGTCGCCAGAGGGGAGTTTTTTGCTTCATCAATATTTTTAGCTTCGTAGACTTCACCCACGATACGCTTGCTACAAACAAATTTCATCACAGCAGGGTTAGGTGTGCTTTCCGCATAAACCGAAATGGCCTCTTTTTGATCGGCTTGTTTTTTGATCTGTCCACCCTGATTGAGGTAATCGGCGAGTTGTAATGCAACTTCGTCTTGGACATCAGCCCATTCTAGGATATCAAAACGTTCTACTTCGATCCAATTTTCAGTTAAACGAACATGCTTGACAAAAGGGAGGTAAAACAATTGTTGAATCAATGGGAAAGCTCCAGCATCGTCAACATTGGTAAAGTCAATTTGATCATCGCCCAAGGGTTGGTTACTTACAAAACGAATTCGAGTTGGGTGGTCAGTTGTTGCAATGGAAAATTGAAACATAGCGATTTTTTTTACAAAAATACACAAACCACATCATCAAACCCTTTGATTTTGTACATTTAAACATGATTCTAAAAACCGTGCGTGGAAAAACGCCAATTCATGGGGCGAATTGTTTTTTTTCTGAGACTTCTGTTGTAATTGGCGACGTCGTTATGGGCCGGGACTGCTCGGTCTGGTATCACGCAGTCATTCGAGGGGATGTCCACAGTATTCGAATTGGAGACCAAGTCAATATCCAAGACGGTGCAGTGATTCATGCTACCTATGAGCGTTCTCCAACAACAATTGGAAATCGTGTTTCGATTGGGCATAATGCCATAGTACATGGTTGTACGATTCACCACAATGTTTTGATTGGAATGGGTTCAATTGTAATGGACGACTGTGTGGTCGAATCCAATAGCATTATTGCTGCTGGAGCAGTTCTAACACAGGGAACACACGTGCCAGCGGGTACGATCTATGGGGGGGTTCCTGCAAAAAAGATTAAGGATATTTCACCTGAACTTTTCAAAGGGGAAATCGAAAGAATAGCCGACAACTATACCATGTATGCGGGTTGGTTTAAGGAATAGAAAGTTCAATGACATTTTCAGGAGAAACAAATTGACGCATGCTTTGCGAATCCCCCGTGCAGAAGTAAGTGGTACTCCCCAGATTTTGAGACTCACAACCTAATTCTTTTTTATTCAAGACGCGCTCAACTTGTTTGGCAACAGCACCATTGCAGTCAACGATTTTGATATGTTGCGGTAAGATTCGAGTTAATATTGGCATTAAAAAGGGGTAGTGTGTACACCCCAAAACCAAGTGGTCTACTCTTTGCTCGATCATAGGTTGAATATATGTTTGTAAGAGTTGCTCAATTTCTTCGCTCTGTAGCATTCCACTTTCGATCATCTGGACCAAATGCTTTCCCTCCTTTTCGAGGATACGAACTCCCTCGCCATAAGCTGAGGAGGTTTCGTGAAACAGTCCGCTGCTCAAGGTTCCTTTGGTCGCAAGTACACCAACAACTCCAGTTTTAGTTTGTAGGGCAGCTGGCTTGATTGCTGGTTCGATTCCAACAAAAGGAACCGGGTAGGTTTTTCGCAAGGATTCGATGGCATTTGTTGTTGCGGTATTACACGCCACTACGATGAGTTTACAGGATTGTTCACAGAGCCATTGGGTCAACGCCTGACTTCTTTTTCGGATATCCACGGGAGACAAGGCGCCGTATGGGGCGTATGCGTTATCAGAAACATAGATAAAATCTTCGTTTGGAAGTAAGGACCGAAGTTCACGTAGTAGCGACAAGCCACCCACGCCCGAATCAAATACGCCTATTGGACGATTCCCCATAGTGTAAAAATAAAAAACTGCCCTTAAAAAGGGCAGTTTTAAAAATTTTAAAACGGAGTTTTTTAGAAGCCAAGCTCAGTTTTGACGTCTGCCATAAGGTCTTTTCCTTTGGCCATCAGTACGGAAGATCCTTGGCTGGAGTCTATCACATAGTCAAACCCTTGTGCAGTCGCAATTTTTTCGACTGCAGCACGTGCCTTCTCAATCAAAGGGCGTAACAAGTCGGCTTGTTTTTGTTGCACGTCTTGGAGAGCTGTTTGACGAAACTGCTGGATATTTTGCTCCATACCCTGTAATTCTTGTTGACGCTTCTGATTTGTTAGGTCAGTCTGATTTTCAGCATCTGCGGAGTAGTTTTGCATTTTCGTTTGCAGTTCTTTTAGGGAGGATTCAATCTCATTGGTATAATCCTTTTCAAGTTTTTGAATCTCTTCCTGCGCAGCGATAACCTCAGGCATCTCACTCACGAGTTTTTGAAAGTCGATGTGGGTAACCTTAGATTGTGCTTGTGCTGTAAAGCTCATAAAAGCAATGCAGATTGCTGTGATGTAGTGTGTAAATTTAATTTTCATTCTATTGAGGTTTAATTTATTTCTGCTCACTGGCTTTTGCTTTTCGTATCGAGTCCATTTCTCTTTTACGCTTTTCTAAAACCTTTTGGCGAGCAGCATTTTGCTCTTGTTTGCGAGATTCAACGAGTTCCTCTCTTGCCTTTTTCTTGTCTTTTTGATTGATATATTTTACAACAAGGCTGCTAATATCGTACTTTTTTTCCGAATGGAAGACCAAAATTTCAGCACTTCGATCAAATACATAATCTAGTTTTCGATTTTCTGCAACTTCTTTGACAGCTTCCAAAATTTTATCTTGGATGGGTTGAATAAAAATGACTTTTTGCGCCAACCAATCGCCCTGTGGACCAAAACGTTTTTGCTGATAGGTGTTGAGCTCTTCCTGCTCAAATGCAATATCTTCCTCTCTCTCTTCTATCAACTCTTCTGTCAACAAAGGACGTTCAAGATCCAATTTCTGCTGCAACTCATCGATTTTGGTTTGTTTATTCCGGATTTCTTCTTTCCAAAAACTAATTTTATCCTCCAAAGCCGCATTGGCATCTTTATAATCATTGAGATTTTCAAGTACACGATCCATGTCCATAAAGCCGATGCGAGCCCGGTTTTGCGCCAAAACCATAGTCGTTAAGCCAAAGAAAAGCCCAAGAAATAATATTTTTTTCAAAACAAACTAAAATTGCTGCCCGATGATAAAGTGTGTTTCCCAACCGTGGGGGCTCAAATCACCTTCGACAGGACTATCAAACCCATATCCAAAATCGATTCCAAGAAGACCAAAGGCGGGCATAAAAATTCGAATTCCAAAACCAGCGGATCTTTTCATATCAAACGGATTATATTCCTTAAAATTATTATAAGAGTTTCCTGCTTCCAAAAAACTTAAAGCAAATATGGAGGCCGATGGCTTGAGGGTGATAGGATACCGCAGCTCCAGTGAAAACTTATTATAAATCGTGGCGCCATCTCGATCCGACAAAGACTGGTTTTCATATCCTCGCATTGCGATGGTTTCTCGTCCATCAAGTGCATATTGTGAAAGTCCATCCCCACCCAAATAAAAGCGCTCAAACGGTATTATGCCACGATCCGTATTGTATGCCCCCAAGTATCCAAACTCAGTATGTGTTTTCAACACCAGCTTATCGAGGATCGTGCTGTACCACGAGCCAGAAAACTTTAATTTGTAATACTCCAACCATCGAAATTTTTCCTGATCAATTTTTGCTTGATCTGGTGTTCCGTCTGAATTTTGATAGGCAGCTTGGTCGCCCAGCTTGGCATAATCCACATTGTTGACCAATGAATATGGAAAAGAAAGCTTTGCACTCACTGAAAATTGAGAACCGCCTAATGGAAAAATCGGGTTGGTATAGGTGTTATTCCGGGAAAGGGCAACGGTGTAATACAGATTGTTCGATACGCCATCTCCAAAAGTGAATAATCCTGTGTAGTAATTGTTCAAATCATAATACTGATAGCCGATTGCTTGAGATAGTGTAAAGTAGTCGTCAGGCACTTGCAATCGCTTGGCCAATCCGATATTTATGCCACGAATTTTAAAATACTGGCTTGTATCTGCACGACCTGTAAAGTAATTGTAGCGGTACTGAGTGGTCTGTGAGATCGAAGTTGAAAACTGTACAGGCTGTTGGCCGCCAAGCCAGGGTTCTGAAAACGAAAAACTATAGGTTTCATAAAAACGACTTTTTTGCAAACGCAGGGACAACTGCTGACCATCACCCATAGGCACAGGTTTGTAGGCCGACTTATTCCAGATGTTTCGCATCGAAAAATTACTAAAACTCAACCCAAGCGTTCCGATAAATCCACCTCCGCCATAACCACCTTGAAGCTCGATTTGACTGGCTCCTTTTTCAACGAGTCCGTATTCGATATCCACCGTCCCAGCATTGGGGTCGACATTCTTAAAGTCGGGTGAAATTTGCTCTGGATCAAAAAAGCCTAGTTGGCCCAATTCACGAACTGATCGAACAACGAGATCTTTACTGTATAATCCACCTGGTTTGGTACGTAATTCTCTGTAAATTACATGATCATTGGTACGATCGTTTCCGACAACGGTGATTCGATTAAAATAAGCTGGTTTCCCTTCTATAATTCGAATTTCAAAGTTAATGGTATCATTTTCAGCACTGATTTCAACAGGGTTTACCGACGAAAATAAATAGCCATTGTTTTGGTAAAGGTTGGTCAAATCCTCTCCATCAGGTTTGGTGGGATCTGCTATTCGCTTACGGAGCAAAACCCCATTATAAATGTCCCCTTTATCGATCCCTAAAAGGCGCGCAAGGTCTTGATCGGAATACACACTGTTTCCTAAAAAGTTAATGTCTCCAAAGTAGTATTTGTTCCCTTCAACTACTTTGACTTGGAGATCGATTTCATTGTTATTAGAAATCACTGTGTCGGAAATCACTCGTGCATCGCGATGGCCTTTTTCTTTATAGTAGTCGATAAGTGTACTCAGATCCTCGTTGTAATCTTCTTCTATGAACTTTGATTTTTTCCAAAATCGACCAAAGAACTTGCGCTTGGTGTTTTTGAATCGCTTTCGTAAGGTGCCATCACTAAACTCATCGTTGCCCTCAAATGTAATGGAGTTGATTTTCACACGGTCACCGCGATCGATAAAGATCAGCATTTTTTGACTGTTGCTACCAACCGTATCTTTTTTGGTTTCGATCGTGACTTTCGTATTTAAAAAGCCATCTTTTCGGTATTTATTGACAATGTAGTTTTTTGTGGTTTCTAAAAAGTTCTCACTGATTTTTAGCCCTTTTTTCAAGCCTGTGTCGTCAATTAGACCTTGAAGTTTGTTCTTTTTGACACCTGTAATTGTAAAATCTGAAAGCGTTGGAAGCTCTTGTATGTAGATCTCGATGTCAGCAGTGTCTCCTTCCACTCGTGTGAGATAAAAGTTGATGTCACTAAAAAGTTCGAGTTTCCAAAGTTTGTTTATCACAGCACTGATATCATCACCAGGAATTCTAACCTGTTGTCCCTTCCGAAGACCCGTATATGCCACTACGGTTTGTGGGCTAAAACTTTTAATCCCAGTCACTTCAATTTTACCCAGTGTGTAAAGTTTACCCTCATCAAAAGAAGGGGTTTGTTGTGCCAGTGAACTGCTATATACAGTCAGAAACAAAAAAATCCTAGGGGTGATATTATTCAGCAATTTGCTCACTCGTTTTTCCAAATCGACGTTCTCTAAGTTGATAATCTGTAATTGCATTGTATAAGGAAGTCTCGTCAAAATCGGGCCAAAGCTCTTCGGTAAAATACAATTCTGCATAGGCAATTTGCCACAGCAAAAAATTACTTATTCGGACTTCACCACTTGTGCGAATCAGCAGATCGACATCTGGTAAATTTTGCGTGTAAAGATGCTTATTTATTATGTCTTCATCAACATTTTCAACTGAAATTATGTTATTTTTAACTTTATGGCTGATTTCTTGAATTGCACGCTGGATTTCTTGTCGTGCACCATAGCTCAGGGCGAGAGTCAATACAAGTCCCGTATTTGTTTTGGTTTCGTCCAAAACCTCCTGTAGTTCATGTTGAACATTTTCTGGCATCATATCTGTATGTCCAATCGCATTCAGACGGATGTTGTTTTTTTTCATCAAACCCAGCTCGCGCTTTAATGCACTCACGAGCAGCTTCATCAAAGTTTTAATTTCATGTTTTGGACGATTCCAGTTTTCAGTCGAAAACGCATATAAAGTCAGGTTATTTATTCCTAGGCGGGTAGCAGCCTCAACAACTTTACGCACCGATTTTGCCCCTTCACGATGGCCAAAAACACGGGGTTGGTTACGCAGCTTTGCCCAGCGACCATTTCCATCCATGATGATGGCAATATGCTTTGGCAATCTTTTGATATCAATGTCAATTGGTGTCATAATAGACCTTCTATAAACCAACCACGTCCAAAGGAATAGGAGAGCGAAAAACCGCTAAAGATGATCCAATCGTTGCTCAAACTGTTTCCAAATGCTGGCTGTTGATCAATTTCATCCACAAATGTAGGAAAACTTCCATCGAGATTATCGCTTAAGGTGTAAAGCGCTTTGATTTCAAAACCCAATAGAAAATTCATGCCCAAACGAGTTTTGACACCAAACCCCATGGGAATCGCAAATGAAAAGTCATTGTTTTGATAATTGGCAACGGATTCGCGGATAGGATAGTACAAGTCACGGTATTTTAGATAACTCAGTCCCGCAAATAGATAAGGTGACCACGAAGTTTTAAAGTCAGAGAGATCCATTTCAAAATAATTGACTTCTAGGATAGCCGATGTATGGTTGATCGAATTGGTAAAACTGTTGGCGCGTTCTTTTCGCAAAGGTTCTAGTGATAGGGAATCGATGCCCCGAATAGAACTCAAACCTAGTTCAACACGAAAGGCAAAACGCGGTGAAAAATTGCTTTTGTAAAATAGCGTTGCCGAGGGCGATTTGAGAGATGGCTCAACAAAAGTTGTTTTTCCCACCTCTCCAATGTAATTCGTACCTCCGATGAATAGCCCAATTTCGCGATATTGCGCATGGACAAATATCATTGGAACAATCAGACACAATATAATGAATCTCAACAATGTACAGGACTTACGTATGCTAAACGAATAAGGATTTGCATTTATTGCTCAATTGCGCCTGTCTTTCCCCCAATGGAGTTTGTTGCGCAAGGTTTTGTAATAACTATCATCGTTTAGGCGTGCCAAATGTAAGGGAAATGCCGCTTTTTGTATACGAATCTCCTGTCCAGTTGCAATTGTGTGAATTCGAGAGTCCAAAGAAAGCAGGTGTGCATCCTCGCGACTCGACACACGAAGCTCAACCACATCATCATCAGATATCACCAAAGGGCGCGCATTGAGATTGTGAGGCGCAATGGGCGTGAGTACCAAGGACTTACTATCTGGATCGATAATCGGTCCGCCATTGCTAAGCGAATAGCCCGTTGACCCGGTAGGTGTTGAAACAATAAATCCATCTGCCCAGTAGGAATTGAGTGGTTCCCCATTGATTTTGGTGTGAACCGTGATCATTGAAGTTGTGTTTTTTCGACTTACTCCTACTTCGTTTAATGCCAATGGGAAAGCGGTAAGGTTTGCCGACGCATCCTCGATTTCAACTTCGAGCAAAGTCCGCTTCTCAATGCGGTATTGACGGTCTACAAATTCTTGAAGTGCAATTTGGATATCATCGGCCTGAAGGGTAGCCAAAAACCCAAGCCGACCCGTGTTGACGCCTATCACAGGAATCTCAGTATCACGAATCAACTCCAATGAGCGAAGAAGGGTGCCATCCCCACCAACTGAAAAAAAGACATCAGTGTCTTTACCTAAGTCAGTGTGTTCAGAAAATGAAGAAAGCGATTGGCTTTTTAACCATGTACAAATCTTCTCATAGCAAGTCACGGCAATACCCATTGAATGAGCGGATTCTAAAAGATAACGAACAGTTTGTTGACAAGCTTCGTCTTGAAGGGAGCTGTACACAGCAATTTTCATGGGCGACTACATCGAGAGGTATTTGTCTAAATATGAAGCGTGCTCCTGCAACTTATCTTCCCAATTGTCTTCGTCGTGCTTGCTCAGGACTTCATACCCAAATCGGCGAAGTGTTGGCAAAAGATGTTTAAGGTCTTGCGCGTCAACAGTGAGCAAGACGTCCACACAATCTTCATGCTGACGTTCGAGCTGTAGACTCGTAATTTCAACATGACAAAGTTCGAGAAGTTGAGTAAGCTCTGACAACAAAAAATCAACGCGGCTTTTGCGGATGCTGAGTTGTGTGAGGTTTTGATAAACAGTTGCTTCATGCATAACTATAGCCAAAATAACGAAAAAAGTGGACAAACCGCTGTATTCCATGTATTTTTGCCAAAAAATAGAAAATGACGAGTTTAAGTGTCAATGTTAACAAAATCGCTACCCTGCGCAATGCACGTGGAGGCGATATGCCCAATCTTGTACAAACCGCCAAAGATCTGGAGCGTTTTGGTGCACAAGGGATTACCATTCATCCACGACCCGATGAGCGTCATATTCGCTATCAAGACGCATACGATCTCAAAGAGGTGGTGCAAACCGAACTCAATATCGAAGGCAACCCCATTCCCAAGTTCGTAGACCTTGTTCTGGCGGTAAAGCCCGCACAAGTGACCCTCGTTCCCGATGCCGAAGATGCGATTACTTCTAATGCGGGTTGGGATGCCATCCAACACAAGTCTTTTTTGACGGAAGTCATACAAGAATTTAAATCCAATGGCATTCGGACTTCTATTTTTCTCGATCCTGACCCCAAACAAGTCGATGGAGCAAAAGCCACTGGAACAGATCGAATTGAACTCTACACTGAGGCCTATGCAAGTGGGTTCCCCAAAAACCCAGAAGCTGCTATTGCACCCTATGCAGATGCGGCAAAACGGGCAGCAGAACTCAAAATTGGACTCAATGCGGGGCATGACCTCAACTTGCAAAACATCGCCTATTTTCATCAGCATATTCCCAATTTGCTTGAAGTTTCAATCGGGCATGCGCTTATTTGCGAGTCGCTTTATTTTGGACTTGAAAACGTAGTGAATCAATACCGCGCCAAACTTACATGAGCTTGCTTCACAGTCAAATCTTAGGAACTGGAAAACCCTTGCTCGTCTTACATGGCTTTTTGGGCATGTCCGACAATTGGCGTAGCATGGGCAAGCAATGGGCAGCCCATTTTGAGGTGCACCTCATCGACTTGCGCAATCACGGGCGCAGCTTTCACAGCGATGCGTTTTCCTATGCCGATATGGCTGCGGATTTGACAGCATATTGCGATCATCATCAACTGCAGCAAGTCATCGTTTTGGGACATTCAATGGGGGGTAAACTGGCGATGCACTATGCCACGACCAACCCCGAACAAGTCGAAAAACTGATTGTTGCTGACATTGTTCCTAAGACCTACCCACCACATCACGATCACATTTTGGAAGGGCTGATGGACTTACACACCCATCCCCCCGAGTCTCGTGGCGACGCCGATCAGCGTCTCAGCCAGTTTGTGACTGAACAAGGGACACGCTCGTTTTTACTAAAAAACCTGTACCGAACCCGCGACGGTTTTGCGCTGCGTGTAAACGCTCCTGTATTGCAAGACCAGGTTGGACAAGTGATGATGGCTTCCGATGTGAACTATCACGGACCAACACTGTTTTTGGCGGGTGAAAAATCAGATTATATTTTGCCACAAGACCACGCGCAAATCGCTTCACAATTCCCCCAAGCCATAGTCAAAACCATTCCCAATGCGGGGCATTGGCTCCATGCCGAAAACCCCATTGTCTTTGCTGCGGAGATAGCTGATTTTTTGGGGATTGATTAACTCTTGCTAAAGGGCAAGAAAAAAAGTATTTTTGCGCTTCCGTAAATAAAATGCTATGCAAGTAACGCGCAAAGACGTTGATACCCTAAATGCTGTCATTACCATCGCAATTGATAAGGCGGATCTGTCGCCCAAAATCGATTCGGTTCTCACTTCCTATCGAAAACGTGCAAATATTCCTGGCTTTCGCAAGGGCAATGTGCCCATNGGATTGATNAAAAAGCAATATGGCGCTGCCGTNAAAGCCGATGAGGCNAACAAAATGCTGCAGGAGTCNCTTTCNAACTATATTAGCAAAGAAAAAATTGCCTTGTTGGGCAATCCACTTCCAGTTGAACGCGAAGACTTTGACTGGGATGCCGACACCATGTTGTTTGACTTTGAATTGGGATTAAGNCCATCGTTTGAGGTCAAACTCAAAGGGCGNAAGNCCATTACCNATTACCANATCACNGCNGACANCGAAACCATTGACAAACAAATCGAANGNATGCGCAGCCAATATGGGAGNTTNCANGCCGAAGANACTGTNGCCGATGGCGNNGAGATTACAGCCCAGTTTACAGCTGAGGANGTGNACAANAAGTCCACCTTGTCTATNGANGATATNAAAAGCAAAGCNCAAAAGAAAAAACTATTGGGTGCAAAAGTTGGTGACACCATCGAGCTCAAAACCAAAGGGCTTTTTGCTGATGATCACAAGTTGATGCATGTNTTGGGTGTGGATCACGACAAGGCACACGGACTTTCGATTGTTGTNANTTGTNCGATTGAAGAAATCAACCGCAGAGAACTCGCCGACATGGATCAAGAGTTTTTTGATAAGGTCATGGGCAAGGGCGCTGTGAAAAGCGTTTCCGAACTCAAGGAAAAGCTCATGGCAGATGCTGAACGTCAATTTGCAACCCAATCCGACCAGAAAATGCTAAACGACGTGACCGAGTCTCTGATCGACAACACCAAATTTGATTTACCTGCTGCGTTTTTAAAAAAATGGATGCAAACTTCTGGTGAAAATCCAATTTCCGAAGATCAAGCAGCCGAGGAATATGACAAAGCCGAACGCGGGATTCGATACCAATTGATCGAGGCGAAATTGGCGGAACAGTACGACCTGAAAATCGATCGTGAGCAAGTCAAATCCTTTGCCAGAGATATGATTCAAGGGCAAATGGCGCAGTTTGGTCGNACGGATGTATCCGATCAAGAACTTGACGATATTGCAGAGCGTATTTTGGGCAATCAAGATGAAATCAAGCGCATCTCTGATCAGTTGATGAGTAAGAAAATGACCGATCTGTTTCGTGCAGAAGCCAACCTTAAGACCAAGAAAGTGAGTTACGAAGATTTTGTCAAGCAAGCATACAAATCATAAATTACCTATCTTTAAACCATAACAAACACAATGGACTACGGTAAAGAGTTTAAAAAATACGCGATTCAAGAGCATGGAATCAACAGTTTGTACTACGACCAATTGGTGAGTAGTATGACTCCNTATATCATAGAAGAACGCCAAATGAANGTGGCGCAAATGGATGTATTCTCACGTTTGATGATGGATCGCATCATCTTTTTGGGAACTGCCATCAANGACAGTGTGGCCAATATTATTCAGGCACAGCTGTTGTTTTTGGAAAGTACCGACAAAACTAAAGACATTCAAATCTATATCAATTCACCAGGTGGAGGGGTGTATGCCGGTTTGGGAATCTATGATACGATGCAGTTTATCGGTCCTGATGTGGCTACGATTTGTACGGGGATTGCAGCTTCAATGGCTGCTGTGCTTCTCTGTGCAGGAGCTGATGGAAAACGCTCTGGTCTCACACACTCTCGTGTGATGATCCACCAACCTTTGGGCGGGGCACAAGGACAGGCGTCGGATATTGAAATTACAGCCCGTGAGATTTTAAAACTCAAAAAAGAACTCTACGAAATCATTGCCAAGCATTCTGGACAGAAATACGACAAAGTCTTTGAAGACTCGGATCGGGATTACTGGATGAAAGCCCCCGAAGCGAAAAAATATGGCATGATCGACGAAGTCTTGGTCAGAAACTAAAACCCCATGGAAAACAAAGAACTCACCTGCTCATTTTGTGGAAAAAAGAAAGATGATACCAATCTGTTAATCGCCGGATTGGATGCGCACATTTGCGATCGCTGTATCGAACAAGCCAATGGGATTATTCTCGAGGAATCAACGCACAAAGTAGTGGAGGCCAATCGGGAAGACATCTCTTTGGGAAATCCCAAGCAAATCAAAGCATTTTTGGATGATTATGTCATCGGTCAGGATTACACCAAGAAGGTGTTGTCTGTAGCGGTCTATAACCACTACAAACGCTTGCTTCAACCAAAAAGCGATGTAGAAATCCAAAAAAGCAATGTTTTGATGGTTGGAGAAACGGGAACGGGTAAAACGCTTATCGCCAAAACGATTGCCAAAATGCTCAACGTACCCTTGGCGATTGTCGATGCGACTGTGCTGACGGAAGCAGGTTATGTGGGGGAAGATGTGGAAAGCATACTCACTCGACTCCTCCAGGCAGCCGACTATGACCAAAGCAAGGCGGAAAAAGGCATTGTGTTTATTGATGAGATCGATAAGATTGCTCGTAAAAGTGATAATCCGTCGATTACCCGTGATGTTTCAGGCGAAGGTGTTCAGCAAGCATTACTGAAGTTGCTTGAAGGAACGGTCGTCAATGTACCTCCCAAAGGCGGTAGAAAACACCCCGACCAGAAGTTTATCGAAATCAATACAGAGCACATCCTGTTTGTCGCAGGTGGTGCTTTTGATGGGATAGAAAAACACATTTCCAAACGACTCAACATGCAGTCGGTGGGTTATAGTGCTGCCAAAAAAGGCGATCACTACGGTGGGTCAAACAACTTACTTTCGTATTTGGTTCCATCAGATCTGAAAGCATTTGGATTGATCCCTGAAATCATCGGACGCTTGCCAGTGCTGACGCATATGGATTCTTTGGACGCAAAAGCACTTCGTGCGATTTTAACCCAGCCTAAAAACGCAATTATCAAGCAGTATAAAGCGCTTTTTGCATTGGATGAAATCGAATTTAGCATCTCTGATGGGGCACTTGATTTTATCGTTGAAAAAGCAGTGGAGTATAAGTTGGGAGCACGTGGATTGCGCTCGCTTTGTGAGGCCGTTCTCACCGATGCGATGTTTGAACTTCCAGGGACAGAGGAGAAAGAATATCGAGTTTCCAAAACCTATGCAATCAACAAACTCAATAAGTCGAAGCTACAAGCGCTAAAAGCAGTTTCTTAGCGGTTCATTTTCAGTAAAACATCAACAAATTCCCGACTGTTTGACAATCGTGGGATTTTATTTTGCCCACCCAGTTTATTTCTATCTTTTAACCAATCGTGAAATAAGTTTTCGCGACCAATATGCATATCTAAAGAATCGAGGGTCATGTTTTTGTACCGCTTGGCTTCATAGTCGGAGTTGAGCTCTTGTAGGCGTTTGTCGAGATCATTCATAAATTGATCGATATCCTTTGGTGGCGATTTAAACTCGACAATCCACTCGTGTTTTCCTTTTTTATTCCCATCCATAAAGACGGGGCCTGCCGTGAAGTCAATCACCGAAGTTTGATGTGCTTTACTTACATCGGCAAGCGCAGTTTCGGCGTTTTCGATGACAAGCTCCTCTCCAAACACATTGATATGGTGCTTGGTTCGCCCCGTGATTTTAAAACGATATGGATTGGTTGAGGTGAAGCGTATGGTATCCCCAATTTGATAGCGCCAAAGGCCTGCATTGGTAGTGATGACCACAGCATAGTTTTTCCCTGCTTCTACTTCGGACAAACGAATCACAGTTTGATTGGATGTTCCATAGTTGTCCATGGAGATAAACTCATAAAAGATACCGTAATCAAGCATCAACAAGAGTTCGTCGGAGTCATTTTGATCCTGTATACCAAAAAACCCCTCTGAAGCATTATAGATTTCATAATATTGAAAATTATCACTTGGGAAAATATTCCGGTATTCGTTTCGATAAGGGTTAAAGCTCACTCCGCCATGGAAATACACTTCAGCATTGGGCCATAATTCCAAAAGATTTTGGTGACCAGTTTGTTCTTGAATCTTTTGCAAAAGAACAAGCATCCAAGATGGTACCCCTGCAAGGGAGGTCACATCTTCATTGACGCAGGCTTGGATGATGGCTTGCATTTTTGATTCCCATTCTTCCATCATGGAGACTTTATGACTGGGCGTACTTACAATCTCTGCCCAAAGGGGTAGATTTTCGATAATAATTGCAGACAAATCTCCAAAATAGGTATTGTTTTCTTCGTAAAGAGATTTACTTCCGCCCAAGCGTAATGCCTTGCCCTGAAAAAGTTGCGAATCGGGGTTGTTATTAAAATACAAGCTCAGCATATCTTTACCGGCCTTAAAATGACATTCGTTAAGGGCTTCTTTTGAAACAGGGATAAATTTGCTTTTGTCGTTGGTTGTGCCACTTGATTTTGCAAACCATTTGATATTGGAAGGCCAAAACAGATTTTGCTCTCCTTTGCGAGTTCGACCGATGAGACCTGCCAAGTCTTCATAGGCTGAGACAGGAACTTGATCCGAAAATTGTTTGTATGAAGTGATTGATGAAAATCCATATTTCTGTCCTAACCAAGTGGTTTTGGCTTGATCGACAAGCTTGGTGAGCAATTCGTCTTGAACTTCATTGGGGTATTTGAGAAAAAGCTCGATTTGATGTACCCTTTTTTTGAGGAACCAAGACAATACAGAATGGAGCAATGGAATGGGCATAAATAGAGTATATTTATGACAAAAATAACGAAAAAAAGTACGATGATTGAAGGCCCTTTGCGCAAGATGAGAACGGAACTCAACGAACCGATTGATTATTATATGGCGTTTCCATCTTTGTTTGTTCGTGTCAATGACCTGATTGGAAAATCACTCTCGTTTACGCACACTGGATTTTCTTGTATGAGTTGCGGCATTGACCAACCGATTTTTAGACAGGGTTTATGTAAGTCGTGTTTTTTTGAAATGCCCAGCGCAGGCGATTGGGTGATGCGTCCAGAGCTCAGTCAGGCCCACCTGGACATTGAAGACCGTGACTTGACCTATGAGAAAAAGGTGCAGCTCCAACCTCATATTGTTTACCTAGCGGTGTCGAGTGGTCTTAAAGTGGGGGTAACTCGAAAAACTCAAGTACCCACTCGCTGGATTGATCAGGGGGCTCATCAAACCATTCCGATTGTCGAGGTACCAAACCGATACTTGGCGGGAATTACGGAAGTTGCACTCAAAGCGCATTACAGCGACAAAACCAACTGGCGGCAGATGTTAACCCAAACTCCTCAACCCACAGACCTGATCGTTGAGAGACAACGGGCATTGTCCCACCTTCCCGATGAAGTAAAAGACTATGCTAGCAGTGCATTACAAGAAAAAACGTTGTCTTTACAGTTCCCTCTCCAAAACCCTCCACCAAGTGTAACGAGTGTTAACCTTGTTAAGGTAAAACAATTTACAGGAACCCTTGTGGGTGTTAAGGGACAATACCTCATTTTTTCGGATCATAAAGTGATGAATGTACGTGGACATGAAGGGGTTTGTGTGTCCCTATCAGTAGCTTAATTTAAGGCTCTATATACGTTGTTCTGGAATGGCGTATTGATATCTTCCCCACCAGGCATTTGCTGGGTCAGTATGATCCCAATGGCCTTTTTTTCTGGATCGATAAAAAAATGCGTACTGAAATAACCGCCCCACTGGAGTTGTCCAACCCCTCCTGGTCGATTCATTTTTTCAGGGATTGAGATGACCGAAAACCCCAATCCAAACCCAGCTCCTTCTTCGTTATATAGATCAGCGGTGTGATTGGTTCGGATATTCTTTACGGTATCGCTTTTGAGAATTTGAGCCCCATTCCAAGTTCCATTGTGAAGGATCATCAAGCAGAATTGCGCATAATCAGAAGCTGTTGAAAACAGACCGTGGGTACCTCCATAAATGGTATTTCCCGACGTAGGGACTTGTTGCTCATGTCGTTTGACAGTATTTCTTTCATTTCTACTATGGAGCTTCATTACACGCCGAGATTGTAATTCATTGAGGTTATAGCCTGTATCATGCATGTCAAGGGGTTCAAAAATATTAGTCTTGAGGTATGTAGGGATAGATTGTTTGGAAACCCGCTGAAGAATGAGTGCCAAGATATCTGCACCAGCGCTGTAGTACCATTCTGTTCCTGGCTGTGCCACCAATGGAAATGATAAAAGCGTGGTTACCCTATCCTCTAGGGAGTTGTGAGAACGATAATTTAGGGTTTCATCATATAGCGCTTTGAAAAGCTGCTGATCAAGTTTAATTTCTCCAAGCCCGTGGGATAGGCCTGAGGTATGGGTGAGCAAGTCGAGAATGGTCAGAGATCGATTGACCTTTCGCGTTGGGCTATCTAGTCCAAGATCGGGATTGTTGGCCACAAGCAATCCTTTTGCTTCGGGAATATACATTTCAATCGGATCATCAAGTGCCAAAAGCCCACGCTCAACAAGCTGCATGATTGCAACACTGATGATGGGCTTGGTCATGGACTGGATGTAATAGATGCTATTGGTCTGAAGAGGAGTCTTGGCAGAAACATCAGCGAGCCCTTGGACTTGATGCCAAACCACACGATCATTTAGAATAAGTAGCGCTTCAACACCTGCCAGGGTTTTGTTTGAAATGGAACGTTCATAGTGGGTATAGAGGGAGTCTAAGGGACTTTGGCGAAAGCCTTGCCCATGACCAACAACGATGCATACCAGCCAAAAAACACCAAAAACACTGGAATATTTATGGTTAAAGTTTGATTTCTTCATTGATTTCTAGCTTATAGTAGGAACGAATCCAATTGACACTCAAATAGAGTAAGGGCGTATCGATTAGAGCCACTAGAATTTTAAACACAACGCCAGAAATTAACAGACCGAGGAAAGCATCCCATGGCAACACACCAAAGACACATAACAAGCCAACAACGGTAAAGGTATCGATAAACTGGGAGGCAAAAGTAGAGAAGTTGTTCCGCAACCATAGGTGTCGACCTTTGGTCAAGTTTTTCCAAAAGTGATAGATACGAATGTCGATAAATTGCGCAAAAAGATAGGCCATCATCGAAGCCAATACGGCAATAGGGGACAAGGCAAACACCTTGTTGAAGGTTGCATCGTCGATGGGCGAATTTGGAAGCGCAGGGACCACGCCAGCCAACAGTAGAATACCCATGGAAAAAAACGATGCAAAAATTCCGGCAACCACCACTCTGTTTGCGGCTTTTTTACCAAAAATTTCAGAGATCAAATCGGTTACCAAAAAGGTTATTGGATAGGGTAGGATGCCCACAGAAAGCTCAAACAAGCTGTTTCCCATGATTTCCCAATCGAAGGGATACCAATAGAAAAATTTCTGAAAAATCAGATTAGATACAACTAATGAAGTGATAAACAGCGCGGCGAGATATAGATAGAGTTTATGCGCGGCGAGATGTTTTGAGGTGTCCATTAACGGATATTGAGTTCAAAAGGAATCCGTGCTTGAATATGGTCGATTTGTGTTGTTTGTTTTGAAAATAATGATTGAAAATACTGAACTGATCTTCCAATGGCAGTTTGCCCAAACGGGCTTGGCTGAAGAGATTGAAGGAAGGATTCAAAATCATCGCTAAACTTGGGGTAGTTCGTTGTTCGGTAAGATTCTGTTTCCGCTAACTTGGCGGCATAGGCAACGGCTTCTTCAAGTCCACCTAAAGAGTCGACCAAGCCAATGTTGTAGGCATCAGAACCACTCCAAACGCGACCTTGTGCAACCTTGTCAACTTCCTCAACACTCATATTTCTACCCGTTGCAACACGCTCCAAAAAGGTGGAGTATACCCGTTTGATTTGTTGTCTGATTTCCTGTCTTGCTGATGGAGTGAGAGACTTCATTGGGCTATAAAGCAATGCGTTTGGATGCGTTCTCACTTGTTCTGCACGCACGCCCCAGTTTTCGGCCAAATCTTCAACAAGGGGGAGAATGCCAAATACGCCAATCGATCCCGTGATTGTTGTGGGCTCAGCAAAGATATAATCTGCTCCTGCAGCAATATAGTACCCACCAGATGCAGCCACGTCACCCATGGAAACCACTACAGGGATTTCTTCTTGTAGGGCTTTGATTTCTTGATAAATCAGTTCAGAAGAAAGCGAGCTACCACCTGGTGAGTTTACACGAATGACCACTGCTTTTGTTCGATCATTCTTTTTGATTTTTTTGAGGGTTCGGATAAATAGCTCCTGTCCGATTTGGAATTCACCACCCTCTCCATAAATGATTTCCCCCTGGGCATAAACTACTGCGATTCGATCTTTGCCATCACCAATGTAGGATTTGACAGTTTGTTGATAGTCTTCAATATCAATCGTATTGAGCTTATCATCCTCACCCAACCCCATTTGATCTCTCAACAACTCTTTATACTCGTTTCGCAACAGTGTGTTGTCAACCACCCCAATTTTGACTGCATTTGCAGCAACTGAGGCATCTAAATTTGAGGCGATTTGATTGATTTTTTCAGAACTCAAAGCTGTGCGTTCTTCCATTTTCACAAGCATTTCTTTCCAGAAACTATCCAAGAGGGATTTGATTTGTTGCCGATTTTCATCGCTCATTTCATTTCGTAAAAAGGGCTCAACAGCACTTTTATAGGCACCATTTCGAATCACTTGCATTTGAACGCCAGTAATGTCTTGAAATTCTTTGAGGTACAGGACCTCAGATGCAAGTCCACTAATGTCAACACCACCTTCGGGGTGGACAAAAACAGAATCTGCTACCGATGCAAAATAGTAGTCTTTTTGGGAATAAAAATCATGGTAGGCGTAAATGAACTTTCCAGATTCTTTAAAATCTGAAAGCGCATCGCGAATCGCTTGGGTTTGCGACATCCCTGACTGCAAAAAGGTGTGCTCAATGCTGATCCCTTCAATACGTTCATCGTCCTTTGCGGCATGAACAGATGCCAAAATTTTGTCCAGACCAATGGCCTCAGCATCAAGATCAAAAGCAGCTTCTAACTCAAATTGATTTGGACTGCGATCCGTTACTGGCTTTTGCAAGTTGATCGTCAAGATTGATTTTTCTTTTACGCTCACCTCTTCAGTATTGTCAATAGATGAGGCCACACCTGCAATGATGATAAATAGAAATACAAAGGCTAGTACAATAGCGATGAAGGTTCCGAGAACAGAAGCGAGTAAATTCTTTAAAAACTGCATAGTAAGCTTATTTCTACAAATATAAACGGAATATGATTTCTTTTACGACTTTTGTGTTGTGGGAATGCAAAATATTTACATTGCTTTGGGAAGCAACATGGGCGATCGCCTAGCCAATCTTCAGCAAGCTGTTAATCGGATTGACAATGAAATTGGTCAAGTCTCGCGATGTTCCTCTGTATATGAAGTGCCAGCTGTCGGTTTTTCAGGCCCCATTTTTTTAAATGCTTGTTTAGTTGCTGAATCAGATAAAACACCTAGAGCGATTTTGAAAGCCCTTCAAACAATCGAAAATAAAATGGGTAGAAAGCAAGTTGCTGACGGCTTGTATCACAATCGACCGATTGACCTAGATTTGATTATGGTTGATGACGAGCTTGTATATTCTGATGAGCTAACAGTGCCTCACCCTCGATTACAGGACCGCTTGTTTGTTCTTCAACCCCTTTGTGAGATTGCTCCTCAAAAGAATGTTCCAAATCAGAACCAAACGGTTTCACAACTGACGAAGATCTGCAATGATACAACCAAAATCTCCCCATTTCGCGAAGGAATACAACGACCAGCAATTCATTTTTTGAAACAATTCAATCGCATTTGCGTAGAGGGTACCATCGGTTGTGGAAAGACAAGTTTTGCCAAACGAATTGCTGAGGATCTGCAAGCGAAACTTTTTTTGGAACGTTTTGCTGAAAATCCATTTTTACCAAAGTTTTATGATGATGCGGATCGCTATGCCTTTCCATTAGAAATGTCATTTTTAGCGGACCGCTTTACACAACAACGCGAACTTTCTGAACAACTCAATTTGTTTGGTCAAGGGATTGTTTCAGATTATGAAGTACACAAATCTTTGATTTTTACCCAGTTTACCTTATCATCTGAAGAGTTTGCACTTTATCGGACGATATTTTACAATATGATGCCCGATGTGCAAAAGCCTGATTTATATATTTTACTAAAACAAACAACCCCCAGATTATTGGCAAACATTAAGAAAAGAGGACGGAGCTATGAGCGAACGATTGATTCGGAATATTTGGATAAGGTGCGTCAGGGTTATCAAAACTTTAAGCGATCACACCCAGATTGGAATATTGTCGAAATCGACCTGAGTGGGCTCGATTTTGTGTCGAATGACAGCGATTACCATGAAGTGGTCAATCAGCTCAGAAGCGCTTTGTCAACGAACTAAATAATTGCCAAACTACCATCCCAACACTAACCGACACATTAAGAGAATGTTTTGTGCCTTCTTGAGGGATTTCTAAAACAGTATTGGCAGCACTGACAACATCTTGAGAAACACCCTTGACTTCATGTCCAAAGATCAACGCATAAGTGGTATCGGGGAGAGGGTTAAAATCCGACAAACTTGTTGAGCCTTCCGCCTGTTCAATTGCTAAAACGACGACCCCTTTAGATTGTAGATTTTGAATTGCATCTATGGTGTTCTCGCAATATTTCCACTGCACACTTTCTGTTGCACCTAAAGCAGTTTTTCGAATGTCTTTGTGAGGTGGGGTAGCTGTGATTCCACAGAGCATAATCTCTTGTACTCTAAACGCATCAGCTGTGCGGAAAATTGAACCGACATTATGCGTGCTTCTCACATTGTCTAAAACCAAAATAAGGGGGCTTTTGGAGGCTTGTTTAAAGCTGTCCACATCCAAACGATTGAGCTCTGCATTTTTGAGTTTGCGCATGAATCAAAAATACAACTTGATCGGCAAACAATGTTCCAAAGCAAATAAGTATTTTAGCAAGATAACACAATTAAATTTGGCCACAAAACCATCATCTAAGGAAACACCACTGATGAAGCAGTACAATGAGATAAAGGTGAAATACCCGGATGCTTTGTTGTTGTTTCGTGTTGGAGATTTTTATGAGACTTTTGGAAATGATGCGGTACGCGCAGCAGGCATTCTGGGAATTGTACTCACCAAAAGAGGCGCAGGGAGTGCGAGTGAAATAGAGCTTGCTGGATTTCCGCATCACGCTTTGGAAACCTATCTCCCAAAATTGGTGCGTGCAGGGGAGAGAGTTGCCATTTGCGATCAATTGGAAGATCCAAAATCAACAAAAAAATTGGTAAAAAGGGGTGTCACCGAACTCATAACTCCCGGCGTGACCTTGACTGACGGGGTTTTGGATGAAAAATCAAATAACTTTGTCGCAGCCCTCCATGTTGACAAACAAATGCATGGTCTGGCCTTTCTCGATATTTCCACTGGGGAGTTTCAACTCACTCAGGGGAGTCAAACGCAAATGGCGATGCTGATTCAACAATTGGATGTCAAAGAA
>PBNJ01000011.1 GCA_002723075.1 Flavobacteriaceae bacterium | reverse complement strand
CTTCTAATCCTCTTAAATAGGTTAGAGATACGTTTAAACTTGAATGCCCCATAGCTCTTTGTAGCTTGTGTATAGAGCCTGTACGTTTAAAGATTTCTATCGCCCCTGTGTGTCTAAATGAGTAGAGCGTAATGTCTTTATCAAGCTCAGGATTAAGCACCTTAAAACGCTTCCAAACCCCATTAAAATAGCTTCTGTTATATGGCTCAATATTCCCCGAAAATATGTTGTGATTTCTATCCCCAACAGTAAGCTCTTTACGTACATATTCAGGCACAGGAACGACACGATTACGCTTTGACTTTACACGACTTCCTGAGAGTGTGATATACGATAAATCATCACTAAAATCACCCCACCTAAGCAACCTTATTTCATGGTGTGGTCTAAGTAAACATCCATAGGTCAGTAAAGCACATATATACAGGTTATTATTGTGTGTTTTAATGCGTTCTAAGAGGTCTTTTAAGTCGCCTATAGGTTTGTGTAATACTTCTTCTTGTTTGCGTGTTTTAAGCGTTGATTTCTCAATAGTAAATCCATTGTTGAGTAGGTAATTTACAATCACATTTAAGTGTCTTCTTGTTGTGTTGTAAGAGGTGTTATTATTGTACTTAAGTGGTATGCTATTTAAGAACTGCTTGCTTATGCTACCTCTCAAAATAAGTTCCTGCCTAAGAAGCGATGCAATAGACATAAGTGTCTTTCTATACATAGTAGATAATGGTTCACTAAGCTTAGATTCAATAAGACTATCGAACAGCTCAACACCCTTAAGTGGCTTTTCAAAAGAATAATCATTACTCACTAAATAATCATACACCTCTTTAGCAAGCAATGCAGTCTTTGAGTGTCTTAGCTTGGGTGGGTATGAGTTAGGTGCAAGTGATGAGTTTATCTTACACCCACTAAACATCCTAACACGCTTATTATTAAGTCTAAAATCTATGTAGTATAGACCGTCATATCTTCTACATACTTTGGGATAGGATAGGCTGTTTTTTGGCAACTATATGGCAATTAACTTAAACAATTATTTAAGTGTAATGCTAATATTCTAATATTCAGTAGGTTTGTTATGTTCTGCTCAGTCAAGCCCGCTTGACTGGCAGTCAAGAGGTCGAGGGTTCGAATCCCTTCTTCTCCACTTCTTTGAGGAGGCATTTTAATTTAATCTGCCTCTTTTTTTGGTCCCCATTTTGGCCCCTAAATTTACTTGTTGATAAATTCCCCTTGGACTTGAAGGTAACTTCCATATCCCATTTTTTTACCCTCTAAATACTCATGAATGACTTTTCTAATCACATTTTATGCTTTTAAAATGCTTTTTGTCAAGTGGGTAAAAGGACCCGATTTGCCATTTAAGAGTCTGTAAAATCTCTTATTTTAATTAATAAACTCCTCACCTAAGGGGTTTTTTTATCACCTAAAGTTGTGCGATATTTATACCATCCGGTCAATCGAAAAGTAAATCATGAAATCCTCACGCTTTCGTCTTTTATCGCCTCTTCTACTGCTCGGAATTCCAGCTTTGGCGATGATTTGGACAGATCAAGTCAATTGGTCTTTGCTAGATTTTTGGATCATGGGCGTACTTCTTCTTGCCCTCAGCGCAACCATTCGACTCATTCGACGATCTATGCCAAATCGAAAAAAATGGATTTATATTCTATTTTTAATTGTACTGTTTTTCCTGCTTTGGGTAGAGTTGGGAGTAGGGATACTTAATAGTCCAATTGCAGGCAACTAGGATTGGCGGATCAAAGTTTTGTAGCTGCTCTCTACTTCATTCGCAATCTTGTGGTCGAGTTCCGTTACTGTATTGTTTGCTGAGGTTGTGAAATAAACAAATTCAACTGTGTTGTAAAAGTTGGTGATTTGGGGATGATGATTTTCTCGACTAAAAATAGGTGCAACTTGATCGATAAACACAATCGCTTCTTCAAAACTAGAAAAGCTATATTTTCGTTTTAATGGTTCCATGTTCGAGCTAATCTACAATTAATATTACATCCATTATTTAAAAATGTTTATTTTTAATAAAAACAAACAATAATGAAGAAACTAAAAACACTTTTCACAATAACCCTTGTCATTGATATACTTGCCATCGCACCACTTTTTTTAATGATGTTTATACCTGCAATGAAGGTAGAAATGGTATACAGTCAATTTTCAGGAATGGCAGAAAATGAACTAGCAAAAGAAATATCTGACCTATTCCATTTTGTATTTACTTTTATTGGTGTGGCCATGGTCATTGCGGTTGCTGCATCAATAAGGATCGCAGTTTTGGAGGCAGCCAAAACGGCAGCAATGTTATTGTTTATCGTTCACTTGGGTTGGGTCCTACCGGATTGGGTCAATTTGGTAATGGGTGGTGCACATCCGCCAATTCCAGTAATGCTTCTGAGTACAGTTCCTGTGATTGCGTTAGCATATGGGTGGAAAAAAGGAGAAATCTAACAAATAACTTAAAGCGCGTTCCTATCAATTGAATGCGCTCTTTTCTTATGATCGCCACTCTACTTACGGTTATCGGCACTGGACTGTTATACATCTTTGCCATTCGCTTTGTTAATGAAAACAACGCAAAGACGTGGTTGTCGGGTTATAATACCATGTCAAAAGCAGAGCAAGAAAAATTTGATTTAACGGGATATCTCGTCTTCATCAAATCCTTTTTTTACAATCTGGGGCTTTATGGGACCTTTATCTTTTTTATCTTTTATTTTTTGACTGATTTACAGTTTGCAGTATGGGTTTGGATTGCCGTCCAATTACTGCCATTACCGTTTTTGATATACAAGGGAAACCAATTTAAAAATAAGAAGTAGAGCGCTTGTTTACGTTTTAAAAATAGCGCTTTAAATAGGAAACAGAGTAACCAGTTGTCTTAGCGATTTTTTCGATTGGCAGCCCCTTTGCAATGAGTTCAGCCGCTTTTTCCTTTCTTTTCTGCTTGATGTAGTCTCCTGGCTTAAAATCAGGGTCAAGGTGGTAGAGTAAATTGTTGTCAATATTAAATTTGTCAGATATCGAAACGACATCAACTTTGTTCAGATTTGCATCCACATATTTTTTAATCTCGAGTACCATTTCTTGATTGTTGTAACTTCTGCGTCTGTTTTTAAACACAAAGATTAAAACAGCAAATCCCAAAAGAATGACTATAAGCATAAGAACATTATCGTTGCGATAGTCGAGCTCATTGATCACATAATCCGTAGAAATGGAGTCGACCACTAAGTCGATATTTTCAAACCGATAAACCCCATGGATACTCCCAAACGAGATGGCGTCATCTGTTTTAAATACAGCACCGCGATTAAACTCATCTGTAACCACGTTATTGTATAGTTGGTTTTTGGAAAGATCATATATTGAAAGACCATTATCTCCACTGATAAACAGGTAATTTCTCTTGTGTTCGAGGGTGTGGTATGTGGCTGTTAAAGGAATTTTATTCACAACAAAAGTCCGATGGTTGTCTGAGTAGAGACTCGTAATTTGCTGATCACTTGTAAGGACATAAATAATGTCTCTTTCAGAAACCAAGTCCAGGATTTCGGCGTCAAATGTTTGAATGGTAGAGACTTGATAAGTTGATAGATTGATTTTGTAGAGGCTATTATTTTGTCCAAACCAAAAACCTGGTTTAAACTCAAAACCGTCCCGAAAAGGAACTCGTATGGGAATGATTGGACCATCACGCCCGTCATAAATCATTTGGAATATATTCTCTTCTAAATTATATTGGTATAATCCCAGATCTGAAACGACCAAAAAATTTCCATTTTGCAATTTGAAGATATTTTCAATAGCTCCATAAATTCGATTCCCTGCGGGAGCATCATACAGGATGTCTTGCTGATCCCCTCGAATGCCAATTAGCCCATCATAACATATAAAAGTAATGTCGTCATATTCTTTGATTTGTCCGTTCGTATATGTCGGATAGGTCAGGGCTTCACCCTTTTGAAAAATTCCATTATAACTTCCGATGTAGCTTGTTGTGATACTGCGAACACTCTCATAAGAAGAGAATGAATACAGCTTGTTTTTAAAAATCAAGAGCTTTCCTCTCGAAATCACATATACATAATTTTGAAAGGCTTGAATTGCAGTTATCGAGCCATCAAACTCTCCCATTGGGATGTTTTTTGGGGCAAGTGTGAAAGAAATGCGAAGTTTATCTCGCTTTAAATTCGTTGTAACTGGACCTTTAACAGTCAAGTCATGGTCAATGAGTTGGACTCCCTTTCCGAGCTTATAAACTCCCTGATTTGTACCGAAAAACAAAGATCCATCATTTTGAACGATATTATAATATATTTTTTCTGAATCAACACGAACCAACTCGTAATCATAGTCTTGTTCTGACCCAAAAGGAAAAAATATAAGAGAGAAGATAGATATTATATATTTCAAAAGAGACAATTCTTTTTAAGAATAATATTAGTCTAATTTAAATAAATTTTCGAAAATTTATGGTATTATAACAAATGAAAATTAAATTTTTATTTTTCTGGATGTTCCTGATTGTGAGCCTGACAATGGTAGTGCTTTCCTACTGTTGATTGCAGTCAAGTGATTTACCCATTTGGAACATTTGATTTACCCATTTGGAACATTGGTGAATAATTCTAAGTTTTGATTTCATTACAACCAATAACGTCAAACATGAGATATACACAACTCTTTACATTCACACTACTGGCATTTTTCACATACGCTCAAGAGCCCACTAAACCTGTTTTTGAGTCTGTTTTTTATCAAAACGATGGTAAAATTTACGCAAATAAGAAGCTTCCAATTTACCTTTCGATTTCGTCGAGTCCTGATGGTTCAAATCCAATTGTTTTAGACACACCTGCTAATCCATCTGATGGCTCTCCAATGTATTTGGATTCTGAGGGTGTAAATTTCATTCGTTCTAAATGGGCGGTTGATCCAGAGACCAAAAAGATTGCTTCTCCTAAGCGGGAGGTTTTGTTTCCTGTCCATGCCGATGGGATTGCACCAATTTCAGGAATTACATTTAGTGGTGCACCAAGCTACAGCAATCAAGGTGTAGACTATTACGGCAAAGGGCTTAGTTATAACCTTTCCAGCACGGATCAGATCTCAGGTGTACAATCCACTTTCAAAAGCCATGATTCGGATTATGCGCCATACGAGTCTCCACTTGATGTCACGACTGAAGGTGAGAACACAATCTACTACTTTTCGGTAGACAATGTGGGTAACACTGAAGATACGAGGACTTCATCATTTGTATTGGATCTTACACCACCTGTTTCGAACTACACTCTTTCCGATGTGTATGGTGACAACATTTTAGGTCCAACATTCAACATTGGTTTGGAGTCGACAGACAACCTTTCTGGTGTCAAGGGCACCTATTATACCATTGACGATATGTCACAGCGCGTATATGGCAGTCCAATCGACCTATCGGGTCTATCGGATGGTCCCCACACCTTACGATTTTACTCAGATGACAATGTAGAAAATGAGGAGAGCATAAAGGAACTGATGTTTTATCTTGATAAAATCAATCCAGAAACACAGTTGGTTGTCATTGGCGATCAGCACGAGGCAACGTATTACTATGTTTCCTCTAGAACGACCTTTGAGCTACCAGCAATAGACAACAAAGCAGGTGTTGCCAAAACGAGTTTTTCAATCAACAAACAAGACGTGCAGAACTATGCTACTGCCTTTGGCTTGCCCAACGAACTTGGGTTGCATTCAATAACCTACAACAGTGAGGACAATGTGCGCAATGTCGAAGAAAAACAAACGAGAACCTTCTATATGGACAACAAAGCACCCAATACAACCATAGACTATGGCACCCCACAGTTTTTCACTAGAGACACATTATTTATCAATCAAACCACGCCGATTACGATTATCCCTCGTGACAAGCACAGTGGGGTGCAGTCAACCACCACGACTGTGAATGGCGAAGTGCAAGCAGGCAATGAATTTACGATTCCAACAGAGGGTCATAAAGAAATTGTGTTTAGTTCTGTAGACATGGTCAATAACCAAGAAGAGAACAAAACCAGCCGGGTGTATGTGGACAACACCCCGCCAGAGATCTTTATCAACTTTAGTCTGGATAATATCGGCACAGAAGATGACCTACCCGTTTATCCAAACTATGTGCGGATGTTTATCGGTGCAACCGATGAGAAGACAGGCACCAAAAGTATTAAGTATTCAATTGATGGGGGTCCGATGACAGAATATTCCAGTCCACGGACACTAGATATATCAGAGAAAAATACCTTTACCGAGTCGAAGGTGTATGATGTCATGGTTGAGACAGAAGACATGCTCGGAAATACGAGCACAAAAGAACACAAGTTTATTGTAAAGAATTAGTGTGATGAGTAGCTAGGTTAATTTGGGGTCAAGCCGATTTGGTTTGACCCTTTTTCTTTGATCCTAAGAAAGCTAATGTGGGTAAATCATTGATTGTCATAAAGATAAATAGGTATTTTTAAATAATTATTTTATTTTTCGGTCGTGAAAGACTTAAAATATCTTTTTGCTTATACTGTTCCTCTGGCTGCATTTATTTCTTTTACATCGACAGGAGTAGGCACCTATGCAGCCGTGATTTATGCCTTTGTAGTTTTGCCAATCTTAGACATGGTATTGGGAAAAAATGAAACCAATCTTGGTGATGCAGAGCGCAACAACAAGGCCATCAATACTCTCTTTGATTGGATGTTGTACTTCAACCTACCAATTGTATTTGGTTTGATGTACTATGTTTTGTTTCAAGTTACCACCCAGAGCTACACAACATCGGAGTGGATAGGGTTATCTCTATCAGCGGGGATTTTGCTGGCGACCAATGGCATCAATGTCGCACACGAATTGGGACACCGACAATCATTTTTAGAGCGAACAATGAGTAAAGCCCTTTATATCCCTTGTTTGTATATGCATTTTTATATCGAGCACAATTTTGGACATCATATGAAAGTGGCAACTCCTGATGATGGCGCTACAGCCAAATACAACCAAAGTGTTTACGCTTTCTGGATTCGTTCGGTATCCAAACAGTATATCGATGCCTGGAAAAAGCAAATGGAGTTGCTCTCAGCCAAAAACCGTTCGTTTCTCTCTTTTTATAACGATATGCTTTGGTATCACTTGATCCAGCCCTTGTATCTGCTTTTCGTATTGATCTTGTTTTCACAAACAGCCTTGCTATTTGCCATCCTTGCGGGAGTCATTTCGTTTTTGTTTTTGGAATGTATCAATTATATCGAACACTATGGTCTGCTTCGATCCAAGACTCCTTCAGGGCGGTATGAACGTGTACAAACCCACCACTCGTGGAATTCAAATTACAATATTGGGCGGATAGTCTTATATGAATTGACCAGACACAGTGATCACCATTTTAAGTCTGCCAAAAAATATCAACTTCTAGAAACCCATAAAGAAAGCCCCCATTTACCGATGGGCTACCCTGCTTCCATTTTGTTGAGCTTGGTTCCTCCATTGTGGTTTTATGTGATGAATCCCAGGGTTCCGACAGGGATGAAATCTGCTGTTTAAGCAAGAGTAAACAATTTTTTGTACATTTGGGTTACTACATCCCGTGTGGACTGGGATTTACAATATAGTCGCGGGTGGAGAGAACGCACCCGGATCAATCGTTTCATAAGTTTAACGCTAAAATTTTTTAATTATGAGCGAAGAGTTTATGGTAGCACTTGAACCAAATCAAGGCCATGCTTATACCTTATTAAAGGAGCTAGAGGAAAACAGCTCCACAGATAAAGCGGCATGAAGATAACAACGGCTGTACAATTGTACAGCTGTTTTTTTAGTTTTCAGAATTTACTTATTTATGTAATAAAATTTTATGTGATGATAGAAAGCATTGAGGAAGTAAAGGTTTTTGGAATTAAACTGATCAATTCGGGTGATTTTTTCGAGCTTTTGATACGACTGTTGCTAAGTACTTTTGTGGTCTACTGGATTTCAAATCGAGTTTATCTAAAAAACAATCAAAATTTTCAATTTTATTTTGGTTATAACACCATTGCCATTGTCACCTTCTTAATGTGTTTTTTGTTAAGTAGTGTCAAATTGGAATTGGGCTTTGCGCTGGGTTTATTTGCACTTTTCACCATCATTCGCTTTCGTACAAGGACCATTCCGATCAAAGAAATGACCTATTTATTTGTGGTGATTGGCGTAGCTGTAATCAACGCCTTAGCCAATAAAAAAGTTAGCTATATTGAATTGCTTTTTGCCAATTTCGCAATTGTATTTGTTGTGAATTACTTTGAGAAAATCTCCCCTAGGATTAAAACTGAAAAGAAAGAAACAGTCTCAATCATCTTGCAAAAATTTGATTTATTTTCTTCCTTAAAACCTGCTGAAATGACCAGACATCTTGAACAACTTATCAGCAAACCCATCACCCATTTCAAAATAAAAAAAATTAATCAACTTGATAACAGTGCGGAGTTAACAATTTTTACACAACCGTCATCATTGACCCACAAGTAGAAGTTTTATGAAAATTCGGTTCTACCTCATTTTTTTTGTGTTTATTTCTGCACTCGGTTTATCCGCACAAGATGAATTGAAAACAAGTGACAATCAAAGCTATGAAAGCTGGAATGCCTTGCATCTCGAATATGAACCCTTCGACAAGCTAAGTCTGAGTCTGGAAGCGCAGTTGCGACTCAAATCGACTGGAGACACATACAATATGTCTTTTTTTGAGGCGCAAGCCGAATACGAGCTAAAACCTTTTTTGGAAGTCGGGGTTGGCTATCGAAATTCTGACCGACTCGATGATGTTGGTAAAAAACAAGGGCACGAAAAGTTTAATCGTTTTTTTGGATTTGCGCAAGCAAAAGCCACATTCAACCGTTTTGATTTTCGCTTTCGGGCACTCCATCAAGTCAAAACCCAACGCAATGTATCTGATGATCCTAAGGAGAACAGCCGATGGCGATACAAAATCTCTTCCCGCTATAATATTTCAAACTGGGAACTGGATCCCCGATTCAGTATTGAATTTTTTATGTTAAACGAATTCTACAGCGTCGAGGCCTATGACAAATTTCGATTGTCTCTTGGTTCAAAAAAGAGATTTTCAAACACAAGCGCACTGTCTTTTAAGTACCTATTTGAAAAAGAGGTGGGTATCATAGAGCCAGCGTCCTATCACATTTTGAGCTTACGATACGAGTTTCTGTTCCAAGAAAAATCAGAGTAATTTCTACACAATTTAATTCGCCGATTTCAACTATTTAATCTAAAATTCTTCTAGCACTCAACGCAATGTAGACTCAGCTGTTTAAGTCAAACCGATCGGCATTCATCACCTTGTTCCAAGCCGCAATAAAATCGGCAACAAACTTATCGTTATTGTCATTTTGGGCATAGACTTCCGCGATCGCTCTCAACTCCGAGTTTGACCCAAACAATAAGTCAATTCTCGATGCGGAACTTTCACTTTCCCCAGAGTTACGATCAACCCCTTTATAGGCATTAAAGCCATTGGGCTCCCACTTCCGATCCATAGAAAGAAGCTGCTTAAACCACTGGTTGCTCAGTTTACCATCGCCCCAAAGACCAGCCCCAGAATGGGAAATGCCCATAGCACGCATGCCACCGACTAGCACAGTGAGCTCTACAGGTGATAGGCCCAGAAGTTGGGCTTTGTCAAGCAACAACTCCTCAGGAGAAACGCTGAATTCCTTTTCGATATAGTTTCGAAATCCGCAGGCACTGGGTTTAAGCAATTCAAATGAAGATATGTCTGTATTCTCCTGGCTTGCATCCCCTCGACCTGTGGTAACTTCAACCTTGGCTCCCGAAAGTTTTTCGATTCCTACTGCACCACCAATAACGATGATATCAGCAACACTCGCCACAGTTTGAGCAGAGATGCTTTCATAGGCGGCAAGCACCTTGGCAAGCTGCTTGGGTTGGTTGACTGCCCAATCTTTTTGTGGTGCTAAACGAATGCGTGCACCATTGGCACCCCCTCTGTTGTCTGAGCCTCTAAAGGTCGAGGCAGAAGCCCATGCGGTTTCGATCAAGACTGCGTTGTCGATCCCTGCTGCTGCAATGGCGGTTCTCACTTCGTTTTCTTCGCTAGCCGAAAGGGTTTTGCCAGCGGGAACGGGGTCTTGCCAGATATATTCAATGTCTTTATAGTCTCCTGCCACATAGTTCGATTTTGGTCCCATATCACGGTGGAGAAGCTTAAACCACGCTTTGGCAAAGGCCTCACCAAAGGCATCTGGATCGGCGAGGAATTTTTGACAGATTTCTCTGTATATTGGATCGACTTTCATCGAAATATCAGCTGTCGTCATCATCGGCAATACCTTCTCATCGCTGCCGTCAACTTGCGGAACCATGTCGGCTTCTTCGCAATTGACAGGGTGCCATTGCCATGCACCTCCAGGACCTTTTTGGCACTCCCACTCGTATTTAAACAATAGGGTCAAATAGCCCATATCCCACTGAATGGGGTTGGTCGTCCAAGGACCTTCAATCCCACTTGTGATGGCGTGGACTCCTTTACCTGATTTGTAGCTGTTTTCCCATCCAAACCCTTGGCTTTCGATGGTCGCGCCTTCTGGTTCTGCACCTACATATTTGTCGGCATCTGCAGCACCGTGTGCTTTTCCAAAGGTGTGCCCCCCTGCGGTAAGCGCAACTGTTTCTTCATCATTCATCGCCATACGCTTAAAGGTCTCCCTAACATCTTGCGCAGATAAAGCCGGATCAGGGCTGGCGTTGGGACCTTGTGGGTTCACATAGATCAGTCCCATTTGCACTGCTGCCAAAGGGTTCTCTAGGTCTTGACGCGTATCGCCATAGCGGTTATCGCCAAGCCACTCGTCTTCTGACCCCCAATAAATATCTTTTTCTGGATGCCATATGTCTTCTCGACCTAGTGCCGAACCGTGGTTGGGACCCCCCATGTCTTCAATGGCTACATTACCCGCAATCACAAACAAGTCTGCCCAACTCAGCGAATTCCCATATTTCTCCTTCACTGGCCATAACAAACGTCTGGCTTTGTCCAAGTTTCCATTGTCTGGCCAAGAATTGAGCGGAGCAAATCGTTGTGCCCCTGTTGCAGCACCCCCACGACCATCGCCTGTGCGATAGGTACCAGCTACGTGCCAGGTCATGCGTATAAAAAACGGCCCATAATGACCATAGTCCGCTGGCCACCAGTCTTTACTATCTGTCAAGACCACTTTGATATCGTTTTTAACTGCCTCAAGGTCCAAAGACTTTACACGTTCTTTATAATCCAAATCCGAAAGCGGATTGCTTTTGGTGTCGTGCTGACGTAGAATGTCAACGTTGAGACTGTTTGGCCACCAGTCCTTGTTTTGAGTACCTCGATTCGGCTGGGTTGTTGCACCGTGAAAAGGACATTTAGAAGCCCCGTTTGTGTTTTTCATAAGATCCATTGTAATGGGTTTATTTTTGATTGAAAAATACAAAATAAATCTTCAATAATTTATCTTTAAGTTGTCAGAATTTCGCTCCCTTTCCACTATACGATTCTATATGAGAAATCTTGATGATTAATCGAAACGATTTGTCACCTCATCATGGTAGAGTTTTCCAGAATTAGCTTGTGGTCGTGCAGCTCGATTGCTGTAAAGAAATGTCAGTTTCTTTGATGGATTTCATCCCGCCAAGTACATTGATTCCAGTGTGAATCCCACGGTTTTTTAAAATCGAAAGGGCAATCATACTGCGATACCCCCCGGCGCAGTGTAGATAAAAGGGTTTGTTATTGTCAAAACGTTTTAGGTTTTGGTTGATTTCATCTAAAGGGACAAGCATAACTTGGGGGATATGGACAGAGCTGTATTCGCTTTGTTTGCGCACATCAACAATGGCAGCTCCATTATCCACTCGTACCTTCAATTCTTGTGCACTGATATTTTCAATCTGCTCGACTGCTTTTCCTTGTTTGACCCAGGCATTTATGCCTCCTTCCAAAAAACCAAGGGTGTTGTCAAACCCCACTCTAGACAAGCGAGTGATGGTTTCTTTTTCTCGCCCATCTGGTGTAATAAGCAAAATGGGGTGTTTGGTATCGCCAATTAGTGTACCGACCCAAGGGGCAAAACCTCCGTCAATTCCTATAAAAATGGCGTTTGGGATATGTGCCTTGGCAAAATCATCGGCGTTGCGCACATCCAATACCACAGCTCCAGTACGTGTGGCAGCGTCTTCGAAAGCATCTGGGGAAAGGGGTTTATTCCCCGTTTCCAGAATGACATCAATATCCTCATAACCTAATCGATTGAGTTGTACATTCTCTGGAAAATACTGCGGAGGTGGACCTAAACCATCAATAACTTCTTTGACAAACTCTTCCTTGGTCATATCATCACGTAGGGCGTAGTTGACCTTTTTTTGGTTACCTAAGGTGTCCACGGTTTCTTTCATCATTTTTTTGCCACAGGCTGAGCCCGCACCATGAGCAGGATAGACTGTGATATCATCGGCGAGAGGCATGATTTTGTTTCGCAGACTGTCAAATAGGGTTTCAGCCAATTGCTCCTGGGTCATTTTGCCTTGTTTTTGCGCGAGGTCTGGCCGACCTACATCACCCAAAAATAGCGTGTCTCCACTAAATATCGCATGATCTTTTCCGTTGGCATCACGAAGTAAATAGGTGGTGCTTTCCATGGTGTGCCCTGGTGTGTGCAAAGCGGTTATTGTCACATCTCCGATACGAAAGGTCTGACCATCTTTAGCGATAATTACATCAAAATTTGGATCGGCTAGAGGACCAAAAATAATGGGTGCTTTGGTTTTGTTGGACAGGGTGAGGTGTCCACTAACAAAATCAGCGTGAAAATGCGTTTCAAAAATATACTTGATAATAGCGTTGTTTTTCCGTGCACGCTGTAGGTAGGGTTCTACCTCACGAAGAGGATCAATCACAGCAGCTTCGCCATTACTTTCGATATAATAAGCTCCTTGCGCTAAACATCCCGTGTATATTTGTTCGACTATCATGCAACTTATTTAGAATAAAATTAAGAAAAGGTAGAATAGAATTTGTAATTCAAAGAAGCTAATCATCAATTAATGAATACTGCCTTTGCTACTCCCTGAGTATTATCTCCTTCTAACTTTGTTAAAACATCATTTACCCAAATTGCAGGCACTTGAGTTTGTGCTTCGGTAGCTACATCTCCAGCAACTACAACAAACCCGTCTGCAACAGCCACATCATAAGCAGTACTAACCCACATATTATTAAATACTCCACCTGGAAGATCAAATTTTGTTCCATCGTGCCAATAATGTGCATAAGTTCCTCCAGTTCCTGGAATATCGTTCCCGTTTTCAGTCTCAATCATCCAATCAATCTTACCAGCCACATATACTCCAGTTTCATCTACAAAACCTCCATAACTTTCACCTCCATAAATACCTTTTTGCCACCCTCCACCATTTGGCATATCATTTCTTGTATTTACTTTCCAATATGATGCTTTAGGTAAATAGCCAGTCATATTGTTTGGCGCCATGCTAAATCCAAAGTAATAGGGGTTTCCATTATAAATTTTAACATCAACAACTTCACCATCTCCTCCAGAGGGTACACTTAAATTAGATCTATTGCCGTTTTTCCATCTAGCTGGAATAACATAATGATGATTATTCATATAGTATCCACCTACAAATACATCTCCATTTTGTTTTATTGCTATTCCATATCCTGATGAATCTCCACCAGATAATTTGTTTATGGTAGTGTTTTTCCAGTAACATGCACCGTTATCTCTGCCGGCTGTATATACGTCACCGTTATGAACAGCTATAGAATAAGCTTCTGCATTATTACTCCCTAAATCAAACGATTTATTGTCAATCCAGTAAGAAGCTGACCCTCCATAATTCCATCCTACAGTATAGACTTTACCATCACTTACTACAATATCTTCAAGTTGACCAGGACCAAGGTCAACTCTTTCCCCGTTTAGCCAATAACATGCAGTACTATTACCAGATTCGTCCACAATATATCCTGCGACATAAACATTTCTATCAGATATTATTTCACTACCAAAATCTAAATTGTCTTTATCTGTACAACTTGTTGATATAAATATTAATAAGATTAATTGCCTCATATCTGATTTATTTTGAATTGTAAAAATATGTAATTTTTTGTGTAATCTTATATTGGTATTTACTATGTGACTTTCATGTTATCAGGGTATTCATGTGTAGTATACTTTTGCGATATTGCTTTCTATTAATTCATTTTCTCTATAAAGTTCTGATATATTATTTAGGTCGATAAATTTTATTGGCATTTTTCAATACAATTTCTCGATCAAACCACATGGGTTTGGTCTGAAAATGTTGATACATCTCCATCTGGTCGGTATAGTGTGGGGAGTCGGGACGGGAACTGTTGCCGTAGGATATCACTGACTCAAAGTAGGTTTTCGTTTTCCCAAAACGAATTAGGGCGATATAGGATTCCCCATGTTCAATTTTGATTTGCCCATTTTTATATGGATTCCCTCTCATGGCAGTAACCACGTCGGGAAGCCCAAAAATGGGAAGTTCATTATCGCCACGCACCAGCTTTTGAAAATCACCCAAGCGAATTCTGGTCATTCCAAAGTGTTTCAGCAGGTGTTTTTTGGCAACTTTCAGACAGGTATAAATCAATAAGGGATTAAAGGTTTTTGAAGGGCCAAGGCGCGAATAATATTTCCCAAGGGTGTAGTACAGCACAGCAAAAGCACCTGCACCATAGGAATCCGCACTCGCCACACGATCCCAACCTTGAATATCTCCCAACAAGTCTGCCACATCGGGATAGTCTTTGGGCTTCATCTCATAGAGTGCATTGAAGTCAACAAAATTGTAGTTGAGTGGAGTGGGTAAGGTGTGGTCGTATTTGATGCGTTTAAAATCGAAATAGGATAAACTGTCTTTATCTGACAGTAATTCAAATAAGCGTGTACTGCGGTTGTTGTTGTAGGTTTCGTAGTTCATGGCTTTGTCATAGTCATCGGGGTTTGGGTTTTCATCAGGCGCAGTCGAATAAAATGGACTGTGATTTGCGTTGTATACATAGCCCGCTTGAGGCGCGATGACTTGGGGGAGTTCTTTGGTGGTATAGTAGCTGTCCCACAATGTTTTTTTGGTGTTTCCCGGTAGGGTTTTTTGCCAATTATAGCTGGGGTTACGTCGGGGAATTTTTCCGTTGGAGATATAAAAAATGGTATCATTTCTGTCGGCATAGCCAATGTTATAGCCCGGAAGGGCATTCCACTCCAAAACGGAATAAAACTCGGAAAAAGAACGGGCTTTGTTCATGCGCCACCACTGCTCAAGGGCATTGATAT
The DNA here is from genome assembly GCA_002723075.1 of Flavobacteriaceae bacterium. GTDB lineage: Bacteria > Bacteroidota > Bacteroidia > Flavobacteriales > Flavobacteriaceae > UBA724. The sequence goes on along the minus strand of PBNJ01000011.1, from coordinate 70,552 downwards.
TAGTCGTGCTAGGCGTTCGGATGGCAAAAACGCCACTTTTGTTTTTTAGTGCAGGGCCATAGATACTTTGGTAAAAGGTCTTGTAAATAGGAATTTGCAAGCCCAAAAAGCGGAGAAACATTTTTGCTTTTTTCTTCACAAGCTGGTACTCCTCTCCATCAACTATATAGGAGGTCTTGTTTTTCATTTCCAATTGGTACACATCAGCCTTATCGGGATAGTTTACTGTATGTGTCCAGCCCAGAAATTCGTTGGCACCAGTGAGGATACAAGGAGCTCCGGGAAATGTTGCTCCGATTATATTGGTACCTTCCTCACTGACCAAATGGGCTTCATACCAAGAAGTAGGTCCTTCTAAAGGTTGATGTGTGTTGATGGTCAAAAAGCTTTCTTCAATTTTTGTTTTTCGAGAACTCAAAGCAATGAGATTGGAGCCGTATACGTCTTCATGAATTGGTTTTTCATATTGATCGATTCGATTGTTATAAATGGCCTCTACGAGCTTGTCCCCTTGGTTGGAAGCAAAGAGCTGAAGTTGCGAATAGATCAGCATTTTTTTGGGAGTAATGGGAAAGAAATCTGGGATCATCACCTCATCGGGATGATGCTTTGCATAGCTGTTTAAGCCCGCTGCATAGCCCTTGATCACTTCGACAAACTCATCACTAAGCGTGTGATATAAACGATCGACAGTTTCGGCACTTTGAATAAATTGCGCAACAAAGTCAGCACCAATCCCCTTTTTCCCATTCCATCGACTGAGCACTCCATTGCCTGCGAGATAGGCCTTTTGAATGGTCAAAAAATTGTCTTCGGCATGTGCCCACGCCAAACCATAGGCGGTATCGGCATCGGTTTTTCCATAGATATGTGGAACGCCATAGCTGTCACGAATGATTTCTACATCTTCGGGATTAACCTGTGCATGTACAATTCCCAAAGCCAACGCAAAGAGAATTACAAAACGATATCGCATGCTTTTAAAATTGTTCATAGTCGCAAGATATTCAAATTCTTTGATCACCAAAACGGTTGGTGAACAAAGGAAAACCCCAACTCCTAAATTTTTAATTATCTTTCCAAAAAAAATATGAAAAACAGAAGAGATTTTTTAAAGGAAGTCTGTCCAACAGTGGCCTTTGCCTTTTTTGGTGTGAGTTTTTTAGAAGCCTGCAGTGCAGATAGTTTAGACGAAGATACAGGCGATGGAACCACGCCACCAGCAGACAATGGCTATACCAAAAGTGGATCTACGTATACCATTGATTTGACCCATTCCAATTTTTCTGATTTAGCGCAAGATGGGGGTTGGATGAATGGATCTGGTATTGGTATTCAAGCTTTATTTCTACGAATGTCATCCACCAGCATTCAAGCTTATTCGAATCGCTGCCCTGCTCATGGTCAAAGAAATCAATGGGAAAAGCTAAGCAACAGCACTTTTAAATGTAATCACGCTGGTAACTCCTACAGTACAGACTGCGATAATACACAATTGGATTGTTTTGAAACGTCGCTAGACGGAGATAAGCTTACATTGACAATGTAAAAGATATTACTCAAGACCTTTTTCTGATTTATTGTAGACGTGCGTTAGTATATATACTAATTTTGTAGGATATGAGAAAAATCAACATCATTGGTTCTGGCTTTTCCTCCCTTTCTGCTGCCTGTCATTTGGCAAAGCGTGGATATCAAGTGGAGGTCTTTGAAAAAAACAGTTCGCTAGGCGGTCGTGCGCGACAGTTTCAGAAAGACGGTTTTACCTTTGACATGGGGCCTTCATGGTATTGGATGCCCGACGTTTTTGAGCGGTTTTTTACGAGTTTTGGCAAGCAAGTATCCGACTATTATCAGCTTGAACGCCTTAATCCCGGCTATCAAGTTGTGTTTGGGAAAGATGAGGTTTTTCCAGTACATGATAGCATCGAGAAAATCGCTGATCGATTTGAACTTGAAGAAAAAGGGAGTGGTCGAAAATTGGTCTCTTTTCTCAATCAAGCCAAACGAAACTACGATGTTGCCATAGAGGACTTGGTGTATAAACCAGGGGTTTCCCCTTTGGAACTCATCACACCTGTCACCATCAAAAATGCAGGTTTGTTCCTGACCAATGTACGCAAACAAGTGGAACGAGACTTTAAAAGCCCAAAACTGCGCTCAATCCTTCAATTTCCAGTCCTCTTTCTCGGAGCGAAACCCGAGCAAACGCCAGCCTTTTACAATTTTATGAACTATGCCGATTTTGGCTTGGGAACTTGGCACCCCAAAGGCGGAATGATCCAGATTGTCAATGCCATGGCGTCTTTGGCTAAAGAGCTGGGCGTTTGTTTTCATACCGATGCTGCTGTTGATGAAATCATCACAAATAACAAAAAAGCAACTGGAATTCGTGTGGGAGATAAAATACATGAGGCAGATATCATCATCAGTGGTGCAGACTATCATCATACCGAAAGTTTGTTACAAGCATCTCTTCGCGGATACAGCGAGGCCTATTGGAAGAAAAAAGTATTTGCCCCTTCCTCTCTTCTGTTTTATATGGGGATCGATAAAAAACTGGATAATTTGGCGCATCACAATCTCTTTTTTGATGTGGATTTTGACCAACACGCATCGAGTATTTACGATACACCTGAATGGCCAAAAGAGCCCTTGTTTTATGTCAACCTCCCATCGACTTCTGATCAAACTATGGCGCCTGAAGGGAAAGAGGCCTGTTTTATTTTGATTCCAATTGCGCCCGGACTAGAGGATACCCAAGAACTTCGTGACAAATACTACGATATTGTATTATCTCGAATGGAAAAACTCACCAGCCAATCGATTCGAGAGCATGTACTTTTCAACAAATCCTTTTGCGTGCTCGATTTTGTAAACGACTACAACTCCTATAAGGGCAATGCCTATGGCATGGCGAACACCTTGACCCAAACCGCATTTTTGCGCCCCAAACTCAAAAGTAAAAAAGTAAAGGATTTGTATTTCACAGGCCAATTGACCGTACCCGGCCCTGGCGTTCCGCCAGCCCTGATCTCAGGGAATATCGTTGCGGATATGATTGCGCCACTCTAAAATTTCAATGGCATGAAAACCGTTTTCCACCCTTCCGATTCAAGAGGATATGCAAACCATGGCTGGCTAGAAGCTCGTCACAGTTTTAGTTTTGCGAGTTGGTACCAACCCGATCGACTTCATTTTGGGGCATTGCGTGTACTCAACGATGATATCATCCAAGGGGGGATGGGCTTTGGCACCCATCCACACGACAATATGGAAATTGTGACCATCCCGCTCAAAGGAGATTTGGAGCACAAAGACTCTATGGGCAATGCAGCGGTCATCCGAGAGGGTGATATACAGGTGATGAGCGCAGGAACGGGCGTTCAGCATTCGGAGTACAACAACAACCCTGATCAAGACATCAATTTGTTTCAATTGTGGTTGTTTCCCAACAAGCGCAACGTAACGCCTCGCTATGATCAATTGCCGATTCGTAGCTTGCACCAAAAAAATTCTTTTTTTCAAATTCTGTCTCCGTCAGCCGATGATCAAGGGGTTTGGATTCATCAAGATGCTTGGATGCATATGCTCGATGCCGATCCGGGTCAATCTTTTGATTACGATTTACACAGTCCAGACCACGGGGTGTATATAATCGTGATTGAAGGCGAAGTGGAGGTTGGTGATCAAACCCTTTCCCGTCGCGATGCCATTGGGGTTTGGGAAACCCAAAAGGTGGAAATCAATACAAAGTCCAACTCTGAACTTCTTCTGGTTCAAGTGCCCATGATTCACTTGGCGTAGCCGATTTTTAAGTACATTGCATTTCCAATTCAATCGCCCATGAAACAAATCATTCATATTGAGGGGATGACCTGCCAAGGGTGCGCCTCGTCTGTAGAAAAAGCCATCTCACAACTCCCCGCTGTGAAAAGCGTTAACGCCAATCCCAAAACTGGGGTTGTAGTGGTTTTGCAGCAATCCCCTGTCCATCCCGATGAGATCAAAGCGGCTTTACCGCCCAAATACGCACTGGTTGATCATCCATCAACAGTCCCTTCAAAAGCCAAACAGCTTTTTCCACTTGGACTGATTTTTGTGTTCCTGATTGGGGGAACAACAATGATCCATTTTCCCATTTTTGAAACACAAGCGGTTTTACCCGATTTTATGGGTTTGTTTTTTGTGGTGTTTTCGTTTTTTAAGTTTCTCGATATAAAAGGGTTTCAAGAGAGCTTTAGGCGATATGACCCATTGGCTAAATCCCTTCCCTTCTATGGTTGGGTGTATCCGTTTATAGAACTGACCCTTGGCATTCTTTTTTTGATGCAGTGGAAAGTTCAACTGATACTATGGCTGACTTTGGGGATTTTGAGCATCACAACGCTAGGGGTTGTCAGGGTATTATTGTCTAAACAACAAATTCAATGTGCATGTTTGGGTTCGGTGCTCAACCTTCCAATGACTGAGGCCACTTTGATTGAAAATGTAGTGATGATTGGCATGGCAGGGTGGATGCTCCTATAATTGCCCGACAAATACCGCCAAAGCGTTTTGGAATTGAGCTTGTAATTTTGAATCCAGTATCCCCTTATTTTCATCAAAGGTTTTCGGAAAATTTGGAAGGGAAAAATGCGGAATATCGTAAGGGTTCTTCCTCGCAATTCGGTTGTGAGCTTGTTCCAAAACGGCTTTGGCACCCCGATCACCGTCATTGGTTGCCAACAACAACATCGGCTTGGAATACCAAAGGTTGCCTTCAAAACGCGAAATCCAATCAAAGATATTTTTAAACGCTGCCGAATAAGAACTGTTGTGCTCGGCAAAGGAAATGATGATCCCATCTGCCGAGATAAGCAAGTCTTTGAAATTATGGGCTAGCAGGGGAAAGCCATCCTCATTTTGACGATCAACACTAAAAATCGGCATCTCATAATCGTTTAAATCCAAAATAGTCGCTTGGGCATTTGGCACACAATAGGCAGCATAAGTCGCCAATTTTTTGTTGATGGAATGGATAGAGGAACTCGCACCAAAGGCAATGATCTTTTTCATAGGTTGCAAATTACAAATTCTGTTTGGTTTTAAAACTTTGCTTTTGGGTATGCATCACATCAAGATAAGTGATATCTTTAGCAAGATGGGGCAAGTCGTTTATCTTCACTTTTTTAGGTACAATCAACACCGATTTTGGGCATTTACCCAGATGCAACGCGCTCATGCTGGTTTGCAAGACTGCAAGGGATTGCAGTTTTACAAGATGTTGGGAACGGGTGCAGGTGCTGGCTTTAGCTTGCGTCCCGATTTTTCAACCTATGCCTTGCTCAGTGTTTGGGACAGTGAAGACGACAAAAAGCAGGCCTTTGCAAGTTCGCCCGTTTTACAGGCATTTTTTGATCGTTCTGCAACGCAACGCATCTATGCATTACGCCCCATCCATACTCATGGGAAGTGGAGCGGTCAGTCGCCCTTTGTTGTGCAAAAGCCCTCAGGTGATAAACCCATTGGCGTGATCACCCGTGCGACACTCAACCCCTTGCGGCTGATCGATTTTTGGCGGCATGTCCCCCAAGCATCACAGGCGATAAAAGAAGCCAAAGGTGTTGGATTTTTTAAAGGGATCGGAGAATGGCCTTTTGTACAACAAGCGACCTTTAGCGTATGGGAAAGCGCTGAAGCGATTCGTACGTTTGCCTATGTTTCTCAGGCACACGCTTCGATTGTGAAAAAGACAAGAGAACGCAAATGGTACAAAGAAGATATGTTTAATCGTTTTGAGGTATTAAGCGAAGAAAAAACCCCTTTGGTATGAGCAAACAAGCAATTGTTATTGGTTCGGGTATTGCAGGCATTGCCACATCGATTCGGTTGGCTTGTCAGGGCTATTCGGTTGAAGTTTTTGAAAAAAACGAATATGCAGGAGGAAAATTATCTTCCTTTTCGCTGGGAGATTACCGATTCGATTTTGGCCCTTCGTTGTTTACCATGCCACATTTTATCGATGAGCTTTTTGAGTTGGCTGGTGAAAATCCACGGGAACATTTTCAGTACAAGCGCAAAGAGATTGGGTGTAGATACTACTGGGAAGACGGTGCTCGACTTAATGCCTATGGCGATACTGATCGGTTTTTGGAAGAAGTCGATGACAAATTGGGCGTACCAAAACACCAGCTACAAGACTATTTATTTCGAGCTGAGAAAAAATACAATCGAACTGTATCCATATTTCTTGAGCAATCCTTGCACAAATGGCGGACCTATCTCAACAAAGCTACTTTAGAGGGCATCCTCCATTTGTTTTCCTACGAACTCGACACCACCCTGCACAAGGTCAACACCCACCGATTGAAAGAACCACACCTAGTGCAGTTCTACGATCGCTTTGCGACCTATAACGGCTCCAACCCCTATCAAACGCCCGGTATGATGACCCTGATTCAGCACCTCGAGCAGCATTATGGCACGTTTGTTCCCGAGAAAGGGATGGTTGATATCACCAATAGCTTGGTTTCCCTGGCCAAACGAAACGGGGTAGAGTTTCGCTACAACGCACCCGTTGATGAGATTGTTGTGGAGAACAAGAAAGCGGTAGGCATACGGGTGAAAGGCACAACGCACAAAGCCGATGTGGTGGTATCCAATATGGACGTCGTACCGACCTATCGACATTTGATGCCAACCCAAAAAGCGCCCGAGAAAAGTCTTGGGCAAGAACGATCAAGCTCGGCAGTGATTTTTTACTGGGGGGTCAATCGGTTGTTTCCCGAATTGGACTTACACAACATCTTTTTTAGCGAGGATTACAAAGCAGAATTCGACGCTTTATTTACAGAAAAAGACCTAGCTGTCGACCCGACGGTCTATGTCAATATCACGGCCAAAGACGTGCCAGGTGATGCCCCAGCGGGCAAAGAAAACTGGTTTGTGATGATCAATGCACCCCACGACGTGGGTCAGGACTGGGATGCGCTTTCACAAGAATTGCGGAAGCGGGTATTGGACAAACTCAATCGGAACTTAAAAATAAATTTGGACGATTGTATCGAAGAAGAGTTTGTGGTTACCCCACCTATGATTGCGGACAAAACCGCATCATTTACTGGGGCTTTATACGGCGCAGCGAGCAATGACCGTATGGCGGCCTTTTTACGTCATCCCAATTTTTCACGTCAAATTTCAAACTTGTATTTTTGTGGAGGGAGTGTACATCCTGGTGGGGGGATTCCCTTGTGTTTGCTTTCTGCCAAAATCGTTGCTAATCTAGTTAAAAACTAATGATACATCTTTTTATTCCAAAAGAGCGTACCACACAAATTTCTGTGGCGATGATTTGGTTGTTTCATATCAGTGGTGCCTTGGGAATTTTGTATGGTAACAGAGAGTTCTTTTTACAAACCACGCCCATTAATTTGTTTTTTACTCTTGCGTTGTTGTTTGTCAACCTTAAAAACCCCGATCGTCGTACGGCATGGGCTGCGATTTTGGCCTTCAGTCTTGGGATGCTGGTTGAGATTTTAGGCGTTAACTTTGGGTTGATTTTTGGGTCGTATTCGTATGGCGAAAACCTTGGGGTTAAAATTCTAGGTGTTCCCATTCTAATTGGTGCTAATTGGGTTATGCTGAGTTTTATCACAGGAGCAATTGGAGAAGCGTTATGGAAAAACAATAAAACCTTTGCTGCCATCTCTGGTGCAGTCCTAATGGTTCTTATCGATTTGGTGATTGAGCCCGTTGCACCTATTTTCGATTATTGGACGTTTACAGAACATGTAGCACCGCTGTCAAATTATATCGGATGGTTTTTGGTTGCTTTGCCCATTCAGTTGGGGGTACAGTATTGGATTCGCGAAAAAGAATACACCTTTTCAGCACATCTTGTGCTGGTTCACTTTTTATTTTTTGGGGTATTTGCCCTGCAATAGCCCCGTAGTTCAACGGATAGAATAGAAGTTTCCTAAACTTTAGATCCAGGTTCGATTCCTGGCGGGGCTACTTGGTGGCTAGAGCTTGACAATCTTCACTTTCTTTTGTGTAGTTTCCCCATCAATTTGAACAAAATACACTCCTTTAGATAGATTACCTAAATCCAGTTCTGTTATCCTTGACGATACAAGAGTGTGGAATTGAATCAACATTCGCTTTCCGCGAATATCAAAAACAGAAACATAAACACCCTGATCTTCTCCACCGATACTAAAAACAATAATACCACTTGTCGGGTTGGGATAAAAGTTGATTTCATTTAAAACTTCGATTTCACATCCAACTTCATTAACTGTAGTATCGGAAAGTGTTTCTGGACACTCATCAATATCATCGTGAATACCGTCATTATCACTATCGTTTTCCGTATCGGTAATCACACATCCAAACGCATCGACTACAGACCCTGCTGGGGTATTTGGGCACTGATCTACATCATTGGAAATGCCATCCTGATCGTCATCTGGATTATCAACATGACCTGAGCAATGATCACCTACGGTATAAGAAAAATAATCTGTAACTGCCAATCCGCCTCGAAAAGCAAACTTACAGGCATAGCTCAATGATTCTCCATCAGTTTGGTTTGTAAGAACAGCTCTGAATCGCCGCCCTTCAACATAGGTCATGCTAGTTTCAGTAAAAGGAGATTCTTTCCAAAGATAAGCATTCAAGTCATCTTTGTCATCCAATAATTCAAATTCAATAATCACATCAGTACCATAAGTCTCAAAGCGATATGTATAGCCAACCTCAAAAGACCCTTGGGTGGCAATATCAGATTCTCCGCTACAGGCGGTGTTTTCAACTTCCTCAGTTGTTGTTACAGAGATGATTTTGGTTTCACTAGAAATATTATCACTTTGATCTTTTACGCCAATGGTAAACTCATAGGTTGTATTGGGAGTAAGCCCATCAACTGTGGCAATCGTTTCAACCCCCGAGGTTCCGATAAACGTCTCTGTGGTATTATTTTGCATAACACTAAATATGACGATTCCAGAATTATCTTCTGCTCTTAGCAAGAAACTAGCAGAATTTTGTGTAGTTGAATCTAGACTTACACTTAAATTATTTGGAGCTTCTGTATCGGGCTCACTGTCTAAGGGCTCTCCATATACTTCCACTTCAAATAAACTATAACCATACTCTGTGTTTCTTTTTGTAAAGTATAATTTTAAAAACCGCCCTTGTCCATTTACAATATGTTCCTCGTTCTCCCCACGACCTGAAGAAATACTTGCCAATGTTGTCCAGTTGGTATTATCTGTCGAGATTTCAATCTCATAAGCTAGGGCAGATGCGGTTTCCCAAAATAGATGAATATTATCAACGGCATATATGCCCTGTAAATCGATTGTTAGCCACTGCGGATCTTCAAATAAGCTCGACCAACGGGTTTCATAATCACCATCTACGGCCAAATTACCAGTATATGTATCTTCGACACTACTTGTAGTTACTGGCTTTTGAAAAGCAATATTTATTTTTTCTAGAGCAGTTATAACGACAGAATCATAGGCCTTTGCTCCCTCATTATCGGTAACCTCTAGTTGTAATTCGTGTACGCCAACTGAAAAAGTTATGGTCGGGTTACTTATAGTTGCAATTACTTCATTGTCTTTCATCCATCGGTATGAGTGAATAGTTCCATCAGAGTCGCTACTGGACGATCCGTCTAGTTGAATGGTCAGTCGATCTAATCCCTCATTGGCATAACTTTCAATATCCTCTCCAGCATCAGCGATGGGAGCAGTGTTATCTAAGCGCGCAACAAATACTGTTAGTGAATCCATAGCGGTAGAACCAAAATTATCTATTACATTAAGTATAACTTTATGAGCCCCAATATTAAAGGTTTTGTTTAGGGTTTCTCCACTTCCAATATCTGTACCAGCTACAGACCAAAGATAGTTGACCAATTCTCCATCGGGGTCAATGCTGTTGGATGCATCCAATACCACTTGTTCACTGCCGTTTGAATCTACGTCTTCAATTACTAAATCTTCCCCTGCATCAGCAGTTGGTAATTGATTTATAATCACGGAAATTTCATCTGTATCATTAACACCATCGTCGTCGGTGACTTCGAGGGTAACTAAGTGTTGACCTAATGAAAAAGCTTTGTTGATTTCTACTTCTGTCCCAATAAGTATGTTATCAATATACCATGAATAAGACACAATTTCTCCATCATCATCTATACTTCCTGAGCCATTAAGAAGAATGAGTTTTTCACCATCCAGATCCGCATCTATTCCAAAAATGTCGGAACCAGCGTTAGCTAATGGTTGATTGTTGTCAGGATCAACAATTGTGAGGACAAATTGATCGACACCTTTGTCTCCGTCGTCATCAGTGACCGTGAGCTCAATTGTATAAATTCCTGTAGAAAACGAAGCAATAAAAATATCTTGTTTTGAAAAGACCACTCCATTAGCTTTCCAACTATAATTTTCAATTACCCCATCAGAATCAGTACTATTTGATCCATCAAAAGAAACCTCAACAAGATCATCATTATCATCATCATTGATGATTTGATCATCACCTGCCACGGCAACTGGCTTGTTGTTGTCTGGGTCAATGACCGTAATCACTACCTCGTCTCTACCAGAACCGTTGTCTTCATCCGTTACTTCTAAGGTTATGACATGTGCGCCAGTCGAAAGCAGTACAGTTGGATTGATACCGGTTGCTATTACAGTATCGTTTTCAGTCCAGTTATAGCTCACAATCGGAGAAGCAACCTCTTCGGATAAAGAGCCATCTAAGGTTACACTCGCAATGTCATCCCCGTCATCGTCTTCTACAATTAGATCGACACCTGCATTGGCAATAGGCGATAAACCTCCGCTGCTGATCGTGATGAGTACCTCATCGCTTGCTTGTCTACCCTCCGTGTCGGTGACGGTCAGGGTTGCGATATAGACCCCTCTTTCAAGTTCAGTTGACACAAGGAGATTTGTGCCGATAACATCTCCATCAATCGTCCATTGAGATGAACTAATTTCTCCGTTATGGTGAGTGCTTGAAGAGCCATCGAGATAAACGAGCTCTTTCCCATCTTTATCTTCATCCAACTGAAAAATATCAGGTCCTGCATTAGCAATGGGACCATCTCCAAAACCCACTTCACCATAGCCATTCCATTTAAATACTCTGACATAATCGATAAGCATTTCTCCTGGCAAATCTGCAGTAACCTGACTGTTTTGTAAAGCGTCTGTGAAGTTTCCACCAACAGCTAGATTCATCACAAAGAAAAAAGGCAAGTGAAACTCTTCAGCATCGCCTCCAATAGGAAAGGGACCTGTGTAGAAATCGTACTCTTGACATCTATCCAAAACAGTCAATCGAATTTCGTTGGGGTCCCAATACATTCTATAAGTTAAAAAGCGATTGGTCAGTGTGGTAGATGACCTGTAAGGTTTGGTGTAGTATTTATCGTAAGCAATGCTTGCAGCGCAGTTTTGGTTATCGCCAGAGCAAGAATCATCCGAATAAAAAATGATATTTCCACCAACGACATCATTTTCAGTTGCGCCTTCAAAGCCTTCATCGTAAAGCGATTGGTTTTTGTAGCCCATTTCCATCATGTCAATCTCACCAGATCGTGGCCAACCTACCTCAGATAAGTTGTTACCCAAAAGCCAAAAAGCAGGCCATAGACCCGTTGACAAATCATAAGGCACTTTAATTCTGGTTTCCACTAAGCCGTATTTCACGGATAAATTTCCTTCCGTTTTTACACGTCCTGAAGTAAATGCTTTTCCATTTTGGTTTTCACTTCGTGCTTCAATCACTAGGGCGTTGTTGTTGTCTTCATTATCTATGGGTTTAATGAAAATATTATCCGCACTGTAGCTTTGCAATTCCTGATTTCCCCATCCGCATAGTTCAGGGCATCCATCGCCTTCTTCAGGAACCCATATTTCTGTATCAAACGTATCAAAATTATCTTGCCATATCAATTCTCGAATGTCAATTTTGGCATAATCTGCAGACACATTGCCCTGATCGTCTTCAACTTTAAGTTGAATGTTATGCACGCCAGTGGACAGGGTGAGTTCGGCGATGGGATCTTGTGAAAGCACGACGCCATTTTCACTCCACTCATAAGAAACAATAGATCCATAGCTTGATGAGCTGTTTAGGGTTACTGTCTCAATCCCATCTTGGTTCAAGTCTTCTTTTACGATATCTTTTCCTGCATTTGCCAAAACAGAGCCACCTGAAAAAGAGACTTCTCCTTGTCCATTCCATTCTTTAACCCGAACATAATCGATATAGAGTTTGCCAGGCAGTGGTGCGCTTATGTCATCAGCATCATAAAAACCAGTAAAGCTTCCGCCTACCGCCAAATTAAGCAAGAAATAATAGGGTTTTGTAAAGGCCTCCTCATTAGGGCCAATAGGAAACGGATTGGTATATAAATCGTGTTCGTTGTTACCATCAACAACGGTCAATCGAATTTGACTTTCATTCCAGTACATTCGATAAGTTACAAAGCGGTTATTGAGTGGTGAACTTGGGGTATATGGAGTTGTATAGTATTTGTCAAAAGCAATACTTGCCGCACAAGTTGGATTATCAATGTCACAAGCAGCACTGGTATACCATAACAGGTTGGCACGAACAAAATTATTTGCAGAACCTGAAAAGCCTTCAGCTTGTCTCTCACTGGCAGTATGCCCCATTTCCATCATATCAATTTCCCCACAGTAAGGCCATCCCACTTCGCGATGGTTAATGCCTAATAACCATGCTGCTGGCCAAAGTCCGTTAGCAACATTTGGAGATTTCATACGTACTTCAACTACACCATATTTTATGGCAACCTTATTTTCGGTTGTAACCTTTCCAGATGTAAACTCACTGTTGCCAACAGATTCTTTTTTTGCTTCTAAAACAAGTGCATAATTTCCAGGCTCATTATCGATTTCTTCAATGTATACGTTTTTCTCTTGATAGCTTTGCAACTCTTGATTTCCCCAACCGCAAAGGTCTTCTTCACAACCATCACCAATATCGATATTCCAATAGTCTGGATTAAAACTTTCGAAATTATCTTCCCAAATAACTTTTCCAATTTCATTGTTGCCAACGATCACTTTAAGTGTATCCTGGCTAGTATTACCTTGTGCGTCTTTTACGATAAGGTTAAATACATGCGTTCCCGTATCTAGAGTAATCTCATGTGTTTTGGATGTTGCAACCACCCTTCCATCTAATGACCATTCATAAGTGGTAATTGGACCATAACTTCCGGAGGCATCCAAAGTCACTAACTCCCCATTTGAAATAGTTTTATTGGCGCCTGCATTTGCCATTACTTGGTCTACACCAAACACTTTACCTCTACCATTCCACTTTTTAATTCGAACATAGTCGATATACATTTTTCCTGGAAGGTCGGCGGTGACTTGCGATGAGTTGCTTGAATCTGTAAAGTTTCCGCCTACGGCTAAATTGAGAAGAAGGTAAAATGGCTTGGTAAAAGCAGAGGATTTCTCACTAATGGGGAAAGGACCAGTATATAAATTTTGAACATTGCCATTGTCATCAACAGTGAGTCGGATTTGTTCCTCATCCCAATACATTCTATAAATCATAAAACGATCGGTTAGTATTTCAGAAGTATGATAGGGTTGATTGTAATATTTGTCAAAAGAAATACTCGCAGCACAATTTTGGTTATTATCAGCGCATGCATCATCATCATAAAAAATCAAATTTGCAGCTACTAAGTTGTTTTCATTTGCCTCAGGAAATTCTTGTTCGTTGCGAAAGGAAGTATTATGTCCCATTTCCATCATATCGATTTCGCCGCAGTAGGGCCACCCATCCGCTACTTGGTTTGTTCCAAGTAGCCATGCCGCTGGCCATAGCCCTTTTGATAAATCATCGGGCACTTTGATTCTAAATTCGATCATACCATACTTTACTGCAAGGTTGTTTTTGGTTGTGACCTTACCAGAAGTAAATGAACTATTCCCAGAATTTTCTTTGCGTGCTTCAAGAACTAGAGCATAATTGCCTGGTTCTCCCGGAATTTCTTCTATGTATACATTATCATTTGAATATGATTGCAATTCTTGATTACCCCACCCACAAAGGTTTTCATCGCAGCCATCTCCCTCATCAATGTTCCATATAGATGTATTTAAACTATTAAAATCATCTTGCCAAATAATATGACCAGTTTGAGCAAAAATTGGTGATGTTATTACAAATAATATTAACAGAGCATTAAAAAGCTTGCTCAGGAAGAAACTATGTTTCAAAAATTAGTTTGATTTAATTATTTTTTTGGAGTATGAATTTATGTCAGAATTAACCTCAAGAAAGTAAACTCCGGCAGGAAGTTTACTCAAATTCAAAATATCTCTGTTTTTATTCGAACTTTTAGTTGAAATTAGTTTACCTGAGAAATCATAAACCTTAACTTTTTCTATAATTTCTCCATTTGTAAGACTAATATGTATATTTTTTGTAAACAAACTAGGATACACAAACAATTGGTTCTCAGTAATATCTGACATATTTAATGTGTTATAGTCTAAAGAGGCACTCCAGCTTGACGCTATGCTATTGTCATTATTAAGATTATTTAGCGATAAAAATGCACCATCTCCGTCTGCAGTTGTTGGCCATGGGGCTTCGTCATTATAATTGACATAATCAATTAAGTTCCCAAAACCGTCTAGTAAAATAATTTCCTCACTATTATTCGAAAGTTTTCTAGAGTACTCATCATATGGGGAAAAGCCATGTAATGACAAAAATACTTCTGCATTATTAGCTAATATAACAGATTGATATGGCAATATTGATGACCCAGGGGGGAACTGGTATGATATTCCTAGCCCACCAAAATAGACTCCTGTAGTGTTTATAATTGAACCACTATTATTTGTAATCTCTATAAATTCATAGTCTCCATCATCACTTTGTGGAGGGTGATAGTGGATTTTACTAATCACTAATGATGGAGTGTTTATTTGATCACACAAGCTAGTGTCGTTCAGCTGAGAAGACAACCAAGTGATACGCTGTGACACAAAAGATTTTATGTTATTTATTCGGTTGGTGAAATCTATATCTATGTTCCATTGTAGTTCTTGTCTATTAACAGCTTCTGAGATTAGTGTTACTGTTTGATCAATCAGTTCAAATATTTTATTTTCAGAAAGTGGTTGGCCATTAGCACTTAGCTCGCTCCATCGTTTAGATAAATAACAATTATAATGGGGATCATTAAACAGGTTTTGCCAAAATTTTGAACCTACATTTCCGTTCAAAAACTGCCAAATGTCGTACTTACTACGATCAAATCCCCAAAAAAATAAATCATTACCGTATGTAAGGTTAAAATCCCAAATAGGCCCAGCTCTTAACTTTCCTCGTCTGTCTTTGTGAAAAAATGAGCTAAACTGGTAGGCATCAGGGTTAGAGGCCAATTCATTTAATAACATAAAGTCAACAAATGAGGGAATATCAATTAGGGATGGGTAACCATTTGAAAAAGAAGTATTAGAATTGAGTGACTTTTCGTCTAATTCGAAAAATATATTTTGAATATACCCATCTTGTTGGGTAGTTATTTCATCATAACTAGGATGTTCATGAGCATAATTTGTTGTCCAACCACCATAATTAGGCATTTCCCATGCAAGAATTTCTTCCCCTTCAATCTTGTCAGCTTTGCTTATGTACCCCCCAGTTAAATTTGGTAAGGTGTTATCGTCAATTTTAATTTTTTTGATATTAATTCTGCTATCATCTGCTTTAAGTTTTTCAACAAGCATATAAATGCCTTTATATTCTCCGTTAAGGACTAGTTCACAATATTCAGTTCTTGCTGTATACTGTCCTATTGAATTAGATAACTTATAGCTAACATGGTCTCTAATAAATGTGGTATCAAAGGCAAGTCCACTTAATATCCAGTCATTCTCTTTGGGTAAATCTAATAAACTTACATTATTCTTTCCCCCAACTTCGTCAAATGTCGTAAAAGCATATTGTTTCTTTGAAAATAGGGTTGATGATGCACCTCTAATTTCAATTTGAATAGGCCCATCATAATTAATATAGTTATTGTTGTTTGCGTCACTCACATAGTTTCTTTCATCATTAGGACGTTTGATTATTTTGATTGATGCAGGAATTTTAGGTTCAGTTGGTATATCGTTGCCATTAGTGTTGAGTATGACAATTGGTAAATTTGATGATTGGAAATTTATTTCATTAGGCACGGGATTGGGTTCTTCAAACCAAAATGGAGTTTCGTCATATACTTGGTTACTACCTATAATCTCAACAGATAGTACAGGTAAGGCAGTTAAATCCGAGGAATCTTCGGAATAATTATGGACTTGAACAGACAGAGAATTTATTCCATTTTGTAGCAGAGATCTATCTATAAAAATTCTATCAGGGCTATATCCTCTGTAAAGATTTGCTTCGTGCCAACCTTCAGCAGTATCATTATAACTAATTTGCTGACCTGTTAATAAATTTCGTCCAATTTCTACACCATTCAAATAAGCAACAAACCCATCGTCATAATCAATGTCTAAGATTATCCTATTGATTTGTGACATATCAAATATTTGAAACTCTTTACGCATGTATAGAGATATTGTTTGACTTATTATCGTAGCATCATCACCGTCACCATAACCAATTCCAGAAGGACCTTCTGACCAGGACGAATCATTAAACCCTTGTTGATTCCAATTATTTGGCAACTGATAATCTGGAGTAGTATACATCCAATTAGCACCTGGAGGTACTACTGATTCCCAATGCGAGTTTTGAGCATTTACAAAAATGGAGCAGCCTAAAATGAAGAAAATATTTAGGGAAATCAAAATGATAAAGTTATTATAGCCTAAATTAGTTTTCAATCAATATTCGTTTAATGCCAAAATTATTCAATTTTAAGAAATAAAACCCTTTTGGTAAATTTAAAGATATATCAAATCTGTTCTTATGATCTATAATCAAGCGTTTCATTAATTTACCCTCCAAATTAAAAACTTGAACGATGTCTATTGGTGTAACCGATTCAATGAATATTTTTTCATTAGAAGGATTGGGATAAATAGTTATTAATGGTTTGGAATAAGTAATATCTGATAAGTTTCCGAGGTATTCAAAATCTATCCAATTTAAATTAAATTCATTTCCTAACACGTTCATGGTCATTTCGTAGGTACCTTGAGTTAATTCAAAATCCTTTTCTATTGTTTGCCAGCTTTGCCATCCATTTGTATTAGGAATTTGAAAGTTATTTAAAATAGTATCGTCGTCTGTAACATTATTAGAAAGTACTAGATTAAATATCCCCCCATAGTAATTACTAGAGATTCTTGCTTTTACTCTGTAACTTCCTGTTTCGTTGATTTGAACAAGATATTTTGCATAATCTCCTTGATTCATGTAGGATAAATTCTGCCCCCCTCCTGAATCATAGCAGTTTTCTACACTCAGTCCGCTTTCCTCCCAGTATTCTTCAGCTTGAACTACACCAGGGATTTGAATTGCTGCGTCTTCAATTAAACTGAACTCAAACCAGTTTACATTGAATTCTCCCTGAATTACGTTAAAATTGAGGGTGTAATCACCTGCCTTAATTAGAACAGTAGCTTCTTCCGTGTTTTGCCAATTTTGCCACCCATTTGTTTCTGGAGTAGAGAAGGTGTGAAGAACCTGATCGGGTTTATTTTCACTAGACAAGGATAAATTAAATGTACTAATGTCATAACCTGAAACTCTAGCTTTAATTTTATAATATCCGGTATTTGTTACATTAACAAGATAATTTGTGTAGTCCCCTGAGTTTAAGAAACTTATATTTTTTCCGCCACCTGCATCATTACATGTTTCAGTACTCACTCCATAGTAACTAAAAAAGTCTTCTGATTCGATTTTACCAGATAAAGTCTTACGTTGCATGTCATCTGAATCATACACAAATTCATACCAATTAATATTTACAGCTGAATTTATGGATGTCATTATAAGATCATAATTCCCTTGCGGTATAAGTGCTGTTTGCTCTACAGTTTGCCAATTATTCCAACCCCCAGTATTTTGAGGCTGAATTTGTGCAATTGGGTATGTTTTTCCGTCAGATTTAACTAAAGAGAGCTCATATTTTGCATCATTATAAGCAGTAGCCACTCTATTATGTACTGTGTAAGTTCCTGGCTGTTCGACATGAACATCATACTTTGCATTATCACCATCATCTAAATAGCCGAGTTGACTTCCGCCTCCAACATCTGATGTTGATGAAACCACTAACCCTGTTTGACTTGAAAAATCCTCGGCCTGAATATTTCCTGGAATTTGTTTTCTGTTATTACCATCTATAAGTTCAAAATTTATCCAGTTAAGATTAAATTCAGAATCTAAAGGTTTAAAAACTAAAGTGTACTTTCCTTCATCCAAACTCCATTCTTTTGTGATTGTTTGCCAATTTTGCCAACCTCCAGTTCCATCAAATGAAAATGTAAGATAGCGTATAATGGTATCTTCATTTCTTAACTCTAAGCTAAAAGAAGCATTGTTTCTCTCTGTTGCAACCCTACATTCAATGTTATAGCTCCCCTCTTCACGAATATCTACTTGGTACTTTGTGTAATCCCCAGGATGTAATTCTTTTATGTTTAAACCAAGTCCTGTATCGGTAGTTTCCTCTTTGCCAACTCCAAAATGGTCATCATAGAGCTCAGCTTCAATTTTTCCAGGAATCAGATTGATTTCTTTCAATAAATTCTCTATTTCAAAATTTGAAAAACCAACTACATTGTCACTAGTTGATGATTTAATAGTTCCTGCTCCTGAGCTAACTGAAATTATATCATAAAAAGATAAATAGTCAACAAGGGTCAATAGTATTACACGATCATTATCTCCAATTTGAGCATCAACAATTTCAACGGACTCCCCATTTACTAGCAAAGAGAATGAGTCTTTATTTATTGATGAAGTAAGTATGGGTTTATTGAATGTAAGTTTTACTTGTTGATCGTTATTGTCAATAACTCCTCCAATGATTTTGAATACAGGAGATTGCACAGGAGACAATTCAAATGAGAAGTATTCAAAATTAAATTCTTTATCCCCTGAAATACGAACTTTAAGTTTTCTATCCCCAGCTGTTAAAAAAGCAGTTTCAGTTGTTTTTGAAGAGAAATTAGAAAACCCTCCGGTTGAATTGAAAACAATAGCAGGAGTTATTAAGACGTCATCAATTTCTAAATATAATTTTCCGCCAGACTCGTTTGCTGCATAAGTAGTTTCAACATTATAATATCCTTCTTGCTGAATATCGACCGTATATTTAATCCATTCTCTGTCTTTAACATATCCAACAGAGTACCCGTTGGAATTAGTATCACCAGAGTTGTCGGTTGATATATCAACACCATCGTTTCGAAAAGACCATCCTAAATTCCATGTACTGGTCCCTCCAGATCCGCTGTAATTTCCATATTCATTATCATTGTAGGCAACACCTTGAGAGCCCATATCGTAGTGTGTGGCATGTACCAGGCCTGGGACTGTATTAACAGTAAATGGTTTAAGTTCCTCAGCAGAAGGCTGTCGTAACATAGCGTCAATGACCCCTTTTCGGAAATCGCAATTTTCAATTTTTGCGGCAGCAGCTAATTCTAACATGCCTTGATATGCATCTCCAGCACTGGGCGCACCAGAGTTTCCTTTAAAATAATCTACAACTGAATTGTACTTCGAATTTGATTTAATTGAAAAAGAGGATACTATGGTCTCAATTCTTTTCCATGGCCACCATGCCCATCCAATATTATTGTCCTCAAATAGCTTGATAGCCTCTTTAAACCAAACATTAGAGTTTTCACCACTTTCGCCCATCCAAAGAGGTACATTAAATTGGTCTCGCATGTCAAGAACCCATTGAATCGTGTTTTGAGTATTGTTGTTCCAATACTTATGAAAGCTGTATACCATGTTGTTGTCCCATGGTGGAGTAAGACCTGTAAAGTCGTTGGCAAACCAGTTCCCTTCAATAAAGATGATATGATTGGTGTCATGAGCTCGAATCGCATTTGTGACTTGTACGTAAAGGTTTTTGATTTCATTTCCACTCAAGTTCCAATTTGGCTCGTTTAAAATGTCATAGCCCCCAATCCACTCTTCATTTTTGTAGCGTTCTGCCAATTTTCCCCATAAAGCCACCATTTTTTGTTTGTTTTCATTGCTTTCCCATAATGACGGTTTCGATGTATCGTAGTCTGATATTCCTTGATCATAACCTTGTCCACCGGGTGCAGCATGAAGGTCTAAGATTAAGTAGAGTTCATTGTCTTGGCACCAATCTAATAGTGCATCGACCATATCAAAACCTTTTGTTAGCCAAGTATTCTCTCCTTGCACTTCATCTTCGGTGGGAAGAGTAAATAGATTATAATGCATTGGAAGTCTAACGCTGTTAAACCCCCAACTAGCAATTGAATCAATATCTGTTTTTGTCACAAAGTTATCTAGCCAATTATTATAAAATTCTTGAGTATTAGACACCCCAATCAAAGACTCTAGTTTGCTTCTAAACTCTTGTTGATTATTCGCTCCCCCAACTACATTCATCATGTAAGGTTCTTGCAACATCCAACCTCCCAGACCAACCCCTTTTAACAGAATTGGGACTCCATTCTTATCTAAAATTTCTTTACCAGAAGTTGTGAGATATTGAGCATGAACAGTAATCCCAAAAAATAGAATTATTTGCAAAAAGAGGAAACGAATCATCTAATTAAAAATAAAAAGATAGCCATTTATTAATTTCTGAATTCATGTTTTACCCAATCAACTTCCATCACCCATTCCCCTTTCATAGGAGTATCTGTGATTTTCGCAAAGTTTAGAATGGCGAACATTGGTTCTGGATAATTATCACCTAAACCCTCGTTGCGGTACACTTCCTCTCCATTTAATCGGTAAACAAGGTCACTATCTTGCCACTCAACAGAGTATTCATTAAAGTCACTCAGGCTGGTATTGACTGAAGTCCGTAGACTCCACCAATCCCCTTTATCACATTCGCCTAGACTTTTTATTGCACCTGTAGTGTAGTGTCCATCTCCAAAGTCGCCATGGTGTTCGAATATGTCGATCTCTCCTGATCCAGTTAAGGGCCAGCAAATATTTTCGTTAGGCTCTTGCACTGGGGGTTCGTTATTTTGTGCCCCGAGTATCCACCATGCTGGAAACATAGATGCCTGGCTTTCACCATGAACCCGTAAACGAGCTGTCCATTTCCCTTTGATAAATTCTTTTCGGTTTTTTGAAGCAATTCGACCTGCCACATAAGGAGTTTTAGGGTGTTGATTTCCATATTTGTCCGTGTTATCACAGACGATATTATCTTCAATGTTTATTAATTTTATTTTTAAAGTCCCATCACTCACTTCACGTGTGTTATATTGATTATCCGGCACATAGCATTGCTTTTCATTGTTTACCCAAATTCTTTGGTCTTGCCAGTTATTGTGATCGAATGTTTCAAAGTCATCAAAGAAATCAACCTTCCATTCATCATCATCCAAGATACTTGAAAATCCATAGAAGATTGAAATACAAATGAGTGAAACAATCCCACATTTAAAAATATTTTTTATCATTTTAATGTTTTTCTATTATGATTGTTTGTATTGACCTTTTAGGAATTTGCAAAGTTGATGATTTCGAAGAAACGGTTAAAACATAGTCTAAATCATGGTCATTTTCATTTAAGATGACTGCCACCAAACTATCATCATTATTTACAAAAGCAGTAGAAGTAAGTTTATTTGATGTGGTACCAACTGAAACTCGTTTTGCGCCTGGTCGGATAAATTTTGAAAAATGACCGATATAGTAATATGAATTTGTAAATTTAATTTTACCCGTTTTAGTATCTCCATGTACAGGGGCAAAACAGAAATTGCCTACATGATTAGGACCTCCATATTCATTGAGCAAAATATTCCAATCTGTCCATGCAACTGTACCATTGTTAAAATCATTTATCATTGCTTTGGCGTAGCGTTCTGGAAGTTTTGGATCATTAATTCGGCTTTCATCGTAGCCTTCATTACACCCTTCTGTGAAAATCAATTTTTTGTCAGGAAATGCTGTTGCAACTTTACCTACGTTACTAAACATGGGCTTACCGTCTTTCCAATCTTCATACCAATGAAAGCCAGTACCCCAAACATATTTATTAGCTTCTGGATCAGCTAAAATAACACTAGCTCTCTCAAAAAGTAGGTCACGATTGTGATCCCATACTATAATTTTTTTATCACCTAAACCTTCACGTTCTAAAGAAGGACCTAAATGATTTTTTAAAAAATCTCTCTCTTCTTCAGCAGAATAAATACAAGATTCCCAACGCTGAACAGCCATGGGTTCGTTTTGAATAGTCAGACCCCAAATAGGTATACCTTCTTTTTCATAGGCCTTGATAAATTTTGTAAAATAATTTGCCCAAGCCGGATAGAAACTTTTTTTTAGTTTACCTCCTTGTAACATATTATTATTTGTCTTCATGAAGGCAGGAGGGCTCCAGGGGCTTGCATAAACTAGGATGTCTTTTGAAGCTACTTCCAATACTCTTTTGGTAAATGGAATTCTGTATTTACGATCTTTTTCGATAGAAAATGTTTCTAATGATTCATCGCCCTCTTCAATATAGGTATAACTTTCTGATGAAAAATCACAGCTATGGATAATTGTTCTAGCCAGAGTATATCCAATACCTTCCTTTTCAGAGAAATAACTTTTCAAAAAAAGATCTTGTTGGTCTTTATCAAGTTTATAAAATGTTTCAGCTGCAGCATCGGTCAAAGCCGCTCCTATTCCCAAAAAAGATTGAAACTTAATGTTAGGATCGATGGTTACACTTGATTGAGTTTCTAGTGGCTGAATAAAATCACCAAAAAGAATTTTTGGTTTAGTCATTACCATTTTGTTGTTTGATTGACTTTCAGTGGTGTAGACTGTAAACTTTTTGGTTATGGCAAGTGAGTCAACAGGACTTAACGTAATAGACAAAAACGATAATAAAAAATGAAACATAGTTTACTTTTATAAATTATCAACCCCAAACAATGATATTTCGGAGCCGTGAACATAGGTATCACTTCCGTAATTGGAAGTAATACTAAATTTAAAATATCTAAACTCTGGTGAGACTTCCAAGAGACTAAAATCATGACCCTGGGATGCTTCCTCAATTTTATCATCAGGAATGTTACCCTCAGCATCTGTAGGGTCACCAATATCAAAATTACCTAAAAGCTGCCATTCGATTTTATCATTGCTTACATAAACATCAAAACTGCGAAGGTTTTCAGCCTGATAGTAGTATGCGGTATTTGCAGGACCGTTGTACCAAAATGCACGCTGCCATATTTTAAAACGATTGATTTTAACAGTTTTGTTGAGATCAATTACAATATCAAGTGGCCATCGTAAAACACCTCCATTTAAAGATCTATAAATAATAAAATAGCTGTTATCACTATTTGTTGAAACCGTATCAACAATATCATCCCAAAAATTAATTGTTTGGCCCTCCCAAGCATCTCCATTTACCGATAGGTTTCCAACTAGACGCCATGAAGACTTATCAATTTTTTCTTCAAAAAGGGGAGTGTAGCTCCCGTAATCAGTGTCAGGAGTTGAATTTCCATCAAAATCTTCAACTTTTATAGAAAAATTTTGTTCTTCAGCGGGCAACCCCCTTACAAATCTTGCTCCGTTTTTATTATTTGAAGATAAAATTCGGACCTCTTCTTCACCATCACTATTTACAATAGTTACATAAATGAAAACTGTTTTTTCTTCGTTATTTATCCAGTTCACACGTACTCCACCCAAATCAGGTGTGATTACAACACTTTCAAGAACATCAAAAATAAATGAACGCAGGGGGGTAAGCTCGACCGTTACACTCTCCGATTGATTTTGGCTTGTGTCGAAAACTGATAAATTTATATTGACTGGGGTAGTATCAATTAAACCACTAATTTCTATAGAATCATTGTCTTTACTTGAAACTCTATAAACTTCATCATTTTGTGCATTTTTATAATCGGCACGTACGAACAGCACATCAGCATCAGAGGGCAAGTTATAAAATATAACCCCCCCTCCACTAGTTGACACAACAGATTCAATTAAAAGTTTTCCAGGTGGGCTAGTATCCCCTTTTAAATCATTGTTTTCACAACTAGTAATTATAAAACCAGTTAATGCAATAGTTACAAAATTTGTTAACTTATTCATGACAATTTATTTTTGGATTACCATCCTGGGTTTTGAATTAAATTGGGATTTGTAGTCAACTCACTGGTTTTTATAGGGTGAAGATAATCACGTGGAGATGAAAAAGAACGTGTTCCAACTTCTTTAATTTGGTAGTACCCAGACTCTGATGTTTCGTCTACAGACCATCCATAGACAGGGCTGTTTAAATACTCCTCAGCAAGTTTCCAACGCCTTAAATCATCATAGCGGTGCCCTTCAAAAGAAAGTTCAATTAAACGTTCATGTTGTATTATTTCACGGAGTCCTTCTTTGGTTGTATGTTTATTTGGTGTTTTAGCAATAAAAGTATTACTCCACGATTCTTCAACTGTAAGTATTCCAGCACGTTCTCTTACTTTATTTATTGCGTCAAATACTTCTTGGCTCGGACCATAAGCTTCATTCATTGCCTCTGCAAAATTGAGGTAAAGCTCTGCTAGGCGAATATTTGGCCAAGAATACCGAACCAATTTTTCATATCCTTCTCCTTCAGAATCTGGATGTACAAGTTTTTTTAGAGCATAACCTGTGATGAGATAATCACTTGTTTGTGCAATTCTTCCATGAGTTTGTCCTTTACGCATTCGTAAGGTCCAAAGTTCGCCCCACCCACGGTATTCACCGGTGTCAAATCCGATTGATGAGTAAAAACGGGGTTCTCTATCTAAGTGAAGGTAGGCTGTTTTGAGCCCAGGTTTAGCGTATGATTTTCGATCTGGAGGAACTGTTAATAAATCATAACGCCCACTAAAGTTGAATGACAAGTCCTCACTAATTGGTAATCCATTTCTAGTATAATATAGCTCAGCCATTCTTAAAGTTGGAGAAATCCATTGCCATGCAGCTTCTACAGATGACGCAGTAGGATCTTTCATGAGCGCACCTGATTGNAGTTGCCACCAACTATTAACGGGGTGTGAGTCACCCCATATGAGCTCTGAATTCCATTTTTCTACTATTGAGAATTTCAAGTCATATAAAGTCCTGTAAAAACTATCTTGAAAATTATTGGTGTCATACACTCTGGGGCTTTCCATATAATTATACATTCCTGCTCCTTGTTCAATTGCCTCTTCAATTGCTTGTTTAGTNATTGTAGCTGCCCTTTCCCATTTTGTTACATCTTCAACTAAATTAAAAAATGGATTTCCTTCNTGATTTACAAAATCACTATAAAAATCATTATTTCCATTAAATAACGGACTAGCAGCATATAAACTAACTCTTGATTTGATCGCATATGCAATGATTTTATCCAAACGGCCTAAGTCATTTGTAGCCATGACACGATTTGGTAAGTGAACTATAGCNTCATCAATTGTTAAAAGTATGTACTCAAATACTTGATCTATTTGTTCTCTGTATAAACGTAAATCGTTATCAGATGCATCAATTGAAGCATTAACATCAACGATAGGAATTGGACCATAATTTTTTAAAAGTAAGAAATGAAAATAAGCTTTTAACAATTTAGCCTCAGCTGCCCAAGCATTTTTTTCTTCTTGATTCATATCAATAACTGAATCAATATTATTAATCAACAAATTGCAACTTCTAATGCCTTCCCANAGTGAACCTTGACCTCTTCCAGCAGCTCCATANCCACTCCAAAACCCCATTAAAGGGTTATCNGTTGTTTGCTCNCCTTTCATTAATTTGATAGAGTTTGGTTCTTTTGCAAAAGGCGTAGTTATTTCATCACTCAACAAAGCAAAAGAAGCATACAAAGCATCGTTCTGAGGCAAATAACTATAACATGTAGCAAGTGCTGTATATGCAGCATCCTTACGTTGAAACATTAANGAGACCTCTTGTGTTCTATCTGGGACTATATCTAAATAGTCATTACAACTAGTTGCACATATTGTAAAACAAAAAACAGTATAAACTAAAAGGTATTTTTTCATCTCTAAAAGTTTAGTTGAACTCCTGCATTTAAAATTCTTTGGGGTGGATATCCCAATCCATTACCAGCCATTTCAATNTCCCACAAATCAAATGAACTATAATTGAACAAATTTAGTCCACTTAAATAAAATCTTGTTTTTAAATCATTATCTCCAATTAACTCCTTAGGTAGTGTATATCCAAGTTCAATATTCTTAAGACGTATAAAATCTCCATCTCTCAACCACCAAGTTGAATTATGATTATTATTTTCTACTATTTCAGTTGATAATCTTGGCCAAAACGCATATGGATCTGGGTTATTTTCAGACCAATTGTTATTTGTAATTACACTTAATGCGTTACGCTCATTAATAAAAGGTGCAACTGCATTGGGATCTACAAAAAATGAAGTATTTCCTGCACCCTGAAAGAAAAATGAAATGTCAATATTTTTATAACCTATAGATGCTCCAAAACCAAAAACAATTTCTGGAACATATGGCTTTCCTATAGGCATACGATCAANTTCATTTATTTTACCGTCTTCATTGACATCTACGTATTTAATGTCACCAGGTAAATATGTGTACTCACCNCCAGAAAGTCCGTTGAATTGTTCAGGTGAATTTATTATGTCTGCTTCATCAATAAATAATCGGTCTGCTATATATCCTCTAGGTTGATTGGTGTGGTATCCAATCTCGCTTAAGTATGAGTAAGGGTATTGTGGTTCGTTTTTTACAAGAATTTCATTGGTTGCATAAGTNAAGGTTCCTCTCCCGGTTACATAAAGACCGCTAGGAAAAGCATTATTGTAGTCTAATGCGATATCAATGCCATGCGATGATACCTCACCGGTATTACTACTAATAGAAGTAGTTAATCCAGCAGTTTGAGGAAATACAGGNCTAGACTCATATATCTTCTTTCTNTGTTCAGTAAAATAGTCTACCTGTAGAAGTAAGTTTTCAAAAAATTCAATCTCTAATCCATAGTTAGTTTTTTCAGCAACTTCCCAAGTAACATTTGGGTTTGAGTATCGGTAAATATTGTATCCATTAAAGTAGTTAGAGTAATCATCACCCCATGTGTAGGAACGACCACCTTCATTTAAGTTTACATCAGATAGGTAAAAAAATCGGTCACTTGCTGGAGCAATATTATCATTTCCAACAAGACCATAAGTGAATTTTAATTTCAATAATGAAATTGTGTTTTTAAAGTCATCNAAAAAGGATTCATTAGAAACAATCCAGCCAAGCCCTGCAGAAGGAAAAAATCCAAAACGGTTGTTTTCAGCAAATTTCTCAGAACCATTATAACCAAAATTGAGTTCACCAAAATAGCGATCATCGTATCCGTAAGTAGCTCGACCTGAAAGCCCCATATTTCTAGATGGTAAATTGGCCAAAGCAGAGTTTCCAGAAATTGTATTCATGGATTCACTAAAATTAAATACTAACAAACCACCAACTTGGTGTTTTTCAGAAAATAATCTGTCATATTGGCTTACAAACTCATAGTAATAGTTACTATTTACATAGTTATAAGTATCATTTTGATTTAAATATTCAGTNCCCTCTTGTATTTGATAGAGAGTATTTGTAATNCCTGATTCAGTTTCTGTTTCAGCAACTCCATAAAAAAATGGNGTAAAACTTCGTAGATTTTCGTTAGATGAATAACTTTTAACTGCGGCTAAAGCTCGAAAAGAAAGCCCCTCTGTTATAAAACTCAAGTCTTGGTCGAGCTGTATTTGTGANAGTATTGTTGATGTAAATCGATTCTTATATCCTCTTACCATCTCAGCATAAGGGTTAACAAAACCCCCATTACCTTTATTCCCAAACAAAGTATGATTNAATTTTAAATTTGATTCTTCATCAAAAGTGTAAAATTTCGGNAAATTTACTGGACTTGCCTGAGANACCATTCCAAAAATACTGCCAGCATCACTTATNGGCCCNTTATATCTTTCAAAAAGAGAGTTGAATTTAACAGCGATTTTTGTNGAATTTGTAAGGTTAATATTAATGTTAGCTCTTAAATTGGATAAATTNATGTCAATATTGTTATTAAAATTGTTTAGCCTGTCTACTTTAAGTAACCCNGTATCATTATTATGGGATGCAGAAAGGTAATATTGAGCTACGTCTCCNCCTCCATTNACGTTNAGATTAAATTTTCTATTAATNGTNAAATCTTTAAATAANTCATTATACCAATCTACATTTGGGTAAATTTCAGGGTTAAGNCCTCGTCTAGTNGATTCAATTTTATTTTTACTAAAAGCTAATGGNGNNGATGGGTCTCTCAACCTAAGAGCNCGNTTGTATAGTTCCATATAATCAACCCCATCAAGAAAGTCACTNATTTGAGTAGGCGNTGCGTTTGCAACCTCATAACGAAATGAAACNTTTGCTTTTCCTTTCACACCNTCTTTTGTTGTGACAAGAATTACACCATTTGCACCGCGNGCTCCATATAAAGATGTTGCAGTAGCATCCTTCATGATAGAAAAACTTGCAATATTGTCAGGTTCAACTCTAGCCAAATCATAAGAGTTTACCTCTAATCCATCAATTAAAATTAATGGGCTGTTAGAGGTCCCAAAAGAAGTTATACCACGAATAAAAAATTCAGCNGTATCTGCTCCTGGTTCACCAGAGCGTTGATATGAAATAACACCTGCTAATCGTCCAGCAAAAGAAGCTGTCAAATTTGAGTTAGGTAATTTAAGCTCNTCGGGTTTTATTGTNTTTATTGANCCAATAACNCTGTTCTTCTTTTGTTTTTGAAATGCNACTACTTGTACTTCCTCAAGGCTTTCAACATTTTCTAATAAAATCACATCAAGATTTCTTCTATTTTCAATTCGAACGGTCTGATTTTCAAATCCAAGATATGAAAATACGAGAGTGGACGAAGCTGTGGATGCAGTAATTACATAATTTCCATTAAGATCAGAAACAACACCATTGGAGGTATCTTTTTCTAAAACAGTNACTCCTGGTAAAGGAACTCCATATACATCAACTACGGTTCCAGAAATTAAATGTCCTTGTGAAAAAACAATTATTGANCCTACAAAATAAGCAAGCAGAGGTAGTAGATTTGTTTTTAGCTTCATACTTTATGAATCATAAACATAACTTAGTATGTTTTGATGTTTATTTATTATTGATTATCAGTTTTTGGTATAAATTATCAATTAGTATNAAATAAACTCCACTGTTTAAATCCCCAACATAAGCTTTATTATTTTTTAACTCTCTATGAATAATACTTTTCCCATAGATGTCAATGATTTTAATTGAATTAGTTGAAGTGAGGCCATTAAAATTAACATAATCGGATGTTGGATTTGGATACATTATGATCCCGCTATCACTCAAATGACTCAATGATGCTGTTGAGCCAATAAATGATGGTCCAGCTAAGTCATCAATATAAAAAGTGTTGGGTGNATTATTACCACCGTTAATATAAATACTTATGAATTTATAATTGGCCTGATCATCTGGGACCGAGGATAATTTGAAATACAGTGTTTGCCATTCATTCGCTAATAAAATATTGTCATCTGTTTCAAATGATGTATTGTTTCCATCCCCTTTAATACTTCCGACTTTAAAACGAACATAAGTTGTTTCAGGAGAAAGTACACGAAGAGAAAAAACATCATCTTTACTAAAGTCAATAAAATTATTTAACTCATAGCTAATTCTGTTCCACCCGCCCCACGAGCTATTTTTATCCCACTTAAGTACAGTATTTGAGTTGTCCTTTGGGTCTGTCACAATTTGAAAATCTGGTGCAGGATCACCCATTGTATCCTTGACTAAATATTCTGCAGTGCCTCCAGACTCATTATCATCATAAATAGCAAATTCTGGAGCACTTGAGGAAGTTGAAAAAGTCCCAGAAACGCCTGAAACTGAAGCGCCACCAGCATAATTCGTAGTATTATCCTTTATTCCGTACCAATAGGTTGAATTTGTAGAAAGCATTTGGTCTGGAATTANAGTAAACGTCTGTTTATCAGAGGATAAAACTGCACGAGATGCCACTAAATCACCAGTGGAATTTACTTGGCGTAATTCAACATTATTATTTGCATCAACTATTTCTGAGTCATCACTGTTTCTAAATGCTAAACTTCCAGTAATTGACAATTTAGAATAGACTTCTACGTTATTTAGGCCATCTAAAACCACAGTTGAACTTGCTGTTGGTGGTATATCGCCTTTATGAATATCATCAAAATAATATACATCACCAGCGCTTGAACCATCATGATATCTATCAAAATAAAGCTGAACTCTGTTATGATTTGTTGCAGTAGTTGTACTGAAATTATATACAAGCTCAACCCACTGATTAACATCTTCAACATAAATTTCTTTTTCACCACTATTTTGGCCATAGTTCGGATCATTTTGAAGTTGCATCCTAACTTTTACTGGTTTAGGAGCCCAAATCTTTACTCTGAAATAGGGAGTGGCAGAGTAGTCAAAAAAACTGAGCTTACTCCCATTTACATCTCCGTTTTCAATACCTGCATTACCAGACGGGACTGTATATTTCCCAACATAATTAGATGTNTTNATCCCNGATTTGTCAGGATTTTCAATTTTTTGNAAACCTGCNCCNCCCCANGATGACCATNATGCATCNGTTTCNTNAGNNTCAAAATCAATTAACATTTGATTTACAACAAAAGGNTCNNNNGTAAANGTTGNNCTTGANGGCANAAGATTNGNTGCATCATTATATGCCAGCATTGTATGATCAATGGATATATAATATGTGGTATCATTAACTAATCCGTCATTAGCAGAAATCATAATTTCATTTTTACTACNATTAANTGTTGCAGTGAAAAGAACATTTGTTCCAGATGAATTATTCTCTTTAAATATAATGGCTGAACTAAGATCGGCATTAGTGAGTTCTGAATTATCAATTTTGACTAGTCCAGCATTAGAATAAATTTTTATCTCGGTTACTTTTGAAACATTTATTTTACCATCTGCCGGGAGATATCTTATTTGATTTTCAGAGTATAAATTCGGAGCAGTAACATCATCAATATAATATGTGTTACCGATTGCATTATTTTCACCACTAAAGAAAATGCCAAACTTATTTAGTAGTATATCATTAGTGTTGAAATTTAGGGTAACATTNACCCATTGATTAGTTTGAGTTACAGTGGAGGTTGCAATAGTATTGTGCCCACCCCAATCAGGATTATTTTCTAATTTAATATTGATATCAATTTCAACCGGGGTCCAGAGTTTTATAGTTACAGATGAATTACTTTCAGCATCATAATAACCATCAATTGATGGNAGTCCGGCGACTGAAACCAGATCTTCTATCATTGTTAATTTAGCAACCTTAGCAGAATTATTTANAGCATCAGGACTTGGGTTATCTACAGTTGTTGAAGAAAGAGAACCATTCCAGTTNACAAAAGTTCTATCAAGNCCATCAACCTCAAAATCAGCTAAAAGTTNCGTTTGTTGAGATAATAAACTAAAAGACATAAAAATTGAAAGTAGGGCAAATGATTTTTTCATTGTTAANTTTTGGTAAAAATAACAAATTGCCAAAAAAGACGAATATTTATTTGACCATTGTTAATAATGTAAAGGACTTGTATAGGCGCATATAACATAATGTATAGTAATTTATTTAAAAATTAAGCCAATGTGAATTATATATTCATTAATATTGCTACTTTAAATTTATTATATATGAAAAATTTATACTTTTTATTTATTGCATTATTAACTGTTATGTTCATTAATGCTCAAACCACTACAATTACTTTTGAGGATGGCACTTCTGTTGATTCAGATGATATTGTAGGAGGTGGTTCTACTCAAGCAGTTGTAGTTGACCCAACAGATGCTACCAATAAAGTTTTAAGCATCGATTATAATCCTGGGTCAGGTTGGGACAACTGGGGTGGTTTTCTAATACCCGAGGGGGCTAGCCTAATGAAAACAGATCAAATTAGCTTCAGAATATGGACCCCTGATCACGGCGCAAATGCAGGAACTTTTGGTTACTTATTTAAACTCGAAGGTTCGGGTGGAAATGTTGAACAGTCGTTTCTTGTTGATGGTGCAGGTGCGTGGCAAACAATTACTCTAGATTTTAGTACTTGTGTTGGCAGTCCTGGCAATTGTAATGTTGATAACGCAAGTCAACAATTTAACAAATTGGTTCTGCACCACTGGGGGGGATCAAACCCATCATCTTCTGACGATGAAATTATTTATATAGACGACTTAACATATACAACTGGTGATGCGGCTTGTCCTACTCAAACTTATCCTGTAACTTTTACTGATACATGTTCTTCTCAAGTTGCTGCTGCAGATGGAGCTGCAATCTCTTTTGCTGATGGATATGCTACAGTTTCTAATACTAATGCTCAAGACTGGACTAATATCCAGTTTGATCACGCTGCTCTTGATTTAAGTTCAGGAACAAAAGGTTTTTCAGTTAGAGTTAAAGGTCCAAGGGCTTCTAAAGTTTTCTTTAAATTACAAGTTGGTGGTAATTGTTGTAGCAATGTTATCGAAAGATGGCCTGCTGAGAATAATTACACCACGCCAGGCCAGTGGCAAACGATTGTGTATGATATGACAAATGAATCAGCTACAGATAAAACCAAAACAGTTATTTTCTTTGATGCCCAAATGGCTGTATCTGCTGACGCAGCTGATGATGTGTTTATGATTGATGATATAACATTTGGTGAATTTGCTTCACTAAGCACTTCTAACGTATCGATTTCTGATGTATCAGTATATCCAAATCCTGCAAAAGATTTTGTAAATATTAGTGCAGGTGAAAAAATAGATTCTGCTACAATTTATGATCTGACAGGACGTATTGTTAAGAGATCTAATCCTAACAAAGAAATATTTAATTTTAATATTTCTGATCTTTCAAATGGGGTTTATTTAGTTAAGCTAAATGCTGGTGATAAAGAATCAACAGTTAAGCTTATTAAATAATAGATTTTATAACTATCTGAATTTAAAACCCACCATTACGGTGGGTTTTTTTAGCTTGAATTATCGCATTTTTAATTCAAATGTATTTTTAAAGGTAAAATCAGATGAATTTGAAATTGTAATTTCAAATACTCCTGCTTCAGCTAAAAATTCATGACCATCGAAGAATTTAAGGTCTTCATGAGTTATTTTGAATCGGACTGTTTTACTTTCTCCTTTTTTTAAATGTATTTTCTTAAAACCTTTCAATTCTTTAACTGGTCTTGTGATACTCCCAACTTTATCATGAATATATAACTGGGCTATTTCATGGCCATCATAATTTCCAGTATTTTTAATATTTACTGAAACCGACAAAGTATCATATATACCAATCTTATTAGAAGAAAGTGTAATATCTGAATAGTCAAAATTTGTGTAACTTAATCCATGTCCAAATGGATACAGAGGTGTGTTAGGAGAATCAATATAGTTAGACTTATAATCTTCTTTTGGGTTATCCAATGGTATAGGTCTTCCTGTATTTTTTACATTATAATAGATGGGGACCTGCCCAATACTCCTAGGAAATGTTATTGGAAGTTTTGCAGAGGGGTTGTATTCTCCAAACAATACATCCGCCACGCCATATCCACCACTTGTCCCCGGAAACCATATTTCTAAAATTGCGTCAGTAATAGTATCCTCTTCAGATAAATCTAAAGGGCGTCCGTTCATTAAAATTAAAATTATCTGTTTATTTGGGACTTCTTTTCTCAAAGCTTTGATTAATTCAGTTTGAACTCCAGGAATATTTATATTGGTTCTACTAGCAGCCTCACCACTCATGTGATAATTTTCTCCCATAACCAATACTATTTTATCTGCTATCTTAGCCAAGGAAATAGCTTTTTTAAATCCACTTTTATCATTTGTTTCAATATCACATCCTTTTGCATAAAGAATATTAGCATCATTTAAATATGATTTTATTCCTTGATATATGCTAATTGCTTTTCCGTTTCTGTCACCTGCTGCAGCCCAGTTTCCGATGATGTTTTCTTTATCCTTCGCTAGTGGCCCTATTAATGCAATTGTTTCCTTTTTTGATAAGGGAAGTGCATTATTATCATTTTTCAATAAGACCGAGGACATAGCAGCTGATTCACGCGCGGCCTCTAAATACTCAGGTTTGTAAATGGTTTTATTCTCCCTTTCCTCATCGCTATACCTATACGGGTCATCAAATAACCCTAATTTATATTTTGCTGTTAATATTCTACGGCATGCATCATTAATAAGATCAATATCGATTTTTCCGTCATTCACTAATTCTTCCAAATAAGATTTATAAGCTCCACTCATCATATCAAGATCAATTCCAGCTTTTATAGCTAATTCAGCTGCATGCTTTTCATCAACCGCGAACCCGTGCGGTACTAATTCATTGATTGCTGTATAATCTGTCACAACAAATCCATTAAATCCCCATTCATCTCTCAAAATATCTCTAAAAATGAACTTATTTCCAGTGGCAGGAATGCCATTTAGTTCATTAAATGCAGTCATAAAACTTTCTGCGCCAGCATCAACTGCAGCTTTGAAGGGTGGTAAGTAAACATTTCTCAGCTCATCTTCCCCCATATTAACCGTATGATAGTCTCTACCAGCTTGAGCAGCTCCATAGCCAACAAAATGTTTTGCACAAGCCAAAATCGTATTATGCCTTGAAAGATCTTTTCCTTGAAAGCCTTTTACATATGCATCAGCAATTTTATTCATTAGATATACGTCTTCTCCGGCCGCCTCTGAAATTCTTCCCCAACGAGGATCACGTCCAATATCCAACATTGGAGCAAATGTCCAATGCAAACCCTCTGATGAAGATTCCTCTGCGGCAATACGTGCTGATTTTTTAATATCCTCCATATCCCAACTTGAAGCGTGTCCTAAATTTATGGGGAATATTGTTCTAAACCCATGAATTACATCATATCCAAACAACAATGGGATACCAAGTCTTGTTTCTTCAACAGCAATTTTTTGTAATTCTTTTGTTTTTTTTGCAGAATAAACATTTAGCATGGCACCAAGGTTTCCACCTCTTATTAATTTCATGTTATCTGAACTTATAATTGGTCCTGTAACATCCCAATCTCCGCTGTACATAATTGTTTGACCAATTTTTTCTTTAATGGTCATTAAGCTCATTAGTGAATCAACCTTTGTGTAGATATCATTATTTGATTGATTAGGATTTGTATTTTTAGCACAACTAAAAATCAAAAACGAAAATAAAAGTGCAAATGTAATGGTGTCTTTATTCATTTTTACAACTGAGATATTTTTTGAAAATTGATATAAATTATCTTTTAAATTGGTTATAAACTCATATTATTAAGTTAAAACAATTTTAAATTATAATTAACTAGAACTAATTTTCTTCCCACCTTAGTTCATCAATAAAATATATATCTTGTGAGGAACCATTATTTTGCCCTGCATTGAAAAATAAAACTAAGGTTGTATTTCCTTTTGAAATGGAATCACTAAAGTCGTAACTAAATTCTTGCCACGAATTAACCACGCTATAATCTGACCATTTTTCAACTGCAGAACCACCCTCAATTTTTGCTAGAACTTGAATAGATGATGATGCGTAAAGCTTAAATTTTAATTTGTTGAAATTATTTAGATCAATTGGAGTTTCATAATTGAGAATAAAGGCATCCCATGGCTCCAAACCATTATCAGTATACTTTCCAACAGATTGACTTCTGTTTTCACAACTAATTAGTGGATTCGAAACTATTGGAATAGAATTTTCGATACCGAAGTTTTGTTGGCAGTTCCAATTACTTATAATATTTAGGTCTGCAACAACACCTGAACAATCTTCATTGAGTGGTTCATCGCACGGGGCAGGTAGAAACATTATTTCGTCTACGTAGAAAATTTGATCAGAGGGACCATTATTTACTCCATAATTAAAATATATTTCCAAAGTAGTATGATCGTAATTCGCATTGCTAAAATCAAAGATATAATTTACCCACTCTCCAGTTTTAACAATATTACTAGAGATGTTTTGTTGGTATGAACCACCCAGTAGCTTTGCTAGTAATGGTGCTTTAATTGAGGAATGAATTTTTATGTGAAGTTGGGGGTTTTCACTTAAATCAAAACTTGTGCCAAGGTCAAAAGTTAAAGGATCAGACACGTTAGTACCATCATCAATAAATACACCAACAAAAACACTATTATTTATTTCGTCCGGAAATGGGTTACTAATGATTTGAATATTATTTGGGTTATTTACTATTTCAAAATTTTGTTGACACTCAAAATCGCTTATAACAGTCGAGATTTGTTGAACATTTTGACATGGGTCAACGTAATTATCGAAGATTAAGTCATCAATATAGTATACATTAGGAATACCGCCCAAAATTTCCTGACCATAATTAAAGAAAATTTTTAATTCTTTATGATTTTCATTTTGTCTCCAACTAAAATCAAAACTATATATTACCCAACCATTATCACCTTCAACATCTTTAGAAATAAATACTGGATTTGAGGTACCTCCATCTAACATGACCCTTAGTTCTCCAGAAATTTCGGTTTTTACTTTAATTTTAAATACAGAATTTTTTGATAAATCAATCGTATCATCAATATCGATTAATATAAAATCTGTTGGACCAGAAGTGTCTGTATAAATGCCAACAAACTTACTTGAATTTAAGGGAGTCTCCGATGGATTTCTAACTGATTCCACTTCATTTATGGCATAGTTAGATTGACATTCAAAATCGCTGATTATGTTTGGATCAATAATTACACTATTATCTTCACATGGACTGTAATTAATAATTGGAAATCTTTTGAACTCATCTTCGCAAGACACACAAATTAATAGAACCAAGAAAATGGAAAAGTGATTCAAATAAGGAATTAATTTTTTCATTATAAAGTTTAAATATGAAAATCATTTAGTCATAATTTATTTTTACCTTTTGATTATTTTAAGTGTTTTAATTTCTTTTTCAAGAATATTTTTCAAAAAATATGTTCCTGAATTTAACATTGAAATGTCAATTTCAACAGACTTTTTATTAATATTTTTTTTTGAGATTAAATTTTTACCTTGAATATCATAAATTACAAATGAATTTATATTAATCATTGATTCAACACGTATTATGTCGTATACAGGATTTGGATAAGAAGTTAACTCATAAATTTTTCTAGAATTTTCAATAGACAACGTGCTAGACCATTTTATATCATCTATATAATACACATCGTTTGTTGTTCCCGTTTGAACTCCTGCATTAAAAAATAAAACCACTTTGGTATTCCCGTTACTAACAGCATCGCTAAAATCATAATTAAATTCTTCCCATGTATTAATACTGCTAAAATCCGACCATTTTTCTACAGCTGTTCCACCTTCAAGTTTTACCATTACTTGTATTGATGATGGGGAGTATAACTTAAAACTTAAGTATGGATATGACGATAGGTCAATTTCAGTGCTGTAATCAAACATAAGATTATCCCATCCATTTGTTCCATCATCTGTGTATTGCCCAATATTAATCGAATTATTGATGCCAGTTTGGTACAAATTTGAAATGGAAGTTATTCCATTACCTAAAATATTTTGTGTTGGCATCCCGCATTCAAAGTTTGTGATTATGGGTGCAACACATTGGCAATATGAAAAGTAACTTACTACAGAAAACAAAAAAAATATTTTTTGATTCATAATTATCTTAATTAAATTAAAAGTTAAACCCTAATTCAGTTAAACCATTTATTATATCATGATCTTGCATAAATAAATTCCATAATAGTTGTGTTCTGTAGTTCTCAATCATCAATAAAATTGGACCTTGATCAATTGCTATATATTTATCTGAATACCAATTATAATGTACTGAAAATGCATCATAAAACCCATATTCGCCCCATAGATTATCATTTAAATTATAATAGAAATGTTCTAAGGCTTTTTTAGATTCTAATGGAGTATAAGGGAACGAGGATAGTGCAGCAGTTGGTGCAATTACTCCCAAATCATTTGTTGGACTGTGAGCTGAATAACCGTTATAATTTGCACTTGCAGTTATTCCCCAACTAACGTCATTATAACCATCATAACCAAATGGATTTTCCACACAATGTTTATAATTGATAAGAGAATGAGCTCTATTTTGATCAAAATAATTTGTGTATTCATCAGACAAGTTTGTCGGATTTATACCTATAAAAGAGTAATGAGAAAAAAATAACGGACCACCAAAATTTTCTCCAAGAGGTAGATATATGTCATAGAATGTGCCAGTATTTATAATATTTCCATTTGATGTCCAACCATCTTTATAAACATCGTTATTAATTGGATAGGTTGGAGAGGAAGCTGCTAAAACATAAACGATTAAAGATTCATTCCAACCTTTTACATCAAGATTAATATCAAAATTATTTACTGGTGACCAATGCCATGTTATTTTATTTTGTCCTTGTGTATACCATGTCCATTCTACCCCTTCCCAGATTTTGGTAATTCTATTACGTATTTCAGTTTCTTTTGTATTGTTTTGTGAAAAATATTTTCTAGCAATTAACAAACCCTGTATCAATAATGCGGTTTCTACAATATCCCCTCCATCATCCAAAGTACTAAATGGGATTGTATTTCCAGCATTGTCATACCAATGGGAAAAAGCACCATGGTATGTTTGAGCTCCCTCAAGAAAAGATAAAATAGTTTCCATTCTATTTACAGCGTCATCTCTAGAAACCCATTCCCTCTCAACTGCTACTGGTAATGCTGCAATTCCAAACCCAGATCCACCTATGGTAATAATATTTTGACGATTACTATCTTCTCTAGCTAAGCCGCTTATGGGTTCAGCAAAATCCCAAAAATATTTAAATGTTTTTTCTTGTGTTAGTTCAAGTAAATCTTCAAATGGAATGGCTTCAATAATTTCGTTTGGTACAAATCCAATATCTGCTGGAGGCGGGTCGATATTGTTTGGGTTATCACATGAGATAATTACGACAATCATAAAAATTGTTACAACTGCAAAATGCATTGTCTTAATTAATGAATTTAAACTCAATGACAATTTTATTCCCATCCTGGATTCTGTTTTAATATTCCATCACTCAAATTTATTTGAACTTGGGGTATTGGAAATAGCTCATGTTTTCCAACTTTAAATGGAATCCCTAGTGATTGTAAAACAGTAGCAGCACGCCCTTGACGAACTAAATCAAAATACCTGTCATGCTCAAAAGCAAGCTCCCATCTTCTCTCATTCCAAACGTCAATTTGGGATGGATTATTTACAGACTCTAATCCTGCTCTATTTCTAACTTGATTAAGAGGTCCTGCTACGTCACCCCCGAGCTGGCTAGCAGCTTCAGCATTCATAAGTAACACCTCAGCATACCTTAAAATTCTAATGTTTTTCCCTGTTTGTTGATAATCTGTAAATGCACTTGAGTAAGCTTTTTGGTTATACATTGGATTAACAACAGTTTCTGGTACGAATCTCCCGTCATATAGAGTTTCACCTCTAAAAATAATAGTAGCATCTCTTCTTAAATCATTAGGATCATAAGAATTTAAAAGGTTTTCGCTTGGCACATTAAATC
Organism: Flavobacteriaceae bacterium; assembly: GCA_002723075.1. Taxonomy (GTDB): domain Bacteria; phylum Bacteroidota; class Bacteroidia; order Flavobacteriales; family Flavobacteriaceae; genus UBA724. The sequence continues at coordinate 30,638 of PBNJ01000011.1, read as the reverse complement.
CCCAGCCCCAACCACCTACTCCTCTTGCACCTTGAGTTAAGCTATATTGGTCTACGCCGACAGATGGTAATTCCCCTTTGGCCTGGATTTCAAAAATTGATTCTTCATTGTTTTCTCCTACTTCTTTCCAAATGTCTTCGTAATTTGGAGTTAAATTATATTCACCAGATTTTATAACATCATTTGTTAATTCAAGTACCGTTTCCCACTTATTTTGATACAAACTAACTTTAGCTAAGAGGGTTTTTGCTGCTCCTATGGTTGCACGACCTAATTGGTTGTCAGCATAAGTACTTTTTTCTGGTAATACATTTATTGATTCAATCAAATCATTTTCAATAAATTCAAAAACTTCATTTTTAGATGCTCTACGAAGTAATGTTTCAATTGGCGAATTAACATCAGGAGTCTCAGTTATGATTGGAACCCCACCATAAGTTTGAACAAGTCTAAAATAAAATAATGCTCTTAAAAATTTTGCTTCTCCGATAAGCCGATGTCTTAGTTCTAAATCTAAATCATCAAAAAGTTTTATTCTATTAATTGCTTGATTTGCACGTTGTATACCATTATAATGACCTTCCCATACTTCAGCTATTGAAATTGATGTAGCATCGTGTGCTAAAATATCAAAGAGATGTTTATCAGCTCCTGTATCTCCCGGATCACTCCCTTTATCAGCATCATCACTAGCAATACTACTTATTGCATTCCATGAAAAAGAGCTTACCTGCCATGATAATAAAATATTATATGTACTATTAACTAATTCTACTGCCTGTTCAGCGGAGATCGCATCAATTGTAATTTCGTTAGCATTTGTTTCTAAAAATTTATCAGAACAAGAAAAATGAATAGCATATAAGGAAATTAATAAGCAACATACGTATTTGTTAAGGTTTTTATCTATTCGATTCATATTAATTAAAATGAAAGATTAACTCCTAAAAAATAAGAGCTTAGTGTTGGATATGCATCTAACTCTACTCCAGCCAATCCTAGTGGATTTCCTGGAAGTTCAGGTGTATAACCTGAAAACCTCTTTAGAATTAAAGAATTTTTTGCTGTGGCGTATGCCCTTATTTTTTTGAAAATTTTTGAATTGGAACTATTAAAAGTATATCCTAATGTAATGTTATTTATTCTGAAAAAATCACCAGATTCTAAAAAATAATTTGATGAAAGGGGTATAGAATTAGAAGCTCTTGGGGTGCTACTACTTGGCCTTTCTGTTGTCCATCGATTATTAAAAACATATTTTTCCATATTCTCATTTCCAAATCGTTGAGCTTTTTTTCCATTGTATACCTTGTTATCGAAACTCCCATATATATTTAAATTAAAATCAAATCTTTTGAATTCAACTTTAATGTTTGATGCTGCAGTTATTGAGGGTATAAATGATCCAAAAAATCGTCTATCATCTTCATTTACTTCTCCATCATTATTTACATCTTTGTAAACAAATTGGCCTTTATCATCAATACCAGCCACGTCATATAAGAAGAAACTACCTAATGGCTGACCTAGTGAAACCTTTTTTGTGTATTGTCCATTATTTATACTACCTCCAATTTGATTCGCAAAAAATTGGTTTGTAACTTTAGAAAGCTCATTTTGGTTGTAAGCCAAATTTGATTCAATACTATAAGTGAGATTATCAGTGAAATTATCAGTCCAATTAATACTTAGTTCAGCCCCTACATTGGAAATTTCACCGACGTGAGACAAAAAAGGATCGAACCCAAAAGTATCGGGTAACTCCATTGGTAAAATTGCATTTTCATTAATTTTTTTATAAAGATCTATTTCACCATTCAATTTAGAATTCAGTAAAGCGAACTCAATACCAAAATTGTATTCACTTGTTGTTTCCCAAGTCAAATCCTCTTGTATAGTAGCTGTAATAGTGCCTCCTTGTTGTATATCTTGATTAGATCCAAATGGGTAGGGAAAACCCTGATTAAACCTTACAACATTCAAACTAGGTATTTGGGAATTACCCAATTCACCATAGCTAATTCTAAATTTAAGTTTATCAAATGGACTATTCTCCATGAAATATTCCTCGCTTATAAACCACCCTGCACTTAATGCAAAGAAATTTCCGTGCCTAAATTTTTTATTAAAGAAATTAGCTGAGTCTCTTCTGTAGGAAGCATTAAGCATATATTTATTTAAGTAGGCATAGTTTAATCTAGATATGTAGGAGTATAACTTTCTTTCTTCAGAAAATCCACCTCCTGACTCTTCTGTTCCGTCATTATTGCTCCCCAAATCAAGATTGAAATTTAAGTTTGATTCTTCGGGGACATTAGTTCTTGAACCAAAAAGTGATTCATATTTATTTGCTTCCGCAACGATTCCTATTGTTGCATCAATGTTGTGTTTTTCATTGAAATTTTTATTATAGTTAAGATAATTATCTAAGAACCAACGGTAATCATTGTTATGTGACACGTTTAAAACAGTCTCAGGTATTTCTGGTGCATCAGGGTCTGTAGGTTGAAAATTATTAATTGTATTTCCAGGCTCAAGGGATAAATATTTTGCTAATCGATTTTCAAAATTATAGAAGCGATTATAGTTTGTCTCAATTGAAAATCGTGAAGTCATAACTAATGACTTAATGATTTTATAATCTAATTTAAACGAACCTTGTAGTTTTAAATAACGTTGCTTTTCATTTTGTAGATTTAATTGTGCGACTGGGTTAGCAACATTGTTAAATGCGATAGAGGAACCATATCTCCCATTTTTGTCTCGTACAGGAACAATGGGGGATTGTTTATATGCACTTGTAAAAACCCCATAGGATTTCGGAGTAGAATTTGCAAGTTGAACACTTATATTATGTGAATAATCAATTTTGTTTGATACTTTAAAATTTATATTGTTTCTAAAAGTAGCTCTTTCGAATGAGTTACCAATTAAAATTCCTTCTTCTTTATTCAAACTAAAACTTGTAAAGGATTTAATATCACTTTGCCCACCAGAAGCCGATATATTATAATTAGTAATTAACCCTAACTGTGACACCTCCTCTAACCAATTTGTGTTATATAATTGGTTGGTAGGGAAAAAATAACTTAAGCTATTATCGTTATAAGGGTTAGAATCGGAATTTAAATTCCAATATATAGCTTCATTACTAAATGTTACAAAAGAACTAGCATCTGCCATTGGAGTTTTTTTACTAATATTTCTAAATCCTAAACTGCTATTTATATTAAATGAAAATTTTCCTTCTTGCCCTCTTTTTGTAGTAACAATTACTACTCCGTTGGCGCCTCTATTTCCATATATAGCTAATGAAGCGGCATCTTTTAAAATACTAATAGTTTCTATATCAGAAGTATTTATATTATTTATGTTATTTGTTAATACTCCATCAACAACATACAAAGGCTCTCTGCCGCCCTGAATGGTACCAAGACCTCGAATTATAACTTGTGAACTAGACCCAGGGGCGTCAGAAGCAATAATTTGAACCCCAGCTGCTTTACCTTGTAAAGCTTGATTTGCATTAATAATAGGTTCAATTGTTAGATCCTCACCACTTACAGAACTTACGGAGCTAGTTAATATCTCCTTCATTTGATTGCCGTAACCCACTACAACAACTTCATCTAAAAAATCTATTTTTTCTATTAAAACGATTTTACCTAAATCTTTTTTTACATTCAACTTAAATTCCTTGTCTTCAAAACCAATGTAAGTCATGACAACTACATCATCAATATTTGCTTCTAAAATAAACTCACCATTAAAATCAGTTTGAGTACCAACCGCTGAATTTTTTATGAAAATAGCTGCACCAATTATAGGGCTACTATTTTCATCAACTACAGTTCCTGAATAAAAATTTTGAGCATTTAAAATTGTAAAAAGAAAAACAAAAAGAGTTATGTGAATTAGTGAGGAAGTTTTTGATGACATTATTTGTTTTATCATCTAACAAATAAAATACTTTTATAATAATTTTATTAGATAATTTTCTAATTTCTTAAATTATAGCAAATCTTTATCACTACATTTGCGCCGAAATATATATACATTTTGAGAAATTTACTTCTTATCATATTTGTAATAATCAATTTATACACACCCTTAAAACTATACACACAATCATTACCTCCTATACAAAGTTTTCCAATGGAGGAGTATGCCGCAGGCAATCAAAATTGGATGATTACACAAGGTTCTAACAACCAAATTTACATTGCCAATAATGAAGGGGTTTTATCATTTGATGCTGAACGGTGGAAGTTGTATCCAACGAATTCAATTGTTCGCTCGGTGGCCTATTTTGATGGTATTTTATATTCTGGAAGTTATATGGATTTTGGGTATTGGACCAAAAAACCAAGTGGGGAACTGATTTATCAATCCTTAGTAGAAGAGCACAACGTTGAGATTATTGAGGATGAACAATTTTGGAATATCTACAAGATTGAAGATAACCTTATTTTTCAATCTTTAAATAGAATTCTTCTTTTTAATCGGACTACGAGTGAAATCAAATTAATACAGCCTGAGAAACCTATTCTAAAATCTTTTATTGTTGATGAGCGGTTGTATTTTCAACTCGAAGGAGATGGGATTTACCAATACAGTTCTACTGGAATAATCTATTTGTTTGGCAAGTCAGAATTTCAGGATACAGAAGTAATAGAATTATTTCCTCTTTCTGATGGAATACGAGTCCTCACCTCTTCTAAAGGATTTTACTCATATCGAAATAAAGTTTTGCGCCCTTGGGCAGTATTGAAATCTATATTTCAATCAGAGTTGGTTTATAGCGGACACCAATCAACCAACGGGAATTATATGATCGGAACAGTGACCAATGGTTTATATATTGTTTCTGAAGATGGTAGAGAAAATAAACACTTCAATTTTGAAAAGGGTCTTTTAAATAATACTGTTCTTTCGATTTATGAGGACAAAGATTTTAATCTTTGGTTAGGTCTAGACAATGGAATTAATTGTGTATTGACAAACTCTCCCTTTGAAATTTATAACGATCCTAAAGGCCAACTAGGTACAGTTTATGCATCAATTCGTTATCAAAATAAACTGTATATCGCTAGCAATCGCGGGCTGTTTTTCCGACCACTCAATCGTGAAGAATCAGAGTTTTCATCTGTGAGCGGATTGTCTGGTCAAAATTGGAATTTAGAAATCGTGAATGGGCTTTTATTTGTTGGTCATGATCGCGGATCATTTATCGTAAACGGAGAGTCAGCGATTCGAGTGGGGTCATATATCGGGGCTTGGACACACAAGAGCATTAACCGAAACACCATACTTGTGGGTGCATATGATGGGATCCATGTACTGAATCGAATTAATGGTGTTTGGAAGTATGCGTTTAAAGTTTCAGATTTTGATATTTCTTCACGCCACCTAGAAACAATTAATGAACAGGAAGTTTTAATTAGCCATGAGTATAAAGGAGTATATCATTTAACGCTTTCTAAAAACCTAACAATTGCTAAAAACATAAGGACACTTGCTATTCAAAGAGGTCGACACGCAAGCTTAGAAAAATTGAATGACGAGGTATACTACCTTAGTCCAGACGGGATGTTTAAATACGACACTCAAGTCCAAGATTTTATACCCCTTCCCATCTCATCTGAAATGTTTAAAAATGATTCATTTTTGACTGGCAAGATGATTGTCGATCAACAAAATAGAATTTGGACATTTTTCGAAAAAAACATTGTGCTACTTGAAAAAAATATTTTTGATTCATCTTTTAGTGTTCAAAAAGTTCCATTGCACAGCGATTTTCGTAAAACAAATTTAGGGTTTGAAAATGTTGGAGATTTGAATAATGGTGCATTTGTACTAGGGACAATGAACGGTTTTTTGACTTTATCGCTAAGCCAATATGTAATCCCTGAATCCCTCCTATTTCTTTCCCGCATTACAGCGTATGATTTAACTCAAAAAGAGACTTCACTTTCTCTATTTCAAACGTCCAAGTTATCTCCAGAAATGAATAATTTAAGATTTGAATTTAGCGTACCGTATTACAGCACACCAAATAGCATTCAATATCAGTGGTACATGGAAGGTTATCATACGGATTGGTTACCGTGGAGTGATCTTTCTTTTGCAGAATTTAAGAACTTAGATTTTGGAAATTATATTTTTCATGTTCGTGCCAGAAGCGGACAACAACCAGTTGGAGAAGTTGTGCAGTATTCTTTTATCATAAGATATCCATGGTATATCTCTTATTGGGCAATTGCTATTTATGTTGTCATTCTTGCTTTCTTATCTCTTTTAATAAATAATTTGTATACGAGATATTACAGAAGACAGCAAATCAAATATGTTGAGGAGACAAAAAAAGAGTTGGCATTGAAAGAGTTATCAAATACCAAAGCACTAGTTGAAGCAAAAAACGATCAATTAAATCAACGTATAGAGAACAAGAACCGGGAGCTTGCTATCTCTACCATGAGTATGATTAAAAAGAATACTTTACTTGGGTCAATTAAAGAACAATTGATAAAAGTCACTGATTTTTCTGAACTTAATAGAGTGATTCGAAACATTGATCAAAGTATCAATAATGAGGATGACTGGAACTTCTTTGAAAAGGCCTTCAACAATGCCGATCAAGATTTTCTAAAGAAAATCAAGAATATTCACCCGAAACTCACTCCCAACGATTTACGTTTATGCGCTTATTTGCGTTTAAATTTATCGTCTAAGGAGATCGCCTCTCTTCTAAATATATCTTCAAAAAGCGTAGAAATTAAGCGTTATAGATTACGAAAAAGAATGAATCTGAATCGTGGAACAAATCTTATCGGCTATATTCTTTCTGTATAGTTCTTGCGCAAATAAAAATTCCCTATACATTTCCTATACACAATATGTTTTATTAATTAAATTATAATAATTCTACAGATAAAAATGCAAATTTGATAATTCAATATTGGTTGAAATGTGAAGTATATAAAATGTAGTGTATTAAATCCACTATATATTAATTAAGTCTTTTTACATTGTAGCCTCAATCATAGCAATTATTAATATGCATAAAATATTTATTTTAATTATATCATTGTGCTGTAGTGTTAGCATATTTGCACAAAATTTAAATTTGTCTGGTTCTGTAAAAGACGCCGACACTGGCCAAGTTTTGCCTGGTGCTACGATACTTGTTGAAGGATCTTCCAATGGTACAACAACCGATTTTGACGGAAACTTCAATATCGCTGTTGGTTTAGGAGAAACTTTAATAATTTCCTATGTTGGTTTTAAAACTCAATCCCGCGTTGTTGATAATAATATAGATCTAAATATTTTTCTCGAACCAAGTAATGAGCTAGACGAGGTAGTAGTTGTTGGTTATGGAACACAAAAAAGGAGCAATCTTGTAGGATCAGTATCAACTATTGAAGTTGACAAAGCATCACAAACCCCAACTACAAACGTTACTGAGTTATTGCGCGGTAGAGCTGCGGGGGTCCAAGTTAATTTAGGCGATGCTCGTCCTGGAGGTTACTCAAATATTGTTATCAGGGGTAATGTTTCAGTGGCTGGAGGAAATAACCCACTAATAATTGTTGATGGCCTACCTTATGATAATCTTAATGATATTTCTCCTAATGATATTTCTAGTGTCGAAATTTTAAAGGATGCTGCTTCTACTGCTATCTATGGGTCACGTGCGTCAAACGGAGTTATTTTAGTTACAACCAAAAAAGCAAATAAGGGATATACATCATTCAATTATTCAGCTTATGTAACAACCCAGACACTGACCAAAAATTTTGAGATGTATGATGCGCCAGGTTTTTATAATTATAGAATGGATGCATGGCGTGCTCGTTTAGCGATTGACTCACCCCCTTTACGTTTTGTATGGCAGGATTTTGAGCTCGATCTAATTAGAAATGGAAATTTTGTTGATTGGGAAAATCTTGCACTTCAAGACGCACTTCTAACAAACCATGCACTAAGCTATTCCTCTGGAACTGAAAAAACATCGGTTTACTCAAGTTTGAATTATTTTACACAAGATGGTATTATACCTAATTCTGGATTTGATAGGTTGCAATACAAATTGAATTTAACTCAAAAAATTACTGATAAATTAAGTATGGATGCAATAATTAATATTCAACATGCTAACCAAAATCGTGAGACAGGAGGGTTATTTCTATCAAGTTTAAGTCCAATCGCCAAGCCTTTTGATGACAATGGAAATCTAGTAAAATATTACTTTGGGGAAGAAAATTCTAATGCAGTTAATCCATTATGGGACCAGAGAGAGTCAGTTGATGAGACAGAAACAAATTTAACAGATTTAAGCTTGCGATTTGATTATAAGATTTCTCCTAATATCACCTATTCTTTAAAAACTTTTTTTAGAAACCGAAATACTGATCAAGGTACATATCGATCTTCGTTACATTCAGCGGGAGACGAGGGCAATAATGGTATAGGGGTTCTTATAGATACTCAGTATAAACAACTTCTGGTGGAACATATCTTAAATTATAATATTATAAACAACGATACACATAATTTAGATTTTACCGGAGTACATGCATACGATGAGCAAAATTTCAAGTACAATCAGTTGGATAAATCGGATTTTGTAAATGACGCCTTAACTTACAATGGTCTCGCTTCAGAACTTCTTAACAATAATAGATATGTTTGGCGTAGAAGATCTTTATCATTTATGGGACGAGTTAGATATTCTTTTTTAGACAAGTATTTGTTAGAAGCTACTACTCGAGCTGACGGTGCATCAGTTTTTGCCGAAAACAATAAATGGGGCTATTTCCCTGCAGTATCTGTAGCCTATAAAGCTGAAGAGGATATTTCATCTGATATTGTTGACCAGCTCAAGTTACGCCTGAGTTACGGGGTTACTGGAAATCAAGGTATAAATTCTCTCGAGTCTTTGGGTGTTGCAGAATACAATCCATATATTTTCGGAACATCTACTGTTAGCGGCTCGTCAGCATCTTCACGATTGAGAAATCCTGAATTAAAATGGGAATCTACAACAACATTAAATGCTGGAATAGATTTTGGATTTTTTACAAATAGAGTTAGGGGAACATTTGAGTATTATAAAACTAATACTACGGATTTATTATTGGATAGACAGCTTAATCCCTCCTCAGGTTATAGCGTGACAAGGTTTAATGTAGGAGAATTACAAAATACAGGTGTTGAATTTTCATTAAATGGGTCCTTGATTCAATCCAAAGACTTATCATTTGATTTAGGACTTAATTGGTCAACAAACCAAAATGAAATTGTTGCATTAACTGGTGAAACACAAGTTGACCCTGATACAGGGGAAACATACTTTATTGATATTGTTGATTCATCTGGTAGGCGACTTTCAATTGGTCAATCGATAAATAACTTATGGTTGCCTGAATATGCAGGAATCTATCAAGAATCTGATTTTCTTGATGGTAGTCCAGTAATTCCAGAGTTAGGGTCCAAGCCTGGCTACATTCGTGTTATTGACCAAAATGGGGATGGTGTGATAGATATTAACGACAATATTTTTATTAATACAGATCCTGACTGGTACGGCTCATTTAATACAACTTTAAGGTATAAAAACTTTGATTTATTTATGGACTGGTATAGTGTTCAAGGTGTTACACGAATTAATTCGGTATTGGCTAACGGAGAATTTTGGAAGTCTTCAATAAATGGCCCTATAGTGCCTTATTATACTGACGCTAATCCCTCGACTAATTGGCCTAAAGCCAATGCAACTGCTGTTTGGCTTGAGCATTTAAATTCATTTGCTGCGCAAGATGCTTCCTACATAAGGTTACGAACACTTACACTAGGCTACAACTTTGGTAATAAATTGAATAAATTATTGAATGCTACTAGGGGGCGGCTTTATTTTACAGGAACAAATCTTTTGACGTTTACAGATTTTCTTTCATATTCTCCGGAACAAGACTTACGGCAAGGAGTATTTCCAGAAACCCTTAACCTGACTGTTGGATTAAATTTAACTTTCTAAAATGAAAAAAATTAATTTACAAATGCGACGTTTATTTTTGACATTCTCATTGTTTTTTGTCAGTTCATGCTATCAAGATGACTTTCTCAAAGATGAATTATTATCTAATAATTCGGTAGATTTTTTATATTCTAGTTCGGATGGAATAGCTAACGCTGTTGTTGGATTATATTCATTGAATAGAGAACCATATCAACGCGATTGGTTTAATGGAGCTATTCCATTAATTCTTCAAGCAAAAAGTGATGTAGCTGCTGGTTTCGATGGAGAAATTTCATTATTCAGTAATTGTTTTTGGGGTTGTGGTTTGGATGGAGATTATGGGACTGAGGCTGCCTATGGATATTTCTGGGCTCATAACTACAGATTAATTGATATTACTAATTCCATTATTCAAGGTGGAGATGAACTTATAGAAAAAGGGGATAACAGTGAAAAATTAATGAAAAATGTTGCTGAAGCTAAAGTTTTTAGAGCACATTCGTATTTCACATTATACCGCCTTTTTAAAAACATATATCTCAAAACTGAACCAACAAACCCTGAAACAGCTTTTGATCGTCCTTCAACTGCCTCCTCTAAGGAAGATATTTTCAAATTAATTCGAGAGGATTTACAATTTGCTAGTGAAAATTTACCATATGTGTCCTCAGATTTTGGACGCTGGAACAAAGGAGCTGTTGATCATTTAAGAGCTAAAGTAGAAATGTGGGATGAAAATTATTCACTTGCTGCAGAAATTGTTGACGAAATTATCAATGAAGGACCATATTCATTGGTTTCATCTGAAGAAGTGTTTTCAGGTGAATTAATACATGATGAAACTCTTTTTGCCATAAACTTTGAAAAGAGTGCAATAGGTGGCGGTGCATGGCACCAGATGAGTTGGCAGGCTATCGCGCATTATTCCGCTGAACCGGGTATGAAACAATCTACTGAAAATGGTGGTGATGGTTTTGGTTTTATAAGCCTTAATCCTTATGCTGCAGATTTATTAAAAGAAAACCCAAATGATAAAAGAATTGGAAACTATTACATTTTTGATTATTTGTACAATGATCCCAAGACTTTACCCCCGGGAAAAAACATTGGTGAACCATTAGACCTCTATGATAGGGATGGAGATGATTTCTTTTTATATTACAAAAGACAAAGCCCCGGAATACTTAAATTTTTTGATTCTTCTGTGGAGCCAACGGACCGAATGCATTTTAAAAATGTAATGGTTTACCGTCTTGCAGAGACTTATTTGATAGGAGCAGAGGCTCATTTAGAGTCAGGAAATGCTGGCAAAGCACTAGAATACCTTAACGTTGTACGGAATCGATCTGGAATTGGTAATGCAACATCCGCCACAATTGAAAATATTTTTGAAGAAAGGGCAAGAGAGTTAGCTTTCGAAGGGCAACGCTGGTATAGTTTAAAACGTAAAGGGCTATTGTATGATTATTTAATGGATCATATGAATTCAACTTTATTAAATGAATACTATTCCATTGCTCATGTTAACCCTGTTGAAGTTTATCAGCCTCACATGGTTAACCTTCCAATTCCTCAAGGAATTTTAGATTTATTAGGTGCAGGATATCCTCAAAATGAGGGTTATAACAATTAATTTTTAACTACAATTACTTAAACAATGAAAACCAATATATATATACTTACATTACTTTCATTATTCTTTATAGTTTCTTGTAAAGATGATGATTCAACAGGAACAATAGATATTATTGACCCGGTAGACCCAGTAGACCCAGTTTTTGTCTACGTTGACCCTAACATAAATGATGGAGTCATAGACTTTGAAGAATTTGGGCCTAGTTTTGAACAAGACACCAAAGAAGACGCAGAGAGATCAAATGGTGGGAATTGGAGTGAATTTGGTGGAACGGACGAAGCTAAAATATCTATCGAGTATGCTGAAAACCCTGACAAAAGTGAGCCAAACACTTCAGATAAAGTTTTGAAAGTCAATGAACCTGAACTAAGCAATGAATGGGCTGGTTTTTACTTCAAGCTTGAGGAGGGAATGAATTTTCCTGATGGTAAAGAAGCTATTAAAGTAGACATCTGGTCCCCTGCAGGTACACAAGTTTCAATTAAACTTGAGGATGAACTTGTAAATGGTTCAGATGGCAAGAAACAGACAGGTGATATCTTTGCCACTAAACAGCAAGATGGTTGGGAAACATTAGTTTTCAATATACCAGAAGGTAAAGATGAAGATGGGGTTTATAACACATTTGTTATAATCATGACAAGATTTGAAACAGCTGCTGGAGTAAGCTATTTGGACAATATTGACTTTTCAACTCCTGCTGAAGTAATCATCCCAGACGCTCCTACAACTGCTCCTGCAGCTCCAACCTACGCCGCTGAAGAAGTCATTTCTGTTTACAGTGATGTATATACTAGTCCTGAAGGAATTAATTTAAATCCAAACTGGGGTCAGAATACCGTTGTGAGTGAAGAAGTAATTGCAGACAACACTGTTTTAAAGTATGCTTCTTTAAATTACCAGGGTACAGAAATTACGCCTGCTTTGGATGTAAGTTCAAAAACCAAGCTTCATATTGATTATTTTACTGGTGATTCAACGGCATTACAGTTTTTCTTAATCAGCACGGGGCCACAAGAAAAAGCATATGACTTAGACATTACAACTTCGCCTGGTGAATGGAATAGCGTAGATATTGATATTTCTTATTTTTCAGATGTAGTTGATTTGACAGATGTGTTCCAGTTAAAAGTTGTTGGAAATGGAACAGTCTATTTTGACAACATCTTCTTTTATGGTGGAGGTTCACAGTCTGGAACAAACTTTAGTCCTACTTATTCAGGAACTTTTGACGGATCAGTTTATGATGCAGACAATGGAACTTTTGAATTTCCATCTACTGCTCAATCTTGGGCTGGTTTTGCAAACACAGCAGAAATTTACCCACTTTCTTTTCCTAATGGTGGAAAAGTTACATTTACTGGGGCTACTGCAGGTACTGATATAGATGTATATTTTAGATTCGAGGCAAACCCTTATCCAGATACTGAACCATCTTATAATTCAGCCACTGTTACAGTTACAGGAACTGAAGCAGCTGAGTATACAGTTGAAATACCTTCACAAGGAAGCAATACATTTAACTCAGCATTATTTTATTTGGTAACACAAGATCAAGTTCTTACAGCATCAGATTTTGTTATTACCTCTTACGATTAACTTTCACTAAGGCTATTCCGCAGTAATGCGGAATAGCCTTAAATTAAAAACCAAAACTATTAATAATATCATTACTTATTTACTTTCATTACTTCTTTTAGCACTTTCTTCGTGTTCAAAAGATTCTACTTCAAAACTAAATGTTGAAATCACACTTGGTGATAATGGTGTAGTTTCTGTAATCGCCCAAGCAGAAGGAGCTTTGAGTTATCGTTTTTCTTTTGGAGATGAAAGTGTTTATAATAATTCCTCAGGAATTATTGAACACACCTATTCAAACAAGGGCACTTACACCTTTGCTGTTTGGGCATTTTTTAACGAAGGACAAACTGATTATTCATTTGAATCAACTGAAATTGAAATAACCAATGCAACTGGTGAAACAAACAATGGGGGATTGTTGGACTTGAGCGAGGCAGTAACCGAATATCCGGGATACGAACTTGTTTGGAACGATGAATTCAATTACGAAGGCGCTCCACTTGATTTTCGTTGGCACCTGCAATACAAACCTATTCTTGGTTGGGGTTGGGCCAACGATGAAAAACAGCACTACACAACCAGAAGAGATAACTCCTATGTGAGTGATGGTACTTTGAAAATTGTAGCAAAGAGGGAAAGCTATTCCTACAATGGAACTAATAAACAATTTACTTCTGCTCGATTGAATTCAAAATTCGATATGAAATATGGAAGAATTGATGTACGTGCAAAACTTCCATCAAAAGGAGGTACATGGCCAGCAATTTGGACTTTGGGGACAAATATCAATGAACTTGGAAACTATCATGGTAGCACAGATGGTAATGTTGGTTGGCCGAGGTGCGGAGAAATTGATATTATGGAGCAACGCGGATACAACAAACATGAAATTTTAGGTACATTCCACTGGGGTGAAACGCAAAGCCCATACAATTATGGTTCGTATGGTGAAACAAGAAGCACCTCTCAACTAGGAATCTCTAATGTCACAACAAATTTTCACTTGTATTCTTTGGTCTGGAGTTCTACTGAACTAAAAATTTATGTTGACAATAAATTCTTAGTATCTCTTTCAAATAGCGCCACTGTTCCTTTCGACAACCCACACTATTTACTTTTAAATGTTGCTATGGGTGGAACCCTTGGCGGCAATATACCAGGTTCATTTGATGAGGATGTTATGGAAATCGATTACGTTCGATTTTACCAATGATAAGCCAACTAACCAAAAACAAATAAACAATTCTAATGACAAAAAAGACTCTCTTTATTGCATTTGTTGTATCCTTAGGGGGTTTTTTATTTGGCTTTGATGCAGGAATTATCTCGGGTGTCATGTCCTATGCAGGCCCGCAGTTTGACCTTAATGACGCACAAACTGGTTGGGTTGTTAGTTCTCCGTCATTTGCAGCTATGATAGCTATGCTAATTGCAGGTCGTCTTAGCGATCGAATCGGTCGAAAAAAAATATTGCTAGCAGTAGCATTTTTATATGCACTTTCTGCGATCACCTCTGCATATGCCATTTCGTATGAAACCTTATATATCGCTCGTATGGTTGGGGGATTGGCTTTTGGCTCAGCACTCATTTTAGCACCAACCTATATCGCCGAAATCTCAACGGCAGAAAACCGAGGAAAACTCGTTTCTATTCAGCAGCTCAATATCGTATTGGGCTTTTTTGCCGCCTTTTTGAGTAACTATTATTTCAACCAATATAACGTTTCGGGGAGTGAAGTTCTCACCAATGAAAATGTTTGGAGATGGATGTTAGGGGTAGAGTTTTTCCCTGCTATCTTTTATTTTGGACTCTTATTTTTTGTACCAAAAAGTCCACGTTGGCTATACACTAAAAACCGTAAAGACCAGGCCAAGCATGTTCTGGAGCGTATTCATGGATCAGAGCAAGCAGAAGTTGAAGTCCAAATGATAGAAAAAAATATCGAAGAGACTGAGTTTTTAAAATCAGTTTTTATTCGTGAACTCTTTTCGCCAGCGTTACGATTCATCATGATTGTTGGAGTTACTTTGGGAATTTTACAACAAGTTACAGGAATCAATGCTATTTATTTTTATGCCACTTCCATATTTAAACAAACGGGCATCGGTACAGATGCTGCTTTTTCCTCGGGAGTTTTGCTGAGTTTTACCACAGTTGTGTTTACGCTACTCGCCATATACTTGATTGATCGTATGGGAAGGCGTCCACTTCTATTGGTTGGCATGTCTGGTATCGCAGTAAGTTTGCTGTTGTGTGCCTACAGTTTTAATCGAGCAACCTATCAACTCTCAGCTGCTGAAATCAATTCTTTTGAAAATATTGATACCTATAAACTAGCAGAATTTCAAGACGTTAATTATGAAAGCGATGTTGCCTTTAAGAATGACATCAAATCCGCTATTGGAAACCAAGTTTATGCCCTCAATGAAGGTGCCATATTAGAAGCTGCAATCGACATGAATGCTACCCTTGTTCTCATCGGGATTCTCGGATTTATCGCCTGTTTTGCATTTTCGTTAGGACCTGTGATGTGGGTAATGCTCTCCGAAATTTTCCCAAATCGATTTCGAGGTCTAGCCATTGGGGTGATTGGTTTTATTAATTCTTTTTCCAGTTGGTTAATCCAACAAATCTTTCCTTGGGAAATTTCAAATTTAGGCAGCGCATTAACTTTCTTTATCTATGGGCTAATTGCTACAGTAGGGGTGTTATTGTTTATCAAAATCCTTCCAGAAACGAAAGGAAAATCTCTTGAAGAAATAGAATTAGAATTGATTAAATGACCAAAGAATAAAAGAATAATATCGTATAACATATATGTACATTGGACAAAATTTAAGACAAACAAACCTACTTGAGCCAGAAGGCGAACTGTTGGAAATTGAAGGAGACTGGTTTTATAAAATTAGAAATATTGACGGTATGCCACCGTTTTTTATGAGCATTGTCAGTGACGCAAATCATTGGATGTTTATCGGCAGCAATGGTGGTCTTTCTGCGGGTAGAAAAGATTGCAACCAAGCACTGTTTCCCTACTACACAGTCGACAAAATTTTAGAAAACTCAGAAACCACAGGTAGTAAAACGATCCTGCGTGTTGACCAAGATGGAAAATCTCTTTTGTGGGAGCCCTTTTCCATACGTACTGACTCGGTCTACAATACCGAAACAAACCTGTACAAAAGTGAATATGGGAACACGGTTATTTTTGAGCAAATCAATCATGACATAGGACTTTCGTTCAAATATCAATGGAGTTCAAGCAATCGATTTGGGTTTGTCCGCCGTGCAACTTTGAGCAATCTCACTAAAACCAAAAAGGTTGTTCATTTCCTAGACGGAATCCAAAATCTAGTCCCTTATGGTGTTGAAGCCGACCTACAAAACAGCAAGAGTAACCTTGTAGACGCTTACAAGAAAAGTGAATTGGAAAAAGAATATGCACTGGGAATCTATGCCCTAAGCGCGATTATCGTTGACCGAGCAGAGCCAAGCGAGGCGCTTAAAGCAACGACAGTTTGGTCATCCGGTCTGAACAACCCAACATATTTATTGTCCTCATTTCAGCTTGAGGCATTTCGTCGGGGACAAAGCCCAAGAGAAGAGTGGGAAAACAAAGGCGAGAAGGGCGCGTATTTTTTGGTTGACACCTTAACTTTTGAAGGAAATCAAGCTAAAGATTGGTATATTGTGGCTGATGTAAACCAATCAATGATTGGCATCAGATCTCTAGTAAAAGCCATGGCCAAAGGTAATATCATAGATCAACTTGATGAAGATATTCAGGCAGGTACAAACAAACTCATTCAGCTGTGCGCAGCAGCGGACGGTTTACAGCTTACCAATGACAAGCGAACCATCATGCGCCATTTCTCCAACACCATGTTTAACATCATGCGAGGGGGAATTTTTGATTCCAATTACCAAATTGAAAAGGCGGATTTCCTTCCCTATCTCCAACAAGCGAACAAAGTGGAATTCGAAAAATTTCACGATCAACTCAATAAATGGGATGATCTGTTTTCACTCGAGAAATTGGCTACATATATTAGCTCAATTCCATCCGTTCCAATTAAACGATTGGCCACAGAATATTTGCCTCTAAAATTTAGTCGCCGTCATGGCGATCCAAGTCGGCCGTGGAACTGGTTTTCAATTAATACCCAAAACGAAAATGATGGATCAAAAATACTTGATTACCAAGGTAACTGGCGCGATATTTTCCAAAATTGGGAAGCGCTTGCACATGCTTATCCTTCCTTTATTGAAGGGATGATCTTTAGATTCCTCAATGCGTCTACCTTTGACGGGTACAACCCATATCGGGTTACCAAAGACGGGTTTGATTGGGAAATTATCGAGCCACACGATCCTTGGTCTTATATCGGATATTGGGGGGATCACCAAATCATTTATTTGTTAAAGTTTTTAGAATTTATACAAAAACACTTCCCAGGAAAGCTGCTAAATAGTTTGGCAGAAAACCATTTTGTTTATGCACATGTTCCTTACATCATCAAATCCTACAAGGACATTGTCAAAAATCCAAAGGACACAATACTTTTTGACGAGGCATTACACAATCAAATTGATAAACAAAAAGAGGATTTGGGTGCTGATGGTGCTTTGCTAAAAACGCCAAGTGGAGAGGTGTATCACGTCAACATGCTAGAAAAACTGTTGGCAACCATACTTGCAAAAATGTCAAATTTTGTTCCTGAAGCAGGAATTTGGCTCAACACCCAGCGACCCGAATGGAACGATGCCAACAATGCGCTAGTTGGAAACGGAACTTCTATGGTTACCTTATACTATCTGCGGCGTTTCTTTTCGTTTTTTGATAATTTGATTGAAAGTGCTGACTTAGCATCTTTTGTTATCTCAGAAGAGTTAAATCGTTTTTTTAACGAAATCTTATCCCAGCTTAATAAATACGAAAGTTTACTTGCCAATCCAATTACTCAGCAAGATCGAAAGTCAGTTGTTGATGCACTAGGGCAGGCGGGAAGTAGCTATCGAAATCAGATTTACAAAAATGGGTTTTCCTCAAAAACGGCAGATATCTCTACATCCGATCTCAAAGCATTTATTCGTGTCAGCATGACCTTTATTGACCATTCAATTGATGCAAACAAAAGGGATGATGGTTTGTACCATGCCTACAATCTAATCACATTTGAAGATAAAGGCGGCGTGTCTATTTCCTATCTCGATGAAATGCTTGAAGGGCAAGTTGCGGTTCTAAGCTCTGGCTATTTGAATCCTGCACAAGCAGATAAAGTACTCAATCAAATGCGGAAAAGCAAACTTTACAGAGAGGATCAAAACAGCTATATTTTATATCCCAATAAAAATCTACCTCGTTTTTTTGAGAAAAATAATGTGCCTTCAGAATCCGTTGAAAACTCAGCACTATTAAAGACACTACTAGCTGACAACAACACACAAGTCATTCTTAAGGACTCTGCAGGTGCCTATCACTTCAATGGCAATTTTACAAATGCGGACAGCTTAAAGAATGCAATGTCTGAATTGCCAGATCGTTATGTCAATTTGGTCGCAACTGAAGAAGAGAATTTATTGCATATGTTTGAAGACTTGTTTGATCACAAATCCTTTACGGGTCGATCAGGAACGTTTTTTGGCTTTGAAGGTTTAGGATCGATTTACTGGCACATGGTATCCAAGTTGGCATTGGCTGTGCAAGAGATTCTTTGGGAATCGATTCACAAACAGTCTGATTTTGGTGTCATTGCCTCCCTTGAAAAACATTATTATGAAGTTGTTGACGGAATTGGTGCTCACAAAACGCCTAAAGCATACGGGGCTTTCCCAACAGACCCATACTCTCATACCCCTGCTGGTCGAGGGGCTCAACAGCCCGGAATGACAGGTCAAGTCAAAGAGGATATCTTGTGTCGTTGGGGAGAGTTTGGGGTATATACAAAAGGTGGGAAACTCTTTTTTAACCCGACAATTGTTCGAACCGAGGAGTACTTAGAAGAACAAAAGGAATTTGAATTCTACGATGTAGAAAACAAAAAGCAAACTCTGACCATTCCAAAGCATGCTCTCTGTTTTACCTATTGCCAAGTACCGATTGTTTACCACAACGAATCCAACGTCAGTGGAATTGAATTGGTCATCTCCAAAGGGGAAAAGAAGAAGATTGACCAATTTCACCTTGATGTGGTTGATTCAGCTAATCTCTTTAGTCGAAATGGAAAAATTTCTCAAATCAATATTTATATCTGATGAATCAATTTCAATCAATTCAACGAATAGTCTTGCTGATGATTGTTGTTTCCCTAATCTCGACGAGCTGCTCACCTTTACCACAAGGTCCAACGGCAGCAGATATCTTAGGAAATCCAAATTATCAAGCGATTTCCTATGGAGGCTATCGTGCGATATCTCGTGATACCGTACCAAGTATTGACCAAATCATGGATGACATGCGAATCTTGTCAGCGATGGACATCAAAATACTTCGTACTTATAATACAGAGTTGGCAGAATTGCCGAATTTACTAGAAGCTATTACAGAGTTGAAACAAGAGGACTCATCATTTGAGATGTATGTAATGGTTGGTGCTTGGATTAACTGTAAAGATGCTTGGACAGACCACCCAGACCACACCCAAGAGGATGAGGCATACAATGAAGCTGAAGTCCAACGTGCGGTTCAATATGCCAAACAATATCCAGACATCATTAAAATGATTGCGGTTGGAAATGAAGCCATGGTTCATTGGGCGACAAGCTATTTTGTACCACCGTCCGTAATTTTAAAGTGGGTCAATTATCTACAAGAACTGAAAAGAAAAGGAGATCTTCCCAGCGACTTGTGGATTACAAGCTCTGATGATTTTGCTGCATGGGGAGGTGCTTCTGACAATTATCACACAGAGGATTTGAATCGTTTAATTGCAGCAGTCGATTTTGTTTCGATGCATACGTATGCCTTTCATAATTCTCATTACAGCCCCGATTATTGGTACAGCCGAGACCCGAGTTTGAGTAAAATCGAGCAAATTGATGCATCGATGCAACGCGCAGGGGAGTTTGCAATTGGCCAATACAACGATGTAAAGCAGTATATATTGAGTTTGGGAATCGATAAACCAATTCATATTGGAGAGACTGGTTGGGCAACTGCCTCAAACGGGTTTTACGGAGCAGAGGGTTCACAAGCAGCCGACGAGTATAAATCAAAAAAGTATTATGATTTTCTGCGAAAATGGTCGAATGAAAACGGCGTAAGTTGCTTTTATTTCGAAGCTTTCGATGAGCCATGGAAAGATGCCGAAAACCCGATGGGATCTGAGAATCATTTTGGGTTGTTTACTGTTGACGGAAAAGCAAAGTACGCCTTGTGGAGTTCAGTTGATAAAGGAATTTTTTCTGGATTGACACGAAATGGAAACACGATTGAAAAAACTATTAATGGGAATGAGGATAAGTTGTTAGTTTCGGTCTTAC
This sequence comes from Flavobacteriaceae bacterium, assembly GCA_002723075.1. Taxonomy (GTDB): domain Bacteria; phylum Bacteroidota; class Bacteroidia; order Flavobacteriales; family Flavobacteriaceae; genus UBA724. The sequence goes on along the minus strand of PBNJ01000011.1, from coordinate 9,917 downwards.
CCCCAATAGCTCCAAAAAAGGATATAAACAAATAGATTATGAATTATAAAACTCTTATTTTAATGATTCTTTTTACAGCGATATCTTGTAATTCAATAAACCCTAAAGTGTATGTTTATGAAACCTCTGAAAGCGGTAATCAATTAAGCTTACAAACAACTTTCGAACATGACTCAGAGGCATCAACAATCGTGATTAACTCAAAAAAAGAACTTCAAACCATCACAGGTTTTGGAGGAGCTTTTACGGAATCTTCAGCTTATTTGCTGAACAAGATGAGTGAAGAAAAACGCAATGAAATTTTAGCTGCTTATTTTGCGAAAGATGGTGCTCGTTATTCCCTTACGCGTACGCATATGAACTCATGTGACTTTTCATTAAACAATTACTCTTACACGCCTGTGGCAGGTGATAAAAATTTAGATCACTTTTCGATAGATGAAGATAAAGACGATATTATTCCTATGATAAAAGATGCGATGGCGATATCAGAGGATGGGTTTAAACTTTTTTCTTCCCCTTGGACTGCATCTCCATGGATGAAAGACAACAACAGTTGGGTTGGTGGAAAACTACTGCCAGAGTATTACGACACTTGGGCTTTGTTCTTTTCAAAATATGTTGATGCCTACAAGGCAGAAGGAATTGATATTTGGGGATTTACTGTCGAAAATGAGCCGCATGGAAATGGTGAGAATTGGGAGAGCATGCATTATTCTCCTGAGGAGATGACACACTTCGTTCAAAACTTTTTGGGTCCAAAGTTCGAAGCTGATGGCAAAAGCCACCTTAAAATTTTAGGATATGACCAAAATCGTGAAGGAATACGTGAGTGGGTAGATGTCATGTACAAAGACGAAGCTTCAAGTAAGTATTATGATGGAACAGCAATTCATTGGTATGAAAGTACTTATGACTATTTCCCAGAGGAATTGCAGTACGCACACAAAAAGGCCCCAGAGAAACATCTCATTNAAACAGAAGCTTGTGTAGATGCCGAAGTGCCTGTTTGGAAAGACGACAAATGGTATTGGAAAAAAGAAGCCACGGATTGGGGATATGACTGGAGAGAGGAAGAGAAAAAATATTTACATCCCAAATACGCTCCTGCCAATAGATATGCTCGTGATATTATTGGATGCCTAAACAATTGGGTCGATGGTTGGGTAGATTGGAATATGGTTTTAGATACCAAAGGAGGACCGAATTGGGCAAATAACTGGTGTATTGCCCCTGTAATTGTAGACCCAGAAAAGGACGAGGTTTACTATACACCGCTATACTATATTATGGCTCATTTTAGTAAGTTTATTCGACCAGAGGCAAAAGTAATTGATGTCATAAAATCAGATGAAGAACTTATGGTAGCTGCTGCCAAAAATCCAGATGGAAGCATAGCGGTTGTCGTATTTAATGAAGGTACCACGCTAAAAAGTTTCAAATTAACTCATGATGGTTATAACAAAAATATAAGCATCAGCCCGCAAGCAATACAAACCATAATGATTCAAAACCACTAAAACGACTATCATGGACAACCCTTCCTTAAAAGACAGAGTCCCACTGGGTCAAAAAATTGCGTTTGGTATCGGCATGTTTGCCAATCAAATGTTCCCTGCTATTCTTGGTATATTTATGGTTGTCTTAGTTCAAGATTTAGGTTTTCCAGGTTGGATGTGGTCTCTTATATATTTTTTCCCTAGAATATTTGATGCTATTACCGACCCTATAATGGGTTTTATTTCCGATAATACGAAATCAAAATGGGGACGCCGTAAACAGTATGTTTTGGTAGGCGGTATTGTTATGGGAGTTGCCTACATTTTTATGTGGCAGCTATTTAAGGAGAATTCATTACAATTTAATTTTTGGTATTTCTTTATATGGTCCATTATTTTTTATTCAGGACTTACTTTTTTTAGTGTACCCTATGTAGCTATGGGGTATGAAATGAGTGATGATTTTCACGAACGTACAAACATCATGGCTATTGCGCAATGGATTGGACAATGGGCATGGGTGATTGCCCCATGGTTTTGGGTCATAATGTATGACACCGAGTGGTTTCCTTCAGCAGATGAAGCAGCAAGAGAACTCGCAATATGGGTAGCAATCCCTTGCGTAATCTGTGCGATTGTTCCAGCAATATTCATAAAGAGTAAATCTACCCTTAATGAAGATTATGAACCCTTGAGCATTGCTAAAATTGGTGCTAGTCTTAGAAAAATTTATGTAAGCTTTATCGAAGCATTTAAAATTAAAGAATTTAGAAAATTATGTGGCGCTACATTTTTTATATACAATGCCTTTATGGCGGTATCGTCCCTTACTTTCTTTGTCATTGTATATAAGCTTTTTAACGGCGATGCCGAAGCAACTGGTATTTGGGTATCACTGTTTGGATGCCTTGGTGCTTTGGGAACTACTTTTATCGTAATCCCCATTGTAGCTTGGTTATCTAAAAAAATGGGCAAGAAAAAAGCATTTATGGTATCGCAAAGTATATCTATTCTAGGGTATATTATGCTATATTTTTTATTCATCCCTGGAAAACCTTGGATGTATATTATCGCTCTTCCATTTTTTTCATTTGGTATTGGAAGTTTATTTACCATTATGATGTCTATGACTGCAGATGTAATAGACGTTGATGAGCTAAACTCAGGTAAAAGAAGAGAAGGAGTTTTTGGAGCGATTTATTGGTGGATGGTTAAAGTAGGCTTTGCCATAGCGGGGGCTCTTAGCGGTGTGATGATTGCTGTAGTGGGCTTTAATCCAGACTTAACCACGGTAGAGCAACAATCGGCAGTAGATGGACTGCATGCTTTTTTTTGTTTTTTTCCAACACTTGGAACATTGGCTGCGATGTGGATTATGCGCAACTATAGTATAGATGAGACTCGTGCCAATGAAATAAGAGCACTGTTGAAATTTCGGAAAGGAGAATCTTCAAATGCCTCCATAAATTAAAGCAGGTTAGGTTGATGAATACTATCAATTTATTTACTCAACGCCCAAAACCAATGGAAGCATGTGATGTTAATCTTGTGAATTGCTTTGCTTTTTTGGAAGAGCTCCTTATTTTACTTTTCCTCAATCGACGAGGATTGGAAAATACACTATGTAAGGAGACCATGATTCACGATGTGAATTTGTGATAAAAATGAAAACCGTAAATACAAATAACAATGTCATATAGGGAGGGTATAGACTTTAAGCTCGAAGAACTCGAACAACAATCTTATGAAGGAGTTGACTTGTCTCAGCACAAAGCAGATGATTTAAATACCATGTGGAGAAATACCTTAGAAGCAGGAATGCATGGGATATGTTTTAGTCTATATGAAGACGGTCAAGAGCCAGGAGATATGATAACAGTAAGTCAAGTAGAACGTCGAATAATGATTTTGAAGCCGTTTACCAAGTGGATACGTTCTTTTTCTTGTATTGAAGGAAACGAACACATCCCTCGTCTTGCCAAAAAACACGGCCTACAAACAATGGTGGGTGCTTGGCTTGGAGATGATAACAAGAAAAATAAACAAGAAATAAATGCTCTAATCGAGCTTGCTAACGAAGGTAATGTAGATATTGCGGCTGTTGGTAACGAGGTGCTCTATAGAAATGACTTAAGTCTTGACGAACTAATCGACTACATGAAAGAGGTTAGATCTGCAATTCCAGCACATATCCCTATAGGTTATGTAGATGCTTATTATGAATTTTCTTCACATCCCGAATTAGTAGAACATTCTGACGTTATTTTGTCTAATTGCTATCCCTTTTGGGAGGGCTGTCCTGAAGAATATGCATTGCCCCACATGCAAAGTATGTATGGGCAGGCAATGGATGCAGCCAAAGGAAAAAGAGTAATCATTACGGAAACGGGATGGCCAAGCAAAGGAGAAAACCTTAACGGAGCAGTACCCTCAGAAACTCATGCCAAGCAATATTTTATTAACACCCAGGCTTGGGCAAAGGACTCAAATATAGAAGTGTTCTACTTTTCTTCTTTTGATGAATCTTGGAAAGTGGGTCCCGAAGGAGAAGTAGGTGCGTATTGGGGCTTGTGGGATAAAGATGAAAACATTAAGTTTAGTTTATAATATATTTTAATCCGATGGATTATACCACATTGCTTTCTATTCCGAAAGGAACTGCGGTTTGTTACTCAGGATTTCGTGAGGGGCAACGACCAGGGGGTGTTTATCCGAGTTATGAGCAAGTCAAAGAAGACTTGACTATTGTACAGCGTCATTGGCGCTATATACGTTTGTATAGTTGTGATCAACACGCCCAAACGGTGCTTGAGGTTATTCGAAATGAACGGCTTCCAATTCAAGTTATGCTCGGTGCCTATCTCGACGGAGAACAGTCCAATCCCAATTGCCCATGGGGAGGCGAATATAGCGATGAGGAAATAGATTCCCATATGAAAAAAAACAAAGCGGAAATCGAAACCTTGATTGCATGGGCAAACGCCTATGAAGATATCATTATCGCTTTAGCAGTTGGCAATGAATCCTGTGTCGATTGGTCAGGAAATATGGTTCCTGTCGATCATATGATTGCTTATATAAGACAAGTAAAGGCATCAACCAATCAAGCGGTTACCTTTTGCGAGAATTATGTTCCTTGGCTTGATAAACTCGAACCCCTTGTTGAGGAACTCGATTTTATCTCGATTCACACCTATCCCTTGTGGGAAAACAAGACCATTGAAGAGGCCATAGCGCATACTAAAGAAAATTATCATCAGGTCTCTCAAAAATACCCAGACAAAGTGGTTGTGATTACAGAGGCGGGTTGGGCAACAGACGCCAATGGACGTGGTTTCTCCAAAGCCCATGCAAATGTGGTTTTTCAAAAAATGTATTACGACTCCTTGTGCGAATGGACAGCAAACAATAACATCCTAACCTTTGTTTTTGAAGCTTTTGACGAACCCTGGAAAGGGTCTCCAGATCCGCATGAACCCGAAAAGCACTGGGGTTTGTTTTATGAAAATCGGAATCCAAAAATGGCACTTGCCAATCCACCTGGATATAAGCGTTAAGAGCCAATAACGTTACACATACTGTATATTTGCTTTATGAAACCATCTCTATTGTTGTTTTTCGCAATCATCACGTCATGCTCCCAATCCGGACAAAAAACAACGAATCCCGAACCAATCGCTATCGAAAACAGAGATTTTTTTGACAACAAACCACAACTTACCTCAATTCCCCTTGGTGAGGAACAGCCCTTTGCGTCTTTGTATGCTCAACTTGAAGAGTTGCCAAATGTCGACACCAATACGCTTCAACAGCAACTCGAGTCGATTGGAGATGAAGCAGATCGAATATCAGAGAAAAACTTCCCAGACCAACTTCGGATTCCACAACTCCTGAGTCGGTATAAGGTTTTCCGAACCCGAGTTGGAATTGTTCGTTATGCCAACCCTTCACAGTACGCAGACTCCTCTTTTGTCAAGGGAATGGACGATGTGATTGTTGCTTGGAATGTATTTGCCGATCACTACAACCGAATCGCTAAGGAGTTTGAACAAGACCAAGTTTCGGCTCCAAAAAAGCGTATCCCAAAGATTGAATCTGTGGGTCAGTAACAACCTTATTGGCATTTCCTGGGTCTTCAGCAAATTTTGGCGAAGGGAGTTGCATCTCATTCGCAGCTTGCTTGTAGAAATCCTGTTTTGTAGGGTGCCATGGTGCGACGCCATGATAGATGCTCTGCCAAGGAGCTCGATCAGCCAAATAGCGGAGTAAACCGATAGCATCTACTTTGTGAATCAAATTGATTGGAGCCTGTGGGTTATAAACTACTGGTAATTTGGCGAGTTGCTTCACGGGATGTCTGTCGTCACCCAAAAGGCCACCCAAACGAACGATTTGGGTAGAAAAACGGTCTTGGGAGCGTAACAAACTTTCAACCTCAAGTAATTGCCTTCCACTTTCGGTCTGTGGTTGCGGGACTATGCTTGGTGAAACAAGCCCTTGCTGTGGACCATAAACACCCGTGCTACTTGTAAACACCACCTCTTTGACCTCGCTGCTGTGGATATGCGGAAGGAGCTGATGAATCATCGCAACAAAATCTCGTTTTGGGTTTTTTTGAAGCCCTGGCGGGATGGTCAAAAACAAACGGCTGACCCCATTTAGAAACTCGGTTAAATTGCCTGAATCATGGTTTTCGCTTATTTGAACAACAAAGCCATGAACCCCATGCTTTTGGAGAGAATCCGCGCCTTTTTTCGATTGCCGACTGCCGTGCACAATAAAATTATCCGCTACATAGGATTGGGCAACTCCCAGGCCAAGCCAACCGCAACCCAACACCCCAATTCGCTCTTTCATAATGCAAAAATAGACTCTTTTCACACTGTTCTTCCACCCATTTGTTAAAAAAAATGTACATTGTTAGTTATAAAAATACAACGATATGGCAATTAAAAGTTTTCAAGGCGTTCGTGCAAAGGCAAAACCAGTTCCCAAACCTCATTTGCTTGTTTCGGATTATATGACTCGGGAGCTCATTACATTTTCTCCCGATCAATCGATTTTAGAAGTGATGGAATTGTTTATTCGTCACAGGATTTCTGGTGGACCAGTCGTTGATGATAAAGGGATCCTTGTTGGGATTGTTTCGGAGGCAGACTTTATGAAGCAGATTTCAGAGAGTCGTTATTTTAATATGCCAATTTTAGAGAAAAAAGTCTCAAACTTTATGTCGTCTCCTGTCAATACAATTCAGTATGATCGCACCATTTTTGACGCGGCTTTGTATTTTCACACTAATAGTCGTCGTCGCCTGCCGGTACTCAACAATGGACGTTTGGTTGGTCAAATCAGTCGTCGTGATATTGTTGTGGCGGCCTTACAGTTGCGTAGTCAGCGTTGGCGTTAGACCCAGTCTTGACACTAATATATACCAGTCATTGTACATCGTACCTACCAAGCCAAAGTCGTTGAGAAACGCTATGTCATTTAAGTGAATTGTGACGAGCTGATGATGCTTTAGTCCTAAAAATAGATGTCCTTCGCCAATCGAAACGTATTGGCGTGGGCTTCTATTAAAATCGAAAGATCAGGAATATACCCACCACCCATACTACACTGCACAGGCAATGCATTTCGATGGCACCACTGCAATACCATCTCATCGCGCTGCTTACAACCCGCCACCGACAAACCTAATCTTCCCAACTTGTCCTGCGCTATCACATCCACACCACACAAATAGAATACAAAGTCTGGCTGTACTTTTTGATGTAAATCATCCAGTACACCTGCCAAAATCTTTAAATAGGTTGCATCATCGGTTTGGTCAGCTAATCCAATGTCCCAATCGCTCGTTTCCTTGTGGAAAGGATAGTTTTTTTCCCCATGCATAGAAAACGTAAACACATCCTTATGTTTCAAAAAAATATCTGCCGTTCCATTGCCCTGATGCACATCCAAGTCGAGAATCAACACCTTCTTTGCTTTTCCATTATCGAGGAGCCATTGAGCTCCGATAGCCTGATCGTTTAGCATACAAAAGGCCTCAGGCCGGTTGGCAAAAGCATGGTGTGTCCCCCCAGCTATGTTCATCGCAATCCCATGTGTCAAAGCATGTTCAGCACCGTCAATGGTTCCTTGGGCAATGACATGTTCACGGTGCACTAGCGCCTTAGAAAGCGGAAAGCCTAAACCTCTGACTTCTGCCTTGGATAGAGTGAGGGCACACAATTGCTCATAATATTCAGGATCGTGAACTCGTAATACTGTGTTTTTGGCAATGGGTTTTGGACTGAAAAATTGTTCGGGAGTACAAGTCCCCTCGTGTAGGAGTTGCTTGGGTAACAATTCGTATTTGATCATTGGAAAACGATGTCTTTCGGGCAGTGGATGCGCATAGCATGCATCAAAAGCAATATAAAGCATGGACTTAGACGCTCTGGGTTTTCAGTTTGTCTAATTGGGCTTGGATATCGCCATCCTCTACTTTTGAAAATAACAATTCACTGGGGGCGAGGACTGTTCGGGGGGAAACGAATTCGGTTTGTGCCAAGTCATCCCATTTGGATTTGAGAGGAAGACCCAAAACTTGTTTGAGCTTGTCAGCCGTTTGTGGTAAAAAGGGCGTGCTAGCAATCGCCAAAACAGCGGCAATCTGCAGACCATTGTACATGATGGTCTTTACGCGGTCTGGATCTGTTTTTTGCTGTTTCCAGGGCTCTTCATCAGCAAGATATTTATTGCCCAAGCGCGCAATTTTTAACATAAACTGACTGGCTTCTCGAAAGCGATAGCTCTCCACTGCGGCGGCGATTTGCGTTGGCAAAGTGAACAACTCTGCTAAGGTTTCCTCATCGACTTGCGTATTTGTATTTGGTTCTGGTACAACACCATCATAATATTTATGGGTCAGCACCACAATTCGGTTGATAAAGTTCCCGTAGATGGCAACGAGTTCGTTATCATTTCGGGCTTGGAAGTCATGCCATGTAAAGTCATTGTCTTTATTTTCGGGCGCATTGGCAGTCAAGACATAGCGTAATACATCTTGTTTTCCAGGGAAATCTTTCAAAAATTCATGTAGCCAAACGGCCCAGTTTTTTGAGGTGGATAGTTTTTGTCCCTCTAAGTTTAAAAATTCGTTGGCAGGAACATTGGTTGGCAACACAAAAGACCCCTCCGCATGGAGCATGGCGGGGAAGATAATACAGTGAAACACGATATTGTCTTTGCCAATAAAGTGGATGAGCTTGGTGTTTTTATCTTTCCAATAAGGTTTCCAGTCTATGTTATTTTTTTTAGCCCATTCTTTGGTTGCGGAGATATATCCAATTGGCGCGTCAAACCATACATACAGGACTTTGTTTTCACCTCCTGGCACAGGTACAGGAATCCCCCAATCGAGATCTCGTGTCACTGCTCGTGCCTTGAGTCCATCGTCGAGCCAAGATTTGACTTGGCCATAGACGTTGGGTTTCCAGTCATCAGCGTGTCCTTTCAGGATCCAATTTTCCAAAAAGGTCTGGTGTCGATCCAAAGGTAAAAACCAATGTTTGGTAGCTTTTGTCACGGGAACACTGCCAGAAAGCGTGGATGTTGGATTGATCAAATCAGTTGCATTGAGCGAGCGCCCACAGGATTCACATTGATCGCCATAGGCCTCTTGATTGCCGCAATGCGGACAAGTACCTACGACAAATCGATCTGCTAAAAATTGCTCAGCTTCCTCGTCATAGAGTTGTTCGGTAGTTTCTTCAATAAAGTCGCCGTTGTCGTGTAGCTTTTTAAAAAAGTTACTGGCAGTTTGATGATGAATGGGATCAGAGGTTCTTCCATAGTGGTCAAAAGAAATGCCAAAGTCATGAAAGGACGACATGATCATACTGTGATAGTGATCAATGAGCTCTTTTGGAGATTTCCCCTCTCTTTTTGCTCGAATGGAAATCGCCACCCCGTGTTCATCACTACCACAAACAAAAAATACATCCTCACCTTTCATACGCATGTAACGAGCATAAATGTCTGCTGGAACATAAACCCCAGCAAGGTGTCCGATATGAATTGGCCCATTGGTGTAAGGAAGTGCTGCGGTAATCGTGTAGCGGTTTTTTAACATGAAGGAATCTCTATTAACCGCAAAAATAAACAATAATCTCCCCTCTCATTGTTTTTTATATCTTCAAATTTTAATCAACCCCAATGAACACTACCATTCGTGGCCGAATAGGCGAAGGGGTAGCCGCAGAAAGCTTTCAAAAACAAGGGTTTATTATCTTAAAACGCAATTACCGTTTTGGCAGGGCAGAAGTGGACATCATTGCCCAAAAAGGCAATATACTTGCAATCGTAGAGGTCAAACGGCGCAGCAACACCTACTTTGGAGATCCACAATCTTTTGTTTACAAAAAACAACAACAT
>PBNJ01000010.1:27081-48950 GCA_002723075.1 Flavobacteriaceae bacterium | reverse complement strand
CCTGATTATGAGGCACCGGGCGATGTTGGAGTAAACAATGAATATAATTTAACAGTTACTGCTACAGACAGCTCTAGTAATACTAGTGATTTAGCTGTAACTGTCACTGTAACTGATGTTGATGAGGATAATCCAGTAATCACAGGTAGCCAAACAGTATCAGTTTTAGAAAACCAAACAGCGGTATCTACATATAGTGCAAATGAGACTGTTACTTGGTCACTATCAGGAACTGACAGCGCACTCTTTATCATTTCAAACGCAGGGGAGCTAACATTTAGTTCAGCCCCTGATTATGAGGTGCCGGGCGATGTTGGAGCAAACAATGAATATAATTTAACGGTGACTGCTACAGACAGCTCTAGTAATACTGGTGATTTAGCTGTGACTGTAACTGTGACTGATGTTGATGAAACTCCATTGATTTTATCAGGAAATCATGCTCCTTCAGTTCAGGAGAATCAAACAGCTGTAGTTACTTATTCAGCTAACAAAACTGTTGCTTCATGGTCATTATCGGGCTATGATAGTAGCAAATTTAGTATTTCAAATAGTGGAGAGTTGTCATTCAATTCTGCTCCTGATTTTGAGAACCCGTCTGATTTTGGTACTAATAACGTATACAACTTAACAGTAACTGTCACAGACATTTCAGGTGCAAGTGCTCAAAAAAACGTAGCAATAACCGTGACAGATGATCCTAGTGATAATGTTAATATAGTAATATCAGGGAGCGAAACAGTATCAGTTCAGGAAAACCAAACAGCAGTATCTACATATAGTGCAAATGAGACTGTTACTTGGTCACTATCAGGAACTGATAGTGGTCTCTTTAGCATTTCAAACGCAGGGGAGCTAACATTCACTTCAGCCCCTGATTATGAGGCACCGGGCGATGTTGGAGTAAACAATGAATATAATTTAACAGTTACTGCTACAGACAGCTCTAGTAATACTAGTGATTTAGCTGTAACTGTCACTTTAACTGATGTTGATGAGACTGATCCAGTGGTCTCTAACTCAGTTAACACCAATACCCCATCTATTGAAGAAAATCAAACTTTTGTAGCAACTTTCAATTCAGATGAGCCGGTTATATGGTCATTATCTGGGATTGATAGCAGCTTATTTACAATTTCAGCCATAAACCAACCTTCGTCTACAGGAAGTACATCTAGTAGTTATTCAACGCAAGCTCAACTTTCATTTAGTTCAGCTCCCGATTATGAGCAACCAGCTGACAGTAATTCAGACAATGTATATGAGATAACAGTAACTGCGACTGATAGCGAAAATAATGAATCAAATTTTCCAATGTCAGTCGCCGTTACTGACCAAAGTGAGGCTCCCAACCCCGATTCTCCCCCTTCAATTACTTTAAATGGAGCAAACCCTCAAATTATTTCTTTGGGGAATTCATACCTTGAATTAGGAGCGGTTGCTGAAGATGTTGAAGATGGAATACTAACAGACCAAATTATCATCTCTGGTGTTTCTTTAATCAACAACAATGCTGTGGGTTCATACACAGTACAGTACAGCGTTACAGATTCAAGTGGTAATACAACAATAGCCAACCGAACCGTTGAAATCATTGACACTACACCTCCTCAATTGAGTCTTAATGGAAACAGTATAATATCTATTGAAGTTGGGACTACATACAATGAGCTTGGAGCTTCTGCGACTGATAATTACGATGATAATAGTACGATTACATCGACTATTTCAATTTCAGGATCTGTAAATACGGCAACTCTGGGTTCATACACGGTTTTATATGATGTTACAGATTCTTCTGGAAATTCAGCTTCTACTCTTATAAGAACAATAAATGTTGTCGACACAACAATTCCAGTTCTTTCATTATTAGGTTCTTCTCCCGTAAATATTGAACTTAATGGAGCTTACACAGATGACGGAGCTACTGCAACTGATAATTATGATGACAATGCAACTCTGACTTCTCAAATCAATTTATCAGGTTCAGTTGACAATACAGTAGTTGGATCTTACACTCTTACTTACAATGTTTCGGATTCATCAAACAATCAAGCTACACCCATTTCAAGAGTTGTTAATGTCGAAGATAACATAAAACCTGTAATAACTCTGTTGGGTGATTCTACCATAAGTATTGAGGTGGGCACAAATTTTACAGATCCTGGGGTTGTCGCTACTGATAATTATGATAATGACTCATCAGTCACAGCGTCGATTTCTGTTTCTGGATCTGTTGACACATCCAATTTAGGGACTTATCTATTGACTTATTCAGTTTCCGATAGCTCTGGAAATACAGCTGATTCTGTAGAAAGAACGGTTCAAATTGTCGATACAACTGCGCCAATCATCTCACTTAATGGCAATTCATCCATCAATCATACGTATCAAACGACATTTGTTGATCCTGGTGCCACTGCAACAGACAATTATGACACCAATCTCTCATCTTTAATTGCGGTATCTGGCTCAGTTAATGAAAACTCATTAGGCACCTATAATTTATTATATGATGTAAGTGATAGTTCTGGAAATGCTGCTGAAACTATCACTCGCCAAGTGACAGTATTGGATGATTTACCCCCAATAATAACTTTAACGGGAGACTCGGTTGTTTATCTAGCTATTGGAGATTCATATGTTGATGATGGTGCAACAGCAAATGATAATTATGATGGAGTATTGACTGGTGCTATTGTCACCTCAGGGACAGTTACTACTTCAACTGTTGGAACATATACAATCTCATATAATGTAACTGATTCTAATGGCAACCAAGCTATTCAAGTAACTAGAACGGTTATAGTTGGAACACCCCCATTAATTACACTACAAGGGGATAATCCAATGACAATTGAGATCGGTTCAAATTACATTGAATTAGGAGCAATCGCTTCTGACCCAGAGGATGGTGATTTAACTAGTAGTATTTCAATCAGCGGAGCTGTTAATACCGATGTTATAGGTACTTACCAAATACAGTATAGTGTAACAGATAGTGAAGGAAACACGACCTTTTTAAATAGAACTGTTCAAGTTATTGATTCCACAAAACCAACAATTCAATTAATTGGTGACTCAACTGTTTCTATTGAAGTAGGAGGAAGTTTTATTGATCCAGGTGCTACTGCATCTGATACAAATGACGGAGATATTACGTCTTCGATTATTATCTCTGGTACATTTGATTTAAATTCCACTGGCACTTATGCTTTGACATACAATGTTAGTGATAGTGCAGGTAACTCTGCAGATCCTGTAACCAGAACTATAATTGTTGTGGATACATCTCCACCACAATTTTCTTTGAATGGTGATTCAAATCTAGATATTGATTTAAATACTGTTTTTATTGATCCAGGGGCAACAGCAATTGACAGCTATGATGGGGATATAAGTTCATCTGTTAACATCATTGGAAATGTTGATACATCAACAATTGGATCGACAACATTATATTACAATGTTTCAGATTCAGCAGGCAATGCTGCAAGTCAACTAGTTAGAACAGTAAATGTAGTTGAAAATACACTGCCAATTATTTCTCTCATTGGCGATGCATCGGTTTCAATTGAAGTCTTTTCTTCCTTTATTGATGAAGGAGCAACTGCTACTGATAATTACGATGGAAATATTACAAATGCTATAGTTTCAACCGGAACAGTTGATCCTTCAACTGTTGGAGTTTCAATCATTCGCTATAATGTCACTGATAGTTCTGGAAATTCTGCAGTAGAGGTTACAAGAACTGTTACCGTTCAAGATACAACATCACCGATTTTATCGTTGATTGGAGATGCCAGTATGTCACTGGAATTGGGAGATACTTTTAATGATCCTGGAGCAACCGCTACTGATAATTATGATGGAAATATTACAAACAATATAGCTAGCTCTGGCTCTGTAGATGTCAATAGTGCTGGCACATACGTTATCGCTTATAATGTTACTGATAGTCAAGGTAACGTTGCTACTCAAATTATTAGAACTGTTGTTGTAGGAACACCACCATCAATAAATCTTCAGGGGGACAACCCACAGACAATTCAATATGGCGTAACATATATTGAACTTGGAGCAACATCTTCAGATGTTGAGGACGGGGATTTAACTCCAAGTATTTCAATTACTGGATCTGTTAATTCTTCGATTCTGGGTACATATAATATCCAGTATAGCGTTACTGACTCATCTGGCAATACTACTATTGTGCAGCGTGTTGTAAATGTTGTAGATACCACATTACCAATAATTAATTTAATTGGTGGTACAATTGAAAATATACAGGTTGGGTCAGTATACAACGATCCAGGGGCAACTGCAACTGATAATTATGACGGAGATATTACAAACCTTATTGTTTATACAGGATCTGTTGACCCAAATACTACAGGCACATATTACTTACAGTACAATGTAAGTGATAGTGAAGGAAATAATGCCATTACTACGACTAGAACAGTTAATGTTGGTGATCAGATTCCTCCCACAATCAGTCTTTTTGGATTACAATCAATTACTATGGAAGTTGGAAGCTCTTACTCTGAAAGTGGAGCTAGCGCAATAGATAATTATGATGGAAATATTAGCTCTCTTATTCAAGTTTCGGGATCTGTTAATCCATCAGTAGTAGCAACATATACAATTGATTACAACATATCTGATTCCAGTGGCAATGCTGCTACTACTGTTACAAGAATTGTAAATGTAGTTGATACTACTAAACCTGTAATAACCTTAAATGGATCTCCGACAGTTACAATTGAAGTTGGAACAGCTTATACAGATGCTGGTGCTACTGTTACAGATAATTATGATAGTGGACTTACTGCCTCCGTTGACCCAAATACTTTAGATACCTCTACGTCAGGGGAGTATACACTTACTTACACAGCAACTGACAGCTCATCTAATGAAGCAATTCCAATAACAAGAACAGTTGAAGTTGTAGATTCTCAGAGTCCTGTTATTACACTTTCTGGAAGCACAACTATAACTATTGAGGCAGGCACCAATTATGTAGAACCTGGATTTTCAGCTACCGATTCAAATGAAGGCGATTTGTCCTCAAGCGTTATCATTACAGGCTCTGTAGATTCATCAAATCTTGGAACTTATAACCTTACATATAATGTTTCAGATTCCTCAGGAAATTCTGCAAATACTGCTACAAGAGTAATAAATGTAGTTGATACAACCGCACCAGTAATTTCTTTACTTGGGGATAATCCACTGAACATTGATTTAGGTAGCTCATTTACTGATCCGGGAGCATTTGCAAATGATAATTATGACGGAATAATTAATTCTGTTGTTGCTACAGGATCTCCTGATACTTCTGTTGTGGGGACTTATTTTATTTTCTATAATGTTTCAGATTCAGAGGGAAATGCCGCAGCTCAAGTTACTAGAACTGTAGTTGTTGGATCACCGCCTAGTATTACTTTAGAGGGATCTAATCCTATGACAATTGAAGTTGGCGATACGTATTCAGAGCCAGGGGCTTTTGCGTTTGATCCTGATGATGGTAGTTTAGGGGACACATCAGACTCGCCGTCTCAAATTTCGATTGATGGAAGTGTTGATACCAGTACAGTCGCTACATATTTTATTCAATATTCTGTTTCTGATTCAGATGGAAATATCACTCAGGTTCAAAGAACAGTTAATGTAGTTGACACAACAAAACCCATACTTACAATAACAAATACATCAACTACAGTTGAAGTTTTTGAAAGTTACAATGATGAAGGTGGAGTAACGGCCGCAGATAATTATGACGGTGATATAACCCAAGATATAACAACAAATAGTAATGTAAATACATCAATTGTAGGAACATATACTGTAGAATTTAATGTAACTGATTCTAGCGGTAATGCTGCAATTCCAGTAACAAGAACCGTTAATGTTATTGATACTCAAGTTCCTGTTATTTCATTGCTTGGAAATTCTAGTTTAAATGTTGAACAAGGATCAACATATAATGATGATGGAGCTACGGCAACTGATAATTACGATGGAGATATTTCTTCATCAATAGTTACCACAAACTCAGTCAATACTTCAACAATTGGTTCTTACAGTGTAACATATAATGTTTCTGATTCATCTGGAAATGCTGCCGCTGAGGTATCAAGAACTGTTAATGTTGGTCCTGATGTTAATGCAGGTTCTGATATAACTGTATGTGAGGAGGCAACAATTAATATTGGATCTAACTCTAACAATTTGTCATATGACTATCAATGGACGGCTTCACCTGACCCGACCGCCGCAAATGGGCCAACTCTCAACAGTCCGACAACACCAGTTTCTGAAGTAACAGTATTTACAACTACTCAATTTACTCTCAGTGCCTATGATTCTGGGGTTTTAGTTGGTTCAGATATTATTGTTGTAACAGTAATTGATAAGCCGGTTGCTACAGTCGCTACTGATGTTACAATTTGCGAGGGTGAAAGTATTGAAATTGGTTCAGCTTCAGTTGCTGGTCATACCTATCAGTGGACTTCCAATCCTGCTGGATTTTCATCTTCAATTGCTAATCCAACGGTATCACCAAGTGTAACTACAACCTACACGCTAGTAGAAACGATAAATGCTACACCTGGATGTACGGCTACTAACTCTATTACTATTACAGTTGAAGAGCCAATTAGCTTAAATGTTGGGACTGATACAACTATTTGTGAAAGTGAAGTTGCTGCTGGATATCGATTGGATGATGCCACATCATCTTCTACAAATGCAAGTTACGCATGGCAAGCTTTGGGTGGAGATGGATCTTTCGACGATGATTCTGATCTAAATGCTACCTATTTCCCTGGCACAACTGATATTTCGAATGGAAGTGTGGTCCTTCAACTGACAGCTACTTCTAATACAGGTATCTGTACCTCTCCTGTCACAGATGAACTTACACTTAATATAACCCCCTCTGCAACTGTAGATGCAGGTCTAAGCGCAATTACGCTCTGTGAAAATGAGTCGATTCAGATTTCAGGTGCCACGGCGCAGTATTATGATCCGAACTCCATTTCATGGACCAGTTCAGGTACAATAGGTACGATGACTGGTAATAACACGCTTACCCCTATATATACACCATCAGCAAGTGATGTTTCCGCTGGATCCGTAACCTTGACATTGTCAATACTTCCACTTTCTCCATGTGACGATAGCGGTCCAATCACTGATTCCGTAACAATTAATCTAGTTACGACTCCTGAAGCTAGTGTCCCTACAGGAGTATCAATTTGTGAAGGAGATAATGTACCACTAACCGGTGCAACGGTTAGTGATGCCGCAAGTTTTACATGGACTGATAGTAGCGGAGGAAATTTCAGCGTGACAGGACCAAATCCAGCAGATTGGGTGTATGAGCCCAATCAAACCGCTATTGATAATGGGGGAACAGTATTGACTTTAACAGCAACACCAACATCACCTTGTGCAGTTGATCCAAGTTATTCTGTTACACTGCCTATTGTAATCAATAAAATTCCTGTGATAGACGCAGGTCCTAGTAATCAAATTTTGTGTCAAGGATTAAACCCAATTTCTGGTGCGACAGCTGATTTTGTCGATTCGATTTCGTGGTCAACATCTGGAGATGGGTTCTTTACAACTGCAAATTCAATATCTCCTTTTTATACACCAGGACCAAACGATTTGACAGTTGGTGCAGTCACACTTACCATGACAGCAACTCCTCAAGGCGCATGTACAGATACAGTTACTGATACTGTTATTTTTTCTGTTTCCAAGCAAGCTATTGTCAGTGCTGGTGGTGATGCAGAGGTTTGTGAGGGAGACACCTACACATTTGGAAGTGCTAGTGTTACTGACACTTCGGGAGCTGCGCTAAGCCCAACATCAACCCTTTGGACAACAAGTGGATCAGGTACATTTGGTAATGCAACCACGGTCAATCCAGTTTATACACCAAGTACTGCAGATATTGCAGCTGGGCAAGTGGTTTTGACATTGACAGTGCAACAAAATGGTTGTCCAGACGAATCCGACGATATGATTTTGACGATTGTTCCTCAAGTCACAGCGAATGCGGGATTAGATTTGACTACTTGTCAAGACGAAAGCGGAATCATTACTGGTGCATCAGTTACTCCGAACACAACGTTCCTTTGGACAGTCATCACTGGAGGTGGTACACTTCAAAATGACACTGACATCAACCCAGTTTACCAACCATCTGCCGGCGAAATAGGAGAGGTCGTATTGCGATTGACTGTAGATCCATTACAAATAAATGGTGTTGACTGTGGCAATCCTGCAATAGATGATGTTTCGATCTTCATTGAGCCACTGCCAACTGTTAGTGCCGGAAGTGATGCTGTCATTTGTGAAAATGAGACATACACATTTGACAACACTGTATCGGCAACTAATTTCAATGGCTTGACTTGGTCATCTCTTGGGGATGGTACTTTTGACGATAATGCAACACTTAAACCAACATATTTCCCTGGTCCAAACGATAGAGCAAACGGGGGTGTTATTCTTCAACTGGAGGCATCTTCAAATGCGCCTTGTACCAGCAATCCTAGTGATGTGATGTTTTTGGAAATTACCCGTCAGCCAGTAATCAATGCACCAAGCACAATCAATTATTGTGTCGACAGTTCTCCAATTGCTTTGGATATGGTTACTGCCGATTTTTATGACACAATTCAGTGGACTTCATCTTCGGGTGATGCGTCAGGTACTTTTTCTGACAACACTGTACTTAATCCAGATTATACCCCATCACAACACGATATCAATAGTGGTGAAATTTTATTGACCATTAGCGCCACAGAAAACTCATGTCCGTTTGATACTCAAGCTGTTATTCGGGTTGTTTTTGTCGACCTTCCAACTGTTGATGCAGGACCTACTCCAGTTGAAATTTGTGACGATAGCAACTATCAATTAGACGGAACAGTTACAGGAACATCATCTCAAACTTGGAGCACTTCTGGTACGGGAGCCTTTAGCAACCAAACCTCCGAAGACCCTGTATATACGCCAAGTGTAGCTGATATCGCGTCTGGCGTTCCGATACGACTTACTCTCACTGCCGTGAGCACAAGTGTATGTGAGGCAGAAATTAGTGATTTTATCGACTTGACTTTTGCGCCAAGCCCAATTATGGAAATTGGCCCAGATCGAACGCTTTGTGTGGGTGAAGATTTATTGATTAACCTCACTGAGGGTGCCGACGTCGCCAACGTTGATACTAGTTCGTATGCTTGGGCATCATCAGGAAATGGTTTCTTTAACAGTGTCAATTCTCTATCACCAACCTATTCTCCAAGCTCTGATGATATCGCAGCCGGATCAGTAACAATTTCCCTAACAGCTGATGCGTTGAGCCCATGCGGAGGAACCATCCAAGACGATTTTGTGTTTACCATTATGGCTGAGCCAACAGTAGATGCTGGACCAGATATTACCATGTGTGAAACAGGGGGGAATTTATCGATTGCTGCTGAAGATGTTACTAACTACAGCACTTTTATTTGGACCAATGAAAGTGGCACCACAGGAAGTCAGATTGTAAATGACACAAGTCTAACACCTACCTTTATCCCAGGACCAGCAGATATCGCCAACGGTAATGCGACACTTCGTTTAACAGCCTTCCCAATTGCACCTTGTACAACACCAATTACAGATGATGTGATTGTAACCATTGCACCACAACCAGTTGTTTCTATAGGTGGGGACAGTACCGTGTGTGAGGGCGAAGATTTCATTTTCTTAGCAAATGTGGCAAGTGTATCAAACGAAACTAGTTTTACATGGAGTTCTGATGGCGGTGGTGTATTTGCGAATACAAACACATTAACGCCTACCTTCACACCAAGTGCTGCAGAAATTGATGCAGGGCAAGCTATTATTAGTCTATCTGCTCAACCCATTGCGCCATGTGCTGATCCAGTCGTTGATACAATGACGCTTACTATTCAACAACTTCCCGTGGTAGAAGCTGGTAATAATGCTGTATTGTGTGAAAGCGATACAGACTATCAAACATTGACAGCTTCTGTTTCTCGTCAGTCAGCAATTAATTGGACATCAAGTGGTAATGGAACTTTTGATAATGATACTGTTATAAACACAATTTATACGCCAAGTGCTGATGATCGAAGTTTGGGATTTGTGATCTTGACTCTAACTGCAACACCAATAGCACCGTGTGATGCTGGCACGACAGTTTCAGATACGATTACACTAACATTTAGTGAATCATCATCAGTATCTATTTTGCGAGGAGACATCAATTCGGATGGAGTTGACGAGTTTGAAACTGAGTTCTGTGCTTCTTCAGACTATACTTTCACGGATAATCAAATCGCTGATATTCAGGTCAGTACATATACTTGGACAACCAGTGGAGATGGAACATTCTCTGCCCCTGACGAAAAAGCACCAACATATACTCCTGGTAGCTTTGATAAGTCAAGTGGCACAGTTACCTTGACGCTAACTGTTTCTGATGCAGCTGGTTGTACAACAGACTCAGATAGTATAACACTGTCTGTTGTTGCTGAACCAGTCTTAGATTTATCTACTTCTGCCACTTCTGTTTGCTATGGTAGCCAAGTACAACTGACAGCAATTGCATCTGATTACGATACGATCAATTGGCAGATTACAAGTGGAACTGGTTTGATAATATCTGGGGGTAATACTTTAACCCCTATATACCAACCAGCAATCGATAGTTCCACTGTTGTACTAGAAGCTACAATAACGGTGGATAATCCATGTTCAAATACTGTAACGGAAAGCGTAACAGTTGAGGTAACACCAAATCCACAAATCATAGACTTCCCAACAGACCTTGAAATTTGTTTTGATGAATACTATGCTATTTCTGGTGTGACAACTTCTGGAGTTGAATCTGCAGTAGAATGGACATCTGATGGGGATGGAACTTTTGACAATCCAAGCCAACTTAACCCGAGTTATTTCCCTTCAAACAATGATATTTTAAGTGGTTTTGTAACCCTAACTATGAATGCTATCGCGGCTAACCCTTGTGATAGTTCAGTGGATGATAGCAAGTCTTTTGTAATTACTATAACGCCACCCCCAATAATAACCATGGCCACTACCGATACAGTATGTGAGGACAGTAACTATTTTGTTTCGGATGCTAATATAGAAAATGTAGTTTCTTATGCTTGGACTGCAGTTGGTGATGGAACATTCCAAAATTCAAATACTTTAACACCAACCTATTTACCTGGTGCAAATGATTTGGTCGCAGGGACTTTTTCAATCACGTTGACTGCCCAAGGAAATGGAATTTGCCCAGAAGTAGTTGCTACTAAAGAGGTAACGATTGTACGAACGCCAGTCATCGAATTGGGGGCTGAAACAGCGGATTACTGTACTTCACCTGATCCAAACAGCTTTGACAACCCAATTACCTTAACTGCACAAACCATTGAGAATGTTAGTGCAATAGAGTGGAGGACTTCAAGTGACCCAACAAACCCAACAGCTCAGATTAATATCAACAGTGATGGTTCTGCTACTTATTATCCTTCGCAAGAAGACTATGACAATGGTCAGGTAATAATAACTTTAGTAGGCTATCCTTTAAACCCTTGTTCTGATGAGATTCAAGATTCTCTCACAATTACTTTTGCTGAACCCCCTACTATTGACGCTGGTCCAGACCAAACACTATGTGAGGATACAACATCAGTAGATCTTAATGGAACTGCATCTCTCAATAATAGTCTATTATGGGTTAGTTCTGGAAATGGAACATTTAATGATAATACAAATCCGATAACCCAATATATCCCGAGTCAACAAGATATTGATGCTGGAAGCGTAACACTTACAGCTAACGTTGAGGGTGATGTAAATTGTAATAATACCTCAGATGATGTTGTGATAACATTTGCACGAAACCCTATCTTAAATATAGGGGATACAGTAAATGCATGCGAAGGTGAAACCGTAACATTCAACGATATTTTTGTTGATACAAATACCTATTCTGCGCTTTCTTGGGTAACAACAAATGGTTTAGGTGTATTAACAGATGTTCAATCTCTTACCCCAACTTATCAGCCTGCACCTGGTGAAACTGGTGAAATTGAATTTGTTTTGACAGTTCAAGCTCAATCACCTTGTACAACCCCAGTGATTGATTCTAAGATATTAAGGTATGTTGCTCAAGCAACGGTTGAAGCTGGTGATAATTTCGAAGTATGCCAAGCCGATGGGGCATTTACCATTTCATCTGCAAACGCTGATAATTATCAAAGTTTAACATGGAGTATTATAACTGGAACAGGCTCTTTGACTAATCAAGATAACATTTCTCCTACTTACTCGCCTTCAAATCTTGATTGGATTAATGGTCAAGTTACTCTTCGTTTGACTGCAACTGCAAGTCCTGGATGTGTTGATTCTTCTGATGATGTTATAGTCACATTAACTCCAAGCCCAGTTGTTGACGCTGGTGAAAATATTAGTATTTGTAATAATAGTGTATACACAACATCTTCAGCCTCTGTGTTGTATGCCGATAACTATGCTTGGTCAACTCCAGACGGGACAGGAACCCTTTCATCTAACCCCAATGATCCAATTGCTATTTATACACCTTCATCAGACGAGGTTGGGGTTGTAAAACTAGTACTCACGGCCCAATCCAATGGATCATGTACTGAAGTAGTTACTGACGAGATTCTTTTGACAATTAATCCTGCGCCAACTGCAGATGCTGGACAAGATCAAGTTCTTTGTGAATCTACTGATGAAATTATTTTAAGTGGGTCTGTTACAAATGAATCAAGCTTCGTCTGGACTGCAAACCTAGCCAGTGGGTCTGCTGGTTCAGGAACATTTACACCAGACAATGATGTCAATACCACTTATAACCCATCGCCAACTGATATTGCAAGTGGTTCTGTAATTTTGAACTTAACTGCAGTTGGACAAGACGGATGTGTAGACGTAACAGACAGTATGGTCGTTAGTTTTGCTCCACAACCAATTGTGGACGCTGGTACAGATGCTTCAATTTGTGAAGGTGACTCCTACGATCTTATTAATTCATCTCCAAGCTATGCTAATGGTGTAAATCCTGAGTGGACAATTGTTTCAGGTGATGGTACTTTTGATGGAAATGTAAATAGCAACGTTTTAGAGCCAGTTTATACGCCTGGCCAACAAGATATTGTTGATGGTACTGTTACATTGCGTTTAAAGCTTGATCCAATTGACCCTTGTTCAGAGTCAATTAGTGATGATGTGGTAATTGAAATCACATCAGCACCAACAGTGAGCGTCACTGATAACTTTGACATCTGTGAAGGGCCATTTACTGTTACAGGCACTACAGTCGATAACGCTAATTTGGTTCAGTGGTCAATTGTTGATGGTCAAGGATCGCTTGCTTTTGAAAACCAAATAGAACCAATTTACACAACCAACCCAGCTGATGTAGGTGCTTTAGGACCTGTGATACTTAAAGTTGAAGTCTTTGGCGAAAATGGTTGTGCCACAACTTCAGTGGAAGAGTTTGTTACCCTAAACATAAACCCTGCAGGTGAAGTCGATGCCGGACCCGACATGACAATATGTGAGGATTCAACAACACATACGTTTGCAAATGGGGCTTCTGCTTCAGATGTCCAAAATATCCTCTGGATTCACGACGGCCTTGGATCGATTACCAATGGTCAAGGAACACTTACCCCAACCTACACACCAGCAACGGGAGAAACAGGAACAATTACGTTTACAGTCACAGCAGACGAAATATCGCCATGTGTAAATACTTTGACAGATACAGTAACCCTAACAATCATTGAAAAGCCAACAGCTGAAGCTGGTGAGAGCTACACCACTTGTGCTGGCCCAATCATCTTAAATGGAGTTGTAGGTGGTGATGTCGATAGCATTCAATGGTCTGGAGGGAATGGCTTGTTTGACGACCCAACAACTGGCGCAAATGTCTCTTCAAATCTATTGACAACCTATTACCCAAGTATAGAAGAAATTGGGCAAGGCTTTGTAAGTCTTATACTAACTGCCAACCCGATTGCGCCATGTAGTCCAGCCTATTCGGATCTTGTAACCATCTATTTTGAAGATGCACCACAGGTAGATGCAGGCCCTGTGAATGCTTCGATTTGTGAGGGTGATACCTATCAATTAGATCTGGCAACTGCAACGAACTTTACATCATTTACTTGGACAACCTCTGGGTCGGGAACTTTCTCCCCAACAGAGCAAACCTTGCAACCAGTCTATACTCCTTCTGAGACTGATGTTGTCAATGGAGGTGTTATACTTCGACTAACTGCTACTGGCAATAGTGATTGTGCTGATTCATTCGATGAATTAGAATTGGTAATTGACAAACAACCTAGTGTTGTTATTTCAGATACAACTTTAGAGCATTGTGAAACACAACCTCTAATTTTAAGTAATGTAACTGCTTTACATTACGATCCTAATACAGTTCAATGGCTTTCAAGTTCAGGTGCAGACGGATTTTTCACTGATGACACAGCGCTCAATCCTGAATATATTCCGGGGCCTAATGATATTGCTAACGGTGTAACACTCACTGTTTCTCTTAATGGTGAAGAATTTAGAGCTTGTAGTGATCAACTTGCTACAGANTCAATTGATGTNATCTTCTCGCCAGNGCCAATTGTTGATGCTGGTCTTGACCTAGAAATATGCGAAGGCANCTCNGCAATTTCTTTATCGACAGCATCTACAAGCCAGACAACTTCNNTAATGTGGACCACATCAGGAACAGGTACATTTGATGATGCTTCNAGTTTAAGTGCACANTACATTCCGAGNACACTTGATTTCTCTNNAGGTACAGTAACCCTNACTCTCACTGGATACAACGAAGGAGTTTGCAGTCAGAACTCAGATACNATGACTTTGACACTNACNNANGATNTNGTNATNATTACATCTCANGATTACTTTACTTTTTGTGATAGTGAAACTGTCATTCCTATTACTGGNATNAGTCTTTTAAATGTNGATACNACNNCAGGNTCACCNAACGTAGAATGGTCGATTATTACAGGNCAAGGGACATGGCAAAACTCGAANACAGAGGTCAATCCTACTTATATTCCTGGNGGTAATGACTATACAACNGGAGTTACANTATTNTTGACTGCCTTTGGGGAAGGNGATTGTAATTTTATTGATACCCAAGAGATTAATATNNAATTCGACCCAGAAATCATTGTCAATGCAGGTACAGGCGGTACAATATGCGAGGGNCAAGATTTTCAAGTGTTTGGTGCGCAGGTATTTGGAACTACTGAANATNCNTGGACNNCCTCAGGTGANGGATTCTTTAACAATGCAAACCTTGTCAATCCGATATATACNCCTGGTCCGNTNGATGAAGAAAATGGNTATATAACNCCAGTTACCCTAACTCTAACAGCANCTGGAAATGGTAGCTGCCCAGGTAAGTCAGAATCTATTCAACTTCTTGTAGAGCCGAGCATAAGTGTTTTTGCTGGGGATGATGTTACAATNTGNACTGATCAGGCTTTTTANACGATTTCTGATGCATCAACAAATAAAACTAATCCAGTNGTTNCCTGGACAACGCTTGGTGGAAGTCAAGTCGGATTTATTGATCCAACTACTGTTNANACATCTTACCAACCACAACAAGANGATTATGATCGAGGCTATGTTACTCTAGTACTAAGAGGTGCTGGTTCNGGAAACTGNACAAANAGTATNCANGATACTATGACAATTTTCTTNTCTGAGGCCATTGATGCCTTTGCTGGTGAGGTTGATAGTGTCTGTTATCCTGAGAGTTATATTGTACAAGATGCNGNNATTNATAGCNGNNNNGANAGNTANTCNTCATNCTCATGGACGATTTTAGATGGGGCAGGACAGCTTCTCAACCCAAATTCTTTGACTCCTGAATATGTACCT
This sequence comes from Flavobacteriaceae bacterium, assembly GCA_002723075.1. Classification (GTDB taxonomy): domain Bacteria; phylum Bacteroidota; class Bacteroidia; order Flavobacteriales; family Flavobacteriaceae; genus UBA724. Next base: position 32,969 of record PBNJ01000010.1, on the reverse strand, counting down.
AGCGTATTGGATAAAACCAATCCAAATGGCGTNCGNCTTGGCTTAAATATCATTCCTTCAGATACAGGTAACTTTAGCTGCATACCACCTCCGCCATTCATTAAAGTAATTTATATTTCTGAGGATTTGGTGGGTACAGGTTCAATTTCNGGNAACACAATAGCTTGCGAAGGCACNTCAAGCACTTATTCAGTTACAGGCTTAACAGGAGCCGTAGATTATCAATGGAATTTACCAACAGGCGCAACAATTGTTTCCGGTGATGGAACNTCCACTATACTCGTTTCATTTGATGAATTTAGTCAAGATGAAAATTCTGAAATAACTGTATTAGCATCAAATAATTGCCCAGGTCAAATACAGTTCATGACNCTTCCAATTGAAATCCAAGCAGAACCAGAACTCATTTTGACATCGGCCAATGAATCGAATCAAGTATTATGTTACAATGATATTCTAGACCCTATTCAATATGTCTTTGCAGGCGGAACAGATGATAGTCAAACTTCAATTGCTTGGTCTGTTGGAGGTGTAAATGTGTCTGCTCCACAAGGAATTACAACCACTNTAACNGCTAATTCTTTCACTATATCTGGGGTTGCTAATGAAAACCTTACTTCTGATACGGTTTATTCTTATGAACTAACAGCNTCTGTTAGTGGATGCACAACACTTGCAGTTGTTGAGTCAGGATCAATCACATTATCTGCTAGCCCATCGCTTATACTTCAAGACCCGGCTACTAATGATCAGACTTTCTGTGAGGGAATCCCAATTACAGATATTGAATATGCGCTAGAAAATGGCGCTGATAATGTACAGTTTCAATGGACAAGTCAGTATGTACCTAATGGCTTAACCCAAACCCTATCTTCTGGTATTTATTCAATAACAGGGTTACCTGATGCACAAGCAGCAACAAGCGTTTATACATATCAAATTATTCCTGTTAATTCAGTTACAGGTTGTGTAGGAGCACCAACCACTGGCTCAATAACAGTAAATGCATTGTCAAGCTTAGTCTCGATTAACCCTGGTTCTGAAAGCCAATCGGTATGTGAAGGAAACCCGATAACACCTATCGAATACAGTGTGGGCAATGCTGTTTCAGGAATTAATCTGACTTGGACAAAAGACGGTACTTCAATAACAGGAAACCCACCTGGAATNGGATATAACCTAAATGCCGGTCAGCTAGTTATTGGAGGAAATGTTACAGAAAATATTACAGCGACCACGACCTACAGTTATAATATTCAGACCTCTGGCGGATTATGCGGTAGTGGTAATGTAAATGGTACGATTGTAGTCAATCCAGGACCGAGAATTGAATTGGCAGCTTCTACAGTTGGTTCTCTGTCTCAAATTAGATGTGAGGGAGATGATATTGATGATATTGTTATTNACTTACTTGATGGTGCATCCAGTCCTGGTGTAACTGGTTTACCAGCTGGAGTTAGTTATTTCTATGATTCAGTTGCCAATACATTGACCATTTCAGGAACCCTTGATGCNNGTAATCCTAATGANAATTATAATTANATAGTCACCGCGAGTGGCTCNTCTGGTGGTTGTACANCATCAATCACNGGTGTTTTAACTATTAGTCGTGAAGATGTACTGACCCCTATGTCAGAGANTTCACAGTCTGTNTGTGAAGGAGAGGCTATTGATCTTATTCGCTATGATTATTCAGGAGGTGCGGTAGGAGTCACCCTTTCTTGGATNGTNGATGGGGCACCATCTGCTACTACACCATCAGGGCTTGTGGTCAGCAATGCTGACGGAATACTAACAATTTCAGGAACTCCGTCTACCAATATAACCACATCTTCGGAGTTAGGATATACTGTTACCACTACAAATAGNGGTTGTACACCTGCAAAAGAGTACTCAGGTACTATTAGTATTTCACCTCAACCAATACTTCTGATCAATAGTGGCACAAATACACAAACGATATGTGAGGGTGTAGCCATGACGAATATTGTTATTGANGCTGCACAAGGAGCCAATAATGCAATTATTTCATGGGATGTACAGCCCCCCGGAATCTTTGGGCAATTTGATGCAACGACATCACAATTCACAATATCCGGTTCTCCATCTGGCATTAATGAGGACACGACATATAATTANAGTGTTAAAGCCATAAACTCTATTGATGGTTGCGAATCAGATCCCTTTACAGGAAGCATAACGGTTTTAAATGGACATACTTTACAACTTCTCTCGGGTTCATCTTCTGTGAATCAGACATTTTGTGAAGGTGAAGAACTGCCATTCCCAATTTCTTATGAATTTGGTGGTGGTGCTCTCGCAGCCCGTGTATTGGGTCTACCACCTGGACTGAATTGGTCGATTACGGACAATCGCATAACGATTTCTGGTACACCTACTCTAAATGTTAGTTCGACATCAACTAATACATATACATACACTGTAGAAACTATAGGTGCATCTTGTATACCGATTACAGAAACGGGTGTGATTGATCTGGTGCCCAATCCAATGATTCAACTAATTAGTGGATTGAATACACAATCCGTATGTGAGGATGAAGCGATNGTTGATATTGTTTACAACACNATAGACGGTGCTGAAAATGTTGACTTGACTTGGGACTCACAACCCAATGGNATTTATGGTAATTTTGATTCAACTACNGGTCAGTTNACAATCTCAGGAACACCTACTGGACTGGTGGAAGACAAANTATACAACTACACAATACAAGCTGTTAATTTATCAAANAATTGTGTTTCATCAGAANTGACAGGTTCAATATCCGTTCAAAACGGACATGANTTAAAACTTCTCTCAGGNTCTACTTCAACCAATCAAAGTTTGTGTGAGGGTCTTGATCTTTCGCAAGATATTGTCTATGAATTTAGTGGTGGTGCAAACTCTGCTCGAGTTCTTGGATTGCCACCAGGAGTAGGCTGGACAGTAACTGGTAATGTAATTACGATTTCTGGGTCTGCATCAGAAAATATCGCATCTCAAACAGATTATGTCTTTACTGTTGAAACCTTAGGAAATAGCTGTACATCGGCTTCTTTAGACGGTCAGATTACAATTCATCCAGANGCAGAAATAACATTATCAACTCCGTCATCAACAGTAAATCAGTTTATCTGTGAAGGAGAATCCATTGACCCAATAACTTATACTTTTGGCGGTGGAACCGTTGATGCTGTGCCTTCTGGATTACCACCAGGAATTACCGGAACATATAATGCTTCTACACGTATCATGACGATTTCCGGCACTCCAACTCAAAATGTTGAAATAGATACTTCATATAACTTTACGGTTCGNGCACTTAATGATCAAGGTTGTGAAAGTCCTGAACTTACAGGAGAAATTACTGTAAAAGCAAATGCTGAACTCACACTTCTGAGTTCAACAAATACAATTGACCAAACAGTTTGTGTAAACTCAAATATCTCTGATATTAGAATCCGTTTCAAAAACAGTAGTGTTCCGTCAGCGAATAACTTACCAAGTGGTCTGAGCTCAGAAGTTGTAGGCACTGATGTTCTTCGNATATTTGGNAGTGTTTCAGTTGGAGGACCATACACCTTTGATGTAATCGGTACAAATACAAATGGTTGTAGTTCTACAGCTGTTACTGTTCAACTAACTGTTGTTCCTGATTATTCAATCAACCCAACAAAAGTTGTTCTTGATATGAACGATCCATCNAACGGCACGGATGAGTCACTTGTCAAAAACATATCGTGTTTCGGCAACAGTGATGGTGAAATCAAAGTGAACTTGTCGAACGATTCTTCTACACTGAGTTATATCTATTCTTGGAGTGGGCCAAACAATTATGCAAATACGACACAATCTAACCATATCAAGAATTTAAAACCTGGTAATTATACAGTAAGTGTATTCCCGCAAGGAAATTCGGATTGTCCTGTCACCGCATCGTTTACAGTCGTACAGCCCAATCCAACAGATATNTCTATCAACAATATATCTCCTGTGTCCTGTACAGGAGCTGATGATGGATTGATATCGGTATCCATCACCGGCGGAAACTCTTTTTACTATAAAAATTATATCTGGGAAGTACTTGAGGAGGATGAGAACTGTGTNACCTACACAATCAAACTTCGAGACACAGATAANGATGGTATTTTTGATATTGCAGATGCAGATATTGATAACGACGGAGTGGTTGATCCCAACAAGTCCGANACCAATGGTGATGGAATTATTGATGAAGCGACNGGTGGTAACTTCTCTTACAGTATTGTATCTTATCAAAGTTGTGATGGGACATTTATCACNGATAATAAACAATCGCTTTCTGATTTTTCATCCAATGGTGTCTACCAGATTTGTGCAGTTCCAAATTCAGTTTCTTCAGATGCAAACCTAGACCATGATTTAGATGCGAATACCCCAAATATTTCATCTGTAGTAATCAGTGGTGGNACAGCTTCCTGCTCTTCTGGTTCGTGGCAAAAAATAGATCGATTAAAAGGAACAACCTATGCCGATAACCTAACGGCTGGTCTCTATCGTNTGACTGTTGTTGAGGGACCAGATTTAGCGGATATTGAATCGTTAGACATCGATGATNTACGCAATGATCCAGATGTATGTATTACAGATCAGATTTTTGAATTACCGAAAGATCAAATCTTGTATGGATCTGTTCGNGTTGATGAAGCTTATTGCTCCTTNACAGGNGGCTATATCGATATCGATGTAAACCAAAGTGCTGGTGAAGTATATTTCTATTANGANGGTGTTCGAATCCCAAGCGCAGATATATCCATCGTTGCTGCTGAGTTTGGAATCAATACCCATCGTGTTTTGATTACTGCACCNGTTAGTGAGGCTTCATTTGAAATNAGAAATGCAAATGGNTGTGGGGTTGTTGTCGCTCAAGATCTTCTAGACACTTCTGTTTTGACACCAATTATCAATTACACAAGCCCTGAACTTGAGAAATATGGGACAATCAGCGAAAGAAGTAATGTTCTCTTCACACTTGCCAATAACACCAGTTACTACAATGTGGAATGGGACTTTGGGGATGCTTCTCCAGTTGCTACAGGNGAAAGAGTATCCCACCAATATTTTGCTGATGGNACATATACGGTGACNGTTTACGTCTACAATGCTTCGGGTTGCTTTACAACAGCNACACAGGAAATTATTGTTGGCAAGGGGTACACTATTTTAATGCCAAATGCATTTAGCCCTAATGGAGACAANATCAACGAAATNATTGGACCAGTATTTACTGGNTTGAAAGCTGTTGATTTCTTCATNTATAACAAGCAAGGAATATTGGTTTACCAAGAGTCNGTTTCTGAAACNAANTTATCNGNAGNNGGTACNATTGAAATTAANGGNTGGGATGGTACAAATTCTGANCCAGCATCNAATTTCTATGTNTATAAAATAATNGGGGTGCGNATAAATGATGAANTNGTAACNAAAACNGGNACNATATTTTTAATCGAATGAAAAGNTTTNTAANTAGACATATNNTTTTNTTTGTATTGTTNGCATTTTCATTTGGNNNTGCNCANNANGGNTNTATNANNACNTCTCGTAACATNCAGTTTATNAACCCGAGCTNTCACGGCATNAATATGNTTTCAAAAGCAGGNGTNAATTANAGTCGNTTTGANTNNGGAGANGGNACNTCNTATATTGACAACAANTATNTNTNNGGNAATTTTGCTTTTGANGANATGAATTTNAGNATNGGACTNGATGTAAANTCATTTAGNTTAACNAATNTAGGNCTTANNAGAAAATNAAATNGANNTAAGNTATATNTATAAAATNCCNGTNAACTTTGACACCTANATTCTNGGNGCNCTNACNTTNGGAATNGGNTCNNANNATATNGA
>PBNJ01000010.1:0-27076 GCA_002723075.1 Flavobacteriaceae bacterium | reverse complement strand
GNNCCTTGATNTTNCAAGATCANATCGATNTNACCCTTGGNACNATNTCNGGNGTTTCTAGAGATCCTTTGGCAGATTTCTCACCATCAACCAATTATTTCGATATCGGGGCATCAGCTTTGGTGTACAATGAAAGATTTTTGATTGGATTGAGTTTGGACCATATTAATACTCCTAATGTTTCTTTTAACAACGAGTCAGATTTCGAAAAAGAAATTGCATTTTCTCTTCAAGCTGCAATGGAGTTTAATGTTAACCAATACGGAAGAAGCTTTTTGCCAGATTACTCATATATGATGATGTATCTCTATGCACAACAAGCTGGAGAAACCTTGAGAATCTACTCCTCTCAAGAATTGCAAATGGATGGATTTACCTTAGGTTTATTACAATCTCTTGCTAATTATAGAGAAAACAACTCTCTTGAATTTGGGTTAATATCTGGATTTTCGTCAGAAAATTATCGTGTGGATTTAACATACACCTTCCCAAGTTCTCAAACAAACTTTAATCCCCCCTCCATATTTCAAATTGGCGTCACTATGGATTTCAACCGATTCTCCAGAAACCGAAGAGGTAACTACAAAAGGCTGAATACAGATAATATGTAGTGATTTGATTCAGTTAATCAATTTCGCAAACAGTTTCAAATTTCATTATAAATAATAGTTTTAATGACCCTATAACAATGGCCAATCTAGCCTATGCTCAAAGATCTTAAAGGAGGATTTCAAATAGGTAATTGGTTATTTCAAAAGAATAATTTCTTAGTCACTAACAATTCTGTTCATTTCAAAACTCTCTAAATTGAAAAACTTAAGTGCAGCCAGTAGATGATCAAAAATATCAGCGGTTAGGTGCTCATATGCTACCCACTCCTTATCATTGCTAAAGGCATAAACTTCCAAAGGAGTTGCACCATATTGGTTCGTTGGAAGCTGGCGACACATCACCGTGAGTTGATCACTGATTTTGGGATGCGCTTTTAAATAGTTCTCTACATACTGTCGGTAAACTCCCAAATTAGTCAGATTTCGACCATTAATGGCAAGTGACTTATCGCTTTTTGATGCTTGATTGTCTTGATCGATTTCATAGGCTCGTTCTTTGAGATAGGTTGAAATTCGTTCAATTTGATATATTTTTTCCAATTCACCGCTTTGCAGAAATCGAATAGTTTGTGTACTTACCAGTATGGAGCGTTTAATCCTGCGTCCAGCAGACTCTGCCATACCACGCCAATTCTTAAAGGAATCGGAAATCAGATTATAGGTTGGAATCGTAGTAATGGTTTTGTCAAAGTTCTGAATTTTAACAGTTGACAGATTTATCTCGATCACATCGCCGTCTGCGCCATATTTTTCCATGGTTACCCAGTCGCCGATACGCACCAAATCATTGGCTGCAATCTGAATACTGGCGACAAACCCCAAAATGGTGTCTTTAAAAACCAATAGCAGTACAGCAGATAGCGCTCCCATTGCCGTTAGGAAATACGCGATTTCTTTCCCAGTGATTATGGAAAAAATAACAATAATCCCAATTGCCCAAATGAGTAACATAAAGACTTGTATATAGCTATCGATTGGCTTATCTTTAAAGGAGTCTAGGGTCAATAAAAAAGATCGTAGCGTTTGAAGAACACTTCGAAAAATCCAAACGGTTACTATTACTCCGTATACATTAAGTGAGTTCAATGCAAACGATGTTGCATAAGGGCTGTCAACAATCCAATAGGGTACAACAGATAACAGAAAAAAGTAAGGAACTACTCTAGAGAAATAGAGTGGGAATTCTGAAGATAAAAGATAATCATCCAGATGTGTTTTTGTCCGCTTGGAAAGCTTTTTCAAAAAACTGCTAACGGCTAACTTTGATGTGAATGCTAACAAAAAGGAGATTGCAAGTAGTAATGAAGAAATAACCAGAAAGTCAATCCACCAAACGAGTCCGGAGTCAATATTTTGACCGTTTAACAACTCTATAAAGAAATAACGATTATATTCCATACTTAAGCAAATTGATTACTTTTAATTCAATTATAAAGATAGCCAAAGATTATAAAAAACGCCTGCACAGAGGAGATATGTCGTGCAGGCGTAAAAACAATAACTAACAAAAAATTATTAAGACGAAAATATCATTACATATTTCGTGCCAAAATTTAATATATGGATTCAACGAACTTTATTTTCCACGAAAGACAAGTTCAAAATAAGGTATACATATTGCATATCCTTTCTCTGAAAAATACGCTTTACTAGTTTTGGGACCACAAGCAAGAACGAAATCACCTCCCCAAGCTCCTAAACTCTTTATAACTCCTTCATAGTCTGAAAAGGTGGTCTGTTGAACAGGTGGGATGCCAATGAGTTTAGAAATTATACTTTCATGAGCGAGCATCAGGGTTTGAAACTCACTAACTTTTTGGGTTTTAACAAATCGATTTGTCAAAGTATTCAGTGTGTTTCGTAACTCATCCGATACACCCCGATAGTGGTTTTGTATTGAGGTCCGACTGTTTTGTTTCTTGTTCATATACACAAAAAATAAATGCTCATAAAATGGAGGAGCGAAAGCAACATCTACCACGGTTGGCTTTTGATCAATAAGTTGATAGGTAATCGGATTGTGTTTTTGGGCACAAGCGATGTCATAACCACTTCCTCCAAAAACCTTTTGTTGGATATAAAATGGATTTACCTTTGCCCATTGCGCCACATTATTGACCAATGTTGAGGAACTTCCCAATCCCCAGTCTTTGGAAAAATCAAGTTGAGTCTCAACTATAAACCCAGTAGGGTTTACCAAAAAATTAGGATTAAGTTTACGTGCTATCAGCAAAATTTGCTGCAATCGAGAAGTGGTTTCATTCGATTGTAAATTTGACTCAAAATCACTAACGCGAAAATGGTCTTCAAACCAAATGTTTCCGTTTACATCCTTAGCAATCCAGTGTATCTCTGGTTCTTTGTGATCAATGACCGTCATGCTTTGCCCCAGTTTGGTTGGTAAAGCAAGCGCACAGGCGCCGTCAATCACCGCGTATTCACTGGTAATCAGGAGTTTCCCGGAGCTAAAAAAATTTAGGTTTTTCGCCATGCTGCAAGTGCTTGTTCAACAGAGTTAAAGCTAACAACATTGGATTTAAAATGCTCAACCATTGCCTGTTTTTCATCTTCGCTTGCATCCATTTGATTCAGAATATTGAGCAAATGCATTTTCATGTGCCCCTTCTGGATACCAGTCGTGACCAAAGAGCGCAAGGCGGCAAAGTTTTGCGCCAATCCACTGACCGCCATGATTTGCATAAGCCCTTTTGCATCTGGATACTGCAACAATTCATGTGACCATTTCACCATCGGGTGTAGTTTGGTCAGGCCTCCGACTGTGCCAACGGCCAAAGGTACTTCAAGTTCAAACCAAAACGTCTTGTCTTTAATCCATGCTTTAGAAAGCCCACTGTATTTACCATCTCGAGCAGCATAGGCATGTATCCCAGCCTCAATAGCTCTAAAATCATTGCCAGTAGCGATTGCTAAGGCATCAATTCCATTCATTATACCTTTGTTGTGCGTAACGGCTCTGTAGGGGTTTTGGTTTGCGATGTTTACAGCTTGCACAAATTTTTGAGCAAGGATATCTCCATCATCTCCCAAATCCGAAATGGGGCATTTCACCCATGCTTTGACGCGACTGCCAGGGACATAGTTGGACAAGATGCTCATCACCACCTCAATTTGGTTTTCATCTTCTGAAAATGGAACATAGTTAGCGGCTTGTTCTTGGAGTATTTTTGCAAGCTGTTCGAGGCAGGAATTGATAAAATTGGCTCCCATCGCATCTGCAGTTTCAAAACGCACATGCAATTGGTAATAATTTGCCAGATTTTCGGTACTATCGACCAACTCAATATCGCTAATGCCACCCCCGCGTTTACGCATGTTTTTGGTAATCGAATCGGTTTTTTCTAAAAGGGTTGGTTTGACAGCGTTAAAAAACGAAGCAAGTTTTTCTTGAGATCCCAAAAACAGAAAGTGCACCTGACCTGTTTTCTCCGTACCGATAATTTCAGTATAAAATCCGCCGCGCGTAGACCAGAACTTGGCCGCATTAGCCGAGGCAGCAACCACCGAGCTTTCTTCGGTAACCATCGGCAGCACGTATGGCTTTTCGTTGATCACAAAGTTTGGTGCAACAGCCATCGGCAAGTAAAAGTTACTCACCGCATTTTCGATAAACTCATCATGTAATCGTTGTAGCTTTTCGTCCGTATGCCAATAAGTTTCTAGGATACTTTTAGCTAGCTGGGGACTGGCAAAGCAAGTTTGGGAAATCCATTCGATTTTCTCTTGTTTTGATTTTTTGGAAAAGCCTGAAACCAAGCCGTTGTACCCATGATTGTTTGCCATGTTGCAAAGATAAGGCATATTGAATAGGAATCTGAATTATCGAAAAATCATATATTAGCAATGTTCAATAATAAAAACCAAAAAATGTCAAACCAATTTGGAGGATCAACACTAAACCAACGAACGATTGCTGGACATCCTGTCGGCTTATTTGTTTTATTTTTTACCGAGATGTGGGAGCGTTTTAGCTACTATGGCATGCGTGCCATCTTGGTACTTTTCCTTACCTCATCGATTCTCAACGAGGGTTGGGCTTGGGAGCGTGAAGACGCTTTGGAACTCTATGCTTGGTACACGGGCTTGGTCTATTTAACCCCCATATTTGGCGGACTAATCGCTGATAAATTTTTAGGATACCGCAATGCAACTGTATTGGGTGCCCTCATTATGACTTTGGGTCATGCTTCTATGGCACTGGAAACCTTTTCATCCACTTTTTTCTTTATTGGATTGAGCTGTTTAGTGATTGGAAATGGATTTTTCAAACCCAATATTTCTTCAATTGTTGGTCAATTGTATAAAGACGGTGATATTCGTAAAGATGGTGGTTACACTATTTTTTATATGGGGATCAATGCGGGTGCTTTTTTGGGGATTCTACTATGTGGATACATCGGCGAAAAAGTAGGTTGGCATTTGGGCTTTGGTCTTGCTGGGGTTTTTATGTTTTTTGGGATGTTACAGTTTTGGTTTGCTCAACGAATATTTGGGAACATTGGCCTATCCCCCAAAAAACTGGAAGCAGCCGACACATCAAAGAATGAAGTGTATGAAACCGTCCCCAAAAAAGTTGAAAATGACCGTGTATTTGTGGTGATTATCTTTTCACTGTTTACCATTTTCTTTTGGTGGGCGTTTGAACAGGCAGGCGGATCGATGACAATCTTTGCCAATGATTATACAGAACGAAATCTTGTCGGAACGGCATCTCAAACATTTAAACTAGCCAATTCAATTATCACTTTGGTTCCCATGGTGATTCTCACCTATGTATTGTATGAGTTGTTTCGCAATATGCTTGGAAAATACCTCTTATCAAACTTCTTTTTGGGATTGAGCTTTGCGATCATTTGGGGAATCGTGATTTGGATGCTCAAGCGTGAATTTGACTCTGATGTTGCTGAAATTCCTGCCTCTTGGTTTTCGGTACTAAACTCTTTGTTCATTGTCATTTTTGCACCTGTTTTTTCCAAAATATGGGCATCATCCCTCAACCCTAGTGGACCAGTCAAATTTGCAATTGGCTTGATCTTACTCGGTTTGGGCTTTGGCTTTTTATCCTACGGCGCAGCGGGAATTCCTCTTGGCGCAAGTACGGCAAGCGTGAGCATTGCTTGGTTGATTTTGGCTTATTTATTCCATACACTTGGGGAGCTTTGTATTTCGCCTGTAGGTCTATCCTATGTGAGCAAGTTAGCACCAAAACGATTGGTTGGCTTGATGTTTGGCTTCTGGTTTGTTTGTAGCGCGATTGCCAATTTCCTCGGCGGGATTACCGGTAGTTATATCGACTCTATTTCAGAGTCTTACGGCTTATCTGTATTTTTCCTCATCTTTACAGCAATTCCTGTATTTGCGGGAGTCCTGATGCTTATCCTCAACAAAACCCTAATTCGAAAAATGCATGGCATTTCGTAGTTTAATTCTATTTTTTATTGGTTTCTCATTCGCAACAGCCCAAGTCAATTGGATGACGATGGACGAGGCCTTAGCGGCACAAAAGACAAATCCTAAAAGCATCATTGTTGACGTGTATACAACTTGGTGTGGACCTTGTAAGCTACTAGACAAAAATACCTTTGGAAATCCAGAAGTGAGTGCATTTATCAATAAAAACTATTACCCTGTTAAGTTTAATGCTGAAGGTGAAGAGCTGGTTAATTACAATGGGAATCGATTTGAAAATCCTCAGTATGACCCCAACCGTAAAGGAAGAAACGCCAGACATCAGTTTACTGCCTATCTTGGGATTACGGGCTATCCAACAGTTGCATTTTTTGATGAAAACGCCAATTTTCTTGCACCGATCGTCGGCTATCACAATGTGCAGCAAATGGAGTTTTACCTAAAATTATTTGCTTCTGGCGATTACAAAAACTTACATTCTCAAGAAGACTTTGCGGCCTACTATAAAAACTTCAAATCCCAATTTAAGGGTTGAGTGTAAACGCGCCTTCCATTGGTGTGTCATGGAGTTTAATGCCATAGGATTTACAACTCTCTTCCCACCGGTCCAGCTCAATAGGGAAAGACAAAAGACAAACCCCAAACGCCAAGTTTTTTGATGGCAAATTATGGACATACAAAGCACAACGAATGGTACCGCAGCGTGGAAAGGCGCAATATGAGGGTAAGTCAATATACCAATAACAAACCAAACTGTACACTAGGCAATAGGAACATCTTGGTAAGATAGGAATTGTTATCGAATCAGTCGCCGTGTTTGCGCATAGGCCTTATTCCAATAGCCCTCGCGTAGAGAAGAAATGATAACCCCCCTAGATGAGGAGGCGTGGATGAAAAGAGGTTCTCCCCCTTTTTGCCCAACGACAATACCAGCATGGGTGAGCTTTCGTTTTTTGGTCGTTCTAAAAAATAGAAGATCACCTGGCTTTGCTCGGTCTTTGGAGATGCGTTTTCCTTCTTTTCGCAAAAGGTCAACAGTTCTTGAAACACGAATCCCTTGTTTTTTATAAGCATTGTGAATCAGGCCTGAACAATCAATCCCACTGTGATTGTTTCCACCCAAACGGTAGGGTGTACCCAAATATTCTTTGGCATAAAAAACAACACCATCACGGGGTTTCATTTTTTTACTACCCTTGAGCATTCCACAACCTGTAGCCAGAAAAACAAGAGCAATAAAGCCAAATGACTTACGCATGGGTTCTTTTGTAAATGAGCGAGGCAACTTTCTCGCTTGCCCCTTTGCCTCCAAGTTTTTCAATGAGTTCGTCATATCCTGACAGAATCGATTTTTTACCGTTTTCGGACAGGACTTCCCGAAGGGAATTTGTCAAATCGGTTTGGTTACATTCGCTTTGAATCAATTCCCGTACGAGCAAACGATTCACAACCAAATTTACTAAAGAAATAAAGGGGAGTTTCACAATTCGTTTGGCGATGGCATAGCTCAATGGGCTTGTTTTATAACACACGATTTGAGGGGTTCTCAGCAGGGCAGTTTCCAAGGTGGCAGTTCCGCTAGTTACGATAGCTGCATCAGCAAGACGAATCAAATCATAGGTTTGATCCATAACAATGTCGACATCAGGTGCAAGTTGTTGATAAAGAGATTGATCGATATTAGACGTTCCTGCGATCACAAATCGATAGTCTGGAAAAGAGTGAATTATTGCTGTCATTACCCCTAAAATTTTACTGATTTCTTGTTTTCGACTCCCCGGTAACAAGGCTATAACTCTTTCATTTTTCTTCAATCCCAATGAACTTGTAAATGAAGCTTTATCTACTGTCGGAATTGCGGACAACTCATCGATCAGAGGATGTCCAACAAAGTCAATGGGAAGCTTGTGTTTTTGTTCAAAAAAATCAACTTCAAAGGGCAATATGGCATAGCGATAATTGGTGTATTTTGCTAAATTGTTTACTCGATTCTCTTTCCATGCCCAAACTTGCGGCATGATGTAATAGTGGATTGGAATTCCTAGAGCCGATGCCCATTTTGCAATACGCATGTTAAAACCAGGATAGTCGATGAGAATTAAAGCGTCCGGTTTGAAGGAAAGGATATCTTTTTTGCAAAAAGCAATATAGGAAAGAATTGTTCTCAGGTTTTTGGCTACCTCCCAAAATCCCATAAATGCGAGATGTTTATAGTGAGTTACGATTTGCGCTCCCTGATTTTGCATTTTGTTTCCACCCCAAGCTCGAAATTCGGATGTTGCATCGTTTTTTTTCAGCGCAGCAATCAGATTGGCGCCATGCAAATCCCCAGAGGCCTCTCCGGCAATGAGGTAGTATCTCATGCCCCAAATTTTAAGAGGAGACTCAAAAAGGCCCAAAAAATGGTTGCGCCAAGTACAGATTGAGCCGCTTGCGTATTCTTTTTTTGAATCCACCACCAAAAGAAAAAAAGATTTGGTAGCACTGCTATTGTGATCCAAATTCCGAGATCATCGTAAGCATACAACACAGGGATGGTATCCAAAGCATTGCCATCAACCATGTATTCTATTAATAGAAAAAGAGTGACAAACGGCAAGACGAGTCCAGTCAGCCAACCTAATAATCCAGGACTGATTTTCTTTAGAAAGTCCATGAGTTTAGTTTTTGAATTTGATGATGTGCGGTAAGATCAAACTGTGTAGGAACGACTGAAACATATCCATTCTCAAGCGCCCAAATATCGGTGTCCTCTCCTTTATCATTATTGATGAATGCACCAGTCATCCAATAGTACTCTTTTCCCATGGGGTCTTGACGTTTATCGAACTCTTCAATCCAATAGGCATTGGCTTGACGACAAATTTTAATCCCATTGATTTCACCTTTTTTTCGTTTGGGAAAATTGACATTGAGAACCGTGCTGTCAGGGATTTTGTTTTGTAAGGCCGATTTTGTGATTTTTTCTACATAGGGATTGAGTGAGGAAAAATCTGCATCCCAAGCATAATCGAGTAAAGAGAACCCAATTGCAGGAATACCTTCAATCCCAGCTTCGATAGCCGCACTCATAGTTCCAGAGTAGATCACATTGATCGCTGCATTAGAGCCGTGATTGATTCCAGAAACACAGAGGTCTGGCTTTCGCTTTAGAATTTCATGAACCCCGAGCTTTACACAGTCTGCTGGTGTTCCAGAACACGAAAATTCTCGTTGTGGACCGTCATCGATTTTGACTTGGGTACACCGCAAGGTACTATTGATCGTAATGGCATGTCCCATGCCTGATTGCGGACTGTCAGGAGCGACCACAACCACCTCTCCAATCAAATTCATCATGTGAATAAGGGAACGAAGCCCAGGAGCACTAATTCCATCATCGTTGGTAACAAGAATTAACGGTTTGCTGCTCATATCGAGGTTTTATACACACAAAAATACAGATTTCAATTTGCCTTTTCCACTCATATCCATGATATTTACAAGGTATTACAATTATCTTTATATTCGTAAGCCCTCAAGTAAAATGAAATGAAAAAGAATGTCTCCTATATTATTTTCGCCGTTGCGGTTGTGTTTTATATACTCACGGCGATTTCAATTCCATCAAGAAAAGAGTTTGTTAGCAACGACAAAGATCGACTTCTTATCGAGTTGATTTCGCATGTGATACAACGTGGTCATTTTAATGTAAAGTCTCTGAATGATGATATGTCTGAACAAATCTTTCATACCTACCTAGAAAGTATCGATGGTCAAAAAAGATATTTTTTACAGAGCGACTACAGAGAATTTGCCAAATATATGTACCAAATTGACGATCAGCTGAGAGAGTTAGATTTGACATTTTTTGATTTGACTTATCAAAGACTTATCCTTCGCATGAATGAAGTCGAAAACTTGTATAAGTCTTTGCTAGCAAGCCCTTTTGATTTCCAGAAAAAGGAATCATTTGATTTGGACTATAATGAACAACTATTCCCACTATCTCAAACCTCGAGAGCTGAAAAATGGAGAAAGCAACTTAAACTATCAACGCTTAGCGTGTTATATGACAAGGTGCAAGAATCTGAAAAAAAGGAGGATAGTACAGAGGATCATGGTGCGACATCATGGGGGGTTTTAGAAGAAGAAGCTCGAACGACTACGCGTGAAAACATGGAAGACTTTTTCGATTTAATGAATGAATTGGAGCGAAAGGATTGGTTTGACATCTATCTCAACGCCTTCGTTTTACAGTTTGATCCACATACAAACTACTTTAACCCTGATGACAAAGATCGCTTTGATATGAATATGTCAGGAAAGTTTGAGGGAATTGGTGCGCGACTTTCCAAAAGAGATCAGGCAATCAAGGTAGTTGATATTATCGTTGGTGGGCCGCTTTGGCGTGATCAGCTTGTGGAAGTTGGAGATGAAATTCAGTTGGTTCGACAAGAAGAAGGAGATGCAGTTGATATCCGATCCATGCGTTTGGACGATGCCATAAAGCTCATCAAAGGACCAAAAGGCTCTACTGTCCACCTGACAATCAAAAAAGTTGATGGCACAATTGAAACGATTCCTGTAAAGCGTGATTTAGTTGTTTTGGAAGAATCATACGCACGGTCAACTGTAATCAATCGTCTTGATCGAAAGTATGGTCTCATTCATCTTCCAAAGTTTTATGTTGATTTTAAAAGTTATAAAGAAAGAAATGCGGCGCATGATGTCGAACAGGAAGTAATCAATCTCAAAGAGGCTGGTGTGAAGGGCCTCATTATCGATTTGAGAAATAATGGCGGTGGATCGTTGCAAACAGTAGTCGATATTGCAGGTTTATTTATTGATAAAGGCCCAATTGTGCAGGTCAAGTCGACGGTAAATAAAACAGAAGTTTTGCGTGATCGAGATAATAAAACGCTTTGGGATGGCCCCATGGTAATCCTCGTCAATGAGTTATCCGCATCGGCCTCTGAAATTTTAGCAGCAGCTCTTCAGGATTACAAACGCGCGATTGTGTTGGGTAGCAAACAAACATTTGGTAAAGGAACGGTACAGAATGTAGTGGATCTCAATCGATTCCTTTCAAATAGCACCTATGGAAATTTAGGAGCCTTAAAAATAACCACCGATAAATTTTATAGAATTAATGGGGGTTCAACCCAGCTTGAGGGAGTTAAAAGCGATGTAATCACTCCCGATCGTTATAGTTATGTAGATGTTGGAGAAAGAGATGAGGACAATCCCATGTCATGGGATCAGATTACTCCCTTAATTTATACAAAATGGCATGGGTATTTGAACTATGATGAAGTTATAAAACAAAGTCAAGGTCGAGTCAATAATCATCCCATTTTCAAACTTGTAGACCAAGATGCAAAGTGGATAGAGCAACGTCAAAACGATAAAAGTATCGCCTTGAATTACCAAGAATATGTTTCACAGCTTGAATCAGATCGGACTTATGCAGACCAATTTGATGCAGTAAAAGAATATAATAATAACTTGGAATTTACGATTGCTCCCGCAGAGCAAGAAAGGATTACAGAAGACAGCATCTTTCGTGAAAAAAGGGAACGCTGGTTTTCAGACTTGACATCAGATTTCTACGTCGAAGAAGCTGTGAACATTTTGGAGGAGCTCAAAGTGGGGATCTATCAACAAGAACCACTCGCAAAAAAATAAACAAAATTCGATTGCAAAAAACAAGTAACCGAGCGTTTTTATATGATCTGGGAGGTTACCTGGCCACTGGCATTATATCGATCTGTGTTGTCATTTCTGTTTTTGCCTATGTCATTGTGCCTGACAACTCAGTCAATGCCAATCAAATGCATCTCTCAATACACTCTCAGTCGCCAGGATTTAAGGTAAAGATGCTTCATGTGCCCACTGAAGCAAATAAAGTTCAATCCCGACTATCCACGTTGTTGTTTGGCAATCCCAGTGCTGGAAATCAATACCCGATTTCATCTTACCAAGTTGAGCAAGATGGAATTTGGATTGAACACTTTAACTTCGATTCTCCTGGTCAGCAGGAGTGGTTTCCGATGACTGTTTTCAACGGACTCGCATCAACTTCTGAAATCGTTGATCAACATATCGCAGATCATAGGTTTGTGTTGGGAACCGACTTGTTTGGAAGAGATGTTTTAAGTCGTTTGTTCGTCGGAACAAGGATTTCCCTTTCCATTGGCTTGATCTCGGTACTCATTTCCCTGATTGTTGGGGTTATTATGGGCAGTTTAGGCGGATTTTATGGTGGTGTGGTTGACAAGATTGTCATGTGGATTATCAACGTTACTTGGTCAATTCCAACTTTATTGCTTGTCATTGCGATCTCTCTTGCTTTAGGGAAAGGATTTTGGCAAGTTTTTATTGCTGTTGGTTTGACCATGTGGGTGGAGGTGGCTCGTATTGTTCGGGGTCAAGTGATGAGCATCAAAAACCGTCAATATGTAATTGCAACGCAGGTACTTGGATTCTCTACTTTCCGCATACTTTTTGGGCATATCCTTCCAAACGCTTTTGGCCCTTTGGTGGTTATCACCGCTTCAAACTTTGCAGCAGCAATTCTTATAGAAAGCGGATTGAGTTTTTTGGGAATTGGTGTTCAGCCACCGATTCCCAGTTGGGGCACAATGATTAAGGATCATTATCAATTTTTAGTGATGGGAAAACCTTATTTGGCATTGATTCCTGGGCTCGCCATTATGCTCTTAGTAAGTTCTTTTATGTTGATTGGCAACAGCTTGAGAGACCGTTTTGACCCAGTAAAACATTAACTACCATTCGTTGATTCGATTGGCGTCAAGCTTTAAATATATGCCCAACAACAGACTAAATGCCAAAAGATTTGAACCGCCATAACTCAAAAAGGGTAGTGGGATTCCTATGGTGGGAATCAGACCAAGAACCATGCCTAAATTAATACTAAAATGAGCGAACAAAAGGCATACGACGCAATAACAATAAATTCTACTAAAATTGTTTTTTTGCCGCCTAGAGGTCAAAAGTATGCGAAGCATTAATATCACAAATAGGACAACAACTAAAAAAGAACCGACAAATCCCCATTCTTCCCCAACGGTAGTAAAAATATAATCCGTTTGTTGTTCAGGAACAAAATTCCCTTTGGTTTGTGTGCCCTCAAGAAAACCTTTTCCAAGCACCCCTCCAGATCCGATTGCAATTTGAGATTGATTGATATTGTACCCAATTCCTTGGGTGTCCACTTCACGACCCAAAACAATGTTAAAGCGGTCACGGTGACGTTGTTCAAATACATTTTCAAATACAAAATCAACAGACTGAATAAATGCACTGGCAAGAACAAGGGTTAGAAGTGTAGACAGAAGTCTTTTTCTGCGTTTTTTTCTATCCAGTCCAATAATATATAAAAGACCAAATCCCAATGCGATAGCCGTTGCGGTGGTGTTGCCAATCAAAAGAGTCATGATAAACAAAACAACAAGCCCAATACACGAAAGTAAATATTGAGAAGGGAGTTTTTCTGTGTGTAAAACCAAAAGAAAACTGAGAAAAACCACCGTACTGCCAGGATCTGGTTGAGGTAAGATGATCAGTGCAGGCAGGAAAATAAGGATGAAGGATGTGAGTTGATCGGATAGCGTTGTTAAGTCTGTATTGATTTCACTTAAGTGCTTAGTCAATGCCAAGGCAGTGAATACTTTGGCAAATTCCGCTGGCTGAAAGCTAAAGCCAGCAATTGAATACCATGATTTTGCTCCAGAGACTTCTTTTCCAAAAATAAAAAGACCGACGAGCAGAGCAAGTATGATCAGATAGAAAATACTAGAATAACGCTCATAGACCTTGACTTTTGGAAATTGAAGGAAGAAGATGAGACCAATACTAAGGAATCCAAAGAACAATTGCTTTCCAAACGCATGATTTAAAGACAGCATGTTTTCCTCTAGGGTATGCCCAATGGAGTAGATATTAATCAGACCAATTGCCACCAAAGCGAAATACATCAAAAAACTGTACCAATCAAACTTTAAAAGAAACTTGTTATTCATTGATTACAAATGGTTTACCGCTCAACGGCTTTTGATACTCATCGACTAAACTTCCGTTTACCATTCGATTTTCTAGGTAGGTTCTTCTCACATTACCAGTCAGATATTTTTCAATGACCAAACTTGCGATTGGTGCAGCCCAACGCCCACCCCAATATCCATTTTCTACAAAAACAGCGACAGCAATTTTTGGATTTTCCCTAGGGGCAAATGCAACAAACATGGAGTGATCGGTTAACTGTACTTTTTCACCCTCTATTCTCACAAAATTTTCAACGGTTCCTGTTTTTCCACAGACTTCAATTCCTGGAACCCGAGCAATACGAGCAGTACCCCACTTGACAACATTGGACATGCCCTCTATCACTGGCTCAAAATGAATCGAGTCTATGGTTGTGTAGTTTGCTTTTCTGTATTTCTCAGCAATAGAATCTCGTTGTAGTTTCTTGACAAAATGCGGTTTGTAAAAAAATCCTCTATTTGCAATTGTTGCAACCATATTGGCCAATTGAATTGGGGTAGTTAGTACTTCTCCTTGACCAATTGAGTTGGAGAGTGAGGTTGTTGCTCCCCAACGTTGTTTGGGATACCAGTAATTGTAATAATCGGAATTTGGAATAAACCCTTTTTGCCCAGTCGGGTGGTCATAGCCCAGATAATTTCCCATTCCAAAACTTTTGACGTGATTGCTCCATATGTCTATCCCCTTTTTTGGATCATTAAACCGGTCAATGGTACGTCGATATACGTTGGCAAAGTAGGTGTTACAAGAATTGTAAATCCCGCTGTTAAGTCGATTTTTTGTACCGTAGCTACAATGGCATTTCATAAAGTCATTTCGGCCGTAATAGTGTCCCTCATTACATTGCACGCGGAATCGGGTCGTAATCGCTTTCTCTTGCAGTGCAATCAGTGCATTGACGAGTTTAAATGGAGAACCTGGTGGATATTGACCTTGCAACCCACGATCAAATAGGGGACGGTTTATGGTGTCATTTTTTAAAACTGTGAAATTTTCAGATCGATTTCTACCTACCAATAAATCTGGTGGATATGTTGGGGTACTTACGTTGACTAGAATCTCACCTGTTTCAGGCTCAATAGCAACGATACCCCCTCTTTTGTTTTGTAAAAGTTTTTGCCCATACTCTTGAAGGGCAATATCAATGGTCAAGTAAATATCTTGTGCATTTGTTGGTAGGGAATCAAGCTCTCCTTTTTGATAGGGTCCAATCACTCGATTAAATTTGTCACGTTGTAAATATCGAACCCCTTTTACGCCTCTCAACGTTTTTTCATAAGTTTTCTCAATTCCTTGGCGTCCGATCAGTTCACCAGATTGGTAATAAGGATCTCTTCTAAGATCAAATCGATTGACTTCACTGATATATCCTAAAATATTTGAAGCAGAAGAAGTGTTATATTTTCGAACAGCTCTCTTTTGAACATAAAATCCGCGGTATTTCCAAAGTTTCTCTTGCAGGGCTGCGTAATCACTTTTGGATAATTGTGCTAAAAATACGGAGGGTTTTCTTGTGGAATATGCGCTAGCTTCTTTGATTTTATCCACGAGTGTTTTTTTACCGATCTTTAATAGATTACAGAACTCTAACGTATCAAGTTGCTTCAACTGCCTCGGAATGACCATAAGGTCGTATGTGGGTTGGTTTTCGACAACCAGCGTGCCGTTTCGATCATAAATAAATCCGCGCTCTGGATAGATGTATTCTTTCAACACAGAGTTTTGAAGGGATTGACTTTCGTAATCAGAACTAAAAACTTGTAAGCTGAACAGGCGAATTGTAAAAACGACACCACTGCTGACAACAAGTACGAAAAGTAGGCTTTTTCTCATTGTTTATTTTTTTGCAACAAAAACATAATTGCAATTAAAAATAACAATGTATAAAGACTTCCAAAAATAAATTGTTGTATAATCTGAAGCCACTGCGTCCAGCTCGACACTCCAAAAACATAATATACCAGATGATGAATCAGGACTATATTCAAACAGTAAGCAGACAGGGCAAGCAGGGATGTCTGTTGTAAGCGAATATTGACATATCCATAGTTTTTACCAAAAACCGATGTGATGATAAAAGGTCTGAAAAAAGCTACGGTAACACATGCCGCTGCTTGGAGACCCATTGTTGAATGCAGGATGTCTAAGTAAAGGCCATAAAGAAAGGCTACTAAAAGATAAAGGGTTTGGTCGGAATCCGTAGGATAAAAAATCAAAAAAAGGAGTGTAACTTGCGGAACCAATTGAGAACCCAAACCAAATTGGTTAAATACAATCATTTGGAGAATGGGCAGTAAAAAAAAGTAAGCAATAAAGGGATATGATCTACTTTTCATCGGTCGATTGTTGAACAGACAGAACTTCTTCTGCTAATGGATGATCGATGGCAAAAACCGTTCCCAAATTGGTCATATCTTGAAAAAGAGAAACTTCGATATCGTAAAAACTAATTGATGGATCGTCAACAAAATTTGAAATTGATCCGATGGGAAGATTAGGCGGAAAAATTGTTGACATCCCCCCGGTTTGAATCGTATCTCCGATTTTGATCGTAGCTGTTGTTGGAACATCGAAAAGTCTCATTTTGGTTGGATCATCCCCTGTCCAGGTTAAACTTCCAAAATGATTACTGTTTTTGAGCTTTGCATTGATTTTCAGGTCTTTATTTAAAACCGAAATTGCTTGTGTGTATCGGTTCTGTACAACTTGCACAACACCTACGATTCCTTGAGCTGTCACCAATCCCATCTCATTTTTGACACCATTGTTTTTACCACCTTTAAGGGTAATGTAATTATAGCTATTGATAAAGGAATTCCGAATGACTTGAAGGGGTACAGAACTATAGTGTAAAGTATCGGAAGGGAGTTTTTCCTCAAAAAGGATTTGATTTAAGAGAATTTGATTTTCTTGTAAAAGGCTTCTATTGGTTTCTCGGAGATTGAAATAAGAGTGAAAAGAGTTTACAAAATCACTGAACTGCGCACCAAAAAAGACACTCACATTCGCAACCAAGCTGCGATGATAAGCGCTTGACTGTTGCAATAAGAAAATGCTCAATGAAATAAGTAGAAGATAAACCAAGCCGTTACGGAATCGAATAATGGCATTGACGAGCTGCTGCATTGTTCAGCTATTTAACAAGGATTGTCTTGTACTGATCAATATTTTTTAGTGCGATACCGGTTCCACGAACAACTGCTCGTAGCGGATCTTCAGCGATAAAAATTGGGAGATCAGTTTTTTGGGATAATCGCTTGTCAAGCCCACGAAGCATAGAACCGCCGCCAGCAAGGTAGACACCCGTATTATAGATGTCTGCTGCAAGTTCTGGAGGAGTTTGTGAAAGGGTTTCCATAACAGAATCTTCAATACGTATGATGGATTTGTCCAGTGCCTTTGCAATTTCACGATAAGAAATCACAGTTTCTTTTGGTTTACCTGTTAGCAAATCCCTTCCTTGAACCGTCATGTCTTCAGGTGGGTTCTCCAACTCTTCAAGAGCAGAGCCGATCAAGATCTTTACCCTCTCTGCGGTACGCTCACCAACATATAAATTGTGTTGTGTACGCATGTAGTAAATGATGTCATTAGTAAACACATCACCAGCCACTTTAACAGATTTATCACAAACAATCCCGGAAAGGGCAATCACAGCAATTTCTGTTGTCCCCCCTCCGATATCGATAATCATATTCCCTTTGGGTTGCATGATATTTACCCCGATTCCTATGGCGGCTGCCATCGGCTCATGAATCAAATAAACTTCTTTCCCATTTACACGTTCAGCTGATTCGCGAACAGCTCGCATTTCAACCTCAGTGATTCCAGACGGAATACAGATAACCATGCGTAAAGCAGGAGTAAAAAATCGTTTTTTGAGTGCAGGAATGTTTTTGATAAACATACTGATCATTTGCTCGGAAGCGTCGAAGTCAGCAATAACACCATCTTTGAGTGGTCGTATGGTTTTGATGTTCTCATGTGTTTTCCCCTGCATAAGAGCGGCCTCATGACCAACAGCAATGATTTTATTTGTTACACGATCACGGGCAACAATAGATGGGCTATCAACAACCACATTGTCATTATGGATTATTAAGGTGTTTGCAGTACCTAAGTCAATCGCAATGTTTTCAGTCAAAAAGTCGAAAAACCCCATAATGAGCTTAAATTATAGTGTAATTATACGAATTAATGTTTAAAATGGCGTACCCCTGTCATAACCATGACCATTTGATTGGCATTGCAGTAATCGATACTTTGTTGGTCTTTGATTGACCCTCCAGGCTGAATGACAGCTTTTATACCTGCTTTGTGGGCAATCTCTACACAGTCAGGAAAAGGAAAAAACGCATCGCTTGCCATGACTGCTCCATTTAAATCAAATCCGAAGGTTTCTGCTTTTTTGATCGCTTGTTTGAGTGCATCAACTCTAGATGTTTGACCCGTTCCTGATGATAGCAATTGTAAGCCTTTTGCCAATACAATAGTATTTGATTTTGTGTTTTTGCAGATATTAGAGGCAAACAACATGTCTTCGATTTGATCTACAGAAGGTTTTTTAGCTGTTGCCGTTTGTAGCATTTGCTCATGATCAATTACTTGATCTTTATCCTGCACTAAATATCCGTTGAGACAGCTCCGAACGGTTTTCACAGTATGTGTGTTTGTTTTTTGTGCTAATAAAATCCGATTTTTCTTATTCTTGAGTAGGGTTAATGCTTTTTCATCAAAGGATGGAGCAATAACGACTTCACAAAACAAGTCATGGATTTGTCGCGCCGTTTCAATATCAATCGGGCGATTTGCAATCAAAATCCCTCCAAAAGCAGAGATTGGATCACCAGCTAATGCAGCAGCATAAGCTTCACTGAGCGTCTTTCTGGTCGCAAGTCCACATGCGTTGTTATGTTTAAGAATAGCAAATGTCGGATCGCTTTCCTCATGAGCTTCCATTAAGTTGAGTGCGGCGTCAACATCAAGAAGGTTATTATAAGATAATTCTTTTCCATTTAGCTTTTCAAACAATTGTTCAAGATCCCCAAAGAAATATCCCTGCTGATGGGGGTTTTCACCATAACGAAGCTGATGCCCTTTCTGAACACTGAGTTTCAATGACGATAATCCATTGTCAAAGTAGTTGAAAATAGCGCTGTCATAGTGAGAAGATACGTTAAATGAATGCTTTGCAAAATATTTACGTTGTTCAAGACTGAAGGTTCCATTTTGATCGATTAACAAAGAAGATAACAGCTTATATTCTGACTTGGAAGCGACACACACCACATCAGCATGATTTTTTGCTGCGGCTCGTATCAAAGCAATTCCACCAATATCAATTTTTTCAATAATTTCCTCTTCTGTACCACCTCCAGCTACAGTTTCTTCAAAAGGATATAGGTCAACAATTACCAAATCAATCGATGGTATGTCATAGGAAGAGAGTTCTTTCTGATCACTAATATTGTTTCTGCGATTCAGAATGCCACCAAAAACTTTAGGATGAAGTGTTTTTACACGCCCTCCTAAGATAGAGGGATAGTCTGTAATAGACTCAACTCGGACAACATCAAAGCCCAAGGTATCAATATAATCCGCGGTGCCGCCAGTAGAATAGATTGTTACTCCAAGTTGGTAAAGTTTTTCTACTATAGGTTCTAACCCTTTCTTGTCAAAAACGGAAATCAGTGCGGATGAAACGCGAAAAGTATCTTGCATATGCCCAAAATAGGTTGCAAAAGTAGCAATTTTCGGGCGTAATTTGATTTGGATTTATTGACTAAAATAAATGAAGAGACACGAGCTGATTGACTTTGCTTAAAAAAACTGCATCTTTTTTTGAAAAAGCTTGTAAACGGTTTGAGTCAATATCGATTTGACCAATGTTATTTTCACTGACAAATAGTGGAATTACAATTTCAGATTTTACATCCAAACTACAAGCAATATAGTTATCTTGTGCGTTCACATCATCAACAATAAAGTTTTGATTGCTCAGTGCGACTTGGCCACAAATCCCTTTTCCAAAGGGAATGTGCGTATGTTCCGTGGGTTTACCAACATAAGCCTTCAAAACCAACTCTTTTTTTTCAGCGTTATGCAAATAATAGCCAACCCAGTCATAGTGATCTATACGATCAAACAGAAGTTGACAAATAAACTGTAATCCCTCTGTTTGGCTTACACCCGAGCTGAGTTTTTTTTCGATTGAATTGAGCAACGAATCAAATTTCATAGAAAAAAACTGCCCCTCTCGGGGCAGTAGTTTTGGTCGTGTTGTATTACATCATTCCTGGCATACCACCACCCATTGGGGGAGCAGCAGGAGGCGCATCTTCTTTGATATCTACCAAGGCACATTCTGTAGTGAGTACCATTCCAGCAACAGAAGCTGCATTTTCTAAGGCGACACGAGTTACCTTTTTGGGATCGATAATCCCAGCGTCTTGCATATCGACATAAGTTTCCGATTTGGCATCATAACCAAAATTAGCTTTCCCTTCTTCCACTTTGGATACTACAACTGATCCCTCACCACCAGCGTTGGTTACGATTGTACGCAATGGCGCTTCTACAGCACTGTATACGATTTGACTTCCAGTTGCCTCATCTGGGTTTTCAGCTTTAATCTTTTGAACGACTTTGCGCGCATTAAGTAAAGCGACACCACCTCCTGAGACAATACCTTCCTCAACGGCAGCACGAGTTGCATGTAAAGCATCATCAACACGGTCTTTCTTTTCCTTCATTTCAACTTCCGATGCAGCTCCGACATAAAGAACAGCAACGCCACCGGCCAATTTAGCCAATCGCTCTTGCAACTTTTCTTTATCATAGTCAGAAGTTGTTGATTCAATCTGCGATTTGATTTGATGTACTCTCGCCTTGATAGTTTCTGCCTCACCAGCTCCATTAACGATGGTTGTATTGTCTTTGTCTATGGTAACTTTTTCTGCAGTGCCAAGCATATCGATAGTTGTGTTTTCAAGAGTAAATCCACGCTCTTCAGAAATTACAGTTCCTCCAGTTAGAATAGCAATATCTTCAAGCATAGCTTTTCGACGGTCTCCGAAGCCAGGCGCCTTGACTGCAGCAATTTTGAGTGTCCCTCTCAGTTTGTTGACTACAAGAGTTGCCAATGCTTCTCCATCCACATCTTCTGCTACAACCACAAGTGGCTTACCAGTTTGTGCAACTGGCTCTAAGACTGGTAAAAGATCTTTCATCGTGGAAATCTTTTTGTCAAACAGCAAAATATAGGGACTTTCAAGGTCAGCTTCCATTTTTTCGGAGTTTGTCACAAAATAAGGCGACAAATACCCCCGATCAAATTGCATTCCTTCAACGACGTCAACATAGGTGTCAGTGCCTTTCGCTTCTTCAACAGTAATCACGCCTTCCTTGCCAACTTTTTCAAAAGCCTCAGTGATAAGAGTTCCTATCGTTTCATCGTTATTGGCTGAAATCGAAGCAACCTGTTTAATCTTTTCTGATGAATCGCCTACTTGAACAGCTTGCTTGTCGAGGTCTTTCACAATAGCTTCAACGGCTTTATCTACCCCGCGTTTCAAATCCATTGGATTTGCGCCAGCAGCTACGTTTTTGAGACCTTCATGCACGATGGCTTGCGCCAAAATCGTAGCTGTGGTTGTCCCATCGCCAGCTAAATCGTTTGTCTTTGAAGCAACTTCTTTTACCATTTGAGCACCCATGTTTTCAAGGGCGTCTTCCAGTTCTACTTCCTTGGCTACAGTCACCCCATCTTTGGTAACTTGTGGGCCACCAAAAGACTTGTCAATAATAACATTTCTACCTTTGGGACCGAGAGTGACTTTTACAGCATTTGCAAGGGCATCTACCCCTCGCTTTAGCCCTTCGCGGGCTTGTACATCAAATTGAATATCTTTCGCCATTTTTTATATATTTATACAATTGCAAGAATATCGCTTTCGCGCATGATTAAATAATCTGTTCCATCGAGTTTAAGCTCAGTTCCAGCATATTTTCCATAGAGAACGGAGTCCCCAACTTTAACAGTGATTGGATCGTCTTTAGTTCCAGGACCTACAGCAGCAACTGTTCCTTTTTGTGGTTTTTCTTTAGCAGTATCAGGAATAATAATACCTGAAGCAGTTTTTGTTTCAGCTTCAAGTGGGATTACCACCACTCTATCAGCTAAAGGTTTTATGTTTAATTTACTCATAATTTGGTATACTTTTTTTTTACTTTGACATGAATCGTGCCAATGCCTTTGACTGTGAAATCATCTGCCAAATTGTGACATTGTGGCATTTTATTTTAAATTATTAGATATTGTTATTCAGTGGGGGTGTCTTCAGGAAGAACTTCAGGTAATTCTTCTGGAATTTCTTCAGGGATAACCTCTTCTATAGCCTCAGTACTCAACAAGCTAGAGTCTTCAAGAGAACCGGGTCGTGATACCATTGAGTTTGACAATAGAATAAGAACCAACAATAAACTGGCTAGGACCCATGTACTACGATCCAAGAAGTCTGTGGTATTTTGTACGCCTCCAATTTGTTGTCCGCCCCCACCAAAAGATGAGGAAAGACCGCCTCCTTTGGGATTTTGAACCATGATGACGAGCACCAAAAGAAATGATACGATGATAATCAGAGTGATAAAAATGGAAAATGTGCTCATATAAAATTATTTCGACTTTTCAGCTTTGATTTGTTTGATATGGTCTGCAAATAAACCACTTTTTTCTGGATATTTCAAAGAGAGAATTTTGAAGGCTTTCTTGGCTTCATCATACTTTTTTTGTCTCCAATACAAATGTGCAAGTGTTTCTGTCATGATTTCATTTTTCGACAGTGGATTCTCTTTGGATAGGTCTTTTTTCGAAGAGGTGTTTTTTGAAGGAATTATTTTTGCGTTCTGTGCCAAGAAATCATCGATCCAGTCAAACTTTGTTTGCGTTGGATCTGAAGTTTTATCTCCGACTAACTCTAGCCATTGCAAGAAGGAGTGGACGTTGTTTTCGTCCGGAATCGCGATGGGCTGTTGTCCATCTTTTTCAATGCTTTTTGCGAGATTTTCTAAATGCTCAAACAATACATTTCTCTGTGTTGTCTGCAACGCACAAGCACGTAGCGCATGTTTATACCTCTTTTGATTTGTCGTTTTGAGAATATCCAATTCCAATACGCGTGCCGCCATGAAATACGGATATTCCTTAATCATTTTTTTGACTGTTACGAGCGCTTTCTCAGGATCATTTTTCGCCAAACCCTGCAATTCTTCAATCGTTTGCTTTTCGTTTACCATTTGGCCAGGGATTGGTTAAAGACATCTTGGGTAATGCGCTCAAAAATCTCTTCGTGGGCATCTGCTTTCACGGTTTGTAGTTGTGTTGTATCTGCAAAATCATAAAAATGAGAAAATCTTTTTTCAAAACTATCTTCTTCATTATTGGTGTTGATATAACGAACGTTGATGGAGATCGTCAGCCTGTTTTGTGCTGCAGTTTGTTGGGCAGTGGCTGTTGTTGGTGTTACCCGATATTCTGTGATTTCACCTTCGTAAATCAAATCCCCATTGACTCCAGTCAATTCTAAATTTGTTTGGTTAAGCAACACCTCTTGCATAGCATTTGTGAAATCTCTATCAAGTCCTGGTTCAAAAGTGGAGCCAATGGAATTGGCTGCGTCGTTTGTGAAAAGGTTGACCTGTACTGTTTCTGCATTTTCAGGGATAGACGCCCCAGTGAACGAATAAAATTTGCATCCAAGCATCACGAGAGACAAACAAAGTAATATAGCTTTTCTCATTACAAATCGATATCAAATTGTTTGATTTTCCGATACAGTGTACGTTCTGAAATACCGAGTTCATCTGCAGCGGCTTTACGTTTACCGTTGTTACGTTCAAGCGCTTTTTTGATGAGTTCGAGTTCTTTGTCGATTAAACTCAAGGTTTCTTCTTCTTCAATCTCCTCGGCATAATCAAAGTTGTTATCCACCTTTTTTGGATAGGTGTTGGATTCGCTTCTTGGTGGGAGTAAACGCTCAGATTGGTTTTGTTCTTCGCCATAAATTTTTTGAATCAAACCTTCATTGTCAGAGCGAACCTGTTCTGTACTTGAGGAATTCATCAATTCCAAAGTGAGTTGCTTTAAGTCGTTTAGGTCAGATTTCATATCAAAAAGTACCTTATACAAAATTTCTCGCTCTGAGCCAAAATCACTCCCACCCCCAGCCGATGAAGGAACCACGGCTGGTAATCTTGTATTGTGGTCTGGTAAGTATATTCCCAAAGTATCGACTCCAATAGCACGGTCTTGTTCTAAAACTGATAGTTGTTCAGCTACATTGCGAAGCTGTCGAATATTCCCATGCCATTGCTGTCTTTCCAAGAGTTGCTGTGCCTGCTCGTCTAAACGTACAGTTGGCATTTTATATTTCTGCGCAAAATCTGCTGCAAACTTGCGGAATAGTAAATGAATATCTCCATTTCTTTCTCTAAGTGGGGGAAGTACAATTTCGACTGTACTTAAACGATAAAACAGGTCCTCTCGAAATTTCCCTTGCTGAATGGCTTTGGGCATATCAAGATTGGTGGCTGCTACAATTCGAACATTGGTTTTTTGAACTTGCGATGAACCGACTTTCAAAAACTCACCATTTTCCAAAACCCGCAACAAGCGAACTTGTGTGGTCAATGGCAATTCACCGACTTCATCCAAAAATATGGTTCCTCCATCAGCTTCTTCAAAATAGCCACTTCGTGTGGATGTAGCACCTGTGAAGGCCCCTTTTTCATGACCAAACAGTTCCGAATCGATTGTTCCTTCGGGAATAGCACCACAATTGACAGCGATAAACTTCCCATGCTTTCGTAAAGAAAGTTGATGAATGATTCGAGGAATGCTCTCTTTACCGACTCCACTTTCGCCAGTCACCAAAACAGAAATATCTGTTGGTGAGACTCGAATCGCTTTCCCAATTGCGCGATTGAGTTGGGGGTCATTCCCAATGATTTCAAAGCGTTGCTTGATCGATTGAATTTTATCCATGGCTTACGGCTTTACCGATTAGGGTTGCAGATGTGCAATCTTCGATTTGTACATTTACAAAATCCCCAATTTTAAAGTTTTCCTTTGGGAAAACCACTACAGTATTTTGTTGATTTCGTCCACTCCAGTGCTTTTTAGATTTTTTGGATTCTTTTTCAATCAAAACCTCTACAGTTTGACCAACAAACTTCTGGGTTCGATACAACCCGTGTCGTTGTTGCCGTGTGACAACTTCTTGTAAACGACGTTTTTTTACATTTTCGGGGATATTGTCTTTAAGCTTTTTAGCGGCTGGAGTTCCTGGACGTTCGGAGTACATAAACATAAATCCAAAATCATATTTGACGTATTCCATCAGACTGAGGGTTTCTTGATGGTCTTCCTCGGTTTCATTTGGAAATCCACTGATCATGTCCTGTGAAATTCCACAATCCGGTAATATTGTTCGAATATGATCAATTAGTTCAATATACTCTGCTCTGGTATGTTGCCGGTTCATCGCTTTCAAAACGCGATCACTACCAGACTGCACGGGCAAGTGGATGTAGTTACAAATGTTTTTGTGTTTTCGCATTACATATAGAACATCCACAGTCATATCTTGCGGATTAGATGTAGAGAATCGGATGCGCATATTTGGCTGCTCACTGGCAGCCATATCGAGGAGTTTATCAAAAGTAATCGCAGTTTTCTTTTGGAGATCTGATGCCTTTCGAAAATCTTTTTTAGGACCACCTCCATACCATAAATAACTGTCGACATTCTGACCGAGCAGGGTGACTTCTTTATATCCCTTATCGGCTAAATCTTTCATTTCTTTTAAAATGCTTTTTGGGTCACGACTGCGCTCTCTCCCTCGCGTAAATGGTACGACACAGAAAGTACACATATTATCACAGCCTCGTGTGATGGATACAAAGGCAGTTACCCCATTCGATTGTAAGCGAACAGGTCGGATATCCCCATAGGTTTCTTCTTTTGATAAAATCACGTTCACAGCATCTCTCCCCTCCTCTATCTCTTTAACGAGATTGGGAAGGTCTTTGTATGCATCTGGCCCTGCAACGAGGTCAACAATTTTTTCTTCCTCAAGGAATTTAGATTTGAGTCGCTCCGCCATACAACCCAACACCCCAACTTTAAGATTGGGATTGCTTTTTTTGACACCGTTAAATTGCTCCAATCGGTTTCTGACCGTTTGTTCTGCTTTTTCACGAATTGAACAGGTGTTTACAAGCACTAAGTCAGCTTCTTTAAGATCGCGGGTGGTTGCGTAGCCAGCTTCTCCCAGAATCGATGCAACAATCTCACTGTCTGAAAAGTTCATCTGACATCCATAGCTTTCGATATACATCTTTTTACCATCGTTTTTTAGATGTTGCACATCGAGAGTTTCACCATTGTAAAGGTTGGGATCTTTATAGTGTTGTTTTTTAGAATACAAAGCTGTTATTTTAATTGTAAATGCAAGCAAAAATACAAAAATACCGACATTTTGTCAGTATAAGTATTTGGCGATCCAATTATTGGCTAGTGTGGAAGTCGTTTTTTAAGCTTTCCGTTGTTGCTAAAAATATTGCAGCAGCAACCACCTCCCCAATTCCGCTCAAAGACAAAGCTCCCAAGGCAATGGCAACGACAAGGGAATCAAGAGCGACTGGTCCAACAGCCGGGTGGCGTGAGGTTCCCATAATTCCGTGGATGAACTGGGGGACAAGGGCTGCGTAAAGCCCATAAATTGGTGGCAGTCCTGCAATCATCGCATATGCCAACCCTTGCGGGATAACAATTACTGCAATAGAAAGCCCTGCTATCAAGTCGCTATAAAGAGTCGATTTATTATAGGTCAACAGGTCTTTGGTAATCGGAAATAGTCTTGCAATCACATCACAAAATTAATGGATTCTGTACAATGAATTGTAGTTGTTTTTTAAGAAAATTAGGGTAATGA
>PBNJ01000009.1 GCA_002723075.1 Flavobacteriaceae bacterium | reverse complement strand
AAACCATCTTGGCGAGTCTTTCAGTCTCTCTTCTGCGTTGTTTATCAGGATAAGAGTTTGGTTTAAAATCAACTCCTATCTTCTTGGCGTTAAATAGCCTGTAACGCTTCTTGTTTAAGTAAAAATCTATGTAATATCTACCATCATTTTTTAGGCAGACAATTGGGTAACTAATATCCATTTCGGCACGTTTTCGGCACTAAATGAAATAATGCGAAAAGCCTCACTGTAAGTGATTGAAAAAGAGTGAAATACGGAGTTGAAATTTACTTGACCCTCTGATTAACAGTCAGATGCTCTAACCAACTGAGCTAAGGAGGAATGTGCTGGCAAATATAATTCGTTTTTTATTCTTGTTCAAACCCTTTTTTTATGTCTATTTACCCCAAAAAGCGAATTAAGTCATTCGCATTCGCATACACAAAG
This sequence comes from Flavobacteriaceae bacterium, assembly GCA_002723075.1. Taxonomy (GTDB): domain Bacteria; phylum Bacteroidota; class Bacteroidia; order Flavobacteriales; family Flavobacteriaceae; genus UBA724. The sequence goes on along the minus strand of PBNJ01000009.1, from coordinate 136,516 downwards.
AGTCCGAGTAGCAAAAAGATCCCAATCATTTGTGCGACTTCCATCACGCGGTCGTGTGGCTTGCGGCCCGTAATCATTTCATAAGCCAAAAACATCACATGGCCCCCGTCCAAAGCGGGAATGGGCAACACATTCATAAAGGCGAGTATGATAGAAATCAGCGCTGTTGTGTGCCAAAAGGCCTGCCAGTCCCAAGTCCCAGGAAACAAGCTCCCGATCGTTCCAAAACCACCAAGCTGAGATGCGCCCTGTTTGGTAAAAACAAACTTGAACTGCGCCACATAATCATACAATGTCCAATACCCATAGCGAATCCCCTCCACGATGCTTTCGTCTAAGCTATATGTGAGTTCTGTTGCAGAGACATCCGGAGATTCTACGCGAATACCGATGGTGTTGTCTTCCCGAACTGCCATGGAATAGCTGTTGATCAGTCCGTCACGCTCAATACGAAGCTCGACCTCAGGTTTGTCGTAATCCACAAACGTTTGAAGCACTTCCTGCCATGAATCGATGTCTTGCTCATTGATTCCTCGAATAATATCCCCCGAAAGCAATCCAGCTAGTTCGGCTGGTGACTCCGATTCAACGTTAATAATTTTTGCCAGAACCAAAGCAGAAAAAGGACGTTCGCCAGATGCAAAAAGCTGTTGGCCAAAATCATCCGGTATCGCTATGGTTTCTGTTGTGCCATCGGCATGACGAACGCGCGCCGTTTCTGGTGAACGAACCAATAAAATTCGAGAGGCATCATTGAGGTTTTCAAGAGGAACTCCATCAAAGGATAAGATAACATCTCCATCTCGAAAACCGAGCTCCTCCACCAGTGGGCTCACTTCCAATCCGTTTGGTACATTGCTTTCTGTCACGATGGTTTTCCCCCAGACAAACATAATCATGATATAAATTAAAACACCTAGAATCAGATTAACCGTCACTCCTCCGAGCATGATAATCAGTCGTTGCCATGCTGGCTTGGAACGAAACTCCCACGGTTGTGGAGGTTGTTGCATTTGCTCTTTGTCCATACTTTCGTCGATCATCCCTGAGATTTTGACATAGCCCCCTAAAGGCAGCCAGCCAATCCCATAAATGGTGTCGCCAACTTTCTTTTTAAACAAGGCAAACTTGATGTCGAAAAACAAGAAAAACTTTTCAACGCGCGTCCCAAATAAACGGGCTGGTATAAAATGCCCCAACTCATGAAGAACAATAAGCAGAGAAAGAGACAAAAAGAATTGTATGACTTTGATAAGAACTGGATCCATATTTATTTTTTGCGGTTCAAATGTAACCTTTTTACTTCATTTAACCACATGGGATTGCCCGTGATATTGTGAGCAAATTGGTGGGGTTTATGTACCTTTGTAAACGATTGTTATGTGGGCCTTTTTTCGCAGATATAAACGTTTTTTTTGGGTGTTGGGTATTTTGTCAGCAACCATCGTTTTGCTGTTTTTTCGGGCACTTCAACCAATCCCTGTGCTTCCCATATACCAACCCGCAATGGTCGATCCCGTTTTGGTAGATGAATCAATTCAGTATGTCAAAAAATACCACCGTATCGATGACTTTTCGCTGACCAACCAAAACAAAGAAAACATCACTCATGAAGATTATGATGACCATATTTATGTCGCTGACTTTTTCTTTACCACCTGTCCGAGCATCTGCCCGATCATGACCGAAAACATGGTGTATCTACAATCTTTGCTAAACGATCTTCCAGAAATCAAACTCCTATCCTTTAGCGTAACCCCTGACATCGACACCCCCGAAGTCCTTAAGGCCTATGCACAACAAAAAGGAGTAAACGACAGCCAATGGAACTTGCTCACTGGTGATAAAAAAGAGATTTACAACCTGGCAAGACGATCCTATTTGGTTGTACAAGAAGATGGAAACGGCGACGAACACGATATGATTCACACCGAAAATTTTGTGCTGATCGACAGGCAAAGACGAATTCGTGGATACTATGACGGCACCCAACGCGAGGCCATGGATCAAATCCGAGCAGACATCGACATCCTTCTTCAAGAAAAATAAATTTGCTCGTCCCGATAATATGCGTAGTTTTGCTTACTTAAATTTAATCTAAATAAGTGTTGCTATGACTTTAGCCCAGCTCAATAAGGGGGAAAAAGCCGTTGTTGAAGACCTCAATACCGATCTGGTTCCTCTTAAACTCATCGAGATGGGCTGTCTTCCTGGAAATCAAATTGAACTTCTTCAACTCGCTCCTTTCAAAGACCCATTATTCTTGAATGTCAATGGTGCACAAGTTGCCATTCGCAAAGAAACTGCAGAACATATTCAGGTAAAAAGAACTGTAGAATGAGTGAGCGCATCAAAGTAGCGCTGATTGGCAATCCAAATACAGGAAAGTCATCTGTGTTCAACTTGCTTACGGGCCTACAACAAAAAACGGGCAACTACCCAGGAATTACGGTAGAGAAAAAAGAAGGCTTTTGTCGTTTAACCAAAGAATTGAGTGCTACGATCTTGGATCTCCCAGGCACCTATAGCTTAAACGCATCTTCTCTGGACGAAAATGTCGTCATTGAACTATTGATGAACCGAAAGCATAAAGACTTCCCCGATGTAGCGGTCATTGTTGCTGATATCGAAAACATCAAAAGAAATCTATTGCTGTTTACCCAAATCAAAGACTTGGGGATTCCTTCTATACTGGTTGTAAACATGTCGGATCGTATGCGAAGAAAGGGAATTTCACTTGATGTTGAGATGATGGAACAGCAACTCAATACCAAAATTGTATTGACCAGCACCCTAAAAAAGAAAGGCATCGATACGTTAAAAACACAGATTGCGAACTACATCCAGTTGGAAAATTCTTCCTGTCTCGATTTTCGCGACATCGACCCTGACTATTTTGCTTCGCTACAAAAGACCTTTCCCAATCAGTCGATCTACAAACTCTGGCTGGTTATTACCCAAGATGTCAATTTTGCCAATATTGATCGGAATACCATCCAATCAACTGATGGAGATCACACCCGTTCAACTTCATTTTTAAAGCGTTTACAACAGCGAGAAACCATCAAACGATATCAGTTTATCAATGAAGTTCTCAAAAAAAATTTACAAATCAATCGTGAACAAGCAACTGATTTTCAAAGTCGCTTAGACCGAATTCTTACCCATCGATTTTGGGGTTATGTCATTTTCTTTGTGATTTTGTTGACCATCTTTCAGGCGATTTATGATTGGAGTGGCTACCCGATGGATGTCATCGATAGTGCTTTTGTATCGATGAGCGAATGGGCAAAGTCCAACCTGCCTTCTTGGTTTGTTCCCAAACTCATTGCAGAGGGAATCATTCCTGGTTTGGGTGGCGTGGTAATTTTTATTCCACAAATCGCGATTTTATTTGTGTTTATATCCATATTAGAAGAGACTGGTTACATGAGTCGTGTGGTTTTCCTAATGGATCGTGTCCTGCGGAAATTTGGACTCAGCGGAAAGAGTGTTGTGCCTTTGATATCTGGCACTGCCTGTGCGATTCCTGCGATTATGGCTACCCGAAATATCGAAAATTGGAAAGAACGCTTGATTACCATTTTGGTTACTCCGTTTACAACCTGTTCAGCAAGACTGCCTGTCTATCTGATTTTAATTGCCCTTGTCATTCCAGACACAAGGGTTTTAGGAGCCAATTTACAAGGTCTTGTCCTGATGGGATTGTATTTAATGGGGTTTGGAATGGCCTTAGCAGGTGCTTATGTCTTGCAATTGGTTTTAAAACTTCCTCATAAAACCGCCTTTGTGGTTGAAATGCCAAACTACCGGATTCCCATTCTTCGAAATATTGGGATTACGGTCTACAACAAAACCAAATCTTTTGTCTTAGAGGCTGGTAAAATTATACTGGCAATATCCATCTTGTTATGGGTGCTGGCTTCAAACGGGCCAAGCAGTAGTTTTGGTGATGCTGACAATATTGTCGGCCAAGAACAAGGGTTGACCCAAATAGAGTTGGAACAAAAAATAAGCGCCTATAAGCTCGAACAGTCCTACCTTGGGCATGTTGGAAAATTTATCGAACCTGCGATTGCCCCTCTGGGTTACGATTGGAAAATCGGAATTGCCATTGTGAGTTCTTTTGCGGCTCGTGAAGTATTTGTTGGTACACTTGCAACCATATACAATGTGGGAACTGATGAGGAGGATACCATCAAAAATCGCATGGCTGACGAGGTTCATCCAGATGGAAAACCGGTGTTTACCCTTGCCTCTGGAATGTCCTTAATGATTTTTTATGCTTTTGCCATGCAATGTATGAGTACACTGGCAATTGTGCGGAAAGAAACAAACAGTTGGAAATGGCCCGCAATCCAGCTCGTTGTAATGACACTAGTTGCCTATTTGGCTGCCTTTGCTACCTTTCAAGTTCTTTAATACCTTTGCCATATGAACACCCTTCTTACTTTCATCGCAGTTGCATTGTCGATTCGGTTTTTAATCCGGCGATTTGTCTTTCCAAAAAAGAAAACAACATCATGTGGTGTTCAAGATTGTGGATGTCACTAACCCAAGGCCACATCTAATATCATCATCACAATAAACCCACCGATAAACCCAAGAGTTGAGGTATCTGTGTATTTATCTTGTTGCGTTTCTGGTATCACTTCTTCCACAACCACAAAGATCATGGCGCCTGCAGCAAAAGCCAATGCATAAGGTAGAATTGGTGTAAAAAAAGTAACCGCCAACGCCCCGATTACGGCAGCAATTGGCTCCACGATGGCAGAAGACTGCCCATACATAAAGCTTTTCCAACGACTCAGCCCCTGTCGGCGCATGGGCATGGAAACAGCAACCCCTTCTGGAAAGTTCTGAATCCCGATTCCCATGGCAAGGACAACAGCACCTGCGATCGACGCCTCTGGAAGACCAGCAGCAACCCCGCCAAACAGTACCCCTACAGCCAATCCTTCGGGAATATTGTGGAGTGTTATCGCAAGGACCAGCAATGTAGATCGATGCCATGGCGTTTTCACACCTTCGGGCTTTTGAAAATTGATGTGAAGATGCGGGAGAACTTTATCGAGTCCAAAAATAAATAAGGCGCCAAGGCCAAACCCAACAGCAGCTGGAATCACTTTGACAAAACCCTCTCCGGGACTCATTTCAATTCCTGGCGCTAGCAAACTCCAAAAGCTCGCAGCAACCATAACCCCACCAGTAAAGCCAAGCATTCCATCCAAAAAAGCACGATTCATCGTCTTAAAAAAGAACACAAAGGAAGCGCCGAGTGCAGTCATGCCCCAGGTAAATAATGTAGCGTATAATGCCCCTAAAACTGGGGGTGTTTGATCAAAAAATGAAAAAATTTCTTGTAACATGAGTTTATGGTTTTATATAAATATTTTCAGCTGTTTTTTGGGTAATCATCAGTGTTGAGTTCCCAGCTTGTATGTGTAGAGATTGGTCAAAATTTTCGCGATGCAATACCAGAATTGGGGTTCCGATTCCAATTTGCCTTCTGTCGAGATAGCGCAAAAAATCAGGCGAGTTGTCCTTCACCCCTATGCAAACCCCCTCCTTATTGAGCGGTAGTTCGGTGAGTAAAATTTTGTTGTAGGATTTCATAAACAGCGCTCTATTGGGTATGGGATCTCCATGCGGATCGTGAGTGGGGTAGTCCAAAAACCGTTCGAGCTCATTGGTTAGTTTCTCTGACTGAATGTGCTCTAGCTGTTCGGCAACTTGATGCACCTCATCCCAATTAAAATTTAGATGTGAAACCAAAAAAGATTCCCACAAACGGTGTTTACGCACAATTCGCAGTGCTGTTTTAACTCCTTCATTGGTTAGAGAAACACCTTGATACTTTTCATACTTTACCAACTTTTGTTCGGAGAGCTTTTTAAACATGTCCGTTACAGAGGAGGGCTTAGCTCCGATTTTATTGGCAATACTTGTAGTAGCCACAGTCCCTCTGTCAGATTGAGAGGCGTGGTAGATTGCCTTGAGATAGTCTTCTGTTGATAAACTTTGCATTTCTCGGCAAATATATCAAATTTAGATTAGACTAAAAAATTTATTTAGATAAGACTAAATACTATGGGTTTTTATATTTTGTATGTTTGTACATCAGAGAACAGAGATTGCAACAACTAGATTTTATTATATTGGGTGGTGGTGCTTCAGGACTTCAGTTGGCCTATCGTTTGAGCAATCATATTGCTTTTGAAAATGCCTCCATTCTCATCCTCGAAAGCAATAAACAGAAAGGGAACGACCGAACGTGGTGCTATTGGGAAACCGGCGAAGGAGAATGGGATGATTTACTCCATAGCCAGTGGAAAAAAGTGCAATTCAAAAGCATAGATGTTGACAAGACCATAGACTTAGGAAGTGCTTCTTACAAAATGCTTCGTAGTAAACCGTATTATGAGCGCCTTCATCAATCCTTGGCAAAAAACAAATCGATTCAAATTGAGTATGCACAATGTACGGGGTTTGTGGATGAAGTCACACATGTGACCGTAAGTACAGACGAACGAACCTATCGTTGCTCGACTCTTTTTAATAGTATTTTTGACTGGAGCGTCTTGCGCAAACAAAACCGATATCCTGTTTTACAGCAACACTTTTTAGGATGGTATATCAAAACCCCTGTTCCAAAGTTTGATGTACAGACTGCCGTTTTTATGGACTTTACTGTTCCCCAGCACCAGGAAACTCGCTTTATGTATGTCCTTCCGTATACGCAAACCGAGGCTTTGATTGAATACACCCTGTTTTCAAAAGAGTTGCTCGATAAATCAGAGTACCAAGATGCAATTCGAAACTATCTCCATGACAAAAACATTACGGATTATAAGCTTATCGAAGTTGAGCAAGGGAGTATTCCGATGTGTTCTTACCCCTATTGGGAAAACAACTCTAAAAATGTTCATTTTATTGGTACAGCTGGAGGTTGGACCAAAGCGAGTACGGGATTTACTTTTAAAAATATCAATCGAAAAACAATTGCTTTGGTGAATCACATCGCTGCCAAAAAACCCCTGAGTCGTTTTGCAAAAAAAAATCGGTTTTGGTGGTATGACCTCCTCTTTTTAGACATTTTGGCCAAGTATAATCACAAGGGATCAATCTTGTTTTCTGGCATGTTTCGTAACAATCGTTCGAAACGAATTTTTCGATTCCTGGACGAGCAAAGTCATTTCTTGCAAGAGCTCATGATTATGCGCTCGTTCCCTACACTTCTATTTGTCAAACAATTTTTTAGACGCCTATTTGGTGCGCACCATTAATTCTTCTGCAAAAGCTGTAAAATAAGCGATTTTATTGTTTGCGAGTGAGGATTGGTTCAAGGCGTCCAATGCGGTTTTGGTATAGGCCATCACCTGCTCTGTTGTGCGGCGACGGACATCTGTTGATTCATAAATGGCTTTGACTGCTTTTATTTTTTGGCTTTCGTCTTTCGGCTTCGAAGACATCAGTTGTTCAAAGTCTGTGAGGTCCTTGGCAGTGGCATGAGCGCGTGTCAGATGATATAGAATCGTTTTTTTATTTTCAACAATATCTCCCCCTACTTTTTTGCCAAATGTTTTTGAATCTCCAAACGCATCCAGCAAGTCGTCCTGCAGTTGAAAAGCAATCCCAAGATTAACCCCAAATTTGTACAAACTATCTGCTATATCTACTGATGCCTGTCCCACCAAGGCTCCCATATGAAGGGCACAACCGAGCAATACAGCTGTTTTTAGTCGAATCATAAGAATGTACTCATCTATACTGACATTGTCTCTAGTTTCAAAATCAACATCGTATTGTTGACCTTCGCAAACCAATATCGCTGTCTCACTCAAAAGTTTGGTCAGTGCCGAAAACAAGGCATCGTCATACGAATTCAGTTGTTGGTAGGCCGTCACCAAAAGAGCATCTCCTGAAAGAATGCCAGTATTAACATCCCATTTTTGATGAACTGTTTGCTGTCCGCGGCGCAACGTGGCCCCATCCATGATATCGTCATGAAGCAAGGTAAAATTGTGAAATAACTCCACAGCAGAAGCTACACCAAGCGCAGAAATGGGTTCCTTCCCCATCGCTTCACAAGCCATCAGTGCAAGAACAGGGCGCATTCTTTTCCCACCGAGTTGCATGATATATGAAATGGGCTCATAAAGCCCTTTAGGTTTCTTTTCAAAACTTAAAGAAGACAGGTGGGCAGAAAATAATTCCTGATATGCTTGTACCGAACGCATATACATTAAATTTAAACAAAGGTACAACACCTCAGAATTAGACTAAAGTAAAAATTGTAAACTCAGGAAACTTTTTTTGTTTTTTGCGTTTCCTCTATTATATTTGCACCGCTATGAAATCGATTGATCTGGAAAAATCTATCGTTGTTACTTCTACGGAGTTGTTTCTCACGCTTGGTTTTAAGAGTGTGACCATGGACGACATTGCAGAGGAAATGAAAATTTCCAAAAAAACGATTTATACGTTTTTCGCAAATAAAGAAGCATTGGTTCAGTCTGTGGTGTTCTCAATGTACAGCTATATCACGACCAACCTTACGCAAATTCGTGAAAAAGCCAGCAATCCGATTTCAGAACTCTATGAAGTTAAGATGTTTATTATGCACCAACTGAAAGGGGAAAAAACATCTCCCCAACATCAACTGAGAAAATACTACCCAAATATTCACAAAGAACTTCAAAAAAAACAATTCGATTTTATGACAAAGTCGGTTAAAAAAAGTTTAACCAAGGGTGTTGAAATGAAACTTTTTAGGCCTTCAATCGATATCGACTTTATTTCTCGAATGTATTTCAACGGAATGGTGGGCATCAAAAACGTAGATATGTTCCCGATCGAAAAATACAGCCCCGAACAGCTTATGGAAAACTATTTAGATTATCACTTACGTGCCATCGTAACAGACAATGGCATGAAACTATTGTCCTCATATATTAAAACTAAATCATGAATCGCTTATTCATTCTTGTTATTTCGCTCCTGCTCACTTCTTTAGGGTGGAGCCAGCAAGCCCTCAGTTTGACCGATGCTATCGCGGAAGGTCTGCAAAACAATCGAGCCATGGTCAATGCCAATTATGATATTCAAATTGCACGAGAACGCCAGTGGGAAACGATTGCAACTGGATTGCCTCAAATCAGTGCGTCTGCTGCATATAATAAAGACCTCGAGCAACGAACTTCTATCGTTCCCGGGGCTTATTTTGGTGGATCCCCTGGGGAATATTTCCCTGTTCAATTTGGTACCGAACAAAGTATTGATGCTTCCGCACGCTTGGATCAATTGATTTTTGATGGTTCCTACCTAGTTGGTCTTCAAGCATCGACTGTATTTTTAAAAATCTCTAGGCAAAATAAAGTCAAAAGTGAATTGGAAGTTAAACGCCTGATCACCGATGCCTATGTCAATGTTCTACTTGCTGAAGAGCGCAAACAAATTTTGGAAAAGAACCTAGAAAATCTTGAGGGAACCCTATCCGATATTCGTAAAGTATATCTACAGGGCTTGGTTGAAGTCGAGCAGGTAGAACAGTTGAAAATTACAAGTTCTTCTATCCAAAGTGCACTGGACTACATCAACAGGTTGGTCCCAATCACTCAACAAATGCTCAACATGGCCTTGGGGAGAGACTTGACGGACAAAGTCGTATTGACCGATACCCTGATTGGGCTTTGTGTGCAAAGTGAAACGAGTAACGAATTGACAGACTGGGATATTGAGAAAAATATTGACTACCAAATTGCACAAAACAATTTGCGCTCTTCTGAACTATTGCTCAAACTCGAGCGGTTCCGAGCACTGCCAAGCATTTCAGCATTTGTCACTAGTGGTTATGATGCCTACAACGACAATTTTACCTTTACAGAAAAGTCACAGCAGTGGTATGGTCGCTCTGCCATTGGCTTGAGTCTCCGTCTGCCCATTTTCACTTCTGGCGCAGGTCAATCGCGAACCGACCAGGCCAAGCTAAATGTCGCCAAAGCCAAAACCCAACTGGAACAAGTTGAAGAAGAGCTTCTTTTGCAAAAAGCTAGTACGCACAATCAATTTACCTTGGCGCTGGAAGAGTTTCTAAGAAGTCAAGAGAGTTTGGAAATCGCCTATCGGATTGAGCGAAAAAACGAAATTAAATACACAGAAGGTGTAACTGGTAGCTTCGAACTTCGACAAGCACAACTACAGCTTTATGACCTTCAAAATCAACATCTCAATGCCATGCGAGACATTATCAACTCAAAAACTGAACTCGACATATTATATCATCCATCAACTGAAATCTCAAAAAAATGAAACACCTAATTCTTATTTTCACATGTTTTGCTCTGATCTCATGTAGTCGTGAAGAAGAACCAACAACCCAAGATCTGATCAGAAATGAAAATGTTGAAGGTCTCGAACAAAAGCGATCTGGACTCGTGGGTCAGATCGAAGAACTGCGAAATGAGCTCGGCTTGGTTACTGGTGCACTCAACCGCTTGGACACCACCAAAAAGCGGGCACTGGTTTCTGTGCTCACTGTAAGCCCTAGCGAATTCAAACACCGCATTTCACTTCAATCGATTGTGAAAACAGATCAAAATATGCTATTACAACCCGAAATCATGGGAGCTGTTTCTTCAATTTCTGTTCGAGAAGGGCAGCGTGTAAACAAAGGACAAGTATTGCTGCGCATCGATGATGGCGGATTGAAGCAAACCATACGCTTGCAAAAGGCACAAACTGCTTTGGCAAAAACCGTTTTTGAGCGTCAAGAACGTTTGTGGAACGATGAAATCGGATCTGAAATCGAATATCTACAGGCCAAAACAAACTATGAAAGTCAAAACAGTCAATTGGCGCAACTCAACAAACAGCTGGAAAAAGCAGTGGTTCGTGCCCCATTTGCTGGACAAATTGATGATATCATGGTGGAAGTTGGTCAAGTAGTCAGTCCAGGAGTTATGCCGCTTCTTCGACTGGTCAGTACACAAAAAATGTATGTTGAGGCGGATGTGCCCGAACGCTATTTGCCAACCGTATCAAAAGGCACGCCGGTGCAAGTAGACATTCCAGTGCTAAACACCTCTTTTGATGCACATATTTCTCACCGTGCGACACATGTCAGTACTGAAAATCGAACCTTTCGTGTTACCGTTGATGTTGACCCAAGCATATCGGTCAATCCCAACCTCCTTAGCACACTCCATATTTTTGACTACATCAACCCCCAAGCACTGTTAGTTCCGGGGAGTGTCATCTCTGAAAATGCTTCTGGGGAGGAATTTGTTTTTGTAATCGATAAGGACAATCAAGCCCAGAGGGTGTTCATCCAAAGGGGCTATGCAGAGAACGGAATGGTAGAGGTCATTGAGGGACTAGAAGATGGGGCGACAATTATCAGCGAAGGCGCTCGACTTGTGAAAGAAAATCAACCGGTACAAATTATCGAATAACAATGGCAAAGACCTCCAATTCCTCCGAAAAAGAATTTCTATTTTCCTCTTGGGCGATTCGCAATAGCAACACCATGTATGTTTTTATGGCAGTGTTGTTGTTTTTGGGACTGTCGGCCTATTTGACCATGCCCCGTGAAAACTTTCCTGAGATTACCGAAACCAATATCTACATCAGCACCCCATACCCGGGCAATACAGCAGAAGACATCGAACGTTTTGTTACCGATCCCTTAGAAGAGGCAGTTAAGGGAGTAAGCAATTTAGTCGAAATCACCTCCACTTCACAAGATGACTATTCGATGGTTGTATTGGAGTTTGACGAGGATATCAATGTAGATCTCGCCAAACAAAAAGTCAAAGATGAAGTCGATGCCGTGGTCTCTGGTGAAGATTGGCCGACCTTTAACAATGCCAAACTTGAGCCCAATGTGTTTGATCTCAATTTTGTTGAGGAGTTTCCAATCGTAAATGTCACCCTTGAGGGCGATTACACCCTAGATGCGCTAAACGATTATGCAGAACTATTGGAAGAGCGCATCGAGCGTCTCGATCAAATCAAAGAAGTCGATATCCGCGGAACGCAAGAAAGAGAGGTCGAGGTAGCTGTTGATATCCATAAAATGATGGCATCAAAAGTGAGCTTTGGAGATGTCATACAAGCGATTCGAAACGAAAATTCGACTGTATCCGCAGGTAGTATTATCGCCAACGGGCAACGTCGAAATATCCGTGTGATCGGTGAAATCCAAGACCCTTCAGACTTGGGTGAGTTTGTAATTAAAAACGAACGAGGAGCCGTTTACCTCAAAGACATTTCTACCATTCGATTTAAAGACATGGACGCCACAACTTATGCTCGTGACTTTGGCCAATCGGTTGTGATGCTGGATGTCAAAAAACGTGGTGGAAAAAACCTGATTCAAGCCGCTAAAGCCTTACGAGAAATTGTAGACCAGGCCCGCTCGAACATCATCCCGCAAGACATTACCATAACCATTTCCAACGACACTTCTGCCATTACCATTAATCAAGTTAATGACTTGATCAACAACATCTTATTTGGTGTTCTTTTGGTAGTCACCGTTCTTACCTTTTTCCTTGGATTCCGCAATGCCTTATTTGTTGGCTTTGCCATTCCGATGTCGATGTTTATCTCCTTTTTTATCCTTCAATCCCTGGGCTATACCATGAATACCATGGTTCTCTTTGCCTTGGTCATGGGATTGGGAATGTTGGTCGATAATGGAATCGTGGTCGTTGAGAATGTATATCGACTGATTGAAAAAGAAGGCATGCCACGTTTGGAAGCTGCCAAAAAAGGAGTAAGTGAAATTGCCTTTCCCATTATCATTTCAACGGCAACCACAGTTGCTGCTTTTGTGCCTTTGGGCTTTTGGCCAGGCATCATGGGGCAATTTATGATTTACTTCCCCATCACGCTTTCTGTCGTTTTGGGTTCCTCTTTGATTGTGGCAATCTTTTTCAATTCAGTACTGGTTTCACAGTTTATGGATGTTGAGGAAAAAAATCTGTCACGTCAAAAACTGATCCGATTGACACTTCTCATAGGAGGACTCGGCTTGTTGATTCTCTTTGTTGGCGGTGCAATTCGCGGTCTTGGCTCTTTGCTAATCTTTGTCACTATTTTGTTTTGGGCTTATAAATATGGAATCAAAGACTTGGCAAACCGTTTTCGAACTCGTTTTTTGGTGTGGTTGGAAATTCGTTACGAACGCTTGTTGCGCTATGCCATGCGTGGCCGTCGTGCCTATGCATTTGTTTTTGGAACAGTTTTTATGCTCATCTTATCTTTTGTGCTGGTGGGCATATCACAGCCAAAAGTCGAATTTTTTCCAGACAACCAGCCAACTCAAATTATAGTCTACATCGAATATCCGCAAGGAACAGATATCGCCAAAACGGATCAAATGACCAAGTCGATTGAAGAGGTTGTCATCAAAGCCGTCAACGACCCAAAGTATATGGACGAGGGATATAATTTTATGGTTGAATCTTTGGTTTCTCAAGTCGGTGCAGGAGCGGGAAATCCGCAGACTGAAGGCGGCTCAGAAGCCGAAATGCCGCATCGTGGGAAAATCACGGCAACCATGCGGGAATTTAAATTCCGTCGTGGCTTGTCGAGTGAAGATTTGCGAAGAGAAGTCCAACAGGCTCTAGCGGGAATCTTTGCAGGGGTTTCCATTTCGGTTGAAAAAGACCAAGCTGGTCCACCGCTTGGCTATCCGATAAATATCGAGATTGTTGGAGACAATTATGGGCAATTGATCGAAGTTGGTGAGCGGATGCGAAACTTTATTATCGATATGAATATCCCTGGGATTGAGGAACTCAAAGTCGATGTCAATCGCAATAAACCTGGCATGCAAATCGCTATAGATCGTCAAAAAGCAGGAGAATTGGGCGTCAGTGCAGGACAAGTTGGGTTTCAGCTTCGCCAGTCCTTGTTTGGGGAAAAAGCAGGTGTGTATAAAAAAGATGGGGAAGACTACAATATCAATGTACGCTTTCAGGAAGAAGACCGATACAGCCAATCTGCCCTTTTTAATCAGTATATCACCTTTCGAGATATGGCATCGGGGCAGATTAAATCGATTCCTGTTGCTGCAGTCACCAGTCGTAAAAACACCTCTGGATACAGTGCAATCAAACACCGTAATCTCGAACGGGTTGTTACCGTTTACTCGGCCATCCTACCAGGCTACAATGCAGCCGAAATCGTCAATCAAATCAAAACGCAAATCGAGGCCTTTCAGATTCCTGCTGATTTGCGCTATCGATTTACTGGGGAAATCGAGGAGCAAGAGGAAAATATGGCCTTTTTGTCTAGTGCTTTACTCTACGCTCTGTTTTTGATTTTGGTCTTGCTTGTCCTACAGTTCAACTCCGTAACCAAGCCCTTAATCATCTTGTTTTCCATCTTTATGAGTTTTACAGGGGTCTTTCTCGGTTTGGTTGTTTTCAACATGACTTTTGTCATCATTATGACCATGATGGGGATTATTTCCTTGGCGGGAATTGTTGTCAACAACAGTGTAGTGCTTTTGGACTATACTCAGCTGTTGCTCGACAGAAGACGTGACAAGCACGGACTCGAATATGATTATCATTTGGAGCGATCTGAGATTTTTGATGCGATTGTCAATGGAGGAAAGGCGCGTTTACGCCCCGTCTTGCTGACTGCAATCACAACGGTACTTGGATTAATTCCATTGGCCATTGGACTCAACATCAATTTCTTCTCGTTATTTGCAACGGGTGATCCGCAGGTATATATCGGAGGGGATAATGTGATTTTTTGGGGGCCTCTTGCATGGACCGTCATCTTCGGGTTGACTTTCGCAACATTCTTGACACTGGTAATTGTCCCAGTTGCTTTTTATCTCAGCAAAAGGGCTGCCATCCGGTTCAATAAAAACTGACTTAAAACTAGCGAGAGGCGGTACGCTCAGAAGTGTTCCAGTAAATGACGTCTTGTACCTTGTTGTTGGTAAACTCAACTTCGATCAATTGCTCGTCGGTCCAAAAAAACCATGTGCCAGCTTTGACACCATTATCATAGTTTCCGACAGCGATTTTGTTGCCCTCTGCATCAAAAGATTCCCAAACGCCATCGAGTCTGTTACGGTAAATATGCCCGTGCTGTGCAATTTCTCCATTGTCATGAAACTGAGTAAATTTCATAACTTGAGTAGAGGCCGTGCGCTCTACCTTAGTGGTCTGACCATACGAAAATGTAAAACCGAAAACGAATACGAAAATTAAAATTATCTGTGCTTTCATACCTCTTGTCTTTTGGGATTGATTATTCACATATACTAAAAATTTACATTCTCTTAACATTAAATTAACATTAAAGATTTAATAACTTGATTTTGAGTCAATTATGTTTTTATTTTGAAATATACAACTGCTCTCTCAAAAACCCCTTATTTTTGCATAAATCACTTGCATGTACAGAAGTCACACATGTGGCGCATTGCGCCAATCCGATGTTAACAAGGATGTTCAACTCGCTGGTTGGGTACAGCGTATCCGTGACAAGGGCTTTGTAATTTGGATCGATCTTCGTGACCGCTATGGCGTAACACAACTGGTATTGGATGAAGAGCGGTGTGATGCCACCCTAATTGCACAAGCTAAGACACTCGGTAGAGAGTTTGTAATACAAGTACATGGCCGTGTGATTGAAAGAGAAGCCAAAAATTCCGCAATCCCCACTGGCGATATCGAGGTTTTGATCAAAGAACTCACCATCCTCAACCCTGCCGAAGTTCCGCCTTTCACTTTGGAAGATGAAACTGATGGTGGCGATGACCTCCGCATGAAATATCGGTTTCTGGATATCCGCCGTAACCCAATCAAAAACAAACTTTTGTTCCGCAACAAGGTAGCGCAAATGATTCGCAACTATTTATCATCTCAAGATTTTGCAGAAGTCGAAACCCCCTACCTTATTAAATCAACCCCTGAAGGAGCACGTGATTTTGTCGTACCGTCTCGTATGAATCCAGGTCAGTTTTATGCCCTGCCCCAATCCCCTCAAACCTTTAAGCAATTGCTGATGGTTGGCGGTATGGATCGCTACTATCAGATTGTGAAATGTTTTCGAGATGAGGATTTCCGTGCCGATCGCCAACCTGAGTTTACCCAGATCGACTGTGAAATGGCTTTCGTAAACCAAGACGATATTTTGGCTGTTTTTGAAGGGCTTTTACAACAATTATTACATGACATTCACGGAATCACCCCCACTGCTTTCCCACGGATTACCTACGCTGAGGCCATCGCAACTTATGGATCAGACAAACCAGATATTCGGTTTGGGATGCACCTCGCTGGGCTCAATTCACTTGCACAAGGCAAGGGCTTTCAGGTATTTGACCAGCAAGAATGGGTTGGCGGTTTTGCTGTTGATGGTGGTGCAGCAATGAGTCGGAAAGAGATCGATCATTGGATTGACTGGGTTAAGCGACCCCAAATTGGAGCCAAAGGAATGGTTTGGGTCAAGTGCAATGTGGACGGGAGTTATAAGTCGTCCGTTGATAAATTTTACAGTCAAGAAGATTTGGCTACATGGGCTTATGCTTGCCAAGCCAAAGCTGGGGATATCATCCTCGTACTTTCTGGCGGAAAAGCACAAACACAATCCCAGCTTGGTGAGCTTCGTCTCGCAATAGCTGAGAAAATGGGTCTTCGCGATCCAAAGGAGTTTGCGCCTTTATGGGTGGTTGATTTTCCGCTGTTTGAACAAGTAGAAGGTGATGATCACTTTCATGCCATGCACCACCCCTTTACAGCACCAAAACCAGAGCAAGTCACACAACTCGATAGCTCCCCAGAATCTGTATTTGCCAATGCCTATGACTTGGTGCTCAACGGCAATGAAATCGGGGGCGGGTCGATTCGTATTCACGATCGTGAAATCCAAGAAAAAATGTTTTCCCTTCTCGGATTTAGTAAACAAAATGCCGAAGCGCAATTTGGGTTTTTAATGGATGCATTCCGCTATGGAGCCCCGCCACATGGTGGGATTGCCCTAGGGTTTGACCGGTTGGTCGCTGTATTGGACGGTCAAGAGTCGATCCGTGACTATATTGCTTTTCCAAAAAACAATAGCGGAAGAGATGTAATGATCGATGCGCCTGCCTCTTTGGACGACAACCAACTCGATGAACTTTCTCTACAATCCAAGGCATGACAAGACTTCTTCAAACCTTATTTGCTCTCATTCTGTTGACTCTTATTTTTGGTTTTGTTATCAAATCAAATCAAGCTGTGCTTGGAGACCGTATCATCGGGGTAACGATTTTGTTTACGGCTTTTGTTTTTATGCCACTTTTTATCTATCACAGATGGAAAGACAAAAAATTATCCGACTACACGCTCACCGCTGAGAACTTCAAAAAAATGAGAGAAACTGGCAAAAACCCAAATCAAACCAAAGAAAAACCCTCTGCTTGATATATTAATGTTATATTCGCCCTTTAATTATATTAGATGACTGGAACAGTTAAATTTTTCAATGGGTCTAAAGGATTTGGATTCATTACCAATGATGAAACGGGCGAAGATATTTTCGTCCATGTAACTTCTCTCGATGGAATCAAAATCGATGAAGGAGACAAAGTATCGTATAACGAGGGTGAAGGCAGAAAAGGCAAAATGGCCACTGATATCGAACTCCTCGACTAATTGTATTTTATTTTGATTACATAAAAAGCCCTTTTTAGGGCTTTTTTTATGTGCGTTTTTGTTTAAAAAACTCCTGAAGAATCTTAGACGACTCCATTTCACACACCCCCGAGCTGACCTTGGTTTTCGGATGTAAAGGGGTTTGGTGAGAACGATATCCCCTTTTGTCGTCTGATGCGCCAAAAACCAATCGCCCGAGTTGACTCCAATATAAAGCACCTGCACACATACTGCAGGGTTCAAGTGTGACGTATAGCGTACAATCTTTGAGATATTTCCCGCCGATATAATTTGCTGCAGCTGTAATGGCTTGCATTTCAGCATGAGCAGTTACATCGGTAAGGGTTTCGGTAAGGTTGTGCCCTCTCGCGATAATCTGACCATGGGCAACCACTACAACTCCAACAGGCACCTCTCCCTTTTCAAAAGCGAGTTCGGCCTCATGCAATGCCTTTTTCATAAAATGCTCATCGGACAATGGGTCAATCATCATCAGCTCAGTTTTTTGTGCCACAGTAGGGCTTGTCCGTCTGTGAGTCCCGCAACAAAACAGCTTGTTTGTAGAAGTTGTTGATAGCGGTCATCATGTGAAAAAAGAATGGTTTCAGGTAATAGGTTCAGAGCCAATCGATCGAGAGCATTGGTCTTTTGAGCCGACTGTCGAATCACGGCATGACTCAACACCTCCAAAATATGATGAATCGCACGGTATCCCTTTACTTCCTTTTCGATCACCTCCTCGGAGCGATAAATTTTCTCCTTACTCAATTTGATAATATCTTCAACCTGAGCGGTGTATTTGCATTTTTTGAGAAGGGCATACTGAAACTCCCCTAACAAAATCTCTTCTTCATGTTCCATAAAAATACGTGTGGCATCTTCGATTAGCACGCCAATCGAAAGGGAGCGTAGGTAGGCAAGGCGGTCTGTGGTGGTTTGGAGCTGCTTGTACTTATCGGTATCAATATGGTCTTTCACCAATTTGATAAGGTACTCCAAAGCGTAGGACTCTGGAATCCAGCCCAAGTTGATGCCATCTTCAAAATCGATAAGGGTGTAACAGATATCATCTGCTGCTTCGACCAAAAAGGCAAGTGGATGACGGTGAAAGGTGTTTTGAGGGCCTTGCAATCCCAATTCATTGGCAACTTCGGAAAAGAAAGCAGACTGTGCTTGAAAAAATCCAAATTTTTTATCGCTGACTTTTTTAGTGGGTTGAATTGGAATCGATGCTTTTGGGTATTTGGTAAAGGTCCCAAGTGTCGCATAGCTGAGGCGAAGGCCACCCGGAACACCCTCCCGATCTTCGGTAACGATACGAAAACCATTGGCATTTCCTTCAAAGCGAATCAGGTCTTGTTGTTGTGCTTCTGTAAGGGTGCTGATCAGAGCTGCGCCAGCTCCAGAAGTAAAAAAATCGCCGATGGCTTGTTCGCCCGAATGTCCAAAAGGGGGGTTGCCAATGTCATGCGCCAGACAAGCAGCTGCAACGATGGTTCCAAAATCATGTGGCTGATAGCCATGGGTCACTGCCAAAGCGGGGTGCTTTTGGATCACGGCATTCCCCACTGCCCTTCCCAAACTCCGACCGACAACCGATACTTCCAAACTATGAGTAAGTCGGGTGTGAACAAAACCAGACTGTGAAAAGGGAATGACTTGGGTTTTGTCTTGTAAGTGCCTAAAGGCAGAGGAGAAAATAATCCGGTCGTAGTCCACCTCAAAGCCACTTCGTAAATGGTTTTGATCTGTGCGCAAACGTTTTTTAGTGTCTCCCGATCTTTTCAGTGAAAGTAAACTTTCCCAATTCATGGTTTTTTGTGGAATTTGAAAACAATAAATGACATTATTAATAACTAATTTTAATTTAAAGTAATCTTTGTTTTAGCGTAACATAAAGTTAACATTTAAAATTCATTTTTACTTAAAATTATTAATGATGAAAAAAGTTTTTAGTTCAATATTATTATTGACAATCTGTTTTACTTATATAACAGCTCAACAAGGAGTAAATGAGATCTCGTTTGGAAAGGGACAGTTAAATTATGTGTCAAGTGACAGTACATTTAGCGTTAAGTTTGCCCCTCGTTTTCAATCTCGTTTTAACACCCTTTGGTCACACAATGGCAGTGANTACGGAGAGGCTGAAAGTCAGTTTTTGATTCGTCGAGCACGACTAAAATTTAGTGGTTGGGCATATTCTCCTAATCTGAAATACAAAATTGAGATTGGTTTGTCCAACAAAGATTTAGGCGGTGCAAACACCTACACCAATAATGCTCCTAAGCAACTTCTCGATGCAGTTTTAATGTGGCATTTTGCACCAAACTGGGAATTGTGGGCTGGTCAAACAAAGCTGCCTGGAAATGTTGAGCGAGTAGTCTCTTCTTCAAGCTTACAATTCATTGATCGGTCGATATTAAATAGTAAATTTAATATCGATCGAGATACAGGACTACAATTAAGACACAAATCTCTTTGGGGTTCAAAATTCGTTAGTAGAGAAAAACTAGCCATTTCTCAAGGAGAAGGCAGAAATATTACAACTGGAAATCTTGGGGGTCTTCAATATACTGCTCGAATTGAGCTTCTCCCTTTTGGCGAGTTTACAAAAAAGGGAGACTACTTTGAATCAGACTTGAAAAGAGAACAAACTCCAAAACTAATGTTAGGATATACATACAATTTCAATGACGATGCTGTCAAAACACGTTCTGGATTGGGGTCGTATATGGATACTACCAATGGATTTTTTCAAACGGACATTACAACAACTTTTACTGATCTTGTCTTTAAATATAACGGTTGGTCTGTGTTAGCTGAAATTGCAGAAAGAAATGCAGAAAACGCCATTGCAAAAAATGAGGATGGGACAGCTACTGGCGATATCGTACATACTGGTCTTGCAATTAATTCACAAATTGGATACCTTTTTGANAATAATTTTGAAATTGCCTCAAGGTTTTCTTCGATTAAATACGATGATGTTGTGGGAATTGTCAATCCTGAACAATACACTTTAGGGGTTTCAAAGTATTTGTCTGGACACAAACTTAAAGTACAGGCTGATATCACCAAATCTCTATTAAACGGTCAAGACAATGAGGTGATCTTTCGTTCTGGATTTGAGCTTCACTTCTAAGNAGAATATCCTTATTTGAATTATGAAAATTAACATTACATTTAAAAATTAAATTATGGTAGACTCAATGTTCAACCTCATACTATACGCACTTATTACACTGGCTGTTTTTGATTTGATTGTTGGAGTCAGTAACGATGCTGTAAACTTCTTAAACTCAGCGATTGGATCAAAAGCAATCCCAATAAAGAAGATTCTCATTATCGCCAGCTTAGGGATTTTTGTTGGAGCAGTTTTTTCAAGTGGAATGATGGAAGTTGCTCGCAAAGGTATTTTTAACCCTGGTGAATTCTACTTTGACGAAATCATGTTTATTTTTCTAGCAGTGATGATTGGTGATATCCTACTTTTAGACTTTTTTAATACCTTGGGGCTACCTACTTCAACCACTGTATCTATTGTATTCAATTTGTTGGGGGCTGCTGTTATGATGTCCTTGATTAAAATTGGCATGGATGATTCTCAAAGTTTTGCTGATTTGGTAAATTACATAAACACAGAAAAGGCGCTTCAAATTATTTCAGGGATATTGCTGTCAGTAGTAATTGCCTTTACTGCTGGGACAATTATACAATGGATTTCAAGAATTATTTTTACTTTTCAATACGAAAAGAAAATGAAAAACTTTGGTTTTTTATTTGCATCTGTATGTTTGACCTCTATCGGATATTTCATTTTTTTTAAAGGATTAAAAGGCACCCCATATTACGCAGAAATTTCTGAGGTTTTAAAAAGTAACTTCTTTTTTGTCATTTTTTGCATGCTTGCTTTTTGGACTCTTATCACACTATTTGTAGATAAAATTTTAAAAAAGAATGTGTTAATTCTTGTTATCGGGGTTGGTACTTTTGGTTTGGCACTCGCCTTTGCAGGTAACGATCTTGTAAACTTTATTGGCGTTCCCATGGCTGCTTACCATTCTTTTGAAGCATGGTCTGTTTCAGGAACTCCATCTAATGAATTTTCCATGGAAGTCTTATCAAAAAAAGTTCCTGCTGAACCGTTTTTGCTTATTATTTCAGGGTTGATTATGGTTTTGACACTGTGGTTTTCCAAAAAGGCAAAGTTGGTAACTGAAACGGAAATTGGATTGTCGAGACAAAATGATGGGGATGAAAAGTTTAAGCCTAATTTACTTTCAAAAATTATTGTAAAGGCTTCAAGTAATATTTCTTCTTCTATTCAAGCCGTTCTTCCAAAATCGGTGAATAATCGTATTGAAAATAGCTACAAGTTT
The DNA here is from genome assembly GCA_002723075.1 of Flavobacteriaceae bacterium. Classification (GTDB taxonomy): domain Bacteria; phylum Bacteroidota; class Bacteroidia; order Flavobacteriales; family Flavobacteriaceae; genus UBA724. The sequence continues at coordinate 114,468 of PBNJ01000009.1, read as the reverse complement.
CCGTTAGCTAATCTTTCATACAGTAAAGCCAAAGAGCTTCCTGCTTTTGATTTAATCCGTGCATCTGTAAATCTAACTGTTGCTGGAATCCTTATTTCAATTGCAACTTCAATGAAGCTGCCTCTATCAACAACCTATGTCACCTTTATGGTCGCAATGGGAACCTCGCTTGCAGACCGTGCTTGGGGAAGAGAATCAGCTGTGTACAGAGTCGCTGGTGTGATCAATGTAATTGGAGGTTGGTTTTCAACCGCGATTGTCGCTTTCCTTTTTGCTGGATTTATAACTTACATTTTATATATTGGTAAAGGAGTTTCTGTTGCAATTCTTTTACTTTTTGCTGCTGTATTACTTGTTCGTAATTATCTATTTTATAAGAAAAATGCATTGGAAAGACGTTTTCCAACTGGACTAAAAAAGTCACAAAGTAAAACCGTTCAAGGAATTATAAAAGAAAGTTCAGATAATGTTTCTGAGGTGATAAATAGAACATCGAAAATATACTCATCTCTAATAAATGGTCTTTCAAAACAAGAAGCAGATAAACTCAAAAAATGTAAAAAGAAGATTAATAAACTCGATAATGAGGTTGAAGGCTTACGAAACCACTTGTTTTATTTCATAAAAAACCTTGATGAAACCAGTATTATTGGGAGTTCCTTTTACATTAGCATTTTAGCATACTTAACAGACATTACTCAATCGCTAGAATATATGGCCAAGAAATCTTTCAAACACGTGGAAAACCATCATAAGCCATTGAAGTACAACCAAATTAAAGATTTGACGGAAATTCAGGGATCTATCTCTAATNTTCTTTCNAAAATTCAAGTTGCCTTTTCTAATGACAGCTACAAGGAATTNGGAATTATTATTGAAGAAAAAGAAAGTTTATTGGNTCTGATNTCAGAAAAAANCGANAATCAAATCAANCGCACACGTAGTGAGGNATCGTCTCCCAAAAATACGGCATTGTATTTTAATCTNNTGTTGGAGTCGAANGACTTGGTAAAGTCTATTTTTAGTGTGAGTGAGGAGTATTNTAATAGTGCGAAATAAAGGNTCTGATTTTCTAATTGTNTAAATATNAAAGGGAGNAATTAATTACTCCCTTTTTTAATTTTGGTTTACAAATTTTCATATTGTGTACCTTTGCACATCGGTTTTCCCTCAACACAGGGTCTAAATGAACACCTATGCAAAGTTTTCGATCCAAAATCAATCCGAAAAGCGATCGCTTCCTCAGAAATAAGGAAGAGATGCAAGTATTGATTGACGAGCTTCATGCACACCTGACCGTTGCCAAAACCGAAGGCAGCAAGGCATCGATTGATCGTGCCAGAAAACGAAAAAAGTTTTTGGCGAGGGAACGCATTCAACTTTTACTTGACAATGACAGCCCATTTATCGAGCTCATGCCCTTGGCGGGCTTGCTCCATGAGGGGGGCTTTGGTCCTGGCGGTACAACCGTAGCAGGGATTGGTTATGTCAACAAGCGCCTTTGCATTGTCAATGCCAATCTCAGCACACGCAAGGCAGGAACAGTCGATTATGCGACAAGTTTAAAGATCCGTCGATTGGGTGAAATCGCTTTGGAAAACAAAATCCCAACCATCAACTTGGTAGAGAGTGGTGGTGCAAACCTTCCCGATCAAGATCGAGTGTTCAACAATTATGGCGCGACCTTTCGGGAAATGTCGTTGCGCTCCAAACAAGGGATTCCCACCATCTCGGTCGTCTTTGGCAATGCCACGGCTGGTGGTGCTTATGTGCCGGGCATGTCGGACTATACCATTATGCAAAAAGATGCTGCGAAGGTGTTTTTGGCGGGGCCACCACTGGTCAAGATGGCGACCAATGAAGATACCAATGCCGAAGAACTCGGTGGTGCAACCATGCATAGCCACATTTCGGGTGTTGCCGATTTTTTGGCAGACGACGAAATGGATGCTATTAACATCGCGCGTAACCTTGTAAAAACCCTCAAACCACATACTCCCCATTTCGAACCGCCTAAACCCATCGTGCCCCCACGCTACAAGCAAGATGAGCTGTTGGGCATCCTTTCTGCCAATCTGAAAAAACCCATTGATGTCCGTGAGGTCATTGCACGTATTGTAGATGGATCAGAGTTTACCGAGTTCAAAGAAAACTATGGGATTACCATGGTCTGTTGCTGGACAAAAATTGTGGGCTATCCTGTCGGTATCATTGCCAGCAATGGCGTAATCTTTGCCGAGTCAGCTCAAAAAGCCACACAATTTATCCAACTTGCCAACAAGTCCAATCTGCCTCTGTTGTTTATGCACAATACCACTGGTTTTATGGTTGGGAAATCCTATGAGCAAAACGGAATGATCAACAGTGGCTCACAAATGATTCATGCAGTAGCGGGAAGTACCGTTCCTCATATTAGCTTGCTGATTGGAAATTCGTATGGTGCTGGAAACTACGCCATGTGTGGCCGTTCGTTTTCCCCACGCTTTTTGTTTTCATACCCCAATGTGAAAGCGGGGGTAATGGGAGCCGAACAACTCGCTGGTGTGATGGAAATCATCAAACGGCAGTCGGCCGCTTCATCCAATAGCAAGATAGATGAAAAACAACTCAAAGCTGAAAAGGAATCCATTAAAAAAGACGCAAAAGCCAAAGCAAGTGTCTGGCATGCCACTTCAGAACTTTGGGATGATGGCGTAATCGATCCGCGCAAGACAAGGGAGCATCTGACCATGGCACTAGCCACGATCTATCAAAACCCCATTGAGGGAACAGATTCTTTTGGTGTGTTTAGAATGTAGCGTTATCCGAGATTACGATCTCAAATCGTTCTCTACACATATTGTGTTTATGACCCGCACATCAAGCAATCGTCATCTTCGTTTTCTCTTGACTTGGCCAACATCTCTTTCAACTCTCCAGGTGTGAGTGGTTCAACAGCTACGGGCTTTTCAGCGGGCTTAGCAGCTTTTACTTTTGTGGTTGCAGCTGCTGCCACAGCTTCGGGAACTTTTTCGTCTTTTTTCTTGTCAAGGGTAAACTTGATGGCGTCAACTGCCGATTTGGTTCGCAGATAGTACATTCCCGTTTTCAGACCCGACTTCCACGCATAAAAGTGCATCGATGTCAGCTTGGCCATTGTAGCGCCTTCCATAAACAGGTTGAGCGATTGCGACTGATCAATAAAATAACCCCGCTGACGAGACATATCAATGATATCTTTCATGCTCATTTCCCAGGCCGTTTTATAAAGCTCTTTGATCTCCTCAGGAACATTGTCGAGTTGCTGAACCGAACCATTGGCACGCATCAATTCTTGCTTGAGATCTTCATTCCACAGTCCGAGATTGACAAGGTCTTCGAGCAAGTGTTTGTTTACAACAATAAACTCACCAGACAAGACTCTTCGGGTATAGATGTTGGAAGTATATGGCTCAAAGCATTCATTGTTTCCAAGGATTTGCGAGGTTGAGGCCGTTGGCATGGGTGCTACGAGTAAGGAGTTGCGAACCCCGTGCTTTTTGACATCCTTGCGAAGAGAAGCCCAATCCCATCGCCCACTGAGCTCCTCGTCTTTGATTCCCCAAAGATTGTGTTGAAACTCTCCTTTGGAAATCGGCGAGCCTTTGAAGCTTTCATAGGTCCCTTCTTCTTTTGCCATGTCTTTGGAAGCAGACAGAGCTGCGAAATATAGCGTTTCAAAAATCTCTTGGTTGAGTGCCTTTGCCTCGTCGGATGTAAAAGGCATTCTCAACTTGATAAAGGTGTCGGCGAGCCCTTGCACGCCCAGTCCAATCGGACGATGCCTAAAGTTGCTATTTTCTGCTTCTTTGACTGGATAGTAATTGCGGTCGATTACCTTGTTGAGGTTTTTGGTTGCACGCACTGTTACGTCATAGAGTCCTTGGTGGTCAAAACCACCATCTTTGACAAACATCGGTAAGGCGATAGACGCTAGATTACAAACCGCTACTTCGTCCGCGGAGGTGTACTCCAAAATCTCCGTACATAAATTTGACGAGCGGATAGTCCCTAGGTTTTTTTGATTCGACTTGCGGTTTGCCGCGTCTTTAAACAACATATACGGCGTTCCCGTTTCGATTTGAGATTCTAATATTTTCTCCCAGAGCTCTCGAGCCTTGATCGTTTTGCGACCCTTGTTTTCAGCTTCATATTCAAGATATTTTTTCTCGAATTCTTCACCGTGACTATCATACAAGCCCGGGCACTCGTTGGGACACATCAATGTCCAAGTTGTATCTTCCTCAACACGTCGCATAAACAAATCAGGAATCCACATGGCATAAAACAAATCGCGAGCGCGCATTTCTTCTTTCCCGTGGTTTTTCTTTAGATTAAGGAAGTCAAAAATGTCAGCATGCCAAGGCTCTACATATATGGCAAATGAGCCTTTGCGCTTTCCACCGCCTTGATCGACATAGCGAGCGGTATCATTAAACACACGGAGCATGGGGACGATCCCGTTTGAGGTGCCATTGGTTCCTGCGATATAGGAGCCCGTGGCGCGAATATTGTGAATCGACAATCCAATCCCACCTGCAGATTGGGATATTTTTGCCGTTTGCTTGAGGGTATCATAAATGCCGTCTATACTGTCGTCTTTCATGGCGAGCAAGAAGCAAGATGACATTTGTGGTTTGGGCGTTCCCGAATTGAACAGGGTTGGGGTGGCATGGGTAAAATATTTTTTCGACATCAAGTGATAGGTCTCGATCGCCGCATCGAGGTCGTCGAGGTGGATCCCAACAGACACCCGCATCAACATGTGCTGTGGGCGTTCGACTATCTCTCCATTGAGTTTGAGTAGATACGAACGCTCGAGGGTTTTAAAACCAAAATAGTCATAGCCAAAATCACGGTTGTAAATGATTGTGGAGTCGAGGAGTTCTGCGTTGTCTTTGATGATTTTGTACACATTGTCTGCAAGTAGTGGTGCTTTTTTTCCTGTGCGTGGATTGACGTAAGTGTACAAATCCGTCATCGTTTCGACAAAGGATTTTTTGGTGTTTTTATGGAGATTTGAAACTGAAATTCGGGCAGCGAGCAGTGCATAGTCCGGATGGGTTGTGGTCATGGTAGCTGCGGTTTCGGCAGCGAGATTATCGAGCTCTGAAGTGGTCACCCCATCATATAATCCCTCGATAACACGCATGGCAACTTTAACTGGATCAACCAAATCATTTAACCCATAACACAGCTTGCGCACACGTGCTGTGATCTTATCAAACATGATGGGCTCTTTGCGACCATCTCTTTTTAGTACATACATCTCTCCTCCTTTTTTGACAAAAAAATACTACCCCTGTGGGGAACAACTACTGTGCTAAATGTGTGAAAAAGGACCTTAAAAGTCGTCGTCGAACGAATACTTTTCTTTCTCTTCGGTCTCTTGTTTCAATACCCCTGCTTTCTGATATTCTGAAACGCGCTTTTCGAAGAAGTTTGTTTTTCCTTGAAGCGAAATCATATCCATGAAATCAAATGGGTTGGTTACGTTGTATTCTTTTTCTAGCTCTAATTCGACCAACAATCTGTCGGTGACAAACTCCAAGTATTGCGTCATGAGTTTGGCGTTCATTCCAATCAAACTCACTGGCAGTGACTCGGTGATAAATTCGCGCTCAATGGCCAAAGCATCTAAAATAATTTCGCGAATTCGTGCTGGGGGAACCTTGTTGATCAGGTGTTTATTGTGCAGGTGGACAGCAAAGTCACAATGCATCCCCTCATCCCGCGAGATCAATTCGTTGGAGAAGGTCAAGCCTGGCATCAAACCACGCTTCTTCAACCAAAAAATCGAACAAAAAGCACCCGAAAAGAAAATCCCCTCAACAGCAGCAAAGGCAATCAAACGTTCCGCAAAAGAATCTGACTCTACCCAACGCAGTGCCCACTCGGCCTTGCGTTTGATAGCTGGAAAAATCTCAATTGCGCGAAACAATTTATCCTTTTCTGCTTCATCCTTGACATAGGTGTCAATCAACAAAGAATAGGTTTCGGAGTGAATATTTTCCATCATGATTTGGAATCCGTAGAAAAATTTCACCTCGCTGTACTGAACCTCATTGACAAAATTCTCTGCCAAGTTTTCGTTCACAATTCCATCCGACGCAGCAAAGAATGCTAAAATATGCTTGATAAAATAGCGCTCATCATCATTGAGTTTATCTTGCCAATCTGTTAAATCCTGGTGCAAATCGATCTCCTCTGCAGTCCAAAAACACGCTTCTTGTTTTTTGTACCACTCCCAAATGTCGTGGTGTTCAATTGGAAAAATTACAAAGCGATTTTTGTTGTCCTGCAAAATGGGTTCGACTGCTGCCATAATTTATATTTTGTTTTTTGTGTGTGTTTTTATGTTGAGAAATCAACCTTACAAATCTTCTCTTTTTTTATGAAAATTAAAAGCCATAGTTTTTCACAATGCAACTGATTTTTTAACATTCGTTCAGTTTTTTCCTACGAAACGTTAAACAGTCCTATTTTATAACTGTCTGTAAATCAGATACTTGATGTGTGTTATATGATAGAACGTCAGGCAAAAAATATTTTTGCGATTTATTGCTTTTTATTTTGTTCGCTTGCCACACGCTCCAATTCTGCAACCCAATCCGAACCAAATTTTTGTCGCAAGGCCTCTGCCACAAAGCGATACAGAGGCATCTGCTTTTGCGCACCATTGGCACAGCCCGAGCTACAAATCTGCCAGCGGTGATAGTTGACCGCCGTAAATACAGAATACTCTTTTACACGAACCGGATACAAATGACAGGAGATTGGTTTTTTCCAATCCACTGCACCGGCTTGGTGGGCTTGCTCGATGCCGCAATGCGCCCAACCCCGCTCGTCAAAAGTGGCATAGGCGCAAGCCTTGCCCTCCACAAGGGGAGTCTCCAAACTCTTGTCTTTGGCAACGATTGAAGTGCCTTGGGCTGCAATCGCATTGCGACCTGCAGGATCTAAAAATGGTGCGATCGCCTCATAGTCCTTGGCCAGCCGATCAACCTCCGTTTGCTCTAGCGGTGCCCCCGCTTCACCCTCCACGCAACATGCCCCCTTGCACTGCGACAAATCACAAGCAAAGTGCGCTTCCAACAACTCTTCCGATACCAACGTATTCCCCAACTGAAACATGGAGCAAAGCTACAATATTCATTCCCAAGATTGTATCTTTGCTCCATGTTTGATGTCAAAGAAATTTTAACGGCTGGCATGGTGCTTTTTGCAGTTATCGATATTATAGGAAGCACACCCATTATCATCGGACTGCGCCAAAAGGTTGGCCATATCCAATCGGAAAAGGCATCCTTGGTTGCCATGATTATTATGATTGGGTTTTTGTTTGTGGGGGAAGAAATTCTCAACCTCATCGGGATTGACGTCAATTCTTTTGCTGTGGCCGGGGCGATTGTGATTTTCTTTTTGGCGCTCGAAATGATTTTGGGGATTCAGCTCTATAAAGAAGAGTCTCCCGAAACCGCCTCTATTGTCCCCATTGCCTTTCCGCTTATCGCAGGCGCAGGAACCTTGACCTCTCTGCTCGCTTTACGCGCCGAGTTTGCTGTGGCCAATATCATTGTTGCCATTGTGGTCAATATCCTTGTCGTTTATGTGGTACTCAAGTCGTCCAAACGCATCGAACGCTTTTTGGGAAACTCTGGCATCAGTGTGATCCGCAAGGTCTTTGGTGTCATTCTGCTCGCCATTGCCGTCAAACTTTTTGCCAGTAACGTCCAAGAACTCTTTTAATCATTCGCTATGAAAAAACTCATTCTCGCACTCGGCTTTCTCGCCATCGGTCTCGTTGTGTTTAATTGTTTTTATGTAGACTTTGATGCTCCCATGCAAGGCGATAGCATTGTCGCATTGGTCGGAATTGTAGCTGGTCTGTGTGCCATCGTTTTGCTCGCCCTTTTGTGGGTTGCAAAAACCATCCAAGATAAGGTCAAATAAAACTTACAACTCGACTTCCAGTAGCTCGAGTTCGACCCCCGCTTTTTGCAGAAACTCTAAGCCCGTCGTGTCTTTATAGGTTTGGCCATAGACCACACGAACAATTCCCGCTTGGTGAATCAGCTTGCTGCATTGCTGGCAGGGCGATAACGTAATGTAGAGCGTTGCACCGGCACAGGATTGAGTGGATGCCGCAACTTTCATAATCGCATTGGCCTCGGCGTGGAGCACATACCAATTGGTGAGTCCGTCATCGTCCTCACAACGATTGTCAAAGCCCGTAGGAGCTCCGTTATATCCATCCGAAATAATCATCCGGTCTTTCACAATCAGCGAACCAACCTGTTTGCGTTTGCAATGCGATAGCTTGGCCCATTCGAGTGCCATGCGCATATAGGCGGTATCATAACGGCGTTGTTTGACTTGGTCTTTTGTCATGGCCAGCGTTCGATTATTATCGGCAGCAAGATACCAATTATCACACTCGAAAACACAAGAACCCAATCGCGGCGATTGCGTCCCAAGACATTGAGCAACACAAAAGAAAGCAACAGCATCAATGCCCCCAAAACGATTTGCGCACTCTCTATACCCAATGCGAAAAACAACAACGAACTCCACAAGGGCTGGTCCACATCGCGTATCAATTCGAAATACCCCGCAAAACCAAATCCGTGAACAACACCAAAAAACAAGGTGACCCACATCACGAGCTGATTGTTTCTAACCCATACAGCTCTGGCATAAATCATATTGTAAACGGCTGTAGCAGCAATGCTCACAGGAATTAAAAACTCAATCAAAATCGAAGACACCTTTACCACTTCGAGCGAAGCGAGGATCAAGGACAAACTGTGCCCGATTGTAAAACAAGTGATGAGCCACAACAGGGGTTTCCATTGTCTTGTAGAAAAGGGCAAACAAAGCGCAGCGAGAAACAGCAAATGGTCATAACCCTGCCAATCCCATACATGAGAAAAACCCAACTCGACCAATAACCAAAAATCACTCATTACACTGCCAAACTTAACAAAAACCTAGAACCCACGTTCTCTTTTGATTTGCTCATAGGCCTTTTGGATATTTTGAAATTTTTCGCGCGCAGCTTTCACATAGGCCTCCCCCAAGTGCTGCACCTTGTCGGGGTGGTGCCGTTTGGCCAAATCCCGATAGGCCTTTTTAATCTCCGCGTCAGTGGCCGATTTGTCCACCTCCAAAATTTTGTATGCCCCGTCAACTTGTTTGATAAACATGGCCTTGATGCTTTCAAAGTCGATGGGACGAACTCTCAAGTAGCGGGAAAAAGATTCGATCTTGAGCCATTCCGCTTCGGAAACTGAACCGTCAGCTTGGGCAATCCCAAATAAAAAGTGGAGCAACTGCAACCGACTTTCATAACTAGCAAAGGCTGCAAAGTGATTGCAGATTTCGGCTGGGGACACATCGGTTTTACGAAGCTCATTGTTAAAAATCCGAAAGACCTCATTGGCGCGCTCCTTGCCATAGGCCGACACAAAATAACGCCGTACATAGTCCAACTCTTTTTGAGTGACTTTGCCGTCGGCTTTGATGACCAAGCTCGCCAAAGTGAGCAACTTAAGCTCAAAGTCGCGAGTATTGATGCGCGTACCCCCAAATTTGGTATAGACGCGGGTATTGGAAACCAAACTCCCCAAAAAATAGCCGAGGATCGCACCGGGTAATCGAAACAGCAAAAAGCCGATAAAAGCAAACAACAATGCCATGGCATAAAAATACAAAGAACCGTTTCGATTCTCGGTTTTGTTTACAACAAGTTTTTTTGATCGATCAGCAGCGTGGTATCAACAAGACAAAGGAATAAAAAAAGCCCGCTGATGCGGGCTATATTGTTGGGTCTAATTGTCGATTACAGGGGTTTCATCTCAAAGTCTTCCATAAACTTTGTCGTATAATTCCCCGCGACATAATCGGGATGATCCATCAACTGACGATGAAACGGAATGGTTGTTTTGATCCCTTCGATCACAAATTCATCAAGGGCGCGTTTCATTTTATTGATGGCCTCTTCTCGTGTTTGTGCAGTGGTAATCAGCTTGGCAATCATCGAGTCGTAATGAGGGGGAATCACATAGCCCCCATAGACGTGAGTGTCGAGTCGAACCCCATGTCCACCAGGCGTGTGCAAGGTTTGAATCACTCCTGGAGATGGACGAAAATCATTATATGGATCCTCGGCATTGATACGACATTCGATAGAGTGGAGTTTGGGATAATAGTCTTTTCCGCTCAATCGGTGTCCAGCAGCCACTTTGATTTGCTCCGCAATCAAGTCATAATCAATGACTTGTTCGGTAATCGGGTGCTCAACCTGAATTCGCGTGTTCATTTCCATAAAATAGAAATTACGGTGTTTGTCCACCAAAAACTCAACTGTTCCTGCCCCTTCATATTTGATATACTCAGCGGCTTTTACAGCGGCTTTCCCCATTTTTTCCCTCAATTTATCTGTCATAAAGGGCGAAGGGGTTTCTTCGGTCAATTTTTGGTGACGACGCTGAACAGAACAGTCTCTTTCTGATAGGTGACAGGCTTTTCCAAAAGAGTCGCCAACCACTTGGATCTCGATATGTCGTGGCTCTTCAATAAGCTTTTCCATATACATCCCATCGTTTCCAAAAGAGGCTTTGGCTTCTTGTCTTGCGCTATCCCACGCTTTTTGAAGATCATCTTCTGACCAAACTGCGCGCATTCCTTTTCCTCCACCACCAGCTGTGGCTTTCAGCATCACGGGGTATCCTACTTTTTTGGCAAGTTTTTTACACTGTGCAAAGTCTTTAATCAGTCCCTCCGAACCGGGAATTGTTGGCACACCCGCAGCTTTCATTGTCGCCTTGGCTGTAGCCTTATCACCCATTTTGCTGATCATATCGGCTGATGCGCCGATAAACTTAATCTTGTGTTCGTCACAGATTTTGGAAAACTTAGCATTTTCAGACAAAAACCCATAGCCCGGGTGAATGGCGTCGGCGTTTGTGATTTCAGCTGCTGCAATAATATTTGGAATTTTGAGGTAGGATTCCGCACTTGGTGCAGGGCCTATACAAACGGCTTCGTCGGCAAACTTAACGTGTAAGCTCTCCTCATCGGCTTTGGAATACACGGCAACGGTTCCGATACCCATTTCTCGGCAGGTTCGAATCACGCGTAAAGCGATTTCGCCACGATTGGCGATTAGTATTTTGTTAAACATCTTCACTAGGTTTGGTGATTAGGAAGGGTCGATGACAAACAGTGGCTGATCAAACTCAACAGGTGAGGAATCATCCACAAGAATCTTGACAATAGTACCTGACACTTCCGACTCAATTTCATTAAAAAGCTTCATGGCTTCTACCACACAAAGGACCTGACCTTCGCTGACCTGATCGCCAACCTCTGCAAAATTTGGTTTGTCGGGAGATGGTTTGCGATAAAAGGTACCGATGATCGGCGATTTAATCGTAATGTGATTATCGTTTTCTGTCGCAACAGCAGCAGCTGGTGCTGGCTCAGCGGGTGTCGATGGTATCGATGGTGTTGCCACAGGAGCTGGTGCAGGAGCTGCTTCAATCGCTGCGGGAGTAGTCACCACCTGCTGAACCACATCACCACCTGTTTTGATGGTAACTTTAGTCTCGCCCATTTCGACATGAACTTCATTGACGCCTGACTTGGCGACAAATTTGATTAGATTTTGGATTTCTTTGAGTTCCATATTGTTTGTGTTATTGTTTTTAAGAATTATAAGCCCATTTGAGCCATGCTGCACCCCACGTGAATCCACCGCCAAAAGCAGCAAACATCAAGTTGTCTCCTTTTTGAAAACGCTGTTCAAAATCTGATAAAATCAGCGGAAGGGTTGCAGCAGTTGTATTGCCGTAAGATGAAATATTGGAGAGCACTTTTTCGGGGTCAACACCCGTACGCTGTGCGGTCGCATCTATGATTCTTTTATTGGCTTGATGCGGCACAAAAAAATCAATGTCGTCTGCTGCTAATTCATTTCGTTCCATCACTTTGGTGGCTGCATCTGCCATGTTCGAAACGGCAAATTTAAATACCGTTTTCCCATCTTGACGTAGAAAATGCTGGCCGTTCGATACGGTTTCTGCCGATGCTGGTAGCATCGAACCCCCTGCTTTGATGTAGAGGTGCTCACGGCCGATACCATCGGAACGAAAATACTCATCCATAAACCCGAGGCCTTCTTCATTTGGCTCAAACAAAACAGCTCCTGCACCATCTCCAAAAATGATACAAGTGGTGCGGTCGCTATAGTCGATAATCGAAGACATTTTATCGGCTCCGATGAGCAACACACGCTGATAGTGCCCCGAACTGACATAGGCAGCTGCAGTGGACATTCCATACAGAAAGCCCGAGCAAGCCGCTTGCAAGTCATAGCCAAAGGCATTGGTCGCCCCAATTTCTGTCGCCACGTGAGCTGCAGTAGCTGCAATCAACATATCTGGCGTTGCGGTGCTGACAAGAACAAGGTCGATGGTTTTTGGATCGATTGACGAACGCTCGATTAGGTTTTTCGCCGCCTGAATTGCCATAAACGAAGTGGGTTTGTCTTTTAACATTCTCCGTTCTGAAATCCCGGTTCGGGTGCTGATCCAGTCGTCAGAAGTGTCTACCATTTGCGCTAAATCTGCATTGGAAAGCACTTCATCGGGAACATAAGCTCCCACGGCTGTGATCGCTGCGGTTCGTCCTATACTCATATGCGCTGTTTTTTTTAAAAATGACGCAAATTGGGTCGAAAATTACTAAAAAATGGCCGTTTTTTGCCAAAAAAACCGATTTTTTTGGGTTTTTTAAAAAATAAAAAACGCCCCGAAAGGCGTTTATTTATGAGTTGATGCCGTGTTTAAGCTGTTTCGGGTGTGCTATCGATCAGCACTTTGCCTCTGTAATACAATTTACCTTCGTGCCAGTGAGCGCGGTGGTATAAATGCGATTCGCCAGTTGTTGAGCAAACTGCAATTTGTGGGCTAGTGGCCTTGTAGTGCGTACGGCGTTTATCGCGACGCGTTTTGGATATTTTTCGTTTTGGATGAGCCATAATGCTACTTCTTTTTTAATTTTTTCAATGCATCCCAACGTGGGTCTGTTTCACGCTGTGAGCTGTGGTTGTTCGCTGAGGGCTTGAGCTGGTCAAGCTTTTCGAGGACTTCAGATTTCATACTGCCGTCTTCTACTCCAGGATGTACCCGCTTTTGAGGTACACTGAGCACCAATAGCTCGTAGAGCTGCTGGGTCACGTTGAACTGATGGGAGCCATGTGGCAACACAATCATGTCTTCGTGATCATCACTGTACGCAGGGCCGAACTTGACTACCATTTGAAAGCTGTTGGAGACAGTTAAATCAAAGGGTTCATTGGTCAAATCGCAGTTGACATTCACATGGCCTTCCAAGGAAAACTCTGCTTCCATTAGGGTTGACTTTTTGTGAAGGTTAACCACTGCCTTGGCTTGAACAGCGTTGAATTCTTCATTGTCGAAAGTCTCAAAGAACGATTCCGAAAGTTGAAAGTCAAAAGTGTGAACGCCATCCTTAAGTCCTGAAAACTGAATGTCAAAATCTGCGTTCGCTTCCATTTAATCTCAACATTACGGGCGTCAAAGATAACAAAAAACACACAAAGGCAAATCTCTTGTGCGCATCTTGTTTTTTGCAGGGTTTTTTTGGCTAGAACGAAATGTTTCGTCTCTTCACAACTTCGATGGCAGTCCGTACTGCCTGCCGAAAGGATTGGGGGTTTGCCTGCCCTGTTCCCGCAATGCCAAAAGCCGTTCCGTGGTCGGGGGAAGTGCGAACTGCCGACAAGCCAGCTGTAAAATTGACACCTTCCCCAAATGAAAGGGTTTTAAACGGGATCAAACCCTGATCGTGATACATGGCCAAAATGGCGTCGTAGTTTTTGTAGGATTGTGATCCAAAAAAGGCATCTGCCGAAAAGGGCCCACTGATTTCTGTCTTGTCGATTTGGTGAGTTTGCAACAAGGGTTCGAGCAAGTTCACTTCTTCCTCCCCGATCACCCCCTCATCTCCCGCATGCGGATTGAGTCCAAGCACGGCAATCCGCGGGTTTGGAATGCCAAAATCCTGTTGAAGAGAATGGGCAACGGCGTTGAGCTTTTGGGCAACCCGATCCGTTGTGATATGTCGAGCAATATCTTTAACCGCCACGTGATCGGTCACCAAGGCAACCCGAAGGCCTGGATGCACCAAAAACATCAGGGCATCTCCGCCGAACGCTTGCGCTAAATAATCGGTATGCCCCGGAAAACGAAATCCCTCACTTTGGATCGCTGCCTTGTGGATGGGTGCTGTGACGAGAGCATGGATGTTTCCCTTTTGTAAATCCGCTGTTGCAGCGACCAAAGAGATTACCGATAATTCCCCTGGTTTTACATCCACTTCTCCGTATTGGGGTTGGAAAGATTCTGTCCAGCAGTCCACCACATTCAACACCCCTTGTTTGGGCAGGTCATGCAAACGCTGGATGGGGAGTTGCAAGTCGAAATGGGCAGCTTGTTGATTAACAAAATCAAAATGGGCATATACGACGGGTGTGCAAACCTTCAGCAATTCCGAATCGGTAAAGGTCTTGAGCACCACCTCGGGACCAATTCCGTTTGGATCGCCAATCGATATGCCAATGGTCATGCTCATTTTTATGCGTATTTTTGGCAAAGTTACACAAATTCAATGCGATGTTTACAGGGATAATCGAAACGATGGGCGAGCTTGTCAAGGTGGAAAAAGAGCAGACCAATCTCCATTTACATATTCGAAGCACCTTAGCAAAAGAACTCAAGATAGATCAGAGCTTGGCGCACGACGGGGTGTGTTTGACTGTGGTGGATATCCAGGACGATATTTATATAGTAACCGCTGTACATGAGACCCTTCAAAAATCGGCATTGGGCATGTGGACGGTAGGTCGAAAAATCAATTTGGAACGCGCCATGAAGCTCGGTGATCGCCTCGATGGGCATTTGGTACAGGGGCATGTTGACCAAGTTGGAGAGTGTGTTGGCGTTGAAGATCAAGGCGGCAGTTGGCTGTTTGACTTTCAGTTTTCAGCCGAAGACCAGAACCTCATTATCGAAAAAGGGTCTTTGTGTATCAATGGAACGAGTTTAACTGTTTTTAATGTAACCGAAGACCATTGCCGTGTGGCCATTATCCCGTATACCTACGAACACACCAACTTCCACCAACTCCAGCCCGGGGACCAAGTCAATCTCGAGTTTGATATGATTGGCAAATACGTTGCCAAAAGCAAGGCATAAGCTGTTATTCGACATTAAACGGTTAAAAACGAGTAGTTTGTGATTTTTTAATAGCTTGCGGATACGTGGTTGTTTGACTCCAATCTTTGGTCCAAGGGAGTCCCCCTGAAAAGGTTGATCTCTACACACTTAATGGGCAATGTGTTGATGAGCACGTCCGCCCAAAAGCCATTCCAGTAAGAGACCTCCACTCAGGGGTTTATCTGGTCAAAATTCACACAGCAAGTCAGGTGGTGAATCGTAAATTGGTGGTGTACTAGCCCTCGGTTGAATCAAAAATGTCATTGAGCAACTTGGCCAATCGTAAACCCCCTTTGTACAGGCGGTCGCGGACCAAAGGAAAGTGTTTTTGCTGGTAGGCATAGCTTAAGCGTTCGTCCTGCTCCACGCTGCCATAAATTTGCTTGGCATGGGATTGGGATTCATGCATCCACTCGAGTACAGTCGTGTTGACAATATCGTTTTGTTCTACTGGGGTATAGATCGGTAGGTTATCGGCCAGTTCGGAATAGCTCATTTGATACCCATTGATCATCTCGCTGTCCCACACCCGATGTAAGTTGCTTTTTTTGCCAAACCAAAGGACCTTGATGTCATTTCCCCCACGATCTTCGGAACGCCCCACATGCATGGGTTGGTGTAAATCCCCCACAAAGTGAACAAGCAATCGCAAATAAAAGGCCTTGTCCTCCCGACTGGCATTGACGTCTTGTAAAACCCCCACACAATGGTTTACGGCATGATAGACATCTCCTTTGGGGTTTGGTTCTTCTTCGCCATAGCGTTTATCCAAAGGCATATTGACATAGTGCCAGGGCTTAAAATGGTCATAGTCCCTAATCGAGCGGATTTCATCGCCAAAAGTAGAAACAAAAGCGAGTGATTCGCCTTCTAGAAGATCATGTACCGCAGCTTGGGTCTGTTGGGTGAGGTGTTGCTCGGCAACCAATCCAATCNCCCGATGTCCCGTTTGCCCCCAGTCTGGCGCAGCAAAGCTTGTGAATACAATTGGTAAACTGATCAAAAAAAACAATCGCTGAATCATAAATGGAGTCTAAAAAAACAATAAATTAAATATAGCTTAATTCTTGGATTTCCTTAGCGCATCTGAAAAATCCATTCGGCGGGGTTTTTGGGTGTGGTGTTATAAAAAACACTAAACTGTAAGGTCGTGCGTTGGGTCGTGGGATTGGTGAAGATGGTGCCGATTTCTTGTTTAGAAACGACCTTATCCCCCTTTTGCACCGAAACCGATGCGAGGTTTTTATAGGCCGTAACATAGCTACCGTGCTGAATCAGTACGATGGGGTTACTCCCCTGAAACTGGACAATGTTCAGCACCGTTCCTTCAAACACCGCTCGTGCTTTTGTTCCTGGGCTTGTGGCGATGGTCACCCCATTGCTTTTAATGGTTGTGGTGCGCACAACTGCATGGCGTTGGGTGCCAAATTTTTGAATCACCACCCCTTTTCGAACTGGCCATGGGAGTCGACCTTTATTGGCTGTAAAGCTGGCAGCTAGGGCCTTGGCTTCTGGGGTGAGTGCAAAGCTCACATTTTTAGTACCTCCCTTTTTGTTGGAAGCTGCAATGGCTTCCCGAATCAAGCGATCGATTTCTTTGTCAATCTTTGCCGTTTGACGTTGTTTCTTTTTAATCTGCGCTGCGTATTTGCTTTCATTTGAACGGAGATTTTGAATCACTTTTTCTTGTTTTTTACGCTCTTGCTGAAACTGGACTTGCACCTTTCGGTTGTCCGCCAACAACTCCTCTTTCACCGTTTTTTGTGCGGTTAAGGTTTCGTTGAGCTCACGCAAGGTTTTCGTCTTTTTGGCGATGTTTTCCCCCTGCTGTTTGCGATAGGCAGCGTATTGATTCATATAACGCACCCGTTTGATTGCCTGCCAAAAATTGTCGGAGGAAAACAAAAACATTAGTCGGTTTTGTTGAGAAGCATTTTTGCGGGACTTGACAATCATAGAAGCATAGTCCTCTTTTAAAATTTCCAGTTCTTCTTCCAAGGCGGTAATCTTGGCTTGGTTGCTGTTGATTTGGCTAGTGAGTCCATTGATTTGTCGGTTGGTCAGGCGTAGCAATTCCCGCAAGCGATCAATTTTTAAAAACAGATCCTCCAATGATTCAAGGGCATCTGCTTTTTGACTTTTGTTTTTTTGGAGCATGCCATTGATTTGCACAATCTCCTGTTGGAGCTGTTTTCGTTGGCTTTCTAAACGGGCTCGAGCGTCCTGCCCGTAGACTTCCCCAAAGAAAATTCCCAATAGCAAGACCAGCAATAACTTTTTCATAAGCGGGTATAGGATTTTGGAATGGAAAAGGGAGTGCGAATCTTAGAATTGATTTCGGCCTTGCGAAATGCAAACTCCAATTGAACCGTTTCGCCTTTGGCCTGTCCTTCACAACTGATCTGCATCGGGATCCATTGCCCAGAGATTTGCTGATAATCATCATAGTGAATAACGAGGCGTTGTTTGCCAAGCGTCAAGAGTTGTTTGGTCATCAAAAACTGCTGGTTATAGGTGTTGCTCAATCGCAGGTTTCCTTGTCGATATTTAAGGACATAACCGTCTTTGATACTTGCAAAACGGGCTTTGCGTGCTGTGGTTGCAATTACGGGAACCCCCCGCAAGCTGTTTTCGATTTGGGTATAGTCAAGCGCGAGACCAAGCGTTTTTTCGATTGCCGAAAAGTCCCCTTCAAAAAAGGTTTTTCCAATTTGTTCGTAAAAGGCAACTCCACTTTGGTCAATTTTCACACGTCCCAACGGTACGATTACTGCGGCATTGAGCCAGATCAACTCGTTTGCACTGATTCGAACGGTGGTGGTAATCCGTTGGTTGATATCCCCCTGACGTGCTGTGAGTGAGCCACGCAGATCCAGGGTTTCCCAAGTGGGTTGGGTGCGCTGAGTCTGCTTGAGAAGTTCTTTGGAGTTTGAAACGCTGATGGTACTGGTTGGCTTTGGTCGTAAAACGCCACAACCGTTGATGATCAATAAAATCATCCCAAAAAACAAAGCTCTATGCATTTCTCTACTTTAGTTCGGTATAATCCCCTAGACTGACAACGGAAAAATCGCCATTGTATTTGACGTGGTTTCCGAGCATAGAATCTTTGAGCTTTACCCCGCTCAATACACAATGGGACTGAATCATACTGTTTTGAATCGTGCTATTTTCAATGCGGGTTTCTGGACCGATTGAGACATAAGGCCCAATGATACTGTTGTGGATTTCAACCCCATCCGCGATATAACAAGGCGGAATCACCGTGCTATTGTTGTTGGTGTATGCCCCTAGCAACCGTTCTCCTTCTTTTTCGAGAGTTTGAAGCATGCGTTGGTTGGTTTCTACAGTGATGACAGGATTCCCGCAGTCCATCCACTCGGACACTTCGGCGGTAGTAAATCGTTTTCCCTTTTGCATCATACGCAAGATCCCATCATTGATTTGGTATTCTCCGCCACGCGTTAGTTTTTCATCCATCACAGCGGTCAATTCGTCTTTTAAATCTGCTGCTTCTTTAAAATAGTAAATCCCAATGACTGCCAAGTCTGATACTTGGGTTTGGGGTTTTTCAACCAATCCTTTGATCTCCCCTTTATCGTTGGTTTCAACCACGCCATAGGCCTCTGGGTTCTTCACTTTTTTAACCCAAATGGTGGCATCGACATTGCTGTCTAGGGCGAAATCGGCACGAATGAGGGTGTCGGCATAGGCAATCACAGTAGGGCCTGAAAGTAGGGACTCGGCGCACAAAATGGCATGCCCTGTTCCCAGTGCTTTGAACTGACGAAAGATGTGTGCTTTTGCCCCGAGTTCTTTTGCCAGTTGTTGAAGTTCATCGACGACCTCATCTCCAAAAAAGACAGGGTCCCCAAGAACAAAACCAATGTTGGTGACTGGCTGATCGAGCAACTTTACAATGTCTCGTACCAAACGGCTGACAATAGGCATGCCCGCAACGGGCAGCATGGGTTTTGGTGTGGTGAGTGTGTGGGGTCTTAAGCGTGAGCCGCGTCCGGCCATGGGTACGATAATATTCATATTTTCTACGTTATNCCTGTGCTACCAAAGCCCGCTGTTCCACGATCGGAATCGCTGAGTTTTTCTGCTGGTTTCCAAGTAATTGTTTCGTGTTTGGCAATGACCAATTGTGCGATTCGATCTCCGTGATTAATGGTAAAGGCTTCGTTGGACAGATTGATCAAAATCACTCCGATTTCTCCGCGGTAGTCTGCATCAATCGTGCCAGGTGCATTGAGAACGGTCACTCCTTTTTTGATAGCCAAACCACTACGGGGACGTACTTGTGCTTCCACCCCGACAGGGAGTTCGATAAACAAGCCCGTTTTCACAATCCTCCGTTCTAGAGGTTCTAAAACAATGGGGCTATCGAGCTGTGCCCGTAGATCCATACCTGCAGATGCCGCGCTTTCGTAAGCCGGCAGTGGATGNTNAGATTGATTTACGATTTGAATGGTCATTTGCAAAAAGTTGTTTTAGTTCGTCCTTCTCTAAAAGAAGACCCAGTAACAAAAATACAAAAAGCATTAGCGTGCCCATCCATAAGTTGGCAATTTGCTGTATGTAAAGCCATCCCATTGCAACAGAAACGGATAGGTAGAGTAGCAATCGCCCCGCATGATAAGGAATCGGATAATATNTGCGCCCCAGCACATAAGATACCCCTGCCATGGAGCCATAAGCGATGAGCGTAGCCCAAGCCGCCCCCATAAATCCAATGGTGGGAATCAACCATACGTTTAACCCAATCGTTGCCAATGCACCCCCAACAGAGATATACATCCCCATCGAGGTACGATCGGTAAGCTTATACCAAATGGATAGGTTGTGATAAATCCCTAAAAAGAAGTTGGCAACCAGAATTAAAGGAACAATTTGCATGGCAATCCAATAGCTTTCGTTTCGGATCAACAACACTTTTAACGGTTCGAGAAACACACAAATCCCCAGAAACAGTACCGCACCACACAGTACAAAATACTTGAGGATAAGCGCATACACTTGCGGTGCGTTTTTCTGTTTGGCGTAAGCAAAGAAAAAGGGCTCTGCTCCAAGGCGAAAGGCCTGTACAAAAAGGGTCATAAATACAGCGAGTTTATAACAGCCGCTATAAGCACCCATGGTGGCATCATCGATATAGTGGCGAATCAGAATTTTATCGAGGTTTTCATTGATTACAAAGGCGAATCCAGCGAACATAATCGGTCCGCCATAGCGCAACATTTGTCCTTGAAGAGCACGACTCCATTGCCAATGCACACGAAAGTAAAACGGGATTAAAAGCAAAAGGACCAGCAGGCTTGCTGCTAAATTTGCGATAAACACATATTGTACAGGGTCATCATTTAAAAAGCTGTCATTTCCTTTTGGAATCCACCATAAAAACAGAAGGTTCAGCCCCACATAAACTCCCACATTGAGAAGTTTTAAGGAAGTAAATCGACTGGCTTTCCCTGTGGCACGTAGGTATGCAAACGGAATCACGACAAGGGTGTCACAGAGTAAGACCCCCAACAACAAAATAAAATGATGGCTGTGCATTCCCACAGCTTCAGCGATTGTATATGCTTGAGTGAATAGCAACGCAAAAATGATTGCCGTGGTCGTCAGCAGCGAAATGGTGGCTGTTCCCAGTACACGATCTTTGGAGTCACTATTGCTAAAAAAGCGAAAAAAAGAGGTTTCCATCCCGTAGGTGAGTAGGATATTAAAAAAGGCGGCATAGATGTAAAAGGTGGTGTTTTCGGCATAGCCGGTTAGGGGGAGGCTCTGGGTGTGGAGGGGGACAAGTACGAAATTGAGCAAACGGGGAATAATGGTAGCCGCCCCATAGGTAAATGTCTCTTTGATAAACTGTCTCGGATTAAACAANCAGCTGAATTTATTTCTAAAATACGTCGAATCGTCTGCTTCGCCAAACTACATATAGAGAAGCGGCTCTTTGCGTTTGAATTTGGTGTGGATATAAAGCTGCGGTTTGTTGCGAAAGCGGTAAAAAATATCAACATGATCTGATACTCGATTGGGTGGGGTATTTCCGTATTCTTTGATTGAATCTCCATCTAGAATGAGCTCCTTTTGGGCTGTGTTTTTCTCTCGCATATTGGCCGTATATATCGCCTTATCTAGTTGCATAGTGTCCCGTTTCCACACTGCCATATTTCCTTTATAAACGACACTGTCCAAGGATGCGAAGGGCTCTGACAAAGTAAGCTCGAAGAGGTAGCCTGTCCCGCCTTTTTCTCTTCCTGCTGCCCATGGGATAAGGCTGAGTTCGATGATTGTAAAGGGTGGTTTTTTGACTTGAGTTACTCCCATAGCAGGGGATGAAGTAGTCCGGGGCACGGTACTACACGAAGAAAGCAAAACCAAAATAAAAGCACAGAGTAGGGGTTTCATATGCTTGCAAGGTAGGGAATCTAAAAAAATATCTCTGTTTACCCATTCAACGCCTCCGCACCGCCAACAATTTCAAGGATTTCGTTGGTAATCGCTGCTTGTCGCGCTTTGTTGTAGGTGAGCTTGAGTTGGTCTCGGAGCTCAGTGGCGTTGTCAGTGGCCTTATGCATGGCCGTCATTCGTGCGCCGTGCTCACTCGCAAACGAGTCGCGAAGTGCTTTAAACAATTGGGTCTTAAGTGCCTTTGGAATCAAGGTGCTCACAATCTCTTCCTGAGCTGGCTCATAGATATAATCCGATGATGAAGTCGTCTCCCCAGAAACNGGAACAATAGGTAAAAACTGTTCTGTAGTAACAAGTTGCGTAGCCGCATTTTTGAAACGGTTATAGACCAAATCAATTCGATCATAGGCACCGCTGGCGTAAAGCGCCATCAGCTGATCGGCGACTGTAGCCACATTGGCAAAGGTGAGCTCATCAAAAACATCTCCACGGTTTTCGGCAACCGAAAAGTCTTTACTGAGAATGTCGTTTCCTTTTTTTCCGATCGTAAATACATCCACCTGCTTGCCAGCATAGTTATTATCGCGCTGGTTGACAACCTCTTTGATGATATTCGAATTAAATCCGCCACATAGCCCTCGGTTGGAGCTGATTGCAACCAAAAGAACCTTCTGTACGGGTCGCTCCCTTGCATATACACTGCCTGAAGCATCTTCGATTGAACCGCTGAGGTTTTGCAAAAGTTCCGTCAAGGTGTCGGCATAAGGACGCATGGCTGTAATCGCGTCTTGTGCTTTTTTGAGTTTCGCTGCAGATACCATTTTCATGGCACTGGTGATTTGCATGGTCGAGGAGACCGATGCGATTCGACTGCGAATTTCCTTGAGGTTTGCCATGCTTTACGCTCTACTTAGGATTTGTAATTGGCTGCGATGTCTGACGCTACTTTCGTAAGCGTATCAATCACCTTATCTGTTAGCTTTNCTGCCTTTAGGTCGTCTAGCACCTTGCGATGCTTGGCATTGAGCAACTCCAGAAATGCGCGCTCAAATTCCTTTACTTTCTCAACAGGAACTTCACGCAATAGGTTTTTCGATCCAGCATAAATAATCGCAACTTGATCTTCAACGGTAAAGGGATCATTTTGCGCTTGCTTGAGGATTTCAACATTGCGTTTTCCTTTTTCAATCACATTGAGTGTTGCTGCATCAAGGTCAGAACCAAACTTGGCAAAAGCCTCGAGTTCGCGAAACTGTGCTTGGTCGAGTTTGAGTGTTCCTGCAACCTTTTTCATCGATTTGATCTGTGCAGACCCTCCTACTCGAGATACTGAAATCCCCACGTTGATCGCTGGACGAACACCGGAGTTAAACAAGTCCGACTCCAAGAAAATCTGACCATCTGTAATCGAAATCACATTGGTTGGGATATAAGCCGAAACGTCTCCAGCCTGGGTTTCGATAATCGGCAAAGCGGTCAATGAACCTCCTCCTTTAACAATGGGCTTCAGTGACTCTGGAAGGTCATTCATGTTTTTGGCAATATCATCGTCGTTGATGACTTTAGCAGCACGTTCTAATAGGCGGGAGTGCAAATAGAAAACGTCACCAGGATAGGCCTCACGTCCCGGTGGGCGACGCAATAAAAGGGATACCTCGCGGTAGGCAACTGCTTGCTTAGACAAATCATCATAAATGATCAACGCTGGGCGACCAGTATCTCGGAAATACTCCCCAATCGCTGCCCCTGCAAAGGGTGCATATACCTGCATCGGTGCTGGATCAGATGCGTTGGCAGCAACAATCGTTGTATATGCCAATGCGCCTTTGTCTTCCAAGACTTTAGCAATGGCAGCAACCGTCGATGCCTTTTGGCCAACCGCTACATAAATACAGTAAACAGGCTCACCTGCGTCATAAAACTCTTTTTGATTCAGGATGGTATCGATACAAACGGTCGTTTTCCCTGTTTGACGATCTCCAATGACCAACTCGCGTTGTCCTCTCCCGATTGGGATCATCGCATCGATCGATTTGATTCCTGTTTGGAGTGGCTCATTTACTGGCTGGCGAAAAATTACTCCTGGTGCCTTACGTTCAAGTGGCATTTCATAGAGGTCTCCTGTCAAGGCNCCTTTTCCATCAATTGGATTTCCAAGAGCGTCAACTACACGTCCAACAACACCTTCTCCAACATTGATGGAGGCAATTCGCTGTGTGCGTTTGACGGTGTCGCCCTCTTTTACGCCTTTTGATGGTCCTAAAAGTACCACCCCGACATTGTCCTCTTCCAGGTTAAGTACAATACCTTCCAAGCCCGAATCAAAAGAGACCAGCTCTCCATATTGGGCATTGGACAAGCCATAGACACGAGCAATCCCGTCACCGACTTGAAGTACGCTTCCGACTTCGTCCAGAGATACCCCTGAATCAAAACCTGTTAATTGTTGCTTGATAATTGCGGATACTTCCGCTGCTTTTACATCTGCCATAGTCCTATGCTAATGCTTTTCGATTACTTAACTTATGTTCTAAGGATTGCAATTGGTTGGCAACACTCGCATCAAATTGCTGATCGCCCAAACGCAAAATAAATCCCCCGATAATGTCTTGATCAACTGTACTGACCAACTCTACTTTTTTGTCGGTTAGTGTTTTGATTTTATCCATTACCACTTTTTCAAGGGCTGGGGTCAGTGGTACAGCTGTTGTGACCTCTGCCTCTTGTTTGCCCTGTAACTCTTGATAGAGTTGTTTGTATTTCAGTGCCACCCCATCTAAATGATTGGCACGATTGTTTTCGGCAACCAATGCCAAAAACGTTTTAACAGTTGGCGACACCTTGCCAAATATGGCTTTGAGCGTGTCACCTTTTAGCTCGGCGCTTATGACTGGACTGGCTAAAACTGCTTTCAACTCGTGACTGTTCTCCAAAGTCGTATAAACCGCTTCCATATCACTAGCAACCTGATCAACTGCTTGTTGCTCTTGTGCAGTTGCCAGTAGGGCTTTGGCATAACGAATCGCGACTCGAGACCCTTTCATGGTTTACAGATTTACGTCTTTGAGTAATTTTTCAACCAATTGGGTTTGCTTTTTGTCATCTGACAAAGTCTCTTTGGTTACTTTTTCAGCAATTTCGATCGACAAAGAAGCCACTTGTTGTTTAAGCTCAGCCACAGCCGCTTGCTTTTCACTTTCAATCGCCGCTTGTGCCTGGGTCATAATTTGAGCTGCTTGTGTTTTGGCTTCATCTTTTGCATCATCGATCATTTTTTGTTTGATCTCTCTTGCTTCCTTGAGAAGTCCATCGCGCTCGGCGCGTGCTTCCTTCAGAATCCGCTCGTTATCGGCTTGCAAGTTTTGCATTTCTGCACGCGCATCTTCAGCGGACTGAAGTGCGCTTCGGATCCCCTCCTCGCGATCATTGATCGCATTGAGAATTGGGTTCCAAGCAAATTTGCGCAACAACAAAAGAAGACAAACAACGATAAGTGTCTGCCAAATAAACAGTCCAAAAGAGAATTCTCCCAATAGCTTTTCCATATCCTTAGTTTTAACCCGTAGTGGGCGGTGTACTTACACTACCCACTGCTGTTGGGTGTTGACTTATACTGCAAATAAAGCTGCGAAACCGATTCCCTCGATAAGGGCAGCTGCAATCAACATTGCAGTTTGAATCTTTCCATAGGCCTCTGGCTGACGAGCGATTGCTTCCATAGCAGAACCACCGATGCGGCCGATTCCCATTCCTACTCCGATAACTACTAATCCTGCGCCTACAATTGCTGGAATTTCCATAATGATTATTGTTTTAAATATTAATAATGTTAATGTGCTTCTTCATGTTCTTCCACTGCAAATCCAAAATACAAAGCGGATAGCATTGTGAAAATATACGCTTGTAATAAGGCAACTAAAACTTCGATGATCGAAATTGCAAATGCCAATACAAATGATAAACTACTGCCGAGCCAATTGTTGAAAATAAACATCAATCCAATTAAACTCATCAATACGATGTGGCCCGCTTGGATGTTGGCATACAAACGGATCA
This sequence comes from Flavobacteriaceae bacterium, assembly GCA_002723075.1. Taxonomy (GTDB): domain Bacteria; phylum Bacteroidota; class Bacteroidia; order Flavobacteriales; family Flavobacteriaceae; genus UBA724. The sequence goes on along the minus strand of PBNJ01000009.1, from coordinate 88,669 downwards.
ATAATGAAAACGGCTTGATAACCACCCCTAATAATTCGATGGGTGCTAATACAATTTTCATCAAAATAGGCACCCCTGGCATCCAGAAAATATGTGCCCAATAATTTTTATTTGCTGTGAGGTTGGTGATCAAAAACGTCAACAANGCCAGTCCAAATGTAACGGCGATATTTCCAGTGACATTTATTCCTAACGGTGACAGCCCAAGGATATTCAAAAACCAGACAAAAAAGAAGATGGTGAGCAAATAGCTCATATATCTTCTATAATGTTTTTTTCCAATGTTCGGGATGGCAATGTCGTCGCGAATGTAGATGACAATTGGCTCAAAGAAACGACCAACACCAGCAGCAATACTGCCGTTTGTTTTGTAAGAGTTTGCCAAGCTGCGAAACAAAAAGAACATCAAAGCCGCAGTGAACCACATGGTAACCACACTTTTGGTCATCGACAAGTCCAGCGGTTTGTCATTTGTTACTTTTTTGTCAGCATCATACGTGATAGTTCCCTCCGCATCGGTGCGATAAATTTTTCCATGATAAAGCTTGTAATGCTTAGATCCAACTCGGTGTACCGATTTGCCATGCTTGAGCTTAGCTGATGAAAAACTGACCAATTCATCATCCCACAATATCACAGGAAGCGAAAATCCAATATATTTTTTCTTGCCCTCGTCTGTGGTGTAAGACCCGATTGAAAAGTCGTGGGTATCTTCTAAGTGGTGGCGGATGTATGCTTTGATTTCGGACTTTAAGTCGCCTGTTTTTTCTTCGTCTTTAGGNCCNNCTTCTACTGCNTGAGCAAAAAAGNCCGAAAGGACAAAAAATATCGCCGAAATAAGTTGTTTTTTTCTCATGCGAAATACGGCTGCAAATGTAAATTATTTACCGTTAAAAATGAAATGGATTTCGACAAAAAATGCAAGGACTATGCACGTTGCAAAACGCGGGATGCAGCATAGGTCATCGAAAACAAAGAAATTAGATATGGAACAAAAAACAAGCTGAGTTCATCACGACCCACCAGTCCATCTGCNTNGAAGTCGNGATAAATGAATAAAAAGAAAATACCAAACTTCAAAATGCTGCCACCCATAAACACAAAACCAACAAGCATTGCGTTTTTTTTATATGTAGCGAGTACCGCCCAAAAGATTAGAACCGCCAACACAAAATTGACCCCATAGCACAACCACATCATTCGGATTTGCGCCCAAAGTGCATCGGGCATCAATAGGGTGTGTGTCACAAATGCCAAGGAAAGTGCGATAAGCAATCCGCCACCAAGTTTGCGTAATGGTTTAGTCATGATTGATTGTTTTGAGTTGTTGCAACAAAATGATTACAGAAACGAAAAGGCCAAGTAAAACACAAACCAACGTCCAAGTTCGATCGGTTTGATAGGTTTGGTCCAGCCATTGGCCTAGACGAACAGAACCATAAATTATAATCCCCAGCTGGGCAACATAACCAGTAAGGGCTAACCAACGGAAGGGGTTGGGTTTATGCGGTTTTTTCAGATTTTTCTTCATCGACGGGCTGTAGAGATTTGATGGCTTTTTTCATCAAACACTGTGCATTGAGCATCGCGCCTGCTTCTACTGCCAATTTTCCGACAATCACTTTGCCGTCGATCACCCCTTCATCCTTGATAGATAAGAGATTGGATGCCTCGATTGTCCCCTCGAATGTCCCCATGATATCTGCGTTAGTGCAGATTATTTTGCCTTTGATTTTACCTTCCTGACCAACAACAACACGGCCTGTGGTTTGAACTGTTCCTTCAAGAGTTCCATCAATACGAAAGTCGGATTCGGAATGGATTTCTCCAATCACTTTGGTGTTGGGCTCAATAAAGTTGATTTTGATATTATTCCTAGAGTTATCCATTTGTTGTTTTGTTTTAAATCCCATTTCGGTTATTGTTTGGTTACATTTTTGAAAATGAGGATGTCCCGCAAAGCGGACGTCAAAGCTACAAAATTTTTGATTTCACGCAATTCGGGATGAATTCTCAGTAAGTTGTCACGATAGTCGGTTGCTTGCTCTTGAGACGTAAATCGTTGAATCACCAACAGCTCAGTTTGTCTGTCAAGCACATCAATCGTTACACTTACCGTTCTTTGGAGGCCCTGAGAAAAAATTGTTTCTTTTACTTTAGCTTGTGTCTGTTTTGTAGCGTCGTGATCTTTTCGATCATACACAAAATAAACCAGATAACGGTCCCTTTCTTCAGCATCAGTTGGGGTGAGGTTTTTGATTTCAAGCAATCGTTTGCTCGCCTCCTCTCCTGCTTGTTGGTTGGGAAACGAAAGTGCAACTTCTGACAAGGCAGTTTGATAAGCCGTCATGCCATCCAATCTGCCGATTGCATGAGCCCGTAACAAGGCAAAACGCGAGCGCAATTTCTCGTCTTGTAAGGAAAGCATCGCCATAAAGCACTCATCGATGACTTCTTCGAAAGCTTGGGCTTTAAAGCGGTCTTCAAGCGCACTGTATCGTTCCTCAAAACGGTTCAGGGCTTCTTCCATAGCTTCTGGGTTTTGAAGAATCATGGCGTATTGAGAGTCTGGATATGCTGTGATAATACGATTTTTATAAGCCGCTGCTTGGTCTCCAGCTGTTTCCAACTCGATTTGATAAAGATGGTATAAAGACGGTAAATTGTATTTGGTGTCCAGAGACAGGAGCGTTTGCAATCGGTCTTTGGCTTGTGGGTAGGCGCCAAACTGTTCTTTGTATGCCAGACCAGCGTCAAAATAGGCCGCATTGCGCACTTGACTCAGGCTGTCTTTGGCTTCTGGTGGAGGAATCTGACTTGTATAGGTTTCCACGATATAACGGGGGTCAACTGATTCCTCCTCCTCAACTTCATCTTGAGGCACATTTTCATCTGGCGTGAATGCAACAGATTGCAAACTCGAATAGCGCCAGTTATCTGTTTTTTTGATATTCCCCCAAATACGATAAAACTCACTCTCTCCGCGAGTCCGAAGCGATCGGTTATAGAAATAAAAATCACTGTCAAAAAAAGAAGTGTTGGCAGCCAATTCCTGTTGTCGTTCTTGTTGGACAAATTGAAGGGAATCTGCTGTTTTTAAGGTTTTGATAAAAGATTCAAATATGGCGTTTTGCTCCTCTGGTGTTTTGTCGATTAAAACCAATAAGCTGTCTGTCGTTTTTCGCGTGGTTTCATAGTCAATAATGTCGTTGAGCTTGTCTCTTTTGCGTTTGATTTTTCGATATGTACGTGTCTTAGGGGAGAGAACCTGTAAGGTGCTGTCGAGATAAGCTCCAGAAAGGACAAATTGATTTTCTTCAAAAAGCACATTCCCCATGGTTTCATAAGCCAATTCTTTTAAAATCTTGTCTTTGGTGTTGGTTCGCAGACTTGCATTGATCAGCTCTTTAGCAGAAATGGTGTCATTGGTTGACAAGCTATATAGCGCATGGCTAAAATGAATTTTATCCAAGTAAGTTTTGTTTTCCTCTTTTATGGTCAAGTTACGGTATTGTTTCTGCACGGATTCCTCGTCCGATTGGCTGGTATTTAACTGATTTAATTTGGCATGTATCCAATAGATTCTGGGGATTCGTCGATTGAGATCAATTACCCTTTGATAGGCAACTGCAGCCGAGTCTCGGTGTTCGAGTTTGTCGTGCAGTTGTCCCAAAAGATAATAGTATCGTGCGCGAGTAGCATTGTCTTTTGTAAAGGCGGCTGCATTGTAAAGTGGTTGGGTAGCTTGTTGGTGTTGGTTAAGGTTAAGGTGTGCCTTTGCCAAATAGGCAGAGGCATCGGCTGATTCTGCGAGGGTGAGTTCGGAGTTGGACAATAGGTCCTTAAAAATGGCAATGGCTCGTTGTTCTTGTAAAAGCTGAATAAAGACTTTGGCTTTCCAAAGTTGTGCTTTATTTATACTACTCGTGTTTGGCAGCTGGTCAATGATATAATTGAAAGCGTCCAGGGCTTGGAGGTATCTGCCGTTATAGTAGCGCGCCTTGCCGAGCAACATATAGGCCTCGTCAATTTGTTGGTTGCGTTGTTCATTGCCAAACTGCATGCTGTGCTTTTGCACGGCGATTACTGCTTTTTCTTCTCCTCTTGAAAAGTTGGCGTTTTCTTTGGGGTTGAGGGTAAACAAATCTACTAAAGGAAAGGGTTCTACAGGCAACTGCTCCCAAAAATTGGGTTGGTGAGATGCGATTTCAGCCTCGATTCCAGCAGAAATGGCTTCCTCTCCGTTGAAAAGAACATTAAATTTGGTGGTCGTTTGATGATAAGCTCTGTTTACCGCTCGATCCTTGCGCGTTGAACAACTAGCAAGAACAAGAAACACAATCGCTCCAATCAACACATGTTTCATGTAGGTAAAACTCTTTTTTTGGCGGTTTGGTATGGGGTTCATCTTATTTATTTGGTAAAAAACGCTTCGAGTTCTTTTAATGTTTTCGCTGTGGTTTGTAGGTCTTTAACAATTTCTCCTTTTTCCAAGACCGCTATGCGTTCACAAACCTCTGTCACATGCTGAATGTCATGGCTCGAAATCAGAATGGTGGTGTTTGGGTCTTTTCCTTTTTCGGTCAAAAGTTCTTTGAGCCGAATTTGAGTTGTCGGGTCTAAATTGGCAAAGGGTTCGTCCAGAATCAAGAGTTCGGGAGCGCCAATAAAGGTTGCAACCACACCGACCTTCTTTTGGTTTCCTTTAGATAAGTCACGGATATATTTGTTTTTATTTAGAATTTCATCATTAAAAAAGTCCGCGTACCCTGCCAACAGTTCGTCAACTTCTTGCTTTGAAACGTTGCGCAATTCACCGATAAAATAAAAATACTCTTCTGGTGTTAAATAACCAATCAAAAAACTATCATCTAAAAAGGCAGCGGTATTTGTCTTCCAGTCTTCTGATGTGCTCACATCAACCTGATCAATCGCGACTGTGCCTTCCGTAGCTTGAATCAAATCGAGCAGTAGACTAAACAGCGTTGTTTTTCCTGCCCCGTTGTTTCCCACAAGTCCAAAAACTTGACCTTTTGGGATGTCCATTTCAGCTATGTCAAGAACCGTCGTATCTTGATAACGTTTTGTCAAATGTTCAATTCGAATCATATGTTTTGTTTATACGCTTTTAAAGTTTTGTATTTCTCTGTTTTATACAAGGTCTCTATCAAATCAAAAACTTTGTTTTTTAAAAAATATCCGAGGATCCCGGTGAAAGCAACTGTCATATAGCCAACCCATTGCCCTCCAAAAAAACTCCCAGCGAAATAAAGAAACATTGGCAAAAACAGTTTTGGTAAAGTCAATAATAAAGTCTTTGCATTAAAGGCCTGTTTGTCACCAAAGGGCTTTTTGGTAGAGGTCAAATCAATTGGGGTTTTAATATAGGCCCCTGAAAGCAGGACTAAATAGCCATTAATGCCAATATTATAAATCGCTCCCGTAAGAATCGCAGCATAAACATCCCAGCCAAACAGCAGATAAAAAGTAGCTAGTAATGTGCTGAAAACTGTGGCGATTGTAATCATTGACCACTTTGCGTTCAAATATTCGCGATAGACAATATTTTGGCTCATCATCAAAGGGTAATAGGCGCTATCCCAACTCGGTACATATTGCCCGAAGGTGAACAAAAACCCGCCAGAGACAAAAATTCCTGCAAAGATTTTCCAAACAGGATTGTCATATAAGCCCCCTGACGAATCTGTAAAAAACAGAAGCCCATAAAATAAAAACATCAGGGAAATCCAAAGTGTCATTTTAGATCGTTTGTTTCGCAAAATGAGTTTGATGTCATTTTTCACAAAGATGGCCGTTCGCCCAAAACGATTGAGCCATCCCAATCGAATATGTTGCACATCTTTTTTGACGACTTGCAATCCTGCATCGAGATACATTATTCGCTTAAAATGAGTGAAGGTCGATCGGTATAGCAATAAAAGCATCAACCAAGGAATCAGGGCGTAAATTGGATCATTGTAAAAGCTTTCAAATACTGGGCCTGTGTAGGTGGTAATGTCAAAGATTTCGTAGCGCTGAAAAACCGCAAACAAAACCAAAATCACTGCAACCCCATAAAACACGTCGTTGCGATCGTTGATCAGGATATTGAGATAGTTGGTGCAAAAGACAATTGCTACTATTGCCAAATGCCAACTTATCACTTGAAATAATGGATAGCCATTGTTGACCAAAACCACCGAAAAGGGTATAAAGAAAAACGCATTTGAAACGTTAAAGAACGAAAATACCGTTCGGCCAAGTGCGTAATGGACAATGGTATTTACTTTGATCGGTAAGGTCAACAAGGCCTCAATGTTTAGCACTGGCATTTTTTGAATAAAATAGCGCCAGACAATCCAAAATGAGTTCCCGTAAATCATATATTGATTCACAAAGTGCAAGGGCTCAACCCCCATTTCTTCATCCAATAAATAAAAGCTTCCATAGCCCAAAAGCGTGAATATGCCGATAAAATACAGCACTCCAAATAGGTAAAAAACAGAAGTAATCACACCAGATGTAAATGCTGCAGATCGGCGATATGATTTCCATTGAAGTTGCAGTAATCGAAGAAACATCGGGTTTTTTTGGACGCTCAAAGATATCATTTTTATATGTTTGTAAAAAAATTCGCTATGTCTGGACAGCACCCTTTACAAGTTAAGGAGGTTCAGCGTCTGACCGATGATGCTGTAGCCATTTCGTTTTCCATACCAAAAGAGCTTGTACAAGCCTTTTCATTCAAGGCAGGGCAATATCTTACCTTGTCTCACAGCATTGACGGTGAGCAGGTTAGGCGATCCTATTCGCTTTGTAGTGCACCGTACGAAAAGGTTTTACGCGTGGGGATTAAAGCCATTCCGAACGGATTGTTTTCCAATTATGCCAATAAGCAAATCAAAGTTGGTGACACCCTTGAAGTGGGTGCTCCAGAAGGGCGATTTGTTTATGAGCCCAACGGAAATAACAACCTTTTGTTGTTGGCTGCAGGAAGTGGAATAACTCCTATTTTGGCGATTGCAAAGACTGCCCTCAAAAAAACAGGCGGAAAAGTGGTNTTGGTGTATGGAAATCGATCGGAAGACGACAAAATGTTTGTGGATGAATTACAAGCCCTGCAAGCCGCATACGGCCAACGGTTTGAAATTGTAAATATCTACAGTAGAAAGAAAACGACTGATAACCTTTTTGGACGGATTGATATGTCTCAAATCAACTATGTGCGAAACACTTTGTTTAGCCAACTAAACTTTGATGATTTTTATGTCTGTGGGCCTGCTGGAATGATCGAAGCTTCTGTACAAGCTCTCTCCGACTCTGGCGTGCGTAATGAAAATATTCATGTGGAGCACTTCACTGGGGGTGGTGAAATCGACCGTTCGGTGGATGGGTTCGTGCATTATGAAGTGATCTTAGACGATGAAACACATCCGTTTTCTGCCGATGCGAGCAAGACCGTATTGGAAGCTGCCATCGATGCAGGTATCGACCCCCCTTACTCCTGCCAAGGCGGGGTTTGTGGTAGTTGTATTGGGCGGGTAAAAGAAGGTGAGGTCCGTATGGTCAGCAATCAGATTCTTTCCGACGGCGAGGTAGCTGAAGGCCTTGTGTTGACCTGTCAGGCAAGCTGTGTAAGTGGTCCTGTGGTCGTTGACTTTGACGATGTATAATTAGATCTTTTCCAAAACCATTTCAATGACCTCTTCTGGCGTNATGGTCCGCATGGCATCTCGATAGCCTTTGGGTACCGTTTTGCCATAGGCCGAGGTGGGTACTTTGGGGAATTTTTCTCGATCGACAAGCAGGTGGTTGTTTTGTCCAAANGCAGAAAATCCTANAAAGGGNTGTGTCATGCCCCACANTGTAATGACTGGCACCCCAAAATTGGCTGCCAAATGGCCATTGGCCGAGTCCATCGAAATCATGGCATCGAGATTTGCAATCAAGTCGAGCTGATCCGCAAAAGGCATCTCCAAAGCGTGCGGAATCACATGGGGATAGGCCTTGGCCCAAACATGGATTTGGTCAGCTTCCTTGGGACCATGGCCAAACAGAAAGACCGTGTGCTGCTGTTGAAGATAACCCATTACCTTTTGCATCAAGTCGAGGGGGTATATTTTGCCAGAGTGTGCGGCAAAGGGCGCAATCCCAATCCATTTTCTGTCGGCTGGAAGGTGAATCTGCAAACTCGATTTTGGAAGGCCTGGTTTGATTGGAAATTCGTGCTTATCGAGATCGAGTGCAAAGCCCAAACGGGAAAACACTTCCACATATCGGTAGAGCTGTGGAGTTAGGGGTTTCATAGTTTTTTTGGTCGGGTGGGTCAGTCGCTTGCGCTCGGCATAGCCTTTGTCAATCACTTTCACCCGTGTGAAAGACAGTCTAAAAAACAACCGGAGGATACGAGTGCGCAAATTATGATGGATATCGGCAATGCGATTCGGTTTAATCTGTTTGAGCTCTTTGTACAAGCGGTAAAGTCCTTTAAGCCCTTTGTGTTTTCCGATAAAGTCTGGCGAAATGATTTGTAGTTCGTTGAACTCCTTAAAAATAGGGACAAAGCGTTTTGGTGTAACCAATGTAATCTGTATGTTCTGGTTTTGAGCGTATAAACAGCGCAGCACAGGTACCAACATCGCCACATCTCCCATCGCTGAGAGACGAAAAATTATCAAATGTTTTGGCTTGCCCATTTAATTAGAATATAAATTATAAAGTACTGTAGTTTTTACTCTAGTCATTGTACTTTATCATCTGATTTTTAATCAAATATACTAGGTCTGAGTTGTATCTAATCCATGGGTGCCTTATTTTTGTCCCCACAAAACACTGAAAAAATGAAAGCCTTTTTCGAAGCGATTGCTTATATCTTTCAAGAAATCTTATTTATCCCCCTCGACCTATTGCGTGAGCTCGAACTCACAAGTTGGTTTTTGGCCAATGGCATCAACTGGGTGTTTTTGGGGATTGGGTTTGCCGCAACGACCTATTGGATTGGCCAGCTCAAAAAATTCAATGACAGTGGCGAAGAGGATACGGACTCCACTTCCCATTCCTTTCTATAAGTCGAAGCCGATGTCTTTTCGGTAGTATATGCCTTCAAAATCAATCTTGGCTAAAGCCTGATAGCTCTGCGCGATGGCTTGGTTGTGATCAGCGCCAACGCCCGTTGCGGATAAGACTCGTCCACCACTCGTAACCAATTCCTCATCAACCATTGCTGTTCCCGCATGGACCACAAAATCACTTGGGTCAATCCCACGTATCGCCTTCCCTTTTTCATAGCTTTCAGGGTAACCCCCTGAAACCGCAACGATGGTAGAAACAGAGCGCTTGTCTATCGACAGTTTTACGCTATCGAGCGTTCCAGAGGCTGTGGCTTGTAGCAATTCAAACAAATCGTTTTGGATACGCGGTAAGACCACTTGGGTCTCGGGGTCACCCATACGCACATTGTACTCGATCACTTTGGGATTTTCTCCAACTTTAATCAGCCCAACAAAAACAAAGCCCACATAGGGAATCCCGTCCTGCTGGAGTCCCTGCATTGTTGGCGTTACAACCTGCTCTTTGATCTTTTGCACAAAGGCCTCATCGGCAAACGGAACCGGTGAAACGGCACCCATACCTCCTGTGTTGAGCCCTCTGTCTCCTTCGCCGATGCGTTTGTAATCCTTGGCCATGGGGAGGATTTTATAGGACTTACCATCGGTGAGCACAAAGCACGATAACTCCATCCCATCCAAAAACTCTTCAATCACCACCTTCTGACTGGCTTCTCCAAACTTGGCATCTGCAAGCATGGCGGTTAGTTCCGCTTTGGCCTCGGCAAGATCGTTGAGAATCACCACACCCTTTCCAGCTGCCAAGCCATCGGCTTTCAGGACATAGGGAGGTGTTACCGTTTCAAGGTAGGCAAGACCTTCCGAAAGGGTGTCTTTGGTAAAACTTTCATAAGCAGCAGTGGGAATGTTATGACGTTGCATAAAGGCCTTGGCAAACTCTTTACTGCCTTCGAGTTCTGCGCCTTGCTTGGACGGTCCAATCACGGGGATATGTGAAAGCTCTTGATCTGCAGCAAAAAAATCAACCACCCCTTCCACCAATGGCACTTCTGGACCAACAATAACCATTTCGATCTTGTGAGCAAACACCGCTTGTTTAAGCCCTTCAAAGTCTGTGGGTGACACCTCGATATTTGTGCCAAACTGTGCAGTTCCTGCATTACCAGGTGCAATAAACAATTGTGGGTGATGTGGGCTTTTTGCCAGTTGGTGACAGAATGTGTATTCCCGGCCACCGCTTCCCAATAGAAGTACCTTCATGCTTGTTTTTGGCAAAAATAGGAATTTGTCGCTTGCAGATTGGCGGTTGACTAATTAAAAATTCGCCGAACTGCGGCGCGAATCAGCATCCATAATGAAATGGTAATAATTTCAAGATCTAAAAGGAAAGATTGCCTATTGATATATTCAATGTCGCTATTGATTCGGTTATATATGGAAGCACTGTTGGGGGTGTCCCCGCGGTATCCTCGGATTTGGGCCAGTCCTGTCAGCCCTGGACGGGTGTTGTGACGCTTATCCATTTCTTCTTGCCCGACTACATTCTGATAATAGGCGTTATATTCAGGTAAATGTGGTCGGGGACCAACAACAGACATTTCCCCTTTTATGATATTCAAGACTTGCGGAAGTTCATCGATTCCCGAATTGCGAAGCAAAGTACCCAACCAAGGAATTGGCGTGGTCATCGAATCTCCTGGCTTTGGGTGAGCGGCATTTTTGGGAAATGTTCTAAACTTATAACACCAAAACAATTTGCGGTCTTTCCCTTCACGCTGATGGCTAAAAAACAATGGTCCTCCGCCGACAAAAAGATTCAATATCCACAATACGGGAACCAGCCATGACATGACCAAAAACAGAAGTGTCAAGGCAAACAATACGTCAAAACTCCGTTTGAGTAGAAATTCCAAATCGGGTATGGTTGGTGTTATTCAATGTTTAAACGCTGGTAAAAGTAAAAAATTGCATACGACCTGCTCAAAAAATGATTTGTACTTTTGAAGCAACTCTTTCGTTATCTATTGAACGTATGACTATATTAGTTACAGGTGGAGCGGGATTTATCGGTTCTCATTTGGTTCGACATCTTGTCAAAAGATATCCCGATTACACTCTTATCAATCTGGATGCGCTGACTTATGCTGCTGATTTGTCGCGTTTGGATGATGTAAACAATGTCCCAAATTATCAGTTTGTGGAGGGAAACATCAATGACTCATCTCTACTTGACAGTTTATTTTCTACGCACCACATTGAAGCGGTTATTCATCTTGCCGCTGAGTCACATGTTGATCGATCTATTGAGGGACCAATGCCTTTTGCCGAAACCAATGTCGTTGGCACGATGAATCTGCTCAATGCCTGTCGTACACATTGGAAAAAAGAAAACAACCATCGGTTCTATCACATCAGTACCGATGAAGTCTATGGGTCTTTGGGGAAAAAGGGTGTGTTTACGGAAGAAAGCCCTTATCAGCCCCGATCTCCTTATGCGGCTTCTAAAGCAAGTGCAGACCATATGGTGCGAGCTTATGGAGAGACCTATAACTTGCCTTATGTGATTTCCAATTGCAGCAACAACTATGGTCCTGATCAACACAGCGAAAAACTTATCCCAACACTGATTCACAGTTTACAACAAAACAAAGCCCTTCCTATTTATGGAGACGGATTAAATGTGAGAGACTGGCTATACGTGGAAGATCATGTTTCGGCCATGGATGTCATTTTTCATCACGGTAAATTGGGGGAAACTTACCTTGTCGGGGGGCGTTGTGAACGATCAAACCTCAAGGTGGCCAAAACACTATGTCAGGCTTATGATCGACGGCTTGGTCAGGATCTGGGCACTGCCGAAAAGTTGATTACTTTTGTGACCGACCGCCCAGGGCATGACTTTCGCTATGCAATTGACCCAAGCAAATTGGAGTCAACATTGGGGTGGTCTCCAAAAACAAATTGGGACGAAGGAATTGAAAAAACCATCGCCGCATATTTAGATAACAAATGAAAGGAATACTCCTTGCTGGTGGAACGGGCTCACGCTTATACCCGATGACAAAAACAGTGAGTAAACAACTGTTACCTGTGTATGACAAGCCGATGGTGTACTATCCCTTGTCCACATTACTTTCTTTAGGGATATCTGAAGTTTTGATTATCACCACGCCCAGAGACCAGTCTGCATTTCAGGCCCTTTTGGGTGACGGGTGTTCGTTGGGATGTTCATTTTCCTATGCTGTTCAGCCAAAACCCAACGGGCTAGCAGAGGCATTTTTGATTGGGGCTGATTTTATTGGAATAGACTCTGTTGCGCTTATCTTAGGGGACAATCTGTTTTACGGCAATGCCATTCAAAAGCAAAGTCCATCTGCTGATTTTACCGGGGGTCTAATTTTTGGTACGCATGTACAAAACCCTGAGCGTTATGGAATCGTGGAGCTCGATACCCAGGGAAACGTAAAGTCCATTGAAGAAAAGCCCAAAAGCCCAAAATCCAACCTCGCGATTCCTGGTCTTTATTTCTTTGACCATAGCGTGGTAGAAAAGGCAAAACATGTCAAACCGAGTGCCAGAGGCGAACTTGAAATCACAGACATTCACAATGCGTATTGGAAAGAAGGTTCCCTGCGTGTTTCGATCTTGGAACAAGGCACCGCTTGGTTAGATACCGGAACTGTACAAAGCTTGTCCAAAGCCCATGCCTTTGTTGAGGCCATTCAAAGCCGACAAGGGGTGTTGGTGGGTTCTCCGGAACTAGCAGCTTACAAACAAGGGTTTGTCGATCTCCCCCAACTCAAAGCACTCGCCTCAACCTACAAAGAAGCAGAATACAGCAGATATCTAAAACAGTGGATCGATGAACAGTAAGCCAGGACCCATCGCAGGAAGTTGGTTGCTCACGCCCAAAGTGCATGCGGATTCGCGCGGGCATTTTGTCGAGAGTTTTCAAAAGGGTGTTTTTGCAGAACAAACTGGCCTTTCAATCGATTTTATCCAAGACAATGAAGTGGTTTCTCGTCAGGGTGTTGTTCGGGGGCTCCACCTGCAAAACGACCCGTATGGACAAGCCAAACTGGTTCGAGTGGTGTTAGGGCAAATCTACGATGTGGCAGTGGACCTCCGCGCAGACTCTCCAAGTTATGGAGAATGGTTTGGTGTGGAGCTTTCTGCAGAAAACCAAACTCAATTGTTTTTACCAAAGGGCTTTGCTCATGGGTATAGCGTTCTGAGTGAGATAGCGATTATCCAATACAAGGTTGACGAGCCCTACCACCCACAAGCCGAAAGTGGCATTCGCTACAACGACCCTGACTTGGGCATTAACTGGCAAGTGGACAATCCCATGCTTTCTGAAAAAGATCAAAAACTTCCCTTTCTTAAAGACCTCAACTCATGAAGCGGGTGCTGGTAACTGGCGCCAATGGTCAGTTAGGGCTTGCATTACAAGGTGCCGCGAAAGACTTTCCTTTAGACCTTGTTTTTATGGACAAAAACACGCTTAATATAACCAACGCCAATGCGGTGAAAGAGGTGTTTTCCACACAATCCTTTGATGTCTGTGTCAATACTGCTGCCTATACTGATGTAGATGGTGCAGAGTCCAATAAAGAGCTCGCCTATGCAATTAATGGCATGACGGTTGAAACCCTTGCCAAAACCTGCAAACAAACTGGCTGCTGGCTCATACATATTTCAACCGACTATGTATTTGACGGTACGTTGGACAGGTCCTACACTCCACCAGACACCCCCAATCCACTGAACGTCTATGGCGCAAGTAAACTAGCTGGTGAACAGGCCATACAGGCTGTAGGTGGTAACTATTCAGTTGTGCGCACATCTTGGTTGTATTCTCAATATGGGAATAACTTTTACACCAAACTGCAAGCCCAGCTCGATGCTGGAAAAACACTACAAGTCACAGCAGACCAAGAAGGTTGTCCGACACGAGCAGAAGATTTGGCTGCCCATTTGCTAACTGGAATTGCTAACCAACAGCTCGCAAAAGGGATTTCGCATTATTGCGGTGGCGAGGTAATGACATGGCTGGATTTGGCAAGGCGGTTGTTTCCAAACCAAAAGGTTTCGGAGTGGAGTGGTGCAAGTTCTCTTGCTATTAGACCCAAAAAGGTTGTCCTAAAAAACAACAATAGTTCAACTGTTTAAACGTTTTACAATAGATGCTACAACGATTGATCCATAATGCCCGAGTGAATGTGTTTGAGAGTGCTCGGTTTTATTATTGGGTGTTGTGGACTGTTGTTGGATATAGCATATTAAATCAAAGTACAAGAAAGTTTTTGTGGGTAATGTTTGATAAACAATATCCGCCTAATCCAGCTGGGGTGATAATATACTCACTAACCGGAGCTGCTTTAATTATAAGCTTTTTAATGCTTTTAAAAGTTATAAGAAAAGACCTTGTTTTTTACATGGGTTTACTGGCCTTTGTGATCTTGATTCAATCGTTAATACTTACTACAACTTTTGATTGGTGGTATTTTTCGGATTTTTTTATCAATAACAACGGATTTTATTTGTTAAAATATTTATTTCCATTTCTTTTCCTTAGTATATGGATGGAGTTGAATAAAAGTGAGCGTTATGGGTTTTCATTCTTTTTCTATTTAAAAAAGTTGCTTGTTTTTAATGCGTGCTTAATTTATGTAGGGGCAGTTTTTTCTTTGTCGCTGTTTGAATCCTACCCTTTAAGTGGCCGTTGGGGATATAGTGGTATTCTTTGGTCTGGGGGAATGAACAATATCATGTATGCTATTTGTTTAATTCACCACTGGTCAACTTTAAAAAAATTGGACTGGGAGTTTTTTGTGCTTTCTAGCAGCCTGATTTTGATGGGGCAAAAGTCAGCTTTACTATACCTTTTATTAATTATCATTTTTGTTGTAAATAAAAGGGTTATTATAAAAAAAATTTTTCTAGCTTCCATATTATTGTTAATTGTTCATTTTAATAGGATTATATCTTTTTTTAGTTCCTTTGACTCTTTCTGGAACAGTGTTTACGAAAAGCATGGTGCTTTGGGTGTTTTTTTATCACTAAGGAATGAGAACATAGAAAATATCTTGAGTCAGCAGTTTACAAATGAAAATATAATATCTAAATTTTTGTTTGGTGGATTTGCAACATTTCCAGATCGTGTTGAAATGTATCCAATTGATGTGTTTTTTTATTTTGGAGCTGTCGGCTTGATAGCTACAGTTATCTTTTATGCCAGATGGATTCCAAAATTCACGTATGCCATTCCAGTTGTTGTGGCTTCTTTTGGGGGGCAATTATATGATATAATTCCTGCTATGTTGGTCTTTTTTGTGTGGATAAGCTCTTTTTCGGTGAAAGAACAGATTTAGATTTTGATTATTGGCACTTGATCCCAATCAATCAACATATCTGCTGTTTTTAGATCAATAAAATCAAAGTCCCCAACCCATTTGTTGAGTTTGGGCATACAAGATTTTAAACCCACATAAGATTTAAACTTTCTAGTTAATGATAATTCTTTGATTATAGGTTGATCAGGGTCAAAATCTCTTGGATGAAAATATGTCATGATATAGTCCGATTTCTTTGACCATTTTTTGACAAAGGGATAGGGTGACAGCCTGAAGTAGCCTCCGCCTGAAAAAATCCATGAATTCCCAAAAACACACGTCGTGTTTATCGGAAACTCTTTTAATTCAACTCCATTACAGATGAGTCTTGACGGAACTGCTTCTTTATAGCTTGGAAGGCCGCCATGCGCTCTGCCTGCTGGGAATACCGAGCAATCATGTGTAATACCTTGACTGGCCAAAACCTCAAAAGCCCATTTGTTTTTTTTGGTGATTGAAAATCCCGGTGCACGAAAAGATCTCACTTTTTTTCCTGTCAAATCCTCTAAAACATATATCGACTGCTTTAGGTCTTCCTCTACCTCCCGTGGAGATTGTTCGTACATCAGTTGATGCATGTATGTATGAGAGCCTATTTCAAAGCCTAATTTGTCTATTTTTTTTACCACTTCTGGGTACTTTTTAGCGATCCACCCCACCACAAAGAAGGTGGCTGAAAGATTGTGTTTTGTAAGGAATTTAAAAATCCGCTCCATGTTTTGATGAATGCGAGCTTCATATTTGAACCACTCTGTTTCTGTTTTTGTGGACCGGTTGTCTAGAATGTGAAACCATTCTTCAATATCAAATGTGAGGATATTCATCAAAAAAACTTTTTTCCGGCTCTTTTAAATTCTTGCACATCTTTTCTTGTTGGAAACGAATAGTAAGACATTTGGCTGTTGGGGTTGGGGATTAGTTCCAAATTGCCTTTTTTAATTGTAGTGATTGCCTCTGCAATCAACTCCATGCCTATCTTTTTGGTGTGTTTTATGAGACCGGCTTGTGTGCGGTTTCCAATTTCAACTTTCTGTTGTACGATGATAGGGCCGCTGTCAATGCCTTCGTCCACAAAAAACACAGACACCCCTGTGTGGGTTTCATTATTTTTAAGCACCCAGAATGTCGGCATCAGCCCCCTGTATTTTGGTAATAAAGCCGTATGTAGGTTGATACAGCCTTGAGGGGCAAGGTCAATAAGGGGTTTTTTAAAAATTTGATTACCAAGAATAGAAACTAACAAGTCGGGGCTATAAGAGCGGATGATTGCTAAATTGGTTTGAGAGTTGATGTTGCCTTCGAGGTGAATTTCAGGAATTCGATTGTCTTTTAAAAGTTTTTTTAAGGGTGGTTTAAAAAGCTTGGAGAAAACAAACTTCATGAAGTAATACATAAAAAAAACAGACCCAAAAATATTAAGTGTTTTTATGGATTTACGGAAAAAGCTTTCTTTTTCTCCAAAGGGAGAAACGCTGTTAACCACGCAACCCACTACCTTAACATCCTTGGGTAAAACCCCAAACAGATACTTTAAGTTCTGACTAAGGTAAAAAGGTTCGTTTTGGGTGATAATTATGATTTTCATTGTGAAAATATAAGCTTTGCTAAAAAAAAGGGGGTTTTTCTATATGGGGTAAATCTAACAGAATCTTGTTTTTCAATAATGTTTTCTAATTTATTTAAATCCCAGCAAACACTACAATAATTATTTTTCTCAAAATATAATGCAATCTCTTTTTGATGTTTATCTCTGCGATTTAAATTGGGAACTACAATAATCGGCACGCCTAGTTCAATTAGTTTATAGCACGAGCCTGCACCAGCATGAGTTATTACTAAATCTGAAGATAAAAAATAGTCAATTACGTTCTCTTTAAAGTTGAATTGTTCTAATGATGTGTCTTTCAGTCTTGTTGGGCTTTGAGCAACCACCTTAAATTTTTTTGATTTATGTAGTTCGTTTGCCTTCCTGGTTAAGGCTGGAAAGTCTGTTGTCCCAACGGTAAAAAATAATTTTTTCATAAACGACCACAATAAATTGAGTTTGGATATATTCTCTTTAGTTCCTCATTTTGAATTAAGACCTTACTTACAGCTTTTCTTAGAATTTTTCCTGTTGACGAACAACTATAGAAACGGCTCCAAGTTTCTATAAAGATGGTTTCTATTCCTAATAACTTGGAAAGAAAAATTGGTATAACTCCAACTATGGGCCCTGTAGTGATTACCTTAGAAGGGCGATGTTTAATCAAAATGAAAAGGGCTAATGGTGTGAGATAAAGTGTCGCTAATGTTATATTTATTGGATCAATTCTTTTCTTTGTTTTAAAAGGTAGCGTTTTGTAACATTTATTTTGTTTGTTAATTTGATCTACGCCAAATTCTGTGATTTCAATGATTTTATCATTGTTCGTGTTGTAAGACAGCAACCTCTTTGACTGTTCTCTGTGTCCTCCAAAACCATATACAAATAGTATTGTTTTCAATGATTAATTAATTTTTTGTACAAGTTATGATATTGTTTCGTGTTTTTCTGCCAACTGCGATTATTAACAATAAAATCGATGGATTTGGCAATGTTTTTTTCTAGGTCCTCTTGTGATTTGTTTAGGAGTTCATCAAATATTCTTGAGATTGAACTTATGTCGTTTTTATTATAAAAATATTGGAGGCTTTTATCATTTTCGAAGAGCTCTAATAGCCCCCCTACATCACTACAAATGACCGGTTTTGAAAAAGAAATTGCTTCTAGGGGTTTTAAGGGTGTTACTTTTTCACATATTTCAATAGGTGTTCTTGGTATAACAACAACATCAATATTACTGTATATTTCTGATAATTCACTCCTCTCAAATTTACCATGAAAAACAATATTAGAATAATTGTGTTTTTGGACTATTTGCTTCAAGCGGTCTTCATCATTCCCCGATCCGTAAAGGTGCAATTCTAATTTATGGTGGGGCTGTTTATTTATATAATAAATCAATTCTGCAAGCCCCTCAATGGGGCTAATGTTTCCAACATATCCTAAAACAATGGGGGTGTTTTTGTTAATTTTTTTTACTTCAGACTGCTCTTGGTTTTTTCTAATTTCTTTTTCATCAAGTCCGTTATATACAATTGTTATAGGCTTGTTCCTAAACCGCCTACCTCTGCTTTGGATGTCTTGCTTCATCGAATTTGAAATGACAACAATTTCATCTGCCAGAAGAATTGAAATGTTTTCTAAAAATCTATATAAACGATATCTTAATGGTGCCTTTGTCTTTGATCTGAGCTCCCAAAAAGATCGTACTTCATAAAGGTGAGGAATTCGAAAAACCAAAGAGCATATAGCCCCCGTAATTGCGCAGTAAAACATGCTGTGACTATGTATAGCTTCTATTTTATTTTTCTTTATTGTAGAAAAAGCTTTTGAAAGAAAACGATATAAAGAAAACCCTTTTATGATTAGCTCTTTAAAGCTCGAAATATTTTCGCTTTTATGAAACTTTGAGCTTTTGGTGAGATTATATGTTACTCCTTCCGATATAACTTCTGAGTCTTTGGAAACCCCTTCAATAAACGGGGCAACCAATACATAGGGGTCAGTCTTATTTTCTTGCTGGGCTTTAATAAGTGCATGGCTTCTAATACTAGACCCTGATTTTTCAGGTAGACTTGTGTATAGAAGATGTAATACCTTAGTCATCTATTTTGTGTTAAATATGGGGATATGAAGTATAAAGGGAGTGTAACCTGATATAGCCAAGCATTTGTAAGGGATATAAAAAGGAGGGATATAAGCATATGATTTCTAAGTTTCTTATTGTTAATTTCTCTTAACATAAAAAATAAAATTAACGCCAGTAGTACAAAAGAAATCAGCCCGTATTTTCCCCACAATGTTAATATCAGATTGTCTAAATAAATATTTTTGTTATTGATGTTGTCTCTATATTGAAACCAAGGAATTTCGTAGGCAAAACCCAAGCCATGTCCCAATAAGGATGAAACAGCATTTGAACTGGTTTTTAATGTCTCATAAAAAGGGGAAAATCTATTTTGGAAAAATTCTGAAAGTAAATCAACATTTAAAAAAACTGTTAACCTTGAGTTTTGTAGAGAAATAAATGCAGTAGTTATAGCAACAACAATACATGACAAAAAAATCACCTGGTTAATCGAGGGGTTAAGGGGTTTTATAACAAGCCTTTTGAGGGCTTTGAATAAAAAAATTAGGACTAATATGAATATCATAGACCTATTGAAAGAAAACAATATTGGAAATAGCGCAAAAAGAAGACTTTTATCGATAATAAAGCTTTTTTTTGAAAATCTGTCAAGCACGTATATAAACAAAATCACAACGCCAATATCCGAGTATCTGTAAGAGTTAATTGAAAAGAATTTGTCTTCAGAAAATAGAGTGTTTAAATCAAAAAACAGCACCCCAGCAAACAAAAAAGCATCAATAAAAAAGTTCAGCCCAAGTAGCCTTTTAAAAAACCTTGTTTCAAATAATCCTGAAATTTTATGCCCTTTATGAATTACAAACGCTACCAATACTAGAAAGAGCAAAAGAGGTTTGATGTCTAGAAAAATAAAGTAAGTGCTTATTCTATTATTCATGGCGGAAACCAAGAATGAAAACACAACAATTATTGTAAAACCTACTAAAGGTAAAAAAAGAGCTTTTTTTGAAATGTGTTTAAAAAAAACTACAATGAAAGGATAAAAAAAGAAATGTGAAGCGTGATTTTGATAACGAAAAAAGTAATCTTTTAAAAAATCTGCAGACGGTAAAATGATTACCAAAAAAAGAAACCACTTTATGTAATTGTTCTTATTAATTGACAATATCCCAAGCAGAAGAAATAAGCTTGACAATAAAAAATAAGTCTTTGCTTCCATTTAATAATGATTTCTTCGCTTTGCTTTATCGCCATAATATATTCCATATTTACCGGCCTTCCCGCCGAAAACAGAACTTGCTCCAATCACAGACCCTTTTTCAATATAAGACCCGGGCAATATAGTTGTGCCAGAATCAATCCAGACATTGTCCTCAATGACAACTTTACTGTAACTATATCCCTGATCTTTAATGGGCTTAGACTTGTCAGAAAAGTTGTGGTTTTGACTGTATATGACAACATTGGGGCCTATAAGAACGTTTTTTCCAATTTCTATCGCCCCTCCACAATTCAAAATACAGTTTTTTTTAATACCCATGTAAAATCCAACAACGAATTGATAAGTTAAATTTATAATGCTTTTCAGGTTATAGATTCTTTTAATTGCATAAAATTGAGATCGTCTTCTAACGAAAGTAATTATTTGATTTGAATTTTTTTTCAAGAGCAGTCGGTCTAAAGTGCCAGGTTGATGCTTTAAGGCTTCCATAAAAGATTTTTTGACATTTTTTTATATAATAAAAGCCTAATAACCCAAAAGGATGTAAAACATAAAAGCAACGTTATAAAGCCTATTTTAATATTGTACAAAACAAAATAGCTCGCCAATACCATAATGGAATATATTCTAATCGTATTCAACTCTTTTTTACCAAGGTTTAAACTTAGTATGCTTGAAAATACAGAATACTTCAACCGAATTAATGAGATTAAAGAAAAGGAAATAACTATGAACAATATGTTCAGGTCTAGGTCTAAGAGAAATGGAATAGATGTCAAAATAGGGATTATCAAAATGACAAAAAGGGATGTTTGTCTTGCTGTTTCCTTTCTCATCAGTTTGATGTCGATTCGTTCCCTAAATAATGCAACGTATTTAATGTTATTTAAATTGTGGAATATCGATATCGGAGTGAATAGGGTAAACAAGAAAAAATATTCATTAGCAACCTCAACGCTAAAGTTTTTATAAACTAATATTTTATCGAAAAAAGAAATTACAGTCATAGTGGTTAAACTCAACAAAAAACCTGTTTGCTGGTTAAATAATGTATTAAATGGGACTTTCCTTTTGAAAAGAACAGAGTCCTTCATGTAAAAAAGAACACAAAAAGAATATATGGTTGCTAATGCATTAATGAATACAAGCCCCCATAATACAGCTTCAAAATCTTTATACAACAAAAAAAAGACAGGAAAAATCTTCCAAAAATTTGTGATTGCCGTTGTTAATTCTGTTTTTTTTAGGAGCTTAAATACTTTTGAAATTGTCATGTTAAGTCCTGTAGTAAAAAAAACCAAAAAAAGAACAACAAAACTTACGTTTATATTTATAACACTTGAAAGAATAAAAGATGTTAAGGCTATTGCCCCAAAGGAATAACTGATAATGTTAAAATATAGGGTAATTCGTTTTTCTCCTCCAGAATTCCTAATAATCAACTGTTCAAACGCAAGCGCGCCAATTGAGTTTTGAATAGAGATAAAAATCATAATCTGACCAAACAGAAAGTAAATTTTTTCATCTAAATAATCAAATAAATAAATGTTTGCAAAAAACAAAAGAGCCGATGGAACAACAAGAAAAATTGTGGTCCAGTTTAAATAGCCAAAAACTAAAAGTTTAAGTTTGTTTAAGTCTTTAAGCTTAAGCATTACAAAAGTTTAAAACAATCAAGTCCTTGTAGTCTTGTTTTACAAACTCGTCATGTCTAACAAGTAGAGCTATTATATCTGAGTTTGAGACCGCGTGTTCAAGCTTAACTATCTCAAACTTATTATGAAAAGAAATGTTGGGTTCTACAATGTTAAAATATGATGGGTCATTGCTGTTAATGATCTTTTCAACAATAAAACTTGCTGGTGACTCCCGAAGATCATCAATGTTGGGTTTAAAAGCAAGCCCACATAAAGCAACAACAGGTTTTCTTTTATGTTGCAACTCAAATTTTAAAATTTCATTCTGAATTTTCTCAATACACCAAAAAGCCTTGTAGTTGTTTATTTCGCGAGCTGTTCCTATTAGTTTCGATTCAAGAGGAAAATGTGCTTTTATGAAATAAGGATCTACGGCTATACAATGACCTCCAACCCCACACCCAGGTTGCAGAATGTTAACTCTGGGGTGTTTGTTAGCCAACTTTATGAGCTCCCAAACATCAATTCCTGCTTTATCACAAATCAATGAAAGTTCGTTGGCAAAAGCGATTTGCACATCTCTAGAAGCGTTTTCTACAAGCTTACACATTTCTGCTGTTTTGGCATTGGTGGCATGTAGGGCTCCATTAACAAAACTTGAATAAAATGAAATCGCTTTTCGAGTAGACTTTTCATCAACGCCTCCTATTACCCTGTCGTTATGCACCAACTCATGCATTACGTTTCCAGGGAGTACGCGCTCAGGACAATAGGCCATAAAAATTTTATTTTTCAACTCGGGTCTTTGAGCGAAAATCATCTCTTGCATTTTCTCAGTAGTTCCAACAGGTGAGGTTGATTCCAAAATGTATAAATCTCCCTCTTTTAACAATGGAATAATCCCTTGAGTTGCCATTTCAACATAGGAAATATCTGGCTCATGATCTCCCTTAAAGGGTGTAGGAACTACAACTAAGTATGCTTGGGCCTCCTCAGCCTTAGAAGAAGCAATAAGATTTCCTTGATCTACTGCTTTTTTAACAGCAACATCTAGTTCTGGTTCTACGATATGGATATTTCCTTTGTTGATTGTATTTACTACATCTTGGTCAATATCTACACCTAATACTTTTTTGCCCTTTGATGCCATAAGTACAGATGTTGGCAGCCCGATATATCCAAGTCCTATGGTAACTACATCAATCATACTATTCAAGTTTTTAAAAAATCTATAATTCGACTACATGCTTTACCATCGCCATATGGGTTGTGAAGCTCACTCATCACTTGAAAGCGTTCTTTGTTTTCTAGCAGGTCTAATGCTTCATTTACAATCCTTTCTTTATTTGTGCCAACAAGGATAACCGTTCCTGCTTCTACGGCCTCTGGGCGTTCCGTATTGTCTCGCATCACCAAAACAGGCTTTCCAAGGCTAGGTGCTTCTTCTTGAACCCCGCCGCTATCTGTAATGATAATTTTTGAGCGATTCATTAACCAAATAAACTCAGGGTAAGAAACGGGGGATATCAATAGTATATTTTTTGAATCTTTTAAATGTCTATTTACAGGCTCTTGAACCATGGGGTTCAAATGAACTGGGTAAATGATTTTGACCTCGGGTTTTGATTTCGAAATCTCTTTTAACGCTTGGCAAATGCGTTCAAAACCTTCACCGTGATTCTCTCTTCTGTGTCCAGTCACAAGAATCACTTCCTGGTCTGGCAAAAGGGATTTTTTTATGTTCTCTATGTTTTCTGTGCTTAAATTTTTAACACGTGTTATACTTTCAAAAAGCGCATCAATCACAGTGTTGCCAGTAACAAGAATGCTGTTTTCAGAAATATTCTCGGCCAATAAGTTCTTTTTTGAGGCTTCCGTGGGCGCAAAATGTAAATCACAAATGCGCCCTGTTACTTGCCTATTGATTTCTTCGGGAAAGGGTGAAAGCTTGTTGTGTGTGCGTAGCCCTGCTTCTACATGACAAACTTTTGCCCCGGCATAAAAAGAAGCAATTGATGCCGCCATGGTCGTCGTGGTGTCTCCGTGAACAAAAACGTAATCTGGCGCAAATTCTTCTAAAATGGGTTTTAAAGAAACTATGATGGTCGCAGTAAGCGAATAAAGGTTTTGACCTGGCTTCATTAGGTCTAAATCGTAATCTGAATTAATCTCGAAAAAATCAAGAACCTGATCAAGCATTTCTCGGTGCTGAGCCGTTAAACAAACTTTCGTTTCAAAATCGTTACAGTGTTTTTGGAGTTCTTTTACCAAAGGTGCCATTTTAATGGCTTCAGGTCTAGTTCCAAAAACCAGTAATATTTTCTTCATTTTAATCTAATCGTTCCTTAACAACCAACTACTACTTTGTATTTTATCTCCTAAGCCGTCTATCAGCGCTACCCCTAACTCCTTACATACAGGTATTTCAGGAATGGTCTCGTTGTTCTGATCGCCCCCATTGGCAAAAGCTAAGTCATAGTCGGCGCCATACTGTTCTGTTATTTTGCTAATACTCGCACAAACCGTACGATCTTTGTCAATGGACAAAATCACTTTGTCTACTGCCTTGATATTGCTGACAATCAGTAAACGCTCCTGTTCATCTTGAAAGGGCTTACTTCCTTTGAGTTCCCTCTGATGATCATTGTTGACAATCACAAAGAGCTCATCGCATAGCGCCTTGGCATTGTTAAAATATTCCAAATGCCCTTTGTGTAAAGGATTAAAATAGCCTGATACGATGATTGCCATTTTCTTCATTATTCCACCGTTACCGATTTTGCGAGGTTTCTGGGCTGATCCACATTACAACCCCGCATCACAGCAATATGATAGGCAAGTAACTGCAGGGGAACAGATGCCAAAATGGGTGTTAAAGACTCTGTGACTTCTGGAATTTCAATCACGTGATCAGCCAGCGCTTTGACCGACTTATCGCCCTTGGTCACAACGGCAATAATTTTCCCGTCTCTAGATTTGATTTCTTGAATATTGCTCACCACCTTTTCATAATGCCCTTTGTTGGTGGCAATCACCACAACAGGCATGTTTTTGTCAATCAGCGCAATGGGGCCATGCTTCATTTCTGCTGCGGGATAGCCCTCTGCGTGAATATAGGAGATTTCTTTAAGCTTCAACGCCCCTTCTAAAGCCACTGGGAAATTATACCCGCGTCCTAGATACAAAAAGTTAGCAGCATCCTTATAACTTTTTGCAATCTGTTCAATCTCCTTTTCGCTTTTCAATACGGTTTGTACGGCTTTGGGCAGGGCTTCCAGTTCCTCTGCAACACGACTAAAATCATCCTTAGATAAAGTGCCTCGCAATTGCCCCAAACGCAATCCAATCAACATCAACAAGGTGATTTGTGTGGTAAAGGCCTTGGTTGATGCTACTCCAATTTCTGGGCCTGCATGCGTGTATGCGCCAGTGTCGGCAGCACGTGCAATCGAGCTTCCCACCACGTTACAAATTCCAAAGACAAAAGCACGTGCTTCTTTGGCAAGCTTAATCGCCGCTAAGGTGTCCGCCGTTTCTCCGGATTGGGATATCGCAATGACCACATCCTCTTTGGAAATTACGGGATTGCGGTAACGAAACTCCGAAGCGTATTCCACTTCAACAGGGATTCGTGCCGCATCCTCAAACAGATATTCACCCACTAGGCCTGCATGCCAAGAAGTGCCACAAGCAATGATAATAATTCGTTTGGCGTTTTGAAACACTTCTTTGTGTTCTTCCAAACCAGACAACAAAATCTGTTGTTGATCCCTGTGAAGTCTTCCGCGAAAGGTATCAATAATGGCGTCGGGTTGCTCGTAAATCTCTTTGAGCATAAAATGGTCATAGCCGCCTTTTTCAATTTTTTCTAAGCTCAGTTGCAATTCTTGGATTTGAGGGTCAACCCGACTGTTGTCTGGAATTGTGTACATTCTTAATCCTTTGTCTTGGTTGATAACTGCCATTTCATTGTCTTCCAAATAAATCGAACGGTTGGTGTATTCAATAAATGGTGAGGCATCAGAAGCCACAAAATATTCGTCTTTTCCAAGGCCTATCGCAAGGGGGCTACCGAGTTTAGCAACCACGATTTCTTTGGGTCGCTCCTTATCAAAAACCGCAATGGCATAGGCGCCAACCACTTGGTTTAAGGCGATTTGTACCGCTTTTCCCGTCTTCAAGCCTTGCGTGGTTTGGATATGCTCGATCAAGTTGACCAAAACCTCGGTATCGGTGTCGGACGAGAACGAAAACCCTTTTTTGGTCAAATAGGCACGTAGGGATTCGTAGTTTTCAATGATGCCGTTATGAACCAATACCAAACGTCCGGAATTAGAGGTGTGCGGGTGGGCATTCACATCATTTGGAACCCCATGTGTTGCCCAACGCGTATGTCCAACACCAAGTGTCCCTGATCGTTTATTTTGTTGCGCCTTGGCTTCCAAATCTGCAACCTTACCTTTGGTTTTCGTTAGCTGTAACTCGCTATTGAGTAAGGCAATCCCTGCGCTGTCATAACCGCGATATTCCAAGCGTTTTAACCCTTGAATAATGATGGGGTATGCAGCGCGATTTCCGACATAACCTACAATTCCACACATATTAGCTTTCTGTTGCTTTTCCAATCTCATAGGCCGTGAAGCCAATCGATTGCAATTGGTTGTGATTTAAAATTTTTCTGCCGTCAAAAACAAAAGCCGGCTTTTCCATTTGGGTATAAATGGTTTCAAAGTCTTGGGTTTGAAACACATCCCACTCTGTAATAACGGCCAAAGCATGGGCTTTCGTACATGCGGCCGCCGCCGAATCGACACTGTAAAGCTTAGCTAGCTTTCCGTTAATGTCTGTTTCTGTTTCTCCGCGGTATTCCAATAGGGTTTGCAAATCCATCTGCATCCGAGCTAAAGACACTTTGGGATCATACACAACAATCTCTGCGCCCTCAGAAAGTAATTGATCGGCCACATAAATCGCTGCGGATTCTCTTGTGTCATTGGTGTCCTTTTTAAAGGCCCAGCCCCAAAAGGCAATTTTTTTGCCATTCACCGTATTGAACAAGGCCTGTTGAATCCGATTGGCAAAGCGATTTTTCTGGTAATCATTTATGGTAATAACTCCCTTCCAATAGTCGGCTACTTCATCTAGACCATATTGCTGACACAGATAAACTAGATTTAAAATGTCTTTTTGAAAGCAGCTCCCCCCAAATCCAACGGATGCTTTTAAAAATTTGGGTCCAATCCGACTGTCCTTTCCAACTGCGGCGGCGACTTCTTCCACATCGGCGCCTGTGGCTTCACAAAGTGCTGAAATGCTGTTTATGGAGCTTATTCGTTGTGCCAAAAAGGCATTGGAGACGAGCTTTGACAGCTCAGAAGACCAGACGTTAGTAGTCACGATTTTTTCACGTGGAATCCAATTGGCATAAATATCAACTAGCGCCTGAACGGCTTGTTCACCTTTAGGTGTTCTGCGGCCCCCGATAAGCACCCGGTCTGATTTAAATAGATCTTCAATCGCCGTGCCTTCTGCCAAAAACTCGGGATTGGATAAGACCTCAAACTGTGCGCCATGGGGAGATTGTTCCAATATGGTTTGAATCGCTTCTGCTGTGCGAACAGGAAGTGTGCTTTTTTCAACCACGATTTTATCACTCGTTGCGACCTCTGCAATACGCCTGGCACATTGCTCAACATAGGTCAGGTCTGCAGCCATGCCCTTCCCTTTTCCATAGGTTTTAGTAGGCGTATTGACCGCAATAAAAACGATGTCTGCTTCTTGAATTGCCTTATCAACTTCCGTAGAAAAAAAGAGGTTTTTGTTTCTTGCTTTGGCCACAACTTCAGCCAACCCTGGCTCATAAATCGGGAGATTGTCTACATCACGGTCGTTCCAGGCTGCAATACGCTCTTCGCTAATATCAACCACGGTCACTGTGATATTTGGACACTGCCTTGCAATGACCGCCATGGTGGGTCCGCCTACATAGCCCGCTCCAATACAACAGATTTTATTCATCCAGGTTATTTTTGGTTTCAAAAGTAGGGATTTTATAGGTGAGCATCAGTCCGCCACGGTAAGCCACGACCTCTCCTGACCCATTAAACGGTCGATAATCAGTTTCATCTGGGTAATCTAAATCTACTCGGCGTAATCCCTTATAGCCCTTGTACCAAGACTGTGTTAGCCCTGCTCCGATAAAAAATTCCAGACCAAAGCCCTTTTTGAGTCGTTTTTTGTAGCCAACCGTAAGGCCATAAAAGGCCGCTCTACCCGACTGATATTCGTCATCCGGGACATCTAAACGTTTTTCCGCACCTGATTTCTCTTCCCAATAGTCGTAAATAATAGCAAAATCGGGCTTTTGTAGGGTAAACATTCCAAAGCCAATGTGAGGGCCAATAAACCATTTTTGGGTATCGCTTTGCTGATACCATCGATACTCCAAAAACACTTGATTCACATGAAAAGGGGTGTCATCGAGAAGTGGCTGTTCGTCCCAAAACGACCCAAGTACATCAAGCTGAAAAGATTGTTTCTCACCTAAGGGAACTTCCAAGCCAAAGTTTGGTATCAAAAATGGGAGTGTTGCGAGATTGACTTTGGCTTCCGTTTGTGCAATAATAGGTACACTCACGACGAAAAAGGAAAACGTCAAAAGCTGTTTAGGAAAAGGAATGCTTTGTAAAATCGCTTGTGTTGTCATTTAGCTCAGTAGGTTTCGTTTGTAATAATAAATCAGCTGACGCTTGTCGTTGGGGTCTTTTTTGGTTTTGATAATCGTTTTACCAACGAGCTGTTTCATCAGTTTATTAATCTCTTCAATTGCATCTGCTTTACGTTTGTTGTTTTGCGAACTGCTCAAATCCTCTCGGCCGATCACGCGAAGAATGTCTTCAGTTGTTGCGGTTAATTTGGATTGCAAAAGCCCTAAAATCAACTCTTCTTCTTCCCGAAGCGGATAAAAGTCAAAATTATTTCTGATTCCTCCGCGTACCAAGCGAGGTGCTTTCATGTGTTGATACGTGATCCATAGATAGGTCGCTACAAGCATCACAAAGGCAAATAGGGCGATATAGGTCAGGTTTGTAAACAGCGCGCTTTGATCAAAGAACAGGCGTTCTACTTGTTGTGGGCTGTTGAAGATGTTCTCAGAAAGAATCGCACTGTAAAGAGTGTTGTTTTTGTAATAGTAAAGTGAGTCGCCACGAAAAAAAGCTGGTTCATTTTTATTGATGTTGGCTGAGATTAATGACTGTTTATAAAATCGTGCTTGATTATTCCTTAAATCTACCAATAGGTTGTGATCCGTGTTTTGGGGTTGACCAAACAAATAAAACAAGCTATCTTTTTGAACTGCTTTATATGGAGACAAATTGACCGCTGTTTTGCCAAGGTTCGTCCACCTTCGAGTTATAAAGTCAAACGTCCAGATATCATTGTTTTTTTGACCCTCGAGGCCTGTGAATTTGTCAACCTCCATTCCGCCAAAGCTGTAAAAGGTGTCCCCCAATAAAAAACAAGGATCTCCATAAGCTTCGGGTGGAAATTGAAATCCCTCAATCGGGTAGTATCCCCACTCTTTTGTCGTCTTGTCGAAATACGTGAAGAAATTATTCGCCCTCCAAAACCCATAGCCGCCATAGCGAAATAGGGTATCACGATAAACAAACTGGCTGGCTTTGCTCTGTTTCCGATGTTGATAGGAGCGATCGATACGAATTGTCGTGTCTTTTTCAACCCGATAAATTAAGCCCCCCTGGTTACTGGTCAAATGAAGCGCATCGTTGTACCAAATCGAACTGTAATCTGGGTAATCTGCAGGTATGGGGTTGAAATAAATCGTGTCTTTTTTGTTGTTGAAAAACCGTTCTTTAACAACTTGATCCTCATAAAAGGTGTAGGTTGTTTGGTTGATTTGATCGTACCAAGTTTTGATCGCTTCTTGAGATTGCGCGAAAATCTGAGCGCTAAAAAGAATAAAAAATAATAGTCGCATAAAAATAAGACTATTTGTGATATGTTTTTACAAAGATATGTATTTTTGCCCTATGGCCATCAGCTCTTTATTGGTTTTGCTAATCTATGGTTTTGTCTTTACGTGGTTAACCATTCCTCGTGTGGCGGAAGTCGTTAGAAAGTATAAAATTTTTCGAAAGCCAAGTGATCGAGATCTGCATTGGCGTTTTGTTCCCAAGCTCACTGGTCTGTCCTTTTATGTTGCACTCTTGGTGGTCGCTTTTGCTTTTGTTCCTTTTGTCGATGTGCAGCGGCTTATTCTCGTTTTGGGTGCGGGTGCAATTATCGTTTATGTCGGAATTCGCGACGACATTTATCAGCTTCGGCCGATTATTAAACTTATCCTTCAGTTAGTCGCGATTTCCTTTTTTGCTTTTGGGGACGACCTTGTTGTTCGCAATCTTTATGGGTTTTTAAATGTTTATGACCTCCCCATTGGAGTCGATTATTTTCTCACCTTTTTTATCGGAGTGTTTATGATCAATGCCTTTAATCTTTGTGATGGCATTGATGGTCTAGCAGCTATGTTAGGCATTGTGATGTCCGTGTGCTATGGGTCAATCTTTTATATTGTCGGGGACTATCTGTTCTTGTCTTTTTGTGTCATTCTAATTGGGTGTTTGTTCGCTTTTTTGCGTTTTAATCTTTCACACAAAAAGAAAGTTTTCATGGGAGATACTGGCTCTTTGTTTTTAGGATTTATGTTTTACCTCTTTACCATGTATTTTGTGACCAATGAGTCTGTCATTTTATCGATTTTTATTCCCCATAAGTCCCTTGTCTCTTTGGCTGCTCTTTGCATTTTTATTGTTCCCATACTCGATTCTGGCAGTGTATTTTTTAGTCGAGTTTGGCATAAAAAGAGCCCTTTTAAGCCGGACAACAACCACGTTCACCACCTCGTTTTACATTTTACCAAAAATCATGTGATGGCTTCATTAATAATCGTTGCAAGCTTAACTGCGACGCTGATGTTGTTTTCTCAACTTTCCTTTAATTTGGCCCATGAAGTTACAACAACCATCTTTTTAATATACCTGTTTGTTTGGTATGTCGTGCTCTTTTTTATTAGGCGAAGAGTACAAAAAGAAATCTCTCGCTAGCTCCCAAGAAGCTCATTTATAACATGTTGTGCTGGTGACTTTACAAGGATCCACCCTACTGAAAACACCCCGCCTAAGAACGTCCATATCATCACCACAATGGTTCGTCTAGGTTTAGATCGCTTTAGTGGGACACTTACAGGTTCAATAATTGTAAAAATGGGTGTGTCTTTGTTGACTTGGATTTTGGCTTGCTCAACTTGTCCCGCAAGTTCCTGAAAAACAGAGGAGGTCACTGTAAACTGTGACTCCAAACGAGAAAGTTGATTTTGGTAAAGTGAGGATGTTATGTTAAGGTTTTGGTCTTTAAAAATCGCGATCGAATCCTGAATATTTTCAAACTCTTGGCGTTTTGATTCGTACTGCCTCTCGATAAAGTCTAAGTTGTTTCTCGCGCTTTGGCTTTTAAACGCGATGATTTTTTTCTGTAATAAATCGGTGGCGGCTTGCGCCAGTTGAGCGGCCACCACACGGTCCCCCAACTCCACACTGATGGAGACCAGCCCTTCTAGATCGTCCACTTCAATTGAAACGACCTGTTCTAAAAACTCGAAAAGGTCCCTGTCTTCTTCACTAACCTGAAAAAGAAGGCTGTCTTGGGTGCCGTTTTCCTCGCCTTGAGTATTTAACAACAATCCTGGTAGCCCTATGGTGTATTTTTTTAGTAAAGGCAATATTGCCACACCGCTACTTTCATCAAGGATATAATTTCGAAAGCTAATATCGTTTGAACCCACTTTAGCCTCTAAAAGTGCTAATCGGTAGGGAACACTTTCTGCAATTTGCGGGTATAACGATGGGGGTATCTCTTGGGGCTGGCTGCCCATTATGGCAGAAAGGTTAATGCCCGCTAGAGATGCTAAGCCGCCTAAAGATGAGTTTGTTGGTCCTTCAGACAGCTGAGGTACAAATGTGGTAGACGCTGTATATTTTATGGGGGAAATTAGTGCCGAAATCACCCCTAGAACGGCAAACAATATAGTAGTTTTAACAACAAAACGCCTTGCGATAAAAACGGTTTTTAATAGAGCAATCAGGTCGATTTCATCCTCTTTATTTGTGTTCATTTATCATGCTTTTATTGAGTTAAAGATCTCACCAAGAGAGTTAAAGAGGCGATTGCTGAAGTAAGTCCGATTGTCTCTTGTATAGAAATTCTCTCTCTTTGTTCTTTTAAAGGAACAACAACAATGGCTCCTGGTTCTAGTTTGGGCCTGATGCGGAAAAATAAAAAGTTTTTAGTTCCTCTTACGTCTCCGTTTTGGTAAACCACATAAGCGTTTTTATAGTCAGAGGACCGTTTAACTCCTCCCGCTCGAATTACGGCTTCCCGAAGGCTGATGCTGTTGTCGTACGGGGTTGCTGTCTCTCGTTGCACCTCACCCAATATAGAAATAGTAGAGTCTTCTTTTGGAAACAATACCAAATCGCTTGATTTTAGCAATATGTTATCTGGATGGTCCCCTTTTTTGGAAAGCACTTTTTCAAAATCAACGCCTATTTTAATTTTTGTATCATCTTTAAAAAAGAAGTTTAAGGAGTCTGCCGTATCCTCAATGTTTTCTTGTGTTTCTTTTGTAATTGACCGCTCTATAGAAACACCCTTTAAATTTGCTCCATCCAGTACTCCCCCGGCATCGTGGAAAAGATCGTAGATTGTGTAATCTTCCTTGATAATCGGATATGTGCCTGGGCGGGTAACTTGCCCCTCTAAACGAACAAACGTCGTCGATTGATATCCTGGCTTCAGGCGGACAACCATCAGGTCAGAAGGTGCTAATTCTACTTCTTTAGCTTCTGCAAGTGAAAACCATCGTGCGTCAACTCGTTTGTTGGTTTGCTCCTCTGTGACATTGGTGTATAGTTCGATTTGATCGGTGTTTGCGCGGTCTTGAAAGCCATTGGCAATCAAAATTAAATCCCTTGCCGTCATCCCCTTGAAAAAGGGCACTTCACCTGGCTCGTTAACCTTCCCTTGAATCGTAACCGTTTTCTCGGGGTTAATATTTTCCATTGAAATGACAACCAAACTATCATTGGGTTGCAACTGTACATCTTGAGTGTTGTTGACAATCTCTGCCAAATCAATGGTTTTCACCTCATTCACAAAACCTTGATTTGACCGATATAGAATTGCCGCTTCTGCGTAGGCATTAGGGGTTAGCCCGCTTGCGCTTTTCAAAAGCGCTGAAAGCGTTGGTGTTTCCTTAAATGGATAGTTTCCTGGCAGATAGACTTCTCCTGAAACACTGATTCGATTTGTATACTTGTCTGTGACATTTTTTGCCTCTACCGTATCTCCATCAGAAAGTTGAGCGGTGACATACGCCTTCTGTTCGATTTTGATGATTTCGCGTTGGAGTTCAACCACGCGATCGACATAAACTGCTTTTTTATAGGCAGTAGAAGAAAAGCCCCCGGTGTATGACAACAGATCTTCGATGGTTTCATTTTCTAAGGTTTCGAAGCGGCCGGTGTTCTTGAAAGCTCCCTCAACCGTAATGCGTTTGTGATGTGGGGCAACCACGATTACATCTTGATCGTTTAGAAAAAAAGAAGGGTAGTTTCCTTTGACAAAAAAGTCATATAAATCTATCGAGGTAATCTCTTTTCCGTTTCGTAAAATTGAAATGTTCCTATAGCTTCCGTTTTCCGTTGGTCCTCCTGCCGCATAGAGTGCGTTTAATACAGATGAAAATCCGGATATCGTATAGGTTCCTGGGGCTTCTACGCTTCCTGTAATATTGACCACGATACTTCTTGCTTTTTGGAGGTTAACGTCCAAATACACCTTTGACTCATTGGGGGAGTCTGGTGAAAGCCCTGTGTAGATGGAAGAAAATTCGTTTCTGATTTTGCGTTCTGCTGCTGCTAAAGTGAGTCCTGATAAATACATCGGCTTTAGGCGATCGATTCGCACAACACCTTGTCGCGATAGAGTAACCTCATAGCGATTCTCCGACGCCCCCCAAACGTCAATGGTAATTTCATCGGAAGGGCCTAAACGATATCCCGCAGGCGTGGCCACGTAAAACTGTGGAGTTTCTGTAATGTTTTTGTTTGCAAAAAAGCCGCTTCCAAAAATGTCTGACTCTTCCTCAAAGAAATCAAACATCTGTGGTTCATTGCCAAATGATCGCGTTCCTTTGTCTTGTAGATTCTCTTGCAGACCTTCACCTACTCCGCCTGTTTGCGAATCAGACCATGCGGTGCGCAGTAAAGAGAGGTCTTCAAGGGTAGCCCCTTGCGCTTTGGCAAGGCCCTCTAGTTGAGGTAATGAATAACCACGCTTACGCGCTTCAAGAACATAGTTGATTTGTTGCTTGGGGGTTAAGTTTCGAATCTGCGTCAAAAAAGGTGTGGTCCCTTGTGCAACAGCGGGTGTTGTACATAAAAACAGTGCCGTTGCGCACATTGCGAGCACCATGCTCAGCGGAGTTCTAAAAGGTCGTTTTTGCATTTATTCCGTGCTTATTTTTTCTAAAATCTTTTGGGTAATCGTATATGTTGGTACCACCCCCACTTGTCCCAATGAACCAGAGGCCAATGTGCTTCCGGTCTCTAGGGGGTTATCAGAGGCATAATACGCATAGCGTAGCTTAATGGTAGGACGAACTGTTTTTCGGATGTGCATCGCTGATTGAATCGCTTTTTGATAGTGAACGCCTTCCATTTCAATTCCGATTACTTTCCATGAGGATCGGCAAAAGTACGTTAAAATGTCTTTGTTTTGAAGCGAAGTCCCTAGGACTGTGATCATCGTGCCCTCAAGGGTTGGAATCTTTGTGTTACTAAAGTCTTCCGCTGACAGGTCGTTGTGAAAGGGATAATTGTCGGAAGTGCCCTCAAAAATATGTGCTGTTGGCACCATAATATCTCCCTTTTTACCTTTCATAATTCCTGCCTTTCCCATAACCGATATGGATTCAAGTTGTTGGCCAATATTCGTTTTTAACAATTCATCCATCAACTCATAAGCTTGTTCGCCAAACGCATAATCGAAAACCAGCAATACTGTTCCTTTGGCAAACGCATACTTCTCACTCTTTATTTTATCCGTATCTATAATTTGTGCGTGCACATTGCTTCCCGACTTATCACTCACATCAATAAAACCGTGTTTTGTTGCAAAGCGCTGTACTTTTTGTTGATTGTTTTCATCGCTCGTAAACTGCCCAAAGAAAGTCAAGTCCTTGGCTGGTTTCCCTAAAGCTTCCTCAGCATAAAGACTGTTTAAAACGCTGTGGAGGTTTGCGGAAATCAAATGAATTGGGCGATTGCTCAGATTGTGTTGCGCCAAGACTTGGTATAACTGCTTTGCCCAACGTTCACCATGAACGTGGTGCCCGATTTGATCCCCCAACATTGCGCTAAAAGTTACGGATCGCTTCTCTCGATTGCTGCGTTCTTGGACCGCAACACGAACCATGTGGTATATCAACTGAATAAACCGGTGGGGGAACTTGGGTGTTTTGAATCGGTCGTAAAATTCAAGTGCTTCATTATATGTGCATTCTAGCAATTGGGCTAAATAGGCCATTGTGGATTCTAGTTCCTTTTTCCCTATGGCTTTAGTCGCTTTGGCTGTCGCTTCTATTTTTTGCCATTCCCGGGTCGTTTGGTTAGAGGACGGAATATAAACCCGATCACAAATTTTGTCTGCTTCGATATATAAAAATGTCAAGTGGGTCAGAATATCATAAACCTCTGATCGTCCCCTAGTCACCTCTATGATCATCTGATCTTTATCAATTCGATAGCAGTTTCTTCTTCTTTTGGCTGGAATAATGGGCTGAAAGCTAGAAGATGAAAGGCCTTCCTCTGCAGTCAGGTTGACAGAAACGCACTCTGCTATCCCCTCTGGTAAGCGATCAATAACATAAAGCAAGCCGTTCAACTCTGATTTGGTCTCTGCTATTGATCCATAAATTTCTGGTTTTAGTGTCAGCAAGGCGTTCCGCAAAGAAGCTCCTGAAATTCCCATGGGCTTGTAAAAGCCGCGGTTGAGCAAATGACGCATGCTAATATACATTCGGGCAATCGCATTAGAGGATTCTTGCGCACGCTTCCTTATTGAGGGTGATACTGTTGCTTGTTGTGTCATCGGCATTCTATGATTAACTCGTCTGCTATTTTACGGTCATTGGTCAGACGAGGAACCTTGTTTTGTCCACCCAATTTACCGATTCTTTTCATATAGCGAGAAAAACCACCTTTCTCAATGGCTTGAATCTCCAAGGGGCGCAATACTTTTCCTTTGATGAGGTCTTGATAATAACTGTTTTGAATACACAGCTGCTGGTCGAGATCTGAGCAAAACTGAGCCATGTCCTTTGGGGGTGTGGTAAACTCAATAAACCATTCGTGATATGGTAATCCATTTTTAGGATTTACCTGTGGGGCAACCGTAAACTCACTGATTTCGACCTCTGTATTCTCGGTCGTTAGTAATAGGGCTTCTTCAACTTCTTTGCCGATGACGTGTTCGCCAAAAGCAGATATAAAATGCTTGATCCGGCCCGAAACCACAACTCGATATGGAGATGTGGACGTAAACATCACTGTGTCACCGATATTATAACCCCATAATCCAGCGCTTGTAGAGATGATGATCACATAGTTAACCCCTACTTCTACTTCGGATAGTCCGAAGCGGGGTGGCGATTCATCAAAAAACTGATCTGCAGGAACAAACTCATAAAAAATTCCAGAATCAAGCTGCAGCAACATCCCGTTGCTATCTGGCTGGTCTTGGAATGCAAAAAAGCCCTCTGATGCTGGATAAAGCTCCACACTCGGAACACGACGCCCAACCAAACTTTCTAACTTCGTTCGATATGGCTCAAAGTTTACCCCACCGTACACGAATAGATTGAAGTTTGGAAAAAGGTCGCCCGCTTTCTTCCCTGTTTTTGCTTTTAGTTTTTCATAGTACATGCTTACCCAAGGTGGTATGCCGCTTATCAAACGCATATCTTCTCCGTGAGTTTCTTCAACAATGGCATCCACTTTGGTTTCCCAATCTTCAATACAATTCGTTTTCCATGATGGTAAGCGGTTTTTTTGGAGGTATTTCGGTACATAATGTGCTACAATTCCTGAAAGGCGCCCATGTGCTATCCCGTTTTTCTCCTCAAGAATTGGGCTCCCTTGTAAAAAAATCATTTTGCCATCAACAAATGAAGCGTCTCCTGTTGCTTCAATATGACAAAACAAAGCGTTTTTTGCCGCATCGATATGAGTGGGCATTGACTCTTTGGTCAAAGGAATGTGTTTGGTGCCTGAAGTGGTTCCTGAAGTCTTTGCAAAATACAGTGGTTTACCTGGCCATAATACATCTGCTTCGCCTGCAACAACCCGATCAACGTAGGGTCGTAAGCCCTCGTAATCCGCAATTGGAACCCGTTTGATAAAATCTTTATGATTTTGAATTTGATCAAAACCATGGGCTTTGCCAAAGTCCGTGTGTTTTGCTTTTTGGATGAGCTGCTCAAAAACTCTTTGTTGGGTTTCAATTGGGTTTTCTGCCCACTTATTTATTCTTTTACGTGCTCGTCTTGCGAGCTGCTTGGCTACAGTTTTTCGCAATGACATCTTACTCAAATTCGATTAATTCCGTAGGGTTGATCGGATAACCGTCACTCCATAATTCAAGGTGCAAATGAGGGCCTGTTGACAAGATGCCTGTGCTTCCTGCAAAACCAATAACTTCCCCTGAAACCACTAGATCACCTTGATTTACTGCTAAGGATTCGTTGTGTTTGTAAACTGATATCAGGTTCTGTTCGTGCTTAATAATAACAACATATCCTGTCTCTGTTGTCCATTCGGCCAAAATCACAGTTCCGTCAGAGACTGCTTTGATTGGGGTTTTTTCTGGAACCCCGATATCAACTGCAAAATGGTTTTCTGAAGGATCATAGCCTTGGGTAATCACCCCGGTTAGCGGGGGAAACAAAGTAAAATTACTTTCTGTTCCAGCTGTTTCAAATAAATTGAAGCGGTCTTCTTGTGCAACTTCTGCGCGTAGGATAGAGTCTTGTTGGTTTGTACTAAAATCAAGCTCTTCTATCAAGTCAATATCTGACTGAACGTTCCTCGAGGGGATGTCCTCCAAATCGACATTCCCAGTCAAAGCGTTCGTAATAGAGGAAATATAACGTCGGTTTAAAAGCAGTTGTTGCTGCAAAGAGTCTATAACATAGGTGTTGTTGATTGCTTGTCGCCGCATGGCGGTAGAGTCATATCCCGGGATGTATTCTTTGAGGGGGGTTAAGGCAATAATCATATAGGTTGCTCCTATTAAAATAATCGCAGAAATGCTCACAATCATAAAAACATTAAGCCGGCTGAGTTTATAAGATAGTATCTCCTCGAACGTGTTCTCGTTGAGAACAACAAAACGATATTTTGCCAAAAATCTGGCGCGTAATGATTTCTTGTCTTTGTGATTTGATTTGGCCATTATTTGCAAATATAACCAACTCTGTTTTGAGGTGTCTGAGAGTTCGAAAAACTTTATTACATTTGTTTAAAATAATCTCTTATGTCCGCAATTTTTGTTCCTTTAGCAATCGGCCCTTGGCAAATTGTCCTTCTTGTTGTTTTGGTTGTACTCTTGTTTGGGGGGCGTAAGATACCAGAGCTCATGCGCGGACTAGGTACTGGTATCAAAGAGTTTAAAGACGCTTCCAAGGAAGACGACGCTGAAAAGAAATAATTCTTTAGCGGCTTTCTTGTAAAGACCGAAGTACCGTTTCGATTTCAAATACATAATCTCGCTTAGCTGTAGAAGGTGCAAACACAAATCCTTCCAATAAAATATTTCTGTTGTTCGGTTTGTCATTGATGATATACTGTAAAAACGGACCAGCCATAAAGTCGCCCTGCACCTCCCATGTTCCGCGAATTTCTAATGCGGGTTTCTTTCCAAATGTAGTGTTGTAGATATATGGTTCGTATGCTTTTTCTGTGATTAAATGGCTATTGGGTAAGCGTCCCGGAATAAATGCCTTTCCGATAGAATCGTGTTGAGCAATGATTTTTTCTAGATTTTGATTAAAGACAATGTCCTCGTCATAAGGGGTTGTTGTTACAAGTAGGTTAATGTGTCCTTTTTGAATTTCTCGTTGAAACCATGACGTGGTTTCATTTTCCTTAAGTGTTTTATAAGCAGACGGCATCGTCAACGTAAACCCAAATTTTTTGTCGAGACCATGATTGGCGTAGGTCGACTTGCGAATTCTGCGCAAACGTTCGGCACGCTCCTGTGTGCGAAGGGTTTTGATTACTTCATCAGATTGAGAAATAATGATTTCTGTAAGTGCCGTGGGGGTTGGTGCGGTAAAAACCGCCACAGTCTGCGGTTGCGCATAGGTGTTTTTGTCAATGCGGATGTTCGTTTGATCACGAATTCCAACCCATAGTACGCTTCGGCTTGACTGTGCGAACCCCGTAAATACCTCCGGTGGAATTTGCTTAAGATCAAATAATGGCTCTTGTTGGGGCAAGCCCTCAGCAGGATAGGCATACATATCTCTAACCGCTTGGCCAATGGTTCCTGCCCACAATTGATCGGTCATCACCACCGTGATTGTGTTAATGTTACCGTTGGAGGACAAAACAAGAGGCGCGCTATTTTTGTTCTGACAAGAGATCGTAATCAGTAGAAGAACAAGGGGGATGAGATAGCTTTTCATGGTCTTCCTTTATCAAAAACTAAGCCATAATTGCTGCGATTCCTGGGAGGGTTTTCCCCTCCAAACTTTCAAGCATTGCCCCTCCACCTGTGGATACATAACTGACTTCGTTTTCCATATTAAACTGTTTTACTGCTGCTACCGAGTCTCCTCCACCGACTAGTGAAAATGCGCCATTTTTTGTACTTGCTGATATGGCTTCGCCCAAAGCGATCGTTCCTTGTGAAAAGCGAGAGAATTCAAAGACACCTAATGGGCCATTCCAGAGTATGGTTCTACTCTTCAACACCACCTCACGAAACGCTGCCAAACTTTCTGGGCCAGCATCCATACCTTCCCAACCGTCTGGAATTTGGTCGATTGGGAAAATTTGTTGATTTGCCTCATTTGAAAACTGGTCTCCCGCAACCACATCTGTTGGTAAGTGGATTTGAACGCCTTTCTCTTTTGCGCTTGACAGAATTGAAAGGGCTAATTCTTGTTTGTCGTCTTCGCAAATGGAATTTCCAATTTGTCCGCCCATCGCTTTGGCAAACGTAAACGACATCCCGCCTCCAATAATCAGATGGTCTACCTTGTCCAATATGTTTTCGATAATCGTAATCTTGGAAGATACTTTTGCGCCTCCAAGCACTGCCAACACGGGCTTTTCGCCCGTTGACATCACGCGATCTATCGCATCGATTTCTTGTGCCAATAGGTAACCAAAATACTTTGCTTTTGGAAAAAATTGAGCAACTATGGTTGTTGAGGCGTGTGCACGGTGTGCTGTTCCAAACGCGTCATTAATATAGCAATCCGCCAAGGTTGAGAGTGCATTTGCAAACTGTTCATCGCCTTTGGTTTCTTCGTCATAAAACCTGAGGTTTTCCAACAACATAACTTGGCCTGGTTGTAATGCTTGGGCCTTCGCTTCAGCTCCAGGGCCAATCGTGTCTTTTGAAAACTGAACATCAACACCCAACACCTTTTGTGTTTCAGAAACAATGTGGCGCAAGGACAGCTTGTCATCTACCCCTTTTGGTCGCCCCAAATGGGTCATCAGCACACAGCTTCCACCCTCTGCCAAGACCTTATCAATTGTTGGCTTGGCTGCTTTTATCCTCGTGTGATCTGTCACTCGTTTATTCTCGTCGAGGGGGACATTGAAGTCAACCCGAATAAGTACCTTTTTGTTTGAAAAATTGGCAGTGTCTAAGGTTCGCATTTTGTGAATTTTGCGAGCAAATGTACGTTTTTCTTCTCCGTTTACGTTTGTCTTGTTTGCTATTTATTTCGTTGTTGGATGCGTATATTTGTCTATGCGGTTTGATCAAATCTACGGCCATGAGTCTCAAATTAAGGCTCTTCGTGAAAGTATTTCTTTGGGGCGGGTTCCTCATGCCCAACTGTTTACTGGCCCTGAGGGTGTTGGAATGCTTGCGATTGCCATCGCGTTTATGCGGGCTGTGTTTTGTCAAGAACCAAATGCCGACAAGTCTTCTTGTGATTTGAAATTTGATCGGCTGACCCACCCTGATCTTCATTTTATTTTTCCGGTGGCGGCCAACACTAAAGTGAAAACCAAACCGACATCAGATCATTTTTTACAAGACTGGCGTTTATTTGTCGAAAACAACCGTTTCGGTACTCTGTTTGATTGGTACCAACAACTCGAAATCGAAAACAAACAGGGTCAAATCGGTGTTTTAGATTCAGAAGAAATCACAAAAAAACTATCCTTAACTGCTTATGAGGGCGGGTGGAAAGGTGTTGTGGTATGGCAGGCCGATAAACTCAACCTCGCTGCGGCCAACAAGTTGCTCAAGCTTGTAGAAGAACCCCCAGAAAAGACACTTCTTATATTCATTTCTAATCACGAGGATCAAGTTCTTGAAACACTGCGCTCGCGATGTCAGGGTGTCCGCTTTTCGCTGCTGCCGGAAAATGCCATTTCAAAGGCATTGATCTCTTATGGGACAGCTCGCGAAGTGGCTGAGAGTGTTAGCTCACAAGCCAATGGACAGTTGAGTCGTGCTTTACACTTGATGAGAGTCGAGGGGGCACCCTTTGAAGATTGGTTTGTGAGTTGGGTGCGCACCGCTTTTAAAGCAAAGCGAAACAAAGGGTCTGTTGTTGAACTACTAAATTGGAGTCAACAAATTGCGGGTGTTGGTCGGGAAACACAAAAACAGTTCTTGTTGTTTAGCATCGATTTGTTTCGTCAAGCATTACTGATTAAGTATGGTGTTTCTGAACTTACAAGCTATAGACCAAAAGGTAATTTTGAATTTTCTCGCTTTTCAAATTATGTCCATAATGGAAATATTCATCTGATTATCAGTGAGTTAGAGTCTGCTTACCTTCATGTTGAGCGTAATGGTAGCGCCAAAATGATCTTCTCTGATTTATCGTTAAAACTCACAAAGCACATTCACACCCCGCCTGTTTTGTCTTAAATTTTGCTTGTTTTTTTGATCTTGTGATACATCAACATCATAAAACGCGCTTAGAAGCGCTTATTTTCGTTTTTGTAAAACATAAATTAGCGAAGAGTAGTTTTTCAGATGTTTTGCGGCGCGATTTGATCGCCATCCTGACCATAAAGCCTTGAGCCACGGAAATCTGGATTTACGATTTTTTTCGGAAAGCAATGACACATAATATGCATCTAAATACAGAGGATAGGTTTTTTCCGTTTCGAATCCGCATTCTTCCGCTAAACCCATAAACCCCTTTGGTGAAAAGTGCCAAAGATGTCTAGGCACATCAAAACCGGCCCACATTGTACCATAGTGGTTGGCGTCCCAGGATTTGTAGTTTGGCAAAGCAACAAAAAGCCTTCCGGAATCCTGTAAAGAGTTGTGAGCGCGTTTTAGAAAATCGCTTGGATTTGGTAGGTGTTCTACAACATGCCAAGCCGTAATCGCTTTATATGCCTTTGGGTTGTTCCATGAAGTAATAAATTTTGTTTTTAATCCATGAGCATTGGTGTTGGGTTCGTATCCCTCAGACTGCCAATTATGCTTATTCGAAAATTCAACAAAAGACCCTGTACCGGCTCCAAAATCCAATAACCGCCCTTTTTCTGAAACATGTTTATGAATCTGTTTTAATTTGTAATTGTGATTCCAGCGTCTCAACAATGTGTAAAAAACAA
Organism: Flavobacteriaceae bacterium; assembly: GCA_002723075.1. Lineage (GTDB taxonomy): Bacteria > Bacteroidota > Bacteroidia > Flavobacteriales > Flavobacteriaceae > UBA724. The sequence continues at coordinate 45,713 of PBNJ01000009.1, read as the reverse complement.
AAAACAAAGACTTGCCTTTTGTTTTGTGCGATATATAGTTAGGATGATCATAATACTTCTCAAGCTCTTTGGGTTGAGGGCTTGTTTGTAAAATATCGAAGTGTTCGTGGGGTGCTAAGACAAAAGGTTCTCCAGTAACTAAGTGGTCTATACAAACTGTTTTGTTCATTGCAAAATCATATTGTTCCACGTGGAACCTAGCGCCCCATATGGACTAATAAAACACTGATGTCGCTTGGTGAAACACCGCTGATTCGAGACGCTTGGGATAGGGTTTGTGGTTGAATTTCGGTCAGCTTTTGTCTAGCCTCTGTCGATATGGATTGGATCGCAAGATAATCAAAACCCTGAGGTATTTTAATCGATTCTAGCCGATCTAGTTTTTGGGCTTGCGCCTCTTCTTTTTCTATGTAGCCTGCGTATTTTATCTGTATTTCTGCTTGTTCTATAGTTGTTTGGGTGGTCTGGTTTGTTTGAAAATACTGATCGAGTGGGGTTAATCCCAATAAATCTTTCATTTTGAGTTGGGGGCGTGTTAGTATCTTTGAAAGCTTCGTGGATTGTTTAATTTCTGCCGTTTCTCTGTCTTGTAAGATGGGATTAATATCCTTTGGTTGTATGCTTGTTTTCTTCATATATCGGATTAGGCTGTCGGCTTGGTGTTGAGATTTTTCCATTTCTTTGAGTCGTGCGTCAGAAGCTAGCCCGATTTTGTGTGACAATGGGGTGAGGCGGGTGTCCGCATTATCTTGGCGCAACAGTGTTCGATATTCTGCACGAGACGTAAACATTCGGTAGGGCTCCTCTGTTCCCTTTGTGATCAGATCATCGATCAACACGCCGATATAAGCTTGATCTCTACGAAGGGAAAAGGGCTCTTGGTCTGTGTGATATTGGTGCGCGTTAATTCCAGCCATTAGTCCCTGGGCTGCTGCTTCCTCGTAGCCTGTAGTTCCATTGATTTGGCCCGCAAAAAACAAACCCGCAATCGGCTTAGTTTCTAGACTGTGTTTGAGTTGTGTTGGTGGAAAATAATCATACTCTATGGCATAACCGGGGCGAAAGAACTTTACGTTTTCAAAACCCGAAACTGCTGTTAAGGCACGATACTGAACATCTTCTGGTAAGGATGTTGAGAATCCATTTACATAAACTTCTACAGTGTTCCAACCCTCTGGTTCGACAAAAATTTGATGTCGGTCTTTATCAGCAAAACGATTAATTTTGTCCTCAACAGAGGGGCAATAGCGGGGTCCAATACTTTGAATTCGTCCATTAAACATCGGTGAACGATTAAAGCCCTCGCGCAATAAGTCGTGTACTTCTGGATTGGTGTAGGTCATATAACATGACCGTTGTGTTTTAAGGGGTTTAGCTGATGGTAAAAAAGAAAAGGTGCTTGGTTGGACATCGCCTGGTTGCTCAATCATTTTGGTATAGTCTAAAGATCGCCCATCAACTCGTGGTGGTGTCCCTGTTTTCATTCTCCCAGCAGAAAAACCTCTTTCGATAAGTCTTTCAGTAATTCCAAAAGAGGCGCTTTCCCCAGCGCGTCCTCCACCAAATTGTTTTTCACCAATATGAATCAAACCATTGAGAAAGGTCCCGCTTGTTAGCACCACAGACTTGGCATAAACCTCTAACCCCAAAGATGTTTTAACGCCACAAACCCGATCTTTGTCGAAGAGTAAGTCGGTGACCATTTCTTGATAAAAATCTACATTCTGTGTTTCTTCCAAGCGCAGTCGCCACGCCTCTGCAAAACGCATGCGGTCAGACTGTGCCCTTGGACTCCACATTGCTGGACCTTTAGATTTGTTCAGCATCTTGAATTGAATCGCTGTATTATCGGTAACAATTCCGCTATATCCGCCAAGCGCATCGATTTCGCGAAGAATTTGACCTTTTGCTATACCCCCCATAGCAGGATTGCAAGACATTTGTGCTATGTTTTGCAAATTCATAGTAATCAAAAGGGTTTGACTCCCCATGTTTGCGGCGGCGGCGGCGGCCTCAGACCCCGCGTGTCCTGCACCAACAACAATGACGTCATATTCTTTTGCAAACATTTCCTATAGGGATTTGTGTTCCACGTGGAACCGTTTTAACATTTCTTCTTCTTTCTTCCGCATGATCTGTTTGTCATTGTGGGTTTTGTCTGAATAGCCTACACAATGAAGTATGCCGTGAATGAGTACCCTTGCGAGTTCATTTTCTACGGTCACGCCTTCGTGAGTAGCGTTTTCTGACACACGATCTGTCGATACCGCAATATCACAATTAACTGCTTTAGGAGTAGAGTAATCAAATGTAATCACATCTGTATAATCATTGTGGTCTAAGTGTTTTTGGTTGAGCTCCAACAGGGCATCATCATCCATCAGTGCGATATGAATATCCCCAATTTGCTTACCCAACAGCAAAACACAATCCGACATCCAACTCAAAAGCTGTTCTTGGTTTAGAACCGAAAATTGATTTTGTACTTGTAACGTAATCTTTTTCACAGGACAAAGGTAGGTGTTTCCTGTGTTGTAAGCCAATATAGAAAACAGCTAAAAACCACAACTAGCTGTTTTTCAGTGTTTTACATTATTATTTCTCTGGTTTCGTGTTATCATGAATAGACGATATCTTTACAAAAAATTTTGCATGGCCAATTCAGTACGCGTCCGCTTCGCCCCAAGCCCAACAGGACCTCTACACATCGGTGGGGTGCGAACAGCGCTTTACAACTATTTGTATGCGAGAAAACACAATGGAAAATTTGTGTTGCGTATTGAGGACACCGACCAGAAACGCTCTGTTGATCGTGCAGAAGAATATATCCAATCTTGCTTAGCGTGGCTTGGTATTGAGCCCGACGAGAGCCCAACCCACCCTGGAAATTTTGGTCCATACCGACAAAGTGAAAGGCGCGATGTATATCAAAAATATATACTTAAACTCGTTAAAAGCGGACTTGCGTATTATGCGTTTGATACTGCTGAGAGCTTAGAAAAACATCGCAAAAACCATGAAAAGAATGGTAAAACATTTATCTATAATTGGCACAACCGAATGAAGCTAAACAACAGTTTAGTTTTGGGGGAGAAGAAAACAAAGGAGAAGTTGGACGACGAACACCCTTATGTTGTTCGTTTTTTGATGTGGGATGAAAAAGGATCTTCCATCTACAATTGTCCGGATTCCGTTCGGGGTAACGTAGCGATTGATTGCAAGTTGTTGGATGATAAAATACTCTATAAAAGCGATGGTATGCCAACTTATCATTTTGCAAATGTTGTAGATGATCACCTCATGGAAATTTCTCATGTTATTCGTGGAGAAGAATGGTTGCCTTCGTTGGCGCTGCATTTAAAGTTGTATAATGCGTTTGGTTGGACACCCCCTGATTTTGCACATTTACCTTTGATTCTCAAACCAAGCGGTAAAGGAAAGCTTTCTAAACGGGATGGCGACAAACTCGGTTTTCCTGTTTTTCCAATACAGTGGGAAGGTGGCATAACAGGTTATAAAGAAGAGGGTTATTTACCAGAGGCGGTATTGAATTTTCTTGCGTTACTCGGTTGGAACGATGGTGGCGAAAACGAGATATTCTCATTAGAGGAGCTGATTTCGTTATTCGATTTGAAAAGGGTTCATCATGCGGGCGCGCGCTTTGATCCCGAGAAAAACAAATGGTTTAACCAGCAGCACGTCCAACGCTTATCCGTTTCTGATTTTAGTCGTCTGTGTAATGCTGTTATCGAAAGTCATGGGTTTGTCGTTCATGATGAAAACAAACTAAACTCTATCGCGATGATGATTCAGCCACGAATTGTCCTAACCACAGGGCTTTGGCGAGAGCTTGTCATCTTTTTTGAGAGGCCGAAAAGCTACGATGAAAAAGCACTTAAAAAAGTGTGGAAAGGAAAAACGAAAAGTCTTTTACTTTCCGTGGTTGACATTCTTCCTCAAGAAAGTGAAGTGTCAATAGATCTGCTAAAAAACGCCATGAAGAAGATCGCCGAAGATTCGGGTTTGAGTCTTGGTGCATTAATGGGGCCGCTGCGTGTAGTAATTGTGGGGTCTCTTTCTGGGCCTGACTTATTCTTGCTAATTAAGACTTTGGGTACGAGAGAGGTAATTAAGCGTATTCAATTCGCTTTAAGAGCGATAAAATAGTCGTTTTTTGATTATCTTTAGTGGAAATCTAAAATGCATTAATCATGTCTATAATAACATATTCTTTGTTGGGCTTTCTGGCCTTTGTTTTACTCTTTGGAACATTCTTTATCGTCAAGCAACAGTCTGCTGCAATTGTTGAGCGTTTTGGAAAGTTTGTTGGGGTTCGTCATTCTGGCCTGCAACTCAAGATTCCAATTATCGATCGCGTAGCTGGCCGCCTGAGCTTACGTATTCAACAACTCGATGTTGTGGTCGAAACAAAAACGAAAGACGATGTGTTTGTTAAGATCAAAGTTTCTGTACAATACAAGGTGATTAAAGACAAAGTTTATGATGCATTCTACAAGCTTGACTTTCCCCAAGACCAAATCACCTCTTATGTATTTGACGTTGTTCGTGCAGAGGTCCCTAAAATGATTTTGGATGACGTTTTTGAAAAAAAAGATGATGTTGCAATTGCAGTCAAAACAGAACTCAACGATGCAATGATAAATTATGGGTTTGATATCATCAAAACCCTCGTAACTGATATTGATCCCGATGCACAGGTCAAGGACTCCATGAATCGGATTAATGCTTCAGAAAGAGAAAAGGTTGCTGCGCAATTTGAGGGGGATGCGCAGCGCATTTTAATCGTAGAACGAGCAAAAGCTGAGGCTGAATCCAAACGACTACAAGGCCAAGGGATTGCTGATCAAAGGCGCGAAATTGCACGTGGGCTAGAGGACTCTGTCAAAGTGCTGAATGGGGTTAACATCAACTCACAGGAGGCCTCTGCGCTTATTGTTGTCACCCAGCACTATGACACCCTTCAGTCTGTTGGTTCTGCAAGCAATAGCAACTTGATTTTGATGCCCAATTCGCCACAAGCAGGCTCGGAAATGCTAAACAATATGGTTGCTTCGTTTACAGCAAGTAATCAAATTGGAGAGGCAATGAAAAGGCAACGAGAAGAAGAGGGGCGTTCGAAAAAAGATAAATAAAACGATGTTTTTATTTTTTGGACCAATTGTCTCGTAATCCAACAGTCCGATTAAATATGGTGTTTGTTTCCGTGCTGTCTGGATCAACCACATAGTATCCTTGGCGCTGGAATTGGTAGTTCTTTCCGTGATGTGGTTTACCAATGTTTGGTTCGATAAAAGCCTGCTGTTCGGTCAAGGAGTTTTGATTTAGAAAACTTGTAAAGTCTACATCTTTGTGGCCGTCTGGATTAGGATCTGAAAACAATCGATCGTAATTTCTAACCTGAACCTGGTGGGCGTGTAGTTCCGAAACCCAATGAAGGGTTCCTTTCACCTTGCGTTGGCTTTCTTCTGTTCCGCTTCCACTTTTACTCAGTGGATCATAAGTACAATAGACGGTTTTAATCTTTCCATTATTGTCCTTTTCAACCGATTCCGCTTTGATAATATAGGCGTTTTTTAAGCGTACTTCTTTACCGAGTTTTAGACGGAAAAATTTTCTGTTTGCTTCTTCACGAAAATCTTCTTGCTCAATCAAAATGGCTTTCGAAAAAGGCAATTCGCGAGTTCCTGCTGCTGGATCTTCAGGGTTATTTTCGGCGGTTAACCACTCCTCCTTTCCGTCTGGATAATTTGTGATGACAACACGTAAAGGATTGAGTACGGCCATAATCCGAGGGGCAATTCTATTTAAGTCTTCTCGGATACAGAACTCTAATAAAGAAGCGTCAATAAGGTTGTCTCGTTTTGCTACCCCCACTGCCTGAATAAAGTTTTGTAGTGAAGTTGCCGTGTATCCTCTTCTGCGGAGACCGCTAATCGTTGGCATTCTTGGATCATCCCATCCTGAAACGGTTTTGTTTTGAACCAGCTGCATCAATTTGCGCTTACTCGTGACGGTGTAATTGAGGTTCATGCGTGCAAACTCTCTTTGTTTTGGTGCGAGGCCGGAAGTGTATATTTCGGTTAAGAAAGCCTCATAAAGATCGCGATGTGGTTTAAATTCTAAAGAGCACAATGAGTGTGATATTTTTTCGATGTAATCCGACTGTCCGTGTGTCCAATCATACATTGGATAGATACACCATTGATCGCCTGTTCGGTGATGGGTTTGAAATAAAATTCGGTACATGACAGGGTCACGCAGCAACATGTTTGGGGAGCTCATGTCGCCCTTAAATCGCAAAACATGACTTCCTTCTTTGTGTTTCCCCGCTTTCATTTCGATAAAAAGAAGGAGGTTTTCTTCTGCTGTTCTTGTTCGATAGGGGCTGTCTTTACCTGCTTGGGTTGGTGTGCCTTTTTGCTTTGCAATTTCCTCTGATGTTTGCGAATCAACATAGGCCTTTTCCGACTTGATTAGGTCAAGTGCCCAGTCATAGAGTGTTTGAAAATAGTCGGACGCATAGCATTCTTTATCCCAGCGAAAGCCCAACCACCGAATGTCTTTTTTGATGGCGTCTACATAAAGTTGTTCTTCAGCTGCGGGGTTCGTGTCGTCGAACCGAAGATTTACTGGTGCATTATATGACATGCCTAAACCGAAATTGATGCAAATTGCTTTTACATGTCCGATATGTAAAAATCCATTCGGTTCGGGTGGGAAACGAAATCGTAAAGACTCTTTAGGTAGGCCTTGCTTTAGATCTTCATCAATAATGTGTTCAATAAAGTTTTTCGAAGGGTTCACGCTGTGTTTATTTATGGCAAAGGTAATTAATTCACACAGGAAGAGCTGCTTTGTTTGTTATCTTTGCAAAAAATAAATATGGGCCAAATTTATCTAGAAAACATCCGAACATATAGCCACCATGGTTGTATGAAAGAGGAGACCGTTATCGGAAGTGAATACCGGGTTGACTTATGGGTGGATGCAGATTTGACGGTTGCTTCTTCGTCAGATGATTTAAATGACACGCCAGATTATGTTGTCCTTCATCGAATTGTTGTAGAAGAAATGAAAGTACCTTCTCGGTTGTTGGAACATGTAGCACAACGAATTATTAATCGTATCAAATCTTCCGTTGCTGGTTTGGAGCATATTCGGGTTCGTGTATCGAAAATCAATCCGCCTATTGGGGGTGATGTACAGTCGGTTTCCGTTTTGTTGGAAGAATGATGTCTTCCCTGGTTGTTTAAAATAGCTTACTTTTGCCATTGAATTTGGCACCGTGGCCGAGTGGCTAGGCAGAGCTCTGCAAAAGCTTGTACAGCGGTTCGAATCCGCTCGGTGCCTCTTTATTTACTTCCATTGATTTATAGAGGGCAATAAAACGTCTGGCTCTGGGGCATAAACACCTTGATAAATAAAATAGATTCCAAAGACAACCAACAGAACACACACCGATAGTCTGATTTTATAGATGACAGTGGGGGTAAGCGTTTTGCTCAACTGTTTGGCAAGGACAATTTTTATAAACCCTAAGATCAGATAACCTAGCATAACGGTTGAAAAGAAAACAATAATACGACTGGTTTCTAGTTCCAATGTGGGTGCGATTGAGACAAGCAAACCTAACCAAAACAAAAAGGTTCCAACATTGATGATGTTTAAAAAGAAGCCTTTGATGAAGTATGAAAACAAACGAAAACCTTTCGGTTCTATTGGTTCATTTTCGATGATTTCCTCTTTTTTTCGAATTGTAGTGATTGCACTAATTATTGCATAAACCATCAGCAATACTCCGCCAAGTATATATAGATTTGGGTTATCCTTGATGTCTGCTAAGAGTGATTTTGTTCCTAGAAAGGCAACAAGAACAAAAACTGCGTCCGCAAAGACTGCGCCAAGGTCTATTAAGAAAGCGGGTTTGATTCCTTTGCTGATACTTGTTTCTAATATCAGAAAAAACAGAGGGCCTGTAGCAAAAATCAACAGGACCGAAAACGGTAGTGCTGAAAGAATATCATTCATTACTCTTCGGGAAGTTTTGAAAAAAGAATAGATCCTCCTAGTGTTTTGTTATGAACCGTCTTTAATGGGTTTCCATAAACCCTGGCTACTCCTCCAAATCGTGTTGTNANATCAAANAGAGATGTNGNTTGTACNTCGCATGATCCTCCAAATNTGATTTGTGCANTACTTTCTTTTGATAAGGTTCGTTGTGNGTCTACCGTTCCTCCTGATGAGATGCGGATTTGCTGTTGTTCTACCTCTCCCGCTACAATAATTTTGCCACCTGTATTTGCAGTGTAGTTTACTTTTTTTGCGAATAAACTTAATTCTATTTCTGCTCCTTTCTTGCTGCGAATATGTAGCTCTTTTGTTTGGAGCGTGTCTAGAACGGAAAGATAAGCCCCACGGCTTACTTCAACTTTACTGATGTCGCCAGTAAAGAACAACTCAATGTTCGCATCAATCCCTTTTAAAGTTTGAAAAGGCTTCATACTGATTTTGAGACGGCCGTCTTTATTTATGATCGTCACGCCTTTTTTATTTTCACTTGTTATTGAAATTGCGTTTTTATCTCCTGAAATCAGCGTAACGTGTAATCCATCTTTGATGATGAGTTCTGTAAACTCTCCTATTGTTTTTTGTTGGCTAAAAACAATTGTAGAAAATAGAAAGAAAACAAGCCAAAAATTATTCATGGGTAAGCTTTATTCAAAATTACATAAAACTAATCGTCTGCAATGGATAAATCNATTTGTCTCTTAATTAAATCTGTTGCTTCNATCGTGACTAGAACAGGATCACCGAGCTGATACTCCTTTTTGGTTTGTTGACCAATCATCTTTAATTGGGCTGCATCATAATAATAATAATCATCCGGGAGGTCTTGTGTGCGAACAAATCCTTCGCACTTACTCTCCACTAATTCAATAAAAACACCCCTTTCTGTAACTCCTGAAATGGATCCTTTTTGTGTTGAACCAATATACTTTGAGATATACTTGACCTGCATGAATTTTATGGAATCGCGTTCTGCTTTAGTGGCAAGAATTTCCTGATCTGTACAGTGTTTTAAATATTGCTCTAAGTCGTCTATTTTTGGAAGGTTTTTTTGAGTGAGATAATGCTGTAATAAACGATGAACAATTACATCTGGATANCGCCTTATCGGAGATGTGAAATGAGTGTAATGTGAAAAATGAAGACCGTAATGTCCGATATTTTGTGTGGTATAAATGGCTTTACTCATACTTCTGATGGCTAAAGTATCAAGTAGATTTTTTTCGGGCTTTTGATCGATTTGTTGGAGTAATGAATTGATAGATTTTGCAATTGTGTTTGGTGTGTTTAAGTTGAGTTTATATCCCAACCCAAAAGCAATTCGTGCAAATTGTGCGAGTTTTTCTTCATCGGGTTCGTCATGTACTCGATAAACAAAAGGTGATGCTTGCTTACGTTTCCCGACATAGGTTGCAACAGATTCATTTGCGAGAAGCATAAACTCTTCAATTAGATGGTTTGCTGCTTTACTTTCTTTTATCAAGACCGATTTTGGGTTGTTTTGATCATCTAAATCAAAGCGGACTTCGTGTTTGTTAAAATTGATTGCTCCATTTTGGAGGCGATTTTTTCTTCTTGTAGATGCGATGGTTTGGAGGTATTGAATCGCTTGAAAAACATCGTCATTAACTGTATTTTCGGTTGATGTTAAGGAAATCTTAGGTGGGATTGTCTTGGATTGTGACGAAATCATATATTGCGCTTCTTCATAAGCAAAGCGCGCATCTGATAAAATCACCGTTTTCCCATACCACTCCGATTTCACTACACCAGCGGAGGTGATTTCAAAAACAGCAGAAAACGTTAATTTTTCTTCATTTGGCCGAAGGGAACATATTTGATTCGACAATCTCTCTGGCAGCATAGGAACTACTCGATCCACCAAATATATCGATGTGGCTCTTTGAAATGCTTCTTTGTCTAGTACACTTCCTGGCTTAACATAATGAGAAACATCCGCAATATGTATACCAACCTCAAACAAGTCTTTTGAAAGAACTTTGAATGATATCGCATCATCAAAATCTTTCGCATCCCTTGGGTCAATGGTAAACGTTAAGACATTTCGAAAGTCTCGGCGTGCTGCGATTTCTTCTTTTGTAATCTCTATTTTGAGTTGCGTTGCATAATCCTCAACCTCTTTATTAAAATTCCATGGCAATCCATGGGTCGCCATTATGGTATGAATTTCTGTATCATGGTTTCCGGGTCTACCTAAAATTTCATTAACAACGGCTTGTGGATAGTTNGATTTCCGTTTCCATTCTTGTATGGAAACCAAAACACAATCTCCCTGCTTTGCTTTTCCTATATTTTCTTTTGATAATAAAAAGGGAAGATTGATGTTTTTCGGTTGTACAGAAAAAGTATCACCAAATTTTTCGACAACTCCCACATATTGTGTTTTTTTCCTTTTAATAATATGAACAATAATTCCTTGTTTTCTTCGCTTTCCTTTTGAAGCCATGATTTTGAAAGAAACCGTATCACCATGAAATGCCTTATTAAAATGTCGTCTATCAATAAACACGTCCTCCACAAACTCATCCGAAATGAGATACCCGTTCCCTTGAGTGTTCACATCTAAAGTTCCTTCATGAAGATTTGATGAAGGTTTAACAAAGTACTTTCCTTTTCCTTGTTCTTCTATAAACCCTTTATTTTTTAATTTTTTTAAAGACTTGGCAATATGATTTCTTCCGCTTGGGTCATCAATTGACAAACGACTACAAATTTGTTTGTAGTTAAGTGGGGTTCCATTTTGCTGGATCAAAATGTTGAGAATAGCATCTTTTGTTGTTTGTTTTTTTCCCATGTTTTAGAAGATGCAATTTAGAACTTTAAATCTTGAACTGATTAAAAGCTTTTGTGAATTATCAACTTTTATTATACTTATCAATATTATCCTTCTTTTTAAAATAATATTTAAGTAATTATAATAGCTTGTTAATATCTATGATAACCCTAATTTTCCTTCTTATATTATTTGTTTATAACACAAAAAATTATGTTTAAAACATGTGAGTTAAAAACAATAAAATATATCAAAAACATATAATTTATTAAGGTTGTTAAAAACCCTGAGTTTATAAACATTCCTATCAACAAAAAAGTTAGTTAATTTTGTGATAAACAAAACCCATGAATATTTCTATTGGCAACGATCACGCTGGAACAAGTTATAAGCTAGAATTACTTTCTTATTTAATCAAACAAGGGCACACTGTTACCAACCACGGAACTGATGATGAAGATAGTATGGATTATCCTGATACGATCCACCCCGTTGCCGAGGACGTATCAAATCAGAAATCAGAAATAGGGATTATTATTTGTGGTAGTGGAAACGGTGCAAACATGACGGCAAATAAACACAAAAGTATCCGTTCTGCCCTTTGTTGGAACTCACAAATTGCCGCTTTAGCTCGTCAGCACAACAACGCAAATATATTAAGCTTACCTGCCCGGTTTATTTCTTTAGACGAAGCAAAAGAAATCGTTGATCTTTTTTTATTAACTGAATTTGAAGGCGGAAGACACCAACGTAGAATCGAAAAAATTGATAAATGAAACTCGATTGGAGAATATATAACTGGAGTCAAATCACAACAGATATTTTATATTCAATCCTTGCATTGCGATCAGAGGTTTTTGTTGTAGAACAAGATTGTGTTTATCAAGATATTGATAACAAAGATCAGAAAGCAAAACATTTGTTGGGTTATGATAAAGATGTTTTAGTTGCTCATAGCCGACTTCTAAAACCAGGTGATTATTTTGATCAACATTCTTTTGGTCGAGCTGTGGTTAAAAAATCACATCGTGGGTTGGGATTAGGAGATGAACTCGTAAAGCGCTCTATCAAAGAATTAGGAGATCAAACAGAGATAAAAATCTCTGCCCAATATCATCTCGAAAAACTATATCAAAACAATGGTTTTGTTTCTGTTGGTGATACTTATCTTGAAGATGGCATTCCTCACATTGCTATGTTTCGCAATCTTTCCACTTCGTCAGTAGCGCTGTAAACGCTTGATAAATTTCACTACTGCTTTTTACGACCTTTTTAGTATAAATAAAATAGCCGACACCAGAAAAAGAATCGCCGAGTACATGTTTTTGAAGTCGAAAGGATTCTCGCATTCTACGTTTGAGTAAATTTCTTGTAACGGCAGTTGCGTGTAGGCGTTTTGGTGCAGAAAAACCAACTTTTAATTTGGTTTGACTTCTGACGTATTTTAACGTAATTCCACCAGCGGAAATACATTTTCCTGAATCAAACAACTTTTGAATTTGTGTTTCATTTTTGATGCGCATCTGTTTTGGAAAAGAAGCCATTATTTAATCGGGTAAATATCATTATTTGGATTTACATCTGCTTTAAGCCCTGTTGGATTCAACTGAATAATCTTAATATCAGCCAAAGGATTTTCGATTTCAAATTGATAGGTTGGATTCGCCCAAGACCAATCACTTAATGTAGTGACTTCTTGATCTAAAAACGACTTTTCTCCACGCATCATCCGTAACGGGATATAGTAATAAAAAACAGATCCATCAACTCCTTCCACATACACTTCAACAGGCATCGGTAGATTCCCAATACGCTCTAAACTAACCTTTGTTTTTTGCCCTTTCTCTTCAATCTGTCGAATTCCATAATCAATAGTATTAGTTGTGCGAACCCAGTCGTTGAGATACCACTCCAGTTGCATGCCAGATATCTTTTCCGCAATACGCTTAAAATCATTCGGTGTTGGATGACTAAATTTAAACACCTCATAATATTTTTTTATCGTTTTCCTGAGGTTGTCTGCACCAATAATATATCCTAGCTGAGCGAGGAAAACAGCACCTTTTGAATAACTACCAATCCCATAAGCAAAATTATATTCAAATCGATCAGCGTGTGTTGTTAAGGGTTCCTCAACACCAGAACTCACAAGCTGGTAATAGCGACTATAAAAACTAGAATACGGATCTTCTGTTCCNATGATTGCGGACTCACAAAGCATATCATAAAAAGAAGTAAATCCTTCATCCATCCAAGCGTATTTTGCTTCATTCGTACCCAACAAATGATGAAACCAACTATGCGCCAATTCATGAGCGGTAACGCCAAACAAGCTTTTATACTCACGCTCCCCAGTGATGAGTGTGCACATGGGATATTCCATTCCCCCATCTCCTCCTTGAATAACAGAATATTGTTTATAAGGGTACTCTCCGATATTTTCATTAAAAAAAGCCAGCATTTTAGCAGTATCCCCTTGGAGTTGTTTCCAGTTCTCCAGAATATCGGGATTGTTGAGGTAAAAGAAGTGCAGCTCAACATCATTTGGGCCCAAAATCATATCGTGAATAAAATCAGGGTCAGCTGCCCAAGCAAAATCATGAACCATTGGCGCAATAAAACGCCATGTCAAGGTTTCGGACTTTGATTTTTTTGTTTTTTCAGCATACCCATGACCTACTTCTTCAGGATTTTGTAGGTAACCAGTCCCACCGATCACGTAGTTACGATCAATGGTGATGGATACATCAAAATCACCCCAAACCCCATGAAATTCACGCCCGACATATGGATTTGGGTGCCAACCGTCTTTGTCGTATTCAACCAATTTTGGATACCATTGTGTCATTGACAAATTAACCCCTTCTTTATTGTTCCGCCCGCTCCGGCGAATTTGTACAGGCACTTGACCCTCAAAAACCATATCCAAAACAGTAGAATCCCCAGGAAGTAAAGGCGTAGCCAATTCAACAACCAAAATGGTTTCTTCCTCCTCATAAGCAACGGCCAATCCATCTTGCTCAAGATCACTCACACGTAAAAAACCAATTTCCTCATCGTTGAGTTTACTGATTCTGTCACCAACTCGCGGATCGGGGTCTTTGATGTTTCTGGAACGTATGTCCATATCACTCCCCGGCTGAAAAGCGTTAAAATACAAGTGGTAAAACACCTGAGAAAGGGTGTCGGGAGAGTGGTTGGTATAGGTGAGCTGTTGTGTTCCACTATATCGAAATGTTTCCACATCCATACGGATGTCCATCACATAATCGACTTCCTGTTGCCAATAGCCTGCATAGGGAGATTGCGCAAAGGAAAACGCACATAAAAGTAAAATAAGATGTTTCATAATAAGATTGAAGTTAAATAAATTCGTTCCACTGGTGGCTCGACTGTAAGCGGACCCCTTTTTCTGTTTGATGAACCCGCACCAAAGGGGTGTTTGGGTCATGTTCTAAAAAAAGTAAATAGTTGTTTTCAGCTGCAAGATCTAAAAAAGCAGACTTTTCAACAAGCGTTTCTAGCGGACGCACATCATATCCCATGATATAGGGTAGGGGAATATGGCCTACAGTAGGGATAAGGTCCCCCATAAAGACAAGTTTTTCCCCTTTCCAATCCACCATCGGCAACATTTGTTTTTCCGTATGCCCATCTACAAAAAGAAGGTCTAGACCCAAAGGATTGTCTCTACCTTTATCAATAAATCGCAAACGACCAGACTCTTGAATCGGGTTTAGGTTATCTTTCAAAAAGGAAGCTTTTTCACGAGGGTTGGGCTGGGTAGCCCATTGCCAATGAGACTCATTTGACCAGTAATCCGCATTTGGAAAAACAGGAACAAAAGAAGTGCGGTCAGCATTCCACGTAAAACACCCCCCACAATGATCGAAATGTAAATGGGTTAGCAAGACATCCGTAACATCATTCGGATGAAAACCAGCACCTATGACAGAATCGACAAGATTATCATTTCCCCAAGGTTTGTAGTAATTAAAAAAACGTTCGCTTTGTTTGTCGCCCATTCCCGTATCGACTAAAATCAATCGATCACCTGACTCAATCAACAAACACCTCGCACATAAATCAATCAGGTTGTCTTCGTCTGCAGGATTGGTGCGTTGCCAGATCGACTTTGGCACAACACCAAACATCGCACCACCGTCAAGTTTAAAACGACCCGCAACGATTGGGAATAGGTTCATGCTAATCTCTTATGGTTAACCGCAAAACTGAACAAACAGAGTTTTTGACAAATCGATCCGATTTTAGACCGAGCAAAACATTGTACCAAGCACTTTTTTCCTGCGAACCGATAATGAGTAAATCATAACTGGCAGACACTTCAGAAATCACACCAACTACATCGTTGCTTTTTATGACCACACTATTTTCTTCGCGGGACAAGCCTTTTAATAAGCTGTTGTTATCGTCGTGCAGCTTTGACTCTACACTTTTTTTGGCATCTTTGCCAATGACGTTTAACAACGTTAAGCTCGCACCGTAATACTTACGAATATGATCTGCAACACGGATAAATTTATTTCCCTCTCTTCCTGGACGAACGGCCAGCACAACCTTTGAAATATTTCTTACCCCATTGTCTTTAAATAACGCGAGGTTGGCATTGATGTTTTTGATGACCCACCCAACAGGGTTTCGGACCAAAATACCCGTGTTCTCACGACCACCCCAGCCCATCACCAACCACTCACATTTTTGTACCGACGTAATGTTTTTGATGGTGTTAACCACATCATGCGTGGGAAGACTCTCAAAAGTAATCTTGGTGTTTTTAGATTCCCGAAGAGATAAAATACGTCTTTTGACAGACTCATCTTTGGGGCTGATCAAATTCACATCTTCCAAAAAGGTTTGGTCGGGCGCCTCTATGATGTTGATCGCATTCACACTGTTCTTAGGGTTGATCGAAGAAGCCACCTCAACGATCATTTCAGGTGAGGTTTCGTCACCCAGTAAGGGAACAACGATTTGAGAGTCAGAGCTGTAAACCCCTTCAATAACCTCTTCCTGATCGAGCTCTGTTTCTGAAGTCCCAGCGCGTCTTCCTCTAAAAAGGAAAGAGAATATCCCATAGTTTGATAACAAACCACTGCGGTTGGTTTTTCGACCATAAGCTAAGAACACCAAAAAGCCAATGATAAATACTGCCAACACGGATAGCAAAGCCTGAAGCCCGAGAAAAGCGAGCAAAAACAAACCGCTTAAAATCCCAAAGATTTGTACAAAGGGGTAAAGAGGCGATTTGTATTTGGGACGATACCATTGGGCATTTGTTTCTCTAAATACAATCACAGCAAGGTTGACCGAAACAAACATCAATACCTTAAAAGCACTGGCAAGCTTGGCTATTTTCACAACATCCAAAAAGATGATGGCTAAAGCAATGGCAATGGCAGTGACTATAATTGAAAAAACGGGGGTCAAATATTGTTTGCTGATTGAAGTAAAAACCTTAGGCAAAGCCCCATCGCGCGCCATGGCAAAAGGAAAACGTGAAGAGGCAAGTAAACCTGAATTGGCCATAGAGAGCAGGGTCATTACCCCCACAACTCCAGCGATGTATCCCGCAATGGGACCACCGATTTGGGCTGCGGCGGTATAGATTGGTCGGATATCGGTAGATAGGGCAGCCCCATCGACAAAACGAACAAGCACCATAGACACACAAACATATACAGCCATAATAAGTAGCAACGAAATAATCATGGTACGTGGAAGGTTTTTTTCGGGCTGAGAAATTTCACCAGCAATAGCAGCGATTTTGGTTACTCCCGCATAGGAGATATATAAAAAGGCAACCCCACCAAAAAAATCAAGGGTACCTTCCGACAAAAATTCTGTTGGCGGAACGACACTTACACTGTTAAATCCAACCGCAATCAACACCACCAAAGAGGTAACACTAATACCAACAATAGCGAGTTGGGCGTTTCCTACTTTTTTAACACCAAAGAGATTGAGCACCAATACCAAAAGCAGGGAGACAATCGCCACGATAGTGGTATAGAACGAATCCAATTCGACCAAGACATACAAATATGCACTTAGCCCCACCAAAGAAAAAGCACTTTTGAGCAATAGGGACAACCAGAGACCAATTCCCGAAACGACCCCAAAAAGCGGGCCAAATGCGCGATCGATATACACATAGGTTCCCCCTGATTTGGGCATAGCGGTTGCCAATTCGGCTTTGGACAACACAGCGGGGATAATGCAAATTCCAGCGACCAAAAACGCCAAAGAAACAGAAGGCCCTGTGATACCAAAGGCCACACCCGGCAACACAAAAATACCACTGAGCATACCGCCAACACTAATCGCAATGGCAGATGGTAAACTCAATGTGCGAACAAGGGTCGTTTTACTTTTCATTTCATTTGAAAAGTACTAAATAAATTTACGAATCAAAAGAGGTTGGAAAAATAATACCTAATCGTTCAATTGCAACACCGCCATAAATGCCTGTTGTGGGATTTCGACATTTCCGACTTGGCGCATCTTCTTTTTCCCTTTTTTCTGTTTTTCAAGGAGTTTTCGCTTTCGGGTAATATCACCACCATAACATTTGGCGGTTACGTCTTTTCGAACCGCTTTGATGGTTTCACGAGAGATGATTTTGGCCCCGATCGCCGCCTGAATTGGAATATCAAACTGCTGTCTTGGAATCAGCTCTTTGAGCTTTTCACATATTTTCTTCCCGAGTGTATAAGCGTTGTCGGTATGTACCAAAGCCGATAGGGCATCGACGGGGTTGGCATTGAGCAAGATATCCACTTTGACCAACTTGGAAGTTCGCAATCCAATAGGACTATAATCAAAAGAGGCATAGCCACGAGAAACCGACTTGAGCCGGTCGTAAAAATCAAACACGATTTCTGCCAAGGGCATATCAAAGGACAACTCTACTCGTTCAGGAGTGAGATAGGTTTGATTCGTGATTTGCCCACGCTTTTCAATACACAAACTCATCACATTCCCGACATAGTCGGCCTTGGTGATGATTGAAGCCTTGATAAAGGGCTCTTCCACATGATCGAGAATTGAAGGATCGGGGAGATCAGCTGGATTGTTGACCAACACAATTTCATCAGGGTTCTTTTTGGTATAGGCGTGATAGGACACGTTGGGAACGGTTGTAATCACCGACATATCAAACTCGCGCTCGAGGCGTTCTTGAATGATTTCCAAATGCAACATGCCCAAAAACCCACAGCGAAACCCAAATCCAAGTGCAGCCGAACTTTCGGGCTGAAAGACCAAAGACGCATCGTTGAGCTGCAGCTTCTCCATGGAGTTTCTGAGTTCTTCATAATCTTCGGTGTCAACAGGGTATATTCCTGCGAATACCATGGGCTTGACCTCTTCAAAACCATCAATCGGTGAGTCTGTGGGGCTTGCGGCTAAAGTAATGGTATCTCCAACTTGCACTTCTTTAGCTTCTTTTATCCCAGTGATGAGATAACCCACATCTCCAGTTTCTACATGTTTTCGTGGTTCTTGTTTGAGTTTGAGTGCGCCCACTTCATCGGCGTTGTACTCTTTTCCAGTAGCGATAAATTTGATTCGGTCCCCTTTGGTAATTTGGCCATTCATGACACGGAAATAGGTTTCCACCCCGCGAAATGGATTGTAAACAGAATCAAAAATAAGAGCTTGCAAAGGGGCATGATTATCCCCTTCGGGAGAAGGAATACGGGCTACGATAGCTTCCAAAATAGATTCGATACCAAGACCTGTTTTCGCAGAGCAGTGAATCACCTCTTCTGCCTGACAACCCAACAAATCAACAATATCATCGGTGACCTCTTCGGGGTTTGCAGAAGGCAAATCGACCTTGTTGAGAACAGGAATGATTTCCAAGTCGTTTTCTAAAGCCAAATACAAATTGGAAATGGTTTGTGCCTGAATACTCTGCGCAGCATCGACCACCAATAGCGCACCCTCACAGGCAGCAATCGAGCGAGAAACTTCATAAGAAAAGTCCACGTGACCAGGCGTATCGATGAGATTAAACACATAGTCTTGACGGTCGAGCATATAGTTCATCTGAATCGCATGGGACTTGATTGTGATCCCACGCTCACGCTCCAAATCCATATTATCGAGAAGTTGATCTTGCTTTTCTCGATCAGTAACCGCGCCAGTTGCATCGAGCAAACGGTCAGCCAANGTGCTTTTACCATGATCGATATGGGCAATGATGCAAAAATTCCGAATGTGTTTCATCAACGAGTCAAAAGNACAACAAAGATACTTAATTGCACCCTGTAAATGCGAATAAAGATTATTTTTGAAAAAAANTGAACNGATGAAACGCATACAAAACNCTTTTCGCATNCTCCTTGGGCTTGTNTTTATCTTTTCCGCATACACCAAGTTTGTCGGCCCTGGCTTTTTCGAAATCACCNTGATCGATCAGGGCTTGTTGTCAAGNAGAGGTCAAGCACAACACGCCGCACGCTTCCTTATCGGGTTTGAGTTTGCTCTCGGACTTCTTATGCTTCTTCCCTATTACACCAAGCAGCTGATGGCGATTGCCAGCTTGATGTTGGCTGGGTTTACCCTTCATCTCGGGTATTTATGGGCTATCGGGGATACAGAAAATTGTGGGTGTTTTGGAGAAATGATTTCCATGTCGCCCGCCGAATCGATTGCTAAAAACGTATTGATGCTAGCGGTTTCGGTTTGGTTGTGGATCAAAGGCGACTCAAAACCGACAAATAAAACCATTCTTTTAGGGGGCGCCGCAGTTCTTATCTCCTCTATGTGGGGCTTTTTACCCATTCCGAACCAAGGGGAGTTTCCAATAAACGATTACACCTCTTTTACCTACTCGGGACGAACCGATTTGTCATCGGGGGAGAAAATGATTGCCATTCTCAATTTGGATTGTGAACACTGTCAAGAATTGAGCGAGGAGCTTGGAATACTTCAAAAAGAGAATCCACTTCCCGACACCTATGCGCTCTATTTTAAAGAAGGGGAAACAACCGTTGAGCAATTTGAGCAAATGACAAATAGTGCTTTTCCGTATGCTGAAATCGATGTGAATACCTTTTTTGATTTAATCGGTGAAAGCCCACCACGGGTATACATTTTAAACGACGGAGAAGTAGATGCAGTTTTTGACGAAGACATCGCATCAAAAATCGAAAACCGTTATCAACCAATCACGGACTAATGGCCAAAATCGGAAACATCGAGTTAGGGCCTTTTCCGCTGTTGCTTGCGCCGATGGAGGACGTGAGTGACCCGCCTTTTCGCGCGCTTTGTAAAGAGCAGGGTGCAGATGTGATGTACACGGAGTTTATCTCGAGTGAAGGCCTGATTCGAGACGCCGCTAAAAGTGTGATGAAGCTCGATATTTATGAAAAAGAGCGACCCGTAGGGATTCAAATTTTTGGCGCAAACCTAGATTCGATGTTACAAGCGGTTGATATCGTCGAAAAGACAAAGCCAGATATTATTGATATTAACTATGGCTGTCCAGTCAAAAAAGTAGTCTGCAAAGGGGCAGGAGCAGGGATCTTAAAAGACATTCCAAAAATGGTGTCTTTAACCAAAGCCATTGTCGATAGAACCGCATTGCCCGTTACCGTCAAAACGCGCTTGGGATGGGATCACGACAGCATACATATTGTAGAGGTTGCCGAACGGTTACAGGATGTGGGTGCGCAAGCGATTTCCATTCATGGGCGTACTCGGGCACAGATGTATAAAGGGGAAGCGAACTGGCATCCGATCGCGGAGATAAAAAACAACCCACGGATGCACATCCCGGTTTTTGGAAACGGCGATGTAGATTGTCCAGAAAAAGCGGTGCTTATGCGCGAGGAGTTTGGACTAGACGGAGCGATGATTGGCCGGGCAAGCATTGGAAACCCCTGGTTTTTTGCACAAGTCAAGCACTATTTTGAAACGGGTCAACACCTGTCACCACCAAGCATAAAAGACCGTGTTGAGATGGCGAGACGCCACTTGCAAATGTCCATTGAATGGAAGGGAGAGAAATTGGGCGTATTTGAAACACGCCGCCATTACACCAATTATTTCAAAGGAATCCCTCACTTTAAGGAATACCGACAACAAATGGTCACCTCTGACGATTCTGCAGGTGTCTTTGCAGTTTTTGACGAGGTTGAATCTGTTTTTGGAGAGGCGGAATTATCGTTCTAGCGCAAAAGCCGTGGGCGCACAACCGCAGATGCAATCCATGCAGCCAAAACACTAAGCCCCGCCCAAATTACCATCAAAGCCATAAGGTTTTCAAACGAAAAACGAACAGGGTATGGCAATTGTGTTCCCGGAACCAGAATAAACTCACCAACGGACTGTGCAACAACGACAACAATTCCAACAAGCAACCCAACACCCCCACCAACACCACTGAGAAGCATGCCCTGATAAAAGAAAATATTTCGGATTTCATGCAAGGGAGAACCCATTCCATGGAGAGTTTGAAGCTGTTCGCGCTTGTCTAAAACCATCATCACAACAGCCCCCACAACATTGAATAATGCGATGATCAACACCAGTGAAAGGATCAAATAAATAGCGATTCGTTCAGTTTGAAGCATACGGTAGAGTGCCGGATTCAACGCTTCTTTTTCAATCACCTCAAACGAAGCCCCAAGTGTAGCCTGAACCCCATCAATCACATCATTTACTTTTGCCCCCTCAACGAGATTGATGTTAATTTCGGTATAGGCGTCAGCAGAAGCATTTGTCAAGTTTCTGACAAAACGAATCGGAGCAAAGGCATAACCATAATCAACCTCTTCGCTGATTTGAAACAAGCCAACATTGGTTGCCCATTGCGACACAAAGGGATTGGGATCAAGCGGATTGATAAGCCCTTGTTTTGGGAGTAAACACTCGACAAAACCATCATAGTCATATAGACCAGCGCCGAGCTCAATGGCAGTGCCATGGCCCAATAGAATTTCCTCACCATTGTCGGAGACCATTCGCCCAACAGGAATTTGATCACTAACAGCAAATAACTGATCAAAGCGATCGTCAACACCTAGAAGGGAAATCAACTTGTTTTGTTGCTCGAATCGCAATACGACTTCTTGGGAAAATACAGGAGCACTCCCTCCGACACCCTCTATTTTTTCGATTTGTGCAACCACAGAGTCTGCCAACACAAATGAAGCAGAATCAACAGCGCGTATTTTCAGATCAGGATCAAGGGAGCTAGAATAGGAAAGCCCAAAATCATGGAGCCCAGAAAAAACAGATTGAATCACAAAAAAGGCACAAACAGCCACTCCGATTACAAAAGACGCAAAGCGGCTGATGAGCCGGACGGTGTTGAATTTGGTTGATGATAACCGATATNTACGGGCGACAAAAAGAGAAAATGACATAGCAAGCTTAGGACATCAAGGGGTTTTCAGGGTTCTGAAGAGAACGGTTGATTTTTTCGATTTGTTGAGGAGAATCGTCAATAAAAAACAAAAGATTGGGAACAATGCGCAATTGGTTTCGAATCCGCTCCGCAAGACGATTTTTAATTGCGCCACCTTGCTCTTCCATCAAACCCAAAATTCGACTTGCATCAGAAAACGGGAACACAGACAAATAAACTTTTGCGACTTGAAGGTCGGGAGTTACACGAACAGCGGTTACCGAAACGATAAGGTTCTGTAGGTTTTCGTTGTGCAAAAAAAGATGTAGAATTTCTGCAAGGTCTTGCTGGAGGAGTGCGTTGATTTTCTTTTGTCGATTTGTCACAATGGCTCAAAAATAGGAATATATTTCTGGCTATTGTGTTACAACGCAATCTATAATTACATTTGATAATGGATCAATCCCGAAAAATCATACATGTCGATATGGATGCGTTTTATGCATCTGTTGAACAGCGTGACAATCCAGAACTCCAAAACAAGGCCCTTGCGGTTGGTGGCGGATCTGAGCGAGGGGTTGTCGCGGCGGCTAGCTATGAAGCGCGAAAATTTGGGATAAGAAGCGCGATGTCAGGAGAGGTTGCGAGGCGACTGTGTCCCCACTTGATTTTTGTTAAACCTAGATTTTCGAGATATAAAGAGGTTTCCAAGGTCGTACATTCCATTTTTTATCAATATACAGATTTGGTAGAAGCCCTATCGCTTGACGAGGCCTATTTGGATGTTACCAACAACAAAAAAGGGATTCCTTCAGCAACATTGATTGCGGAGGAAATCCGAATCAAAATCTATGAGCTCACGGGGCTTACTGCCTCTGCCGGAATCTCAATCAACAAGTTCTTGGCAAAAGTTGCTAGCGATTACAATAAACCAAACGGACAAAAAACCATACCCCCTGAAGAGGTTATCAACTTTTTATCAGACTTAGACGTACGAAAGTTTCACGGTGTTGGAAAGGTAACGGCAGAGAAAATGTATCGAAAAGGATGGTATACAGGGGCAGATTTGCGAAAGCAAAGTCTGTCGAACCTAGAAAAACACTTCGGCAAATCAGGTCAGTTTTATTACGATGTCGTACGCGGGATTCATCTGAGCCCCGTTCGCGCACAACGCAAACCAAAATCAGTAGGCGCAGAGCGCACTTTTGACAAAAACATTTCTAGTGAGATATTTATGGTTTCCCGCCTTGAAGATATTGCAAGCGCATTGGATCAACGCCTTCTCAAAACCAAAATCAGCGCAAAGACGATTACTCTCAAAATAAAATACAGTGATTTTGTCACCCAGACCCGATCTAAAACTGTTCCGTATTATACTGCAGATATTGCCGTGATTTTGGAGATTGCAAAAGAANTGTTATTTCAAGAAAAACTCAAAAACTCGGTGCGATTGCTGGGGATTTCCCTGAGTAATTTCAAAAAACCATCAACAAAGAAAAAAGTAGAAGCCCAACTCAAGTTGGCCTTTTAATCAATCTTTTATTACAGATACCCGCAAGGTGTTAACCATTCCCTTGTTGGCAACAGGCATCGCTAACAGATTTACAAGAGAATCACCAGCTTTGACATAACCCTTTTCCTTGGCAATTTGATTGACATCCAGAACCGTTTCGTCCGTAGAAACAAAACGATCATAATAGTGGCACTTCACCCCCCACAACAAATTGAGTTGTGACAAAATGCGTTTGTTTGAAGTAAAGACAAGAATCGAAGAATCTGGACGCCAAGCAGAGATTTGGTAAGCCGTGTACCCACTATTTGTCAGGGTACAAATGGCTTTGGCCTCAATTTCGGTAGCCATGAGAGCCGCGTGATAGCAAGTGGACTTGGTGATAAAACGGTCATTTTTATTTTGAGGTGCTTGATCGTATTTCCGAATCAGGGGGGAATTTTCCACACGAATCACAATTTTACGCATGGTTTGAATCACTTCAACAGGGTATTTTCCGACAGAAGTTTCGCCAGACAACATCACGGCATCAGCNCCATCCATTACCGAATTTGCAACATCATTCACCTCTGCTCTTGAGGGNGTAAGTCCGTCGATCATNGACTCCATCATTTGCGTGGCGATAATGACAGGAATTCGAGCCGCTTTTGCCTTGAGTACCAGGTTTTTCTGAATTAAAGGAACCCCCTCTGCAGGAACCTCAACCCCCAGATCTCCACGAGCAACCATCAAACCATTGCTGTGATTGATAATTTCATCAATATTGTCTAGTGCTTGGGGTTTTTCGATTTTCGAAATGATAGGGATTTCGTAGGAGCCGTGTTTTTTAATGAGTTTTTTGAGATCTAGTAAGTCTTCTTTATGACGAACAAAAGAGAGTGCAATCCAATCAACCTCTTGCTCGATAGCAAAAACAGCGTCTTTTACATCTTTTTCCGTCAATGCAGGCAAAGACACTTCCGTGTTGGGAAGGTTGACACCCTTGTTTGATTTTAGAGGACCGCCCTGAACGACTGAGGCAATAACCTCTGATTGACCATCGGTTGACACCACTTCAAAAATCAACTTTCCATCGTCTAACAAGATGCGCTCTCCTGCTTTTACGTCTTTTGGAAAAGATTGATAATTCATATATACATGGTCGGCAGTACCCTCTTCAATTTTTTCGGTTGTAAATACTATACGGTCGCCCTTTTCTACGACAACACCATCTTTCATTTTACCGACTCGAAGTTTAGGCCCCTGTAGGTCGGCGAGTATCCCGACATTATATCCAAGTTCTTTGTTGAGATCTCGAATGAGTTGAATGCGCTCTTTTGCAGCATCAAAGTCGGCATGAGAAAAGTTAATTCTAAACACATTTACCCCAGCAACCATCATTTGTTTAATCGTATCCCGATCAGAGCTTGCAGGGCCAAGCGTTGCTACTATTTTGGTTTTTTTGATATTTTTCATCTTAAAAGCTAAGTTGTTGTTTTAAGTGGCTAACTTGTTTGGGNAGGGAATAGCAAGATTGAATATCGGGGAGTTCNGCTAATTTTTNTTGGACGCTTTCTGACACTTTAGCNCCAACAGACAGCAGATAATCAACGCCNGTTAACTGTTTAAAAAGATAATGGGTCTGANAAGAGGAAAACAAAAGNCTTTCAGNGNCTANAGGACTANTTGTTTCGACTTTGTTTCGAATCAAATGCCAATGAANTCCTTNTTTTCTTCTTTGATANCTAAAAATNGGAAAGCNNTCACTCGATTTTTGTGAAGCATAATCTTTGGGACGTCTTCGCAAACGAACAGAAAAAACCTTGTTGATGTGGTATGCCATTTGATAATCAGGGATTGGTGTGTGAACACAAATCCAGTCATCATCAGAGTTATCAATACACAACGAAAGCGTATGCTTAATCATCATTGGTTTTTGATCAAACAAATATACAACTGTTCGTGGGTTGACGGGCATAAAAAGACAGACATTACAGTTTGTTTTTGATTTGTTTTTGTTGACGAATTAGGTCGGCAAACTTAAAATAAGCTCTTTTGGAGACTTTTTCTGCCGCTTTCTTTTTATTCGACGCCCGAGCAGAAGCAACAAGATCATTGTTGACAAAGAGTTTTGCTTTAAATACAAGCGATTTGTTAGCACCCGAATCTTCGAACACATCAAACCGATAAGTCATTTTTTGCTGCTGAAACCAATTGACCAAAACGCCTTTGTAACTGATTACTCTGTCTTCAAAAGCAGCCAAATCAACGTAAGGCTCGATCACTTTTGTTTTCACAAAAGACTGACATTTTGAAAACCCCACGTCCACAAACACAGCCCCCACCAAAGCTTCAAAAATATTACCGTGGACGTCATCTCCATACCGATCTTTGTCAACTTTTGATTGCAGCAAGGGGTACAGCCCCAAGGATTTTCCAATATGATTTAAGAATTCACGCCGAACAATCTTTGAGCGCATTTGCGTAAGGTCTCCTTCATTAGCATCTGGCATTTGGGAAAAAAGATAGTTTCCAATGATTGTGCCCAAGACAGCGTCACCGAGAAACTCTAAACGTTCGTAGTTTATTTTTCGGCCATCCTCACCTACTTTTTCGAGAGACCTATGGGTGAACACACGCTCAAAAAGAACGATATTTTTTGGGGAATATCCTATGATATCCGCAATGGTTTGTTTGAATGAATGATTGGGTTTAGATTTTCCTAGAAGTGAAATCAACCCCATAACAGGCTATACAAATTTTCGCATCACCACACAGGCATTATGCCCACCAAAACCAAAGGTATTGCTCATTGCCACATTGACTACCCTTTCTTGTGCTTTATTGAAAGTGAAGTTGATGTTTGGATCTATATTTTCATCATCCGTGAAATGGTTGATTGTCGGAGGGACGATGTTGTGTTGGATCGACAGAATGGTAGAAATTGCTTCAATCACACCAGCAGCACCCAACAAATGGCCGGTCATGGACTTTGTAGAATTGATGTTCATCTTGTATAGGTGGTCTCCAAATACCTTCTTCAAGGCGTTAGATTCTGCCACATCTCCAAGAGGAGTTGAAGTACCATGCATGTTTACAGCATCTACTTCAGAGGCGGATATCCCAGCGTCTTTTAGTGCATTTTCCATGACAAGGGTTGCACCATCCCCGTCGGGGTGAGGAGCCGTCATGTGGTAGGCATCCGCAGAAAGGCCACCGCCAGCAATCTCACCATAGATTGTGGCACCTCTTTGCTGTGCGTGTTCTAAGGTTTCCAATACTAAAGCACCAGCACCTTCACCCAGCACAAAACCGTCACGGTCTTTATCGAATGGACGAGAAGCCGTCTCAGGGTCGTCATTACGGGTAGAGAGCGCGTGTAGCGCATTAAAGCCCGCAACACCAGAGATTGCAACACAAGCTTCAGACCCGCCACAAACCATGACATCAGCATGACCCAAACGGATATAGTTTAGCGCGTCAATAAGAGCGTTTGCAGAAGAAGCACAAGCAGAAACAGTCGCAAAGTTTGGCCCCTGAAAGCCATATTTTATGGAAATCATTCCGGGAGCAATGTCTGGGATCATTTTTGGAATGAAAAACGGATTAAAACGCGGAGTGCCATCGCCTGATGCGAAATTCAGCACTTCACTTTGAAAAGTTTGAAGACCACCAATACCAGCACCCCAAATTACGCCGACACGAGTTTTGTCGAGAGCGTTAAGGTTAAAATTAGCATGTTCAATAGCTTCATCGCTAGCGACCATCGCATATTGAGTGAAGCGATCCATCTTGCGCGCTTCTTTGCGATCAAAATAATCGCCAGAGTCGAACCCCTTTAGCTCACAAGCAAATTGGGTTTTAAATTTTGAGGCGTCGAAATAAGTAATCGGAGCACTCCCACTTTTACCAGAAACTAAACCGTCCCAGTATGCAGGTACCCCATTACCTAAAGGAGTCAACGCGCCTAGACCGGTTACGACAACGCGTTTGTTTTGCATAGAAAATTATTTTCCGCCCTCGATATATTGGATAGCTTGTCCAACGGTGGCGATATTCTCAGCTTGATCGTCAGGGATCTGGATATCGAATTCCTTTTCAAATTCCATGATAAGTTCTACAGTATCCAAAGAGTCTGCACCCAAATCGTTGGTAAAACTTGCTTCAGAAACGACTTCGTTTTCATCCACACCTAATTTATCTACGATTATGGCTTTTACACGTGATGCAATATCAGACATATAAGAAGTTTTAATGTTAGTTGGGGGCAAAAATAAGAAAACTTTGGCGGTATCAACTCAATCCGAATAAAATCTTAGGATTCTTGTAAAATTACCTCGCTTTATATTCTTATACCCATTTGATAATCCGTAAGTTTGCATCGCGATTCACAGCGATGGTCAAACATCATAAAATTTTGATTTTTGCCTCTGGAACGGGAACAAATGCCGAGCAAATTATTCGTCACTTTTCGCCCAATTCCAGTGTAGAAGTCTTGGGAGTCTATTCCAACAACCCTTCTGCCTTTGTTTTAGAACGTGCGAAGCAATTGGGCGTTTCAACCCATGTTTTTAATCGCGAAGAGTTTAATAATCCAGAACGTTTGTTGAAAAACTTGCAAGCCCAATCACCAAACCTTATTGTCCTTGCTGGCTTTTTGTGGAAAGTACCCTCGCATATTATTGATGCCTTCCCCAACAAAATCATCAATATTCACCCCGCTTTATTGCCCAAATTTGGCGGCAAAGGGATGTATGGCCACCATGTTCATCAAGCGGTGATTGATGCAAAAGAAACAGAAACCGGAATAAGCATTCACTATGTCAACAGTCAGTATGATGAGGGAGCGATTATTTTCCAAGCCAAAACTTCGGTAGATCCAGATGACACCCCAGAGAGCGTGGCACAAAAAACTCACAAGTTAGAACACAGACATTTTTCAGAAGAAATTGAAAAACTACTTCTTCCAGGAGGCAAACAAGTCAACCTGTACACCGATGGCGCAGCAAGTGGTAATCCAGGACCTGGGGGTTATGGCCTCATCTTAGAATGGGAGGGAACTCCTCATAAAAAGACACACTCTCAGGGCTTTATTCACACAACCAACAACAGAATGGAGCTCAGAGCTGTCATTAAAGGACTTCAAATGCTTAAAAAATCTCCCCTTGATGTTGTCGTATATACAGATTCGAAGTACGTCAGTGAGGCGGTTGATAAAAAATGGGTGTTTGGCTGGGAGAAAAAAGGGTTTAAAAACAAAAAAAACGCAGATCTTTGGATTGAATTTTTGGAAGTGTTTCGAAAACACAATGTGAGGATGGAATGGATTAAGGGACACAATCAACATCCACAAAATGAATATTGTGATAAGTTGGCAGTAAGGGCATCAAAACAAACCGATAGTCACATAGAAGATATCGGATACCAAAATAAAGAATAAAAAATGGCAGACAACAAAGTGTTAATTGTAGGAACCATGGCTTTTGATGAAGTCGAAACCCCAACAGGATCAAGCGGAAAAATCATAGCTGGCTCAGCGACATACATTGCTCTTGCTACATCTTTTTTTGATGTGGAAAGTGCCGTTGTTTCGATAGTAGGGCGAGATTTTCCGCAAGACTATCTCAAGGATCTAAGCAAAAGAAACATCAATTTAGATGGGGTTGAGATCGACAATTCGGGAGACACCTTTTATTGGAAAGGACGCTACCACAAAAACCTGAATCGACGTGATACATTGGTCACCGACCTTAACACACTTGCCAATTTCAATCCGATTGTTCCCGATAACTTTAAAGATGCCGAGGTTGCGTTGCTGGGCAACTTGCACCCGCGCATTCAATTGTCGGTTCTTGACCAAATCAACCCAGACAAAACAACAATTATTCTCGATACCATGAACTACTGGATTGAGGGAACTTGGGACGAGCTGGTTCAGGTTGTTGCGAAAACAGACGTCATTACCATTAATGACGAGGAGGCACTTCAAATGACAAACGCAACTAACGTGTTGTCAGCAGGAAAGAAAATTAGTGATATGGGACCGAGCTATGTAATCATTAAAAAGGGTGAACATGGCGCATTGCTGTACCACAAGGAGCAGACTTTTTTAGCTCCAGCGGCAGTTTTAGACAATGTTATCGACCCAACAGGAGCAGGAGACTCTTTTGCTGGCGGCTTGGCAGGGTTTTTAGCTAGTCAGCCAAAGCTTGACTTTGAAACGATGAAAACAGCAATGGTATATGGCTCATCTGTCGCTTCCTTTTGTGTAACAGACTTTGGGACAAAGTCGATTGTAAACACAACTCATTCACAAATCAAAGACCGAGTTAAGCACCTAAAGACGCTCGTTCATTTTGAAACCCCCTAAAATAAAAACCAAAATGAAGGCAAAACAAGGCAAACAAATTTTTTATTTTTACCACAATGAGTGATTCGATCAAACACGAATGTGGCATAGCACTTCTTCGGCTATTAAAACCACTGAAATATTATCAGGAGAAATACGGCAGTTTATTTTTTGGGATTTACAAAATGTATTTGATGCTCGAAAAGCAACACAATCGCGGTCAAGACGGCGCGGGTTTTGCGAGTATTAAATTCGACATGAACCCTGGAGACAGTTTTATGAGCCGTGTACGATCTTCTGAAAACCAACCCATTCAAGATATTTTTTCAACAATAAACAGTGACCTGAACGAGGTGTTTCAAGAACTGGGGAAAAACAATTTGACCGACCTTGAAATCAAACAAGCATACCCTTATTTGGGCGAATTGATGATGGGCCACTTACGGTATGGAACATTTGGAAACAACGGGATTGGCAGTGTACACCCATTTTTGCGTCAAAACAATTGGATGCACCGAAACCTAGTGTTGGCGGGAAACTTCAACTTGACCAATGTTAATGAACTTTTTGATAACTTGGTAGCCCTTGGGCAGCACCCAAAGGTAAAAGCAGACACCGTTACGGTGATGGAAAAAATAGGACATTTTTTAGACGACGAAGTCACCAAAGAGTACAAAAAACTAAAAAAAGAAGGACACTCCAAGCAAGACGCTTCACCAATTATTGCAGAAAACCTCAAGGTTGCAAAAATCCTGAAAAAAGCCACCAAAAATTTTGACGGTGGCTATGTGATTAGTGGGATGCTTGGGCATGGGGATGCATTTTTGATGCGCGATCCAAACGGGATTCGCCCTGCGTATTATTTTCAGAATGAAGAATTTGTAGTAGCGGCGTCCGAACGACCTGCGATTCAAACAGTTTTTAATGTGCCTTTTGAAGACATTAAGGAGGTTTTGCCTGGCCACTCCCTTATTATCAAGAAAAATGGTAAAACCTCAATGAAAGAAATTTTACCAGCTGGAAAACTAAAGGCGTGTTCTTTTGAGCGGATTTATTTTTCGAGAGGAAATGATGCAGAGATTTACAATGAAAGAAAAGCATTGGGAAAATATCTTTTTCCGAAAGTGCAAAATGCGATCAACGGTGATTTTAAAAACACGGTATTCTCGTATATTCCAAATACCGCAGAAACTGCTTTTTTTGGACTTGTTGAAGCGGTACAGGCCCACTTAAAAAACCAAGCGCTGGACGCTCTAAAGTTAAAAACCAATCCCACCAAAGCAGACTTAGAAAAGACACTAAACTGTAGCCCTCGAACGGAAAAAGTAATTCTAAAAGATGTAAAACTTCGAACATTTATTACGGAAGACAGTAGCCGAGACGACCTGGTAGCCCACGTTTATGATGTCACTTATAAAACAGTAAAGCCATCAGATAATTTGATTGTCATTGACGATAGTATTGTTCGGGGCACAACACTTAAGAAAAGCATCCTAAAAATTCTAGACAGATTATCTCCAAAAAAAATCGTGGTGGTTTCAAGCGCACCGCAAATTCGATATCCAGACTGTTACGGAATCGATATGGCTCGTCTAGAAGATCTCATTGCTTTTCAAGCCATGCTTGCCTTGCTGAAAGACAACAATAAAGAATGGATGTTGGAAGAGGTCCATAAGACGGCTATAGCAGAAATGAAAAAACCAGATGCGCAGGCAATTAACGTCGTCAATGCATTGTACGAGGAGTTTTCAACAGACCAGCTGTCCAAAAAAATAGCTGAACTTGTTAAGGAAGACGGGATCCGAAGTGAGGTTGACGTAATTTTTCAAGATGTTGAGAAGCTACACCAAGCATGCCCTAAAAATTTGGGAGATTGGTATTTTACCGGGGATTACCCAACGCCAGGCGGCAATCGCGTTGCCAATCAGGCATTTATCAATTTTATGGAAGGCAAAAAGCAGCGTGCATATTAGAAAAAGGAGAAAATAGTTAGATTTTTTTCTAGAAAAGCACGTTGGTTTATAAAAAAAATGTATTTTAGCAAAGCCATAACATAAGTAGGTTAAGTTCATGGTAAGATTTGGGGCAAAAAAGGAGGAGTCTTTCCTCCTTTTTTATTTATACACAACAAAGAAACTTTCGGCCTAATTTCCCAGAAATTTTTCTAAAAAGCGATTTGGTTTAAAAAAAAATGTATTTTAGCAAAGCCATAACATAAGTAGGTTAAGTTCATGGTAAGATTTGGGGCAAAAAAGGAGGAGTCTTTCCTCCTTTTTTATTTTATAAAAAAAGGAGCTCTACGCTCCTTTTGTTTGTATCGATCGTTTTTACGATTATTTATTTGGCACTCTCGAAATGATTTGCAACCACCCCCCAATCAATAACATTAAAAAAAGCATCTATATAATCAGGTCGGCGATTTTGATAATTGAGATAGTAGGCGTGTTCCCAAACATCAAGCCCTAGGATTGGCACGCCATCACACGCAACCCCTGGCATCAGAGGGTTGTCTTGATTCGGGGTTGAGCAAACTTCTAAACGCCCCCCTTTATGAGCACATAACCAAGCCCATCCTGATCCAAACTGTGTTGCAGCAGCAGCGCTAAATGCAGTTTTAAACGCATCAAAGGAGCCAAATGAGTTTTGAATGGCATCTGCCAAAGCACCCGAAAGGGCATTCGGACTAGGGCTCATCACTTCCCAAAAAAGGCAATGATTGTAAAACCCACCACCATTGTTGCGAACAGCCCCATTGTTCATATCTAAATTTTGAAGGATGTCTTCAATAGACTGGCCCTCAAGGGGGGTATCAGCAATAGCCGCATTGAGTTTTGCAGTATACCCAGCGTGATGTTTAGTGTGGTGTATCTCCATGGTTCGCGAATCAATATGCGGCTCCAAAGAATCATACGAATAAGGAAGTTGAGGTAGTTCGAAAGACATAATTTTTTATTTGTGATGAACCACAAATTTATGTAATATTAAACAATTGACAAGATGACTAAAACCCGTTGAAACAAAAATCGAATTCATCATTTCTTATCTACGACGCTTCTGCAGGCTCAGGAAAGACTTATGCCCTTGTGCGACATTATTTACAGACGGTTTTAAAGTCAGATAACCCAGAAAAATACCAGTCAATTTTAGCCATAACATTCACAAACAAAGCGGCGCAAGAAATGAAGACTCGTGTTTTGAAGCAGCTAGAAGAATTTTCCTCTGAGAAGATTCTTGTTGAACCGACAGAGCTTTTTTTAGAAATTGTTGAGTCGTCTGGCACAACCAAGCAAACAATACAACAACGCGCCACGCAAACCCTATCTCATATTCTTCAACACTATGGCCATTTTTCGATTACGACCATTGACAGTTTGACCCATCAAATCGCACGCACTTTTTCTAGAGACTTGGGGCTGAGCTCTAGCTTTGAATTGATGCTTGAAACGGACCAACTTCTAGAACAGGCCGTAGATTTTTTAATAGAACAGACTGGAGAAAACAAGAAACAAACAAAAATTCTCACGGATTTTGTGATTCAAAAAGCCAAAGACAATCGGCCATGGGACATTTCATATGACCTGAATAACATTGCACCGCTGGTTTATAATGAAAATCATTACCAGCAGTTTCGTCAAATGAGCAACAAGACGTGGACAGACTTTTTGCATTTACAAAATCAAATTCAGATTCAAATGGCAGAAGTCGTTGAAGTCATTAATAACCGATCAAAATCATTGCACGAAAAGATCATTAACTTACACATTGATGAGGCGTCGTTTTCCCATAGAGAGCTTCTCAATCAACTGGAGAAAGGTCAGTCATCAAACCCAAGTTCAATTCCAAGCAAACGATTGCGGAGCCAAAATCAAAATCGACAGCTATTAAAAAAGTCTGCTAGCCAATACGAACGAGACGCCCTGAGTCGTTTGCAAAGCGACATCGACGGGTGGATAGATGAGGTTGCTCATCAACAAAACAAACAAACCCTTCTTGAACTTATTGAAAGACAGCGCGTTCCGCTCTCTACTCTTCATGCGATTTATCAAACCACACAAGAACTGCAAGAGAAGCAAGACACAAGGTTGTTAAGTGGGCTTAACCCTCTTTTATATGAAACAATAAACGGCATGCCAACTCCATTTATTTACGAACGCCTCGGGGTTAAATACACAAATTTTTATATTGATGAGTTTCAAGACACTTCGGTTTTGCAATGGAAAAACCTTATTCCTCTATTGGAAAATGCCACAGGAGGCACAGACAGCACAGTACTATTGGTTGGGGACGCCAAACAATCCATATATCGTTGGCGCGGGGGTTACCCCGAGCAGTTTATGCGACTTACCAAGGGAGAAACGCCTTTTTCTATTTCTCCAGAAGCCATTAAACTACCGAGAAATTACAGAAGCCAAGACACAATTGTAACGACAAACAACAGCCTTTTCAAACAAGCGGCGTCAAAATTGAGAACGCTAGACTATCAAAACCTATTTATAGAGGGAGCCAATCAAGAAACCAACAACAAACCAGGCGGGGCCGTGACATTTACATTTGTTGACGGAGACACACTGGACGAGCGCGAACCAAATTATTTAGAAGCCATACACCAACACATCATCGAATGTGAAACCCGTAACTACAAGCGCAATGAAATTTGCGTTTTGGTACGCACACGCAATCAAGGGGTTTTGGTGACAGAATATTTAGCTCAGCAAGAAATCGATGTGATTTCAGCAGAAACTTTACTTCTTTCCCAAAGCACAACAGTCAACGTGTTGCTGAGCTGGATTCGATTGCGGTTAAATCCAAGTGATGAAGTTTCTCGGAAGGTAATTTTGGATTATTTTCGGGCTGATGAACAAGATGCTTATGATTGGGATCGACACGGACTCAACAAACCAATTAAAGATTTCGTCGAGCAAATCAACACTGATAAGCACGCGTTTTCATTCAAACGATTTGCTGGAGCAAACCTTTATGAAGCGGTAGAGTATACTATCGATGCTTTTGGAATGACACCAAACCTTTGCCCATACCTTTCAGGATTCTTGGAAGAGATTACAGAATACACAAAAATTAAGGCGACTAGCGACAGAGGGTTTTTATCACATTGGGAGGGTGTGAAAGATCGACGATCGATTCGTTTAACATCAAAAAATAATGCAGTAGAAGTAATGACGATTCACAAAGCCAAAGGCCTTGAGTTTCCAATAGTTATTTTTCCTTTTGCCGAAACAAAAATTTACGCCACTCAACCCACAACACATTGGCTCGATGTGCCACAGCGTGAATTTGCAGGCTTTTCTTCTCTGCTGGTTGGTTTGAACAAAGAGTTTTCAGAAACCAGCGATGAAAACCAAGCGATCTATGAGGCAGCCAGAGAAACCCAAGTGTTAGACGCGCTCAACATCCTTTATGTTGCCATGACTCGTCCCGAAAAGGAACTGCATATCATAAGCTATGACCCCAAAAAAATATCGAATACGTATGCAGATTTATTTGTAGAATATGTTCGTATAAACGATTTGCCAAAATGTAAGGAGAATCAATTCATAGTCGGGGAGCTGACCACAAACCTTGTCACCTCACCAATAGGCAGACCGACAAAAACCGCAAAATGGATTGTAAACCCGAATGTTGATGCCACATTCCGAAAAAGTAAACCCTTTGGAAGCCAAGACAAAAACAATGCAGTTGACTTTGGGCATGTGTTCCATGAAATTATGGCTCGGATTTATGTAAAAACAGATGTTGAAGAGGCTGTACAATATGCACACAGTCAAGGAAATATTGGAACGGACCAGCTGGATCATGTTCAAAATATAATTGAACAACTTGTTCACCACAAGGAATTGGAGAGCTTTTTCAACCCCAACAACACCCAATACAACGAAAGAACCCTTTTACGTCCGGACGGCTCGCCATTACGACCAGATTGCTTTGTAGTGCATCCAAATAAAGCGGTTGCTATCCTGGACTATAAAACGGGAAAACCCAGACCAGAACACAAAGACCAACTCCTCGAATACGCTTCTTTTTTTGAAAAACTAGGGCACCAAATTACCCAAAAAACAATCGTTTATGTGGATCAAAAAGTCTCATTAGAACATATTTACTAATTTTGCAGCGAAACCAATCTAAGAAGAGAATGAAAAAACGAATATTATTTACTCTGATTTTAGGAGCCCAAGCTTTGATTTTACATGGGCAAACAGCTGTCAACCCTTGGCAAATCACACTTGGGGCAAACGCAGTAGAGTTTTACGAAAGAGCAGGGGTCCAATACCAAACCGGTAATGATGGGATTAAATTTGACAACAAAATTAATTATTCAAAATACTTATCCTATTTAGAGGTTTCTCGATATCTCGGAAAGGGGATATCATTTCAAGTTGGGGGGTCTCTGAATCAAGTCGATCGAATTACAAGTAACCCCTCTGAGAATCCAGACTTGTATTTCAGTGTTGATGGAGGGCTTTCTTTTTCATCTACGGCCTTTTTGGATACAGGGAACCTAAATCCCACTTTAAGTCTAGGAGCTGGATATACGAACATCAACGACTTTGATCACATCACGACCAACTTAGGATTTGGGTTAACTTATATGTTTGATCAAAGTTTCGGCTTGACACTCAAGGCAAAAAGAAAAACATTTTCGAGGGATGTTAGCGATTTAATTGGCGACAAAACTGATAACGGCGACTATGTGAATCAATTTCTATTTGGTTTTAGCTATGCTTTTGGAAACGGAGACACTGACAAAGATGGAGTAAAAGACGATGTAGACGCATGTGTGAACACACCTGGTTTACCGGAGCTAAATGGATGTCCGGATGACGACGAAGATGGGGTTCGCAACAGTGATGACGATTGTCCAGACGTTCCGGGCTTAGCAGCTTTGGCAGGCTGTCCCGATATGGACGGGGATACGGTTGCTGACAAATATGATTCATGTCCAGAAGTTGCGGGAATACCAACTTTAGATGGTTGTCCTGACGCAGATGAAGATGGGGTTGCTGATAATGATGACAATTGCCCAGAGGAATTTGGTCCTGTCGAAAACAACGGCTGCCCATGGTCAGACCGAGATGGTGATGGAGTTTTTGACAAAGATGACAATTGTCCCGATGTGCCCGGAACAGCCTCAAACGCAGGTTGTCCAGAGTATCCCATTCAAGGGCTCGAGGAATTGTCCGTTAAGTTTGGATCAGACTCATTTGAAATTGATTCGGCTTTCGAAGAGCAACTTTCCGAAGCCCTCCGTATTATTGAAGCAAACAGTACGGCGAAAATTATCATTGAAGGGCATGCGGACTCTACAGGAAACGATCAGATCAATCTACCACTATCAGAACTCAGAGCAAGTCAAGTTCTCGATTATCTCGTTCGAGCAGGAATCAGCCCAGACCGGCTAAGCATCGTTGGCTATGGCTCATCTCAACCACTTGGCGATAATAACACCTCTGACGGGCGCGCACAAAACCGTAGAGTAGATTTTGCAGTGGAGTAGAGTACCTACAAATAACGCAACAGAAAAAACGCAGTGAACTCACTGCGTTTTTTTATTTTTATTCTACAATGAACAATAGTTTTCTGCATGAGGTAGTGAGTTCACTTTCCAACCCCAACTGGAAGGAGCTGTGTTTTATTGTGCCCAACAAACGATCAGCACTACATTTAACCCAAGCCATTATTTCTCAACTCGATAGCCCTACGATTGCCCCTGAAATCATAGATATTGATTCATTCATCCACAACCTATCAAGACTTGATGCTCCACCAAAAATGGAACAACTGTTTGCATTATATAATAGTTATTGTCAAGTCGTTGGCATCGAAGAAAGGGATGATTTTGTTACTTTTTTAGGATGGGGGGACACCTTATTGGGTGACCTAGACGCGATAGACAGGAATCTTTTACATCGCAAAGAGGTGTTTAGTTTGCTGGCTGGAATGCAAGAGATCAAAGCATGGGGTTCGGAAGATAACGCATTTGTACACCGGTATTTAAGTTTTTGGAAAGGATTACCAAAAATATATGATTTGTTTTTCTCTGCTCTTTTACAAAAAGGGTATGGAACAACGGGAATGCTTTGTCGTGAAGCGGTTCGTAACCTGGAGGTCTTTTTAGAAGCTCAACCAAATACCACCTTTATCATTTGTGGGTTTAATGCACTAACCGAAAGTGAGTCGACCTTATTCCAATCTATTCTGGCACAAAATCGCGGAAAAATATACTGGGATGCGGACACCTATTTTTTACAAAACCCGCAAGAACAATCGGGGCATTACTTGAATAGCTACAAAAATTGGCCTTACTACGATAACCAACCCTTTTTGGGGAGCCACAACACGTTTTTAAACCAAAAAGAGATTGAGGTTATCGAAACCGCAGGACGGATTGCGCAAGCAAAACAGGTCGGAAGCATTCTTAAGGAGCTTTCAATAACAAACCACGGCTGGGAACGCGTAGCAGTTGTTCTTCCTGATGAATCCCTGCTGAATCCGGTTCTTCACGCTCTGCCCCCTGAGGTTAACAAACTCAACATCACTATGGGACAACCCTTGCAACAGCAACCCATTGCTGTTGTTGTTGAGACCCTATTTGACTTGCAGATGAACCAAACAAAAAAGGGGTTCTATTATAAATCAATCGTGCAAATCCTGACCCATGAATCGATTCGAACATACTGTTTAAAAAACGAACTAGAAGACCCGAAACAGTTTGCCCAATCAATAATCTCAGGAAACCAACGGTTTTTGACCACAAACCAGCTGAAGAAGACTAGACTATTCAAAGACCTTGACTTTCTTTTTTCTTCTTGGAACAACCCAATAGAGGCCATTCAATCGATATGTACAGTACTTCAATTGCTGTTGACGACAGCTGAACCCGAAGACAGTCGACAGTTAGAGTCGATTCATTTGTTTTTAACTCTCTTTCATCAACTGGATCTACAGCTGCGTATGCACCCTTTTATCAAACAAATCAGCGACTTGCGTGCGATATACAAGGCACAAATCGGAACCCATAAATTGTCATACTTAGGTGAGCCACTAGAGGGCTTACAGATTATGGGAATGCTTGAAACAAGGCTGTTGGATTTTGATACTGTGATTCTCACACAAGCCAACGAGGGAATATTGCCCGCAAAAGCTATCGATGATTCGTGGATACCTTATGACATGAAAAAGCAGTTTGGGCTTCCAACTCGAGACGAAAAAAACGCCATTTTTTCATACCATTTTTATCGATTGATGTATCGCGCCAAAAAGGTTTATATACTTTATGATGGACAAGGTAACGGGCTTGGCGGAGGAGAGATAAGCCGTTTTGTTCGCCAATGGGCAACCCGGTTGCCAGAAAATCACAGCATGCGATTTTTCAACCAAAGCGTGACTTTCAATACGGTGACCAGACAACGGCTTGAAATTCCCAAAACACCCAGCCTTCTCAAGCGCTTACAGGAAATGGCACAAAAGGGGCTGTCTCCTACCGCATTATCGAATTATATTGCTGATCCAATCCGATTTTACAACAACGATGTCCTTCGCATTTCGGAAAACAAAGAGTTGGAGGAATCCATTGCCCATCATACTTTAGGAACGGTTATTCACAACACTTTGGAGGAGTTGTACACGCCTTATGTTGCGAAACAATTGACGATTCAGAACATTGAAAAGATGCAATACATTCTTAAGCAAACCCTTCAAAAACACTTTGAAGACGAACTCGGTAAATCGAGCCACAAAAAAGGTAAAAACCTGTTGTTGTTCACGGCTGCAGCGCACAGCATCAAACGTGTTTTAGAGTCCGACAAAAAAGACATTTTGGCAGGCTCAACGATTGAACTGTTGGGTCTAGAGGAATACCGTAAAGTCACACGGACTTATTCAGGCCTTGAACACCCCATTACATTTCATGGTGTTATTGACCGGATTGATCGTAAAGATGGGGTTTTGCGGATTTTGGACTATAAAACAGGTCAAACTAGCTCAAAAGAATTACGCCCAAGTGAGGTATCAGACTGCTTATCGAATTCTGTTTATGGCAAGTCATTTCAAGTGTTGTTTTACAGCATGCTTTGGGCAGAAGACGACCCAAACAGTCCGTTCTATGCAGGGGTAATTTCAGTAAAGAATATGAGCAGCGGAATCATGTTTCTCGGGTTTGGGGCAGGCAGAACAAAGCGCACCGAACTACAAAAAGAAGATCTTGAGAGATTTGAAAAGGAACTTGAAAAACTTGTGATCGAAATTTACACGCCAGATATTAATTTTACAGAGGTAGTCTAGTTGGTGGTTTTTCGAATCACCCCAATCCCATAGTAGAGGTAAGAAAACGATTGTAGCCCCAAAAACAGCCAAAGTACAGGTAAAAGGGACGGTAAGTTTCCCATCACTTGATCAAGGGCCTTGAGCTCCTCTTCATTTAGATCATTAATGGCAGGGTTGTCCGCTAAAGCAGACTCAATAAGTGCGGGGTCAATACTTGAATACATCAACCAAAACACAAAAATCAAGACAGCAATAAGCCCAGCAAAAGCGGCATAAACGACCACTATATAAGACATCACCTGATCAAAGCTTCCAATTTCTACATCTGCGAGAAGCTTTTTTCGAGTCGACCACAACCAAAATGGCACCAGCCCTGCGAGTAGAGTTAAGAAAATCCCCCCGCTCATTAGGTATTGGATCAACTGAAAGGCCGATAGGGTTAAGGCAACATAAAAAATGATATTTTGCTTTTGACTAAAGGACATAAAAAAAAGAATTTAGCATGTTGTAAAAATAGAAAAAAGTGCTGGGTTTTGATTGGAAACAAAACATCAAATGCAGTATCTTTGCCACATGGGAGTCGGAGGAGTCTTTTTAGCGAGTATTGCACTTTGTATCGGAGTGGCAATTATAGCAGAAATTGTTGAGCGCATCAAATAGATGGCAATCTCACATGAGTAGTAAACAAAGCTGTCCAAAGCATCAATATGCTACATTATTGACACCCAGCCCATTCACAACACTTTTGTGGCCTAGTTTTTTACTTTTTTTCAAACCGTTAAAAAAGACTTAATGATTTTCAGAGACCTCTATTTCAAACAAAAATTATAATACATTGTACCAACTAAATCTTTGTACAATGAAAACCTGGAGGTTATGATTGATACACTCCAGCATCGAAGCAGGTAAAAGTGATCGTGAAGAAAAAGGAGGAACAGTAAAGGGCCCCATATTTCTGCACAAAGAGTCTGCAAATAATTATATTCTGATGTTTTTGTAACTTTAAACAAATCAAAAGTTATGGAGCACATTTCATTATTATTTCAAGGAGTTGTTGCAGTTTCTGTTCTGATCGTTTGGGTTTTTCGATATCACAATGTGATAACCGAGTTTCAGCAGTTTGGTTATTCCGATGTTTTTAGAAATTTTGTTGGCGCGTCAAAAATTGCCATTTCAACCCTATTGTTGACAGGAATTTGGTATGCGGAGTTAACTCCTTATGCAGCGACGGGCATGGCTGCATTTATGTTGGCTGCGCAGCTTTCTCACCTTCGGGTTAAAAACCCATTTACACAACGCCTACCGTCTTTAGTGTTTTTATTCATGTCGCTTTTTATTGCGTTATTCCATTTCGGGGTCATTTAGGATGGATTATTTTTTAACTATTGTTCTCTTCACCGGCATTTCTTTTATCGCGTATGGGATCAATTCTTTTATTTCTCAACGCATGAAAAAAGAGTTTAAAAGGTGGGGTCTAGAGAACAAGCGAAAAACCATTGCGTTTAGCCAACTTCTAGGCGGAACAAGCTTGTTGTTGGGGTTAAAATGGAACACGATTCTTGTGCTCTCTTCCGCTTTTTTAGCAGGAATGATGCTGGTGGCGATTGGGGTTCGAATCAAAATCAAAGACAATATTTCAGACATTTTGCCCGCATTTGCTTATTTGGTGCTTAGTGTGATCATACTTTACGAAGCGAGCGGATAGCCCCTAGATTCAATAAGGCATCACAAGTGCCATAGGGCATTTTAGTTTACAAGTATCGCCGACGATTTAAAAGATAAGAGGCCGCATAGCAAAAAAAGGTATGCCTGTGGTTTAGTTTGAACACGCACCCCTTGTATAGGCACTTACACCACCATAATTGGTGGCCGTACAAGGATTTGAATATGTTAAACCGTCACACCCACAAACAGGGTCATATTCTTTTGTGCAAGCAGTGTTTAACTTTATATTTTCGGGATTAACACAATTTCCTTTGGCTTCACCTTTTTTGAAATAGTAAGTGATTTCATCATCTGCAATTAAAGGATTATCAATAAATGTGAGCGCGACTTCATCACCATTAAAGTCAACCACATATTCTTTGCTACTATCCGCC
Source organism: Flavobacteriaceae bacterium (assembly GCA_002723075.1). Classification (GTDB taxonomy): domain Bacteria; phylum Bacteroidota; class Bacteroidia; order Flavobacteriales; family Flavobacteriaceae; genus UBA724. The sequence goes on along the minus strand of PBNJ01000009.1, from coordinate 3,239 downwards.
AGAGTTAAAACCCCGTTGATTAGGTTATACTGTTCGGCTTCGTTTGGGGGTGAAATGTAAACGCCATCATTTACGTTCCCTTTACTAACGATAAGATTTTTACTCGGGAAAACCCACAATTGATTATTACGGAAATCATAATCTTCGAAAAAACAGAAACAGCTAACGTTTTGAAGGATATATTGACCGCTTAACTCATCTGAACTTTTTGTAATGCTATCCATTTGACACATTTGAACAACAAACAAAAGGGAAAAGAGAAAAAGTTTCATATGCCAAAACTAACAAAATCTATACCAAACCGGAATAAACAATCTTAGACTTATTGAAGGAAAAAGAAATGCCTAAGATTTTATTTATTATTTTGGGATATATTAAATGCTAGCAGTAATTCATGACAAAATATGAGATTATAAACTTCAAGATCGAGCATGAGAAGCATTTTTATGATTTAAACATAGCGTGGCTGAAGGAGTTTTTTTTGGTGGAAGATTATGATCAAAAGATTTTATCGAACCCTCAAAAACACATCATCAATAAAGGCGGTAGTATTTTTTTTGCAAAAAAAAATAAAAAAATTATTGGGGTTGTTGCGTTAATGCCCACAGACAAGCTTGACGTATTTGAACTAACGAAAATGGGGGTTAAAAAAAGTTTTAGAAACCAAGGTGTGGGAAGGCTTTTAATAAATAAATGTATCGAGAAAGTGAAATTAGACAAACTAAAAAAAGTCATTATTTATTCGAACAGAAAGCTTGAAAACGCAATATATTTATATAAATCATTTGGCTTCACTGAAGTTGAATTAGAAAAAAAATCTAACTATCAAAGGGCGGACATAAAATTAGAGCTTCGCTTAAAATAATTAAATTAGTACCACTAAAAACAAGACAATGAAGAAACTTCTTTTTCTATTTTCTACTTTATTGTTTATTGGGTGTATTGTAGAAGTAACAACCATATATACTTTAAATGTTTCATCTAACCCAACTGAAGGTGGAATAATTAACCCATTAAGCGGTGAATACGAAGAAGGAGCTGAGGTTACAATAAATGTTTCTCCAAATCCAAATTATGAGTTTGATAAATGGAGCGGTGATTGGGGTGGTTCAGAGTATCCACTTACCCTTATTATGGATGGTGATAAAACATTGGTTGGTAATTTCAATTTTTTAGATTCCGATAGTGACGGAGTAGGTGATGATGATGATTTAGATAACAATACAAGAAGTGGTGTCCCTGTGGATGAAAATGGAGTGATGTTAAACCCAATTTACTTAGATGAGGAGAATGGTGTTACTATAAAATGTAGAGAATGGGCAATAATTGGCGATACAGGAATTGTTAATGATGCCACTTACACTTTAGTGGATTTAGAAACACTAAAAGAAATGATACAAGATGGTGGGGATGTTTCTAAGGTTTGTACTTCAAAAATTGATAATCTCTCAGAACTATTTTATCAAAACAACTCTTTTAATCAAGACATCAGCTCTTGGGATGTTGAGAATGTAACTGATATGAACTATATGTTCTATCAAGCAAAATCATTCAATCAAAATTTAAGCTTTTGGAATGTGAAAAATGTTTTTAATATGGGCGCTATGTTTAGTGGTGCTGAATCTTTTAATCAAAACATTAGTTCTTGGAATGTTGACAATGTAACTCGTTGTTTTGCTTTTTGTTTTGGCACAGAACAATGGACATCACCAAAACCAAGCTTTAAAAATGATTGTGACGAAATAAACGCAGGTGGTACTGAAGTATTAGCTCGAGGTTTATGTAGTTATTATGACTAATCCACAAACTTTATTAGGTCTTTGAAGTTTATGCTCTGATACTCTGTTTCAGGGTATTTATCTACCTGCTTCATAGTAGGCAAAGTATACCTCAATCCTATCTCAATCAAACGTATACGCTCAGCTGTTGTACACTTACTTAGGTCTATGCTATCAATAGCACCATCTAAGAGTGATTGCACCTTTTGTTTTACCTCAGCTGTAAGCTTGTTTGGTGTGCCTTTTTTCTGCCACCATATTTCTTGCCTGTTGTATTCATATATTTGTTTTATGCTGAATAGATACTTTTATGGTTATTTGAGCCATCATTGGAAAAGGCTTGTTAGAACAGTAGCTATTTTAAATTGTTCGTATTATTTGTTATTAGGTGTGTTTGAGGATTTTGACCCTATCTTTTTTTTGGGGGTTTCTTTAATCATTGCAAACGCATTATTATCTTATAGCTTTGAAGCTTTTGTCAAGAAAAATCAAAAAAGTGAACTTTGGGTTTCGTTTGCTATTATTGCAGATAATACTTTACTATTCATAATTTTTCACTATTTATATTATTAACTACTACTTTAAACTACTATAGGACTAAGATGCGATTAAACATAAAGGTTATGATAACTCAAATCCTTACCTAAATGCTTAGTAAAGTATCCCATACCATTCACTACAGGCTCTGTATTTAGTAGATAATACCTATTCACTCTCATATAATTAGATAGCTGATTATTACTTAAGCTTTTATTACCTACATAAGCAAAGTGTACATGATTAGAGCTATACGTTTGTCCTGTGTATTTATCATAGTCAGGCTCTACACATGCCCATACCATACTTACATCAGGACGCTTTACTAAGTTATTCATATACCAATCTACTTGCCTTTTAGATACCTTGTCTATACCACTATCTCTTCTATACCTTATTACATTGTGATAATTAAAACCATATGTTGATAGTGCTTTACCATATTCTCTTCTATTTACTGTTGTCATATTTGTGAATTAGATACAGCAACGCCCTTAGCGTTTTACTGCTTGTTCTACTATATAACGTGGTTTTAAAAAATTTTGTGGATTTATTTTTCAAAGTATATAAATTGGTAAAATGAAAAAGTGCCATATATGTGCCACAGAATACCTCAAAAGATTATTTTTGTACCAATTACTTTAACTCAGGTCCTATAGCTCAGTTGGTTAGAGTAGCTGACTCATAATCAGTTGGTCCCTGGTTCGAGCCCAGGTGGGACCACCAACAAAAAACCTCAACTTGTTGACTTACAACTTGTTGAGGTTTTGTTTTTATACAAAACACTCTTTGGGGTACTATATAGGGTACTAAAATTCAGGAATTTTTCGTATATTAGATAGAGTTAATTGACTGATTAATGGGACTTTATTACAGGTTGGACTATAAAAATAATAAGAATCGCCTTAATCAAAAGGATTCTGT